>JBHEMH010000021.1:365-46610 GCA_046262675.1 Vulcanimicrobiaceae bacterium
ATTTCATTCGCAGCAGATCCTTGAACTTCGGACGATGATGAAGATCACCATCACCATCCTAGCTGGAGCTCATGACGGTTTGCGAGGTGATTCCAGCGACCTCTCGCATCCCGTGGCTAGCTAATTAAGCAGCCAGTGCGTATTGATTGTTTGCGTGTAAAACGCTTGCGATCGTTTTTGGAGAGCTCGCAACTCCGCCTGCTTACGTCGACCGCGGATCTTCCCGTCGAACCTAACTCAGCCCCGCGGCTTGCTTCTTACAACAAGAAGCCGGCGAAAAGAGTTTCGTCCCGGGCAGTCAAGCCCTCCAACGACCAACCGTTGGGGCTCTTGGCTTAACTCTTGCGGTCGAGGCGCGCGGTGACTTTCTGGCCGCGGACGCTCTTCCCGCGCAACGCGCTGATGACGCCGGGTACGAGCGCCGATGTGACTTCGACGATGGAAAAATTGTCGGCGATATCGATGGCGCCGATCTCGCGCGAGTTGATCCGCGCTTCGTTCGCGATGGCGCCGACCAAATCAGACGGTCCGATACGCGAACTGCGGCCCAGGCCAATCCAAATCTTCGTCATACCTGCCGAACCGTTTTGCAGCCGCGCCGGCTTTGCCGCGGCGTGCTTTTTGGCAAACGTTAAGACGGGCGGGAGCGCCGCGATTGCCGGAATCTCCGGTTCGTCTTTTTCGCTGCCGTCGCGCGCCTGATCCGCAAGCTTGACCGCCGCAGCGGCGAGGTCCAGAATGTCGTGTTTGTTTGCGAGCGATTCCACAAGCGCGCGGTATTTTTCCAAACCGCCCGCCTGGAGGGCTTCTTCCAACGCATTGCTGGTGTGCTCCAGCCGGCGCGCGCGCAGATCGTGGGCGGTCGGCACGGACTGGATCGAAATCTTGCGCTTGGTGTGCGATTCGATATTGCGTAGCAACCGGTGCTCGCGAGCCTCGGCAAGCGTAATTGCAACGCCTTCTTTGCCCGCTCGCGCGGTGCGCCCGATGCGATGGACGTACGCATCGGGCGATGAAGGCACATCATAGTTGAAGACATGCGAGAGATTCTCGATATCTAAGCCGCGAGCTGCAACATCGGTCGCGACCAGAATCTCTGAAGTACCTTCACGAAAGCGCCTCAAGACACGGTCACGTTGCTCTTGCGAGAGCCCGCCGTGAATCGCTTCGGCCTGGTATCCGCGCGCCCCCAGCGTCTCGGTCAAATCGTCGACTTCCATCCGCGTGCGGCAAAAGACAAGTGCCGACGATGGCGACTCCATGTCGATAACGCGCGCGAGCGCCGCAGTCTTGTGCGCGCGTTGCACGACGTAGGCAACTTCGCGAACGCGCGGCTTCTTGCCCGCGGCCGTAGTTTCATTGGCAATCGTAACCAGAATCGGGTTCTTGAGGTACCGCTTCGAAATCGAACGGATGCGCGGCGCCATGGTGGCCGAAAAGAGCGCGGTTTGCCGCGCTTTCGGGACCTTTTCGACGATCGCTTCCAACTCATCGGCAAATCCCATATCCAGCATTTCATCCGCTTCATCCAGCACGAGAAACTCAACCGTGCTCAAATCCAACGTGCCCCGGTTGATATGGTCCAGAGCGCGACCGGGGGTTGCGACGATCACGTCAACTCCGCGCTTGAGCGCGCGTAATTGTTGTTGCACCGATTGACCACCGTAGATAGGAAGCACCGCGACTCCTAAGAGCCGCCCGTACTTATGAACTGCTTGCGCAACCTGCATCGCGAGCTCGCGCGTTGGAACCAGAATCAGACCGCGAACCGTCCGCTGGGTGCCATCGGAAGCGCCGATTCGGTGAAGCATCGGCAGCGCGAACGCGGCGGTTTTTCCGGTACCCGTGGCCGCTTGTCCCAGCACATCGCTTCCTGCCACCAATGGAGGAATTGCTTCGCGCTGAATTGCGGTCGGCTCTTCATAGCCTAAAGCGATAGCGGCTTCAACGAGTGAAGCGTGCAACCCCAGGGCGCTAAAGCCGGTTTGTGCGAGGTCTGCTATCGGACTCGGCGCTCCGAATGGAAGAGATGCGAGAGGAGCAGCGAGACGACCATCATGATAATCGCGCCTTCGAGGACCGGCACAAAACCGCTAACGGTGAACCCGGGAACCAACACGACGGTCAACCAGAACATCAACGCGTTAATGATAATTGTGAACAGTCCGAGGGTGATAATCGTGATCGGCAATGTTATGAGCAGCAGAATTGGGCGGATGATTGCATTAACGATACCGAACACAACTGCCGCAATAAGCGCGGTACCGAACGAGTGGATGGAAAAGCCGGGAACATAGGTCGCGATCAAGTAAAAGACGATTGCGTTTACGATGAGGCGGATGAGAAGATGCATGTGCCTTTATCCTCCTAAAGCGGTTTTGACGTGTGATGCGAGGCTCGGCGTCATGCCTTTGACGGCCGCGATTTCGTCGACGCTGGCACGCTTGATGGCAGCAATGGAGCCGAACGTCTGTAAGAGTCGCTTCTTGCGCACCGGGCCGACACCTTCGAGGTTGTCCAGGGCGGATGCAATCATTGCCTTGCCGCGCCGGACGCGATGATAGGTCACTGCGAAGCGGTGCGCTTCGTCCCGGATGCGCATCACGAGGTGCAAAGCCGCGGAGTTCGGCGGCAGCACGATGGGCTCCGACTGCCCTGGAAGATAGAGCCATTCATGCTCTTTGGCAAGGCCCGCGACGGAGAGTCCGATCATATCCATTTGCTCGATGACCTCGACCACAGCGCTCAGTTGTCCCTTGCCGCCGTCGATGAGCAAAAGATCGGGCTTCTTGTTGAATTTTTCTTTGGCCGCAAGCGCGCGTTGCTCTCGTGAAATGGCCTCCGCTTCCGCGCCCACGTCGCCTTCGTGCTTGGCTACGTCCACATCGGTTTGCGCGCGAAGGTACCGCAAACGGCGCCTCAGCGTCTCCTGCATCATCGCAAAGTCATTGGGGCCTTTGTCGTACTGAATTTTGAAGCGCCGGTATTCGCTCTTCTTCGCGCGCCCTTCGACGAAGACGACCATCGAACTCACCGGACTCGTACCCTGAATGTTGGAGATGTCGTAGCATTCGATGCGGTGCGGAATCTCCGGCAATTCCAGAGCATCGGCGAGTTCCGTCAGCGAACGCGCTTGCGCGCTCTCCTGCACCTCCTGATGCGCCAGGTACGCCTTGAGGTTTTGTTGGGCGTTCTTTTGCACGAGCCGTAAATACTCGGCGCGCGCTCCGCGCTGCGGCACGAGGGCTCGTACGCGCTGCCCTTTGACTTCCGTGAGCCAGCTTTCTATGACGCTCGCATCCGGGGGCATCGCCTGCACGAGAATCTCTTTCGGCGCGGCGCTTGAGGGCCGTTCGCGCGAATGGCGCTTGATCGCGACGGGCGACTCGTTTTGACGCGCATTGCGCATTGAGAACGACGAGAGATCATATTCACCGGCTGTTCTCGCAGTGTAGAATTGCTTGAGAAACTCGGAAAAGAGCACGTCGTCGGATTGATCGAATACTCCATCAAGAATGAAATGCTCTTGTCCGATGAGTTTGCCCCCGCGCACCATGAAGACTTGCATGCATGCCTGGCCTTGCGAGCGCGCCGCTGCAATAAGGTCCATGTCAAGACGCGACCGCCACACAACCTTCTGGTTTTCGGTGACGCGCCGGACCTGCACGATGCGGTCGCGTAGCCGCGCGGCCGTCTCGAAGTTATAATTTTCCGCCGCCCCGATCATCTCGCGTTGCAGCCTCCGGAGCAGCGAGTCTTGCTTGCCCTCCAGGAAGAGCACGACTTCTTCGATCATCGCATCGTAGTCGTCTTCGGTTTGGTATGCGACGCACGGAGCTAGGCAACGTTTGATATGATATTGTAAGCACGGCCGCGCGCGATTGCCGTCGATGGGCTCGCGGCAGGTTCTTAAAGGGAATACCAGCCGGACGAGGTCGATAAGCTCGCGCAGGCCGTGCGCGTTTGTGTACGGGCCGAAATACCGCGCCCCATCATCCTTGACCACCCGCGTAAAGACGACGCGGGAAAAAGCTTCGTTCGTGACTTTCAAATACGGATAGCGTTTGTCGTCGCGCAACCGGACGTTGTAGGGCGGCTGATATCGTTTGATGAAATTCGCTTCAAGGATCAGCGCTTCGACTTCGTTGGTGACCACGATCGTGCGCACGTCGAGTACGCGCTCCACCATCGCAATCGTTCGCACATGATGCGCGGCACTCTCTTGAAAATACGAGCGCACGCGGCTGCGAAGCGAAACGGCCTTCCCGATGTAGAGAATTTTCTCTGCGGCGCCTATCATCATATAGACCCCCGGCGCATCAGGGATCTGGGCGAGCGTTTCTTTTAGCGTCGGGCGGCCGGAGTCCACACCCTGGTCTTTAAGCGGACGAAGCCTTTCGTCTTGCGACGATGACCCGATAGATCGCATAAAGGACGCCGAGAACGATAACGACGACCGCAGCGAGCGAGAATTTGTGCAAAAGCGGGACGATTGTCTCGATATTCTTACCGAGCGCGTGACCTACGTAGGCAAGAATGGCGCAGAAGGCCAGCGAGCCAAGCGCGTACCAAAGGTAAAACGCCGGCAGCGCCATGCGGGTAATCCCGGCCGGAATCCCGACCACGCCGCGAATGACTGGAACGAAGCGGCAGATGAAAATTGCAAAGCTGCCATATTTAGCGAAGAAACGGTCGATTTTGCCGAGCTCTTCTTCATGAAACAGAACATAGGGCCCGTACTTGTGGACGAACGGACGTCCGCCATAGCGGCCGATCGCATACGCGAGCGTTCCGCCGCAGAGTTCGCCTAAGACTGAAACCGCGATGACGCCCCAGACGCCGTAGGACCCCTCTCCGGAAAGGTGCCCGGTGGCGACGAGCGCTCCGGCGGCCGGAATGATGACTTCCGCACCGACGGGTGCACCAATGTTTCCGAGGGTCATGGCGATAAAAAGTCCGAGATAGCCGACGTGCCCGACCAATGTCAAAAAGAACGCCGAAAAATGTTCCACTTACTGGTTGGTCCTTTCAGGCACCGCGGCGGAGGATCTCGGCGGCCATCCCTCCGCCTTCCTCACGGATGGCTTCGAAGAGATCTATGGGATCGATCTCACGCTCGCCCGCGCGGCGCTCCGCGAGGTTGACGATCTTGCGGACGCGCGGCGTCACGAGGATGCCTTCCCACATGCGGTCTTCACCCGTTCCAAGCGAGCGGCGCGCGTCGGCATGGACGTCCGAGAGGTCGATTTTCTGGGCGCGCAGGCGTTCGGTAATGCAAGGGTCATGCTCTTCAAGGAGAGCCACGAGCATGTGCTCGGCCCCAACATAATAGTGGTTGTGGTTGCGACATTCTTGCTCTGCAGCGCGAAGCACCCGGCGAGAAGCAGCACTAAACTTCGAAAACAAAAGCGTCTTTACAGAAAAATGAAATGAAACTTGTCGAGTTCTGGGCCCCGGACGCTTTGCGTCTGGGGCCGTGGGGGCCCCAAATTGCATTTGCAATTTGGGGAAGTGGTCGGGCTGGCAGGATTTGAACCTGTGGCCTCTGCGTCCCGAACGCAGCGCTCTACCAAGCTGAGCTACAGCCCGAGGAAACTCCCTGCGGTTCGAGCGCTCGGCACTGGCTCCTGCCCCAAAATTGCGCCTATACGGGGATTGCTCAAAGGGGTGCTGAAACCGTAGGCCGCTCATGAGATACCTAATCGTCGGGTGCGGTCGCGTCGGCTCCGCGCTCGCGAAATTGCTGGACGCGGACGGTCACGAAATTATCGTCGTCGACGAAAATCCGGTCGCATTTAAGCGGCTTGGTGCAAGATTCAAAGGTCACGTCGAAGTTGGCACAGGTATCGACTACGATGTCCTCAAGCGAGCAGGCGCGGAACGCGCAGATGGCTTCATCGCCGTGACCGACGGCGATAATCGCAACGTCATGGCCGCGCTCATTGCACAACGAATGTTTAAGATCAAGCGGATCGTCGCGCGAATCTACGATCCGCCCCGCGGCGCCCTTTATCGCGAGCTCGGCATCGACACCGTCTGCCCCACCACCGTTGGCGCAAAGATCATTCGCGACGTGTTAATGGAAGCGCCATGGGATACGCTGCAATCATTTGATTTCGGAAAAGTGACCTCGCTCAGCGCCACAGTCGGCGCCGCGGACGCCGGCAAACGCGTTGCCGATGTGGAACGGCCCGGGTTTATTCGCATCGCTGCGATCCGCACCGGAAAGAGCGTGCGCGTTGCGGCCAACGATACGATCCTCGCCGAAGGCGATGAGATCAATGCGATCGTCGCTCCCGAGGCGATCTCCGAATTCGCAACGATGTTCCAAACAGCCGCCCCAAGACTGACCGCATGAGCACCTTAAGGGCACCCAAGGGGAATCTTGCGAAGACAAAATTGGTGAAGCGCTCTATAGTTCGGGGGCCCCATGCTTGCATGGGGGGCGCGCAGCTGAGAGCGGAGCGGCTGTAAAACATGTTTATTCTCATTGTGGGCGGTGGAAAGGTCGGCTCGTATCTGACACGCGCATTATTGGCGCAAAATCACGAAGTCGTTGTCGTCGAGAAACAAGAAAAGAAAGCGCGTGCTCTGGCGATCTTGCTCGAAACCAACCTCAGCGTGGTGGGCGACGGATGCGATCCCGAAGTGCTACGCGAAGCGGGTATCGAGCGCGCAGACGTCGTGGTCGCGGATACGGGCGACGACGAAGATAACTTAGTCGTGACGCTGATCGCCAAGAAGCAGCCGAGCCGGCCCCGCTGCATCGCTCGCGTGAACAATCCGCGCAACAAGTTGATTTTCGAATCCCTGGATGCTGAGGATCCCGTCGTCGTGATCTCGTCGACCGAGATCATTCTGGATGTCCTCAACGAGCACGTGAACGCCTCGCAGTATCATCAGATGATCAATTCCATGACGCTCTTTAATAAGGGAAACTTGGAACTGCTCAAAGTCACCGTTCCGGCCAATTCACCGATGGCCGGCAAGCGCTTGGGAGAGATTTCGTTCCCGCGCAACAGTGTTGTCGTCGCGATCGACCGGGCCGACCAAGATCTGGTCATTCCAACCGGCGACACGTGCGTGCAAAGCAACGATCAGGTCATCATCATCGTCAAAAAAGGCGCAGGCGATCAGGTGCGCGCTGCTCTGGTAGGAAGCGCCGCCTAATCGCAATGGCGCGACTCGTTATTTTTTTGACGAGTGCACCCGGCGCCGGCAAAACACACCGCTTACTCGAAGAAGCCCGCCGTCTGCGTAGCGGCGGTGCGGATGCCGTCATCGGGGTTGCCGATCTCAAAGGGCGCAGCGACCTGCACACGATCGCTTCCGACATCCCGCGAATCGAACCGCGCAATGGTGAATTCGACTTTCGCGCCGCTCTGATTAGGCAACCCGACGTCGTCGTGCTCGACGAACTGCAACGCCGCAACCCCGTTGGCGCGGCGCACAACACGCGGTGGCGCGAGGCGCTCGCCCTCAGGGAGAATGGTATCGGGGTCATCGGCGCCTTCAACATTGCACATCTCGAACCGGCGGCGTCCGTCAGCGAATCCATCACAGGCAAGAAATCTACCGAACTTATTCCACTTTCGTTTCTGCAATCCGCGGATGAAGTAATTGCGCTCGACGTTTCTCCGCGGCTTCTGCAGATGCGGTTGCGCTCGGGAAAGATCGCGCACGCAGGCGACATAGAAGACGCTCTGGAGAGCACGTTTAGCGAAGAGAATCTCGAGCGGCTGCGTCAACTGCTGCTGCGAACGATCGATGGCCTCACGATGCCGGCCGTTTCCGCCGAGCAAGTTTCGAGCGCGGCCGCCCTTCTTCTCGAGGACGTGGAGCCCGCGCCGTTTCTGCGCCGCACATCGGCGCTGTCCTCTGCGCTCGATCTCGCACTCGAAATCATTGCACCGCCGACTGCAGATTTCGATCTGCTTGCGGGTATTGCTCGCGAGCTCGACGCCGAAATATTAAAACAGACGGCTGACCCGGGCAAAGTTGATATGGCGACCGTGCGCGCTTCCCTCATTTCCATCCCGGCCGGCCCGCTTGCAACCAAACTTGCAAGCCGCCGGCTAGACCGGGACTTTTTTATCGTTGGACGCGGGCAAACATTCATCGGCGGGACTCCGCTCGTTTCGCATCCGTACGGTATGACCGCCGGCGACCGCATGCGCGTTGGGTATGGAAAACTTGCCGTGTACTTGGGTGCGGCTGCAGGCAGCGGCAAGACCCACGCGATGCTCGACCGCGCGCAACAACTCAAGGAAGAAGGCGTGGATGTCGTCGCGGCAGTAGTGGAATCGCACGGCCGCACCGAGATAGCCGCGATGCTCGAGGGCCTCGAAATCCTTGCGCGTAGAGAGACTTGCGTCGATGGAAAGATCTATGCGGAGCTTGATCGCGAAGCGTTGCTCGCGCGCAAGCCGCAAGTCGTGCTCATCGATGAATTGGCGCACACGAACGCGCCGGGCGGCGTGTCAACCAAACGCTACGAAGATGTTCTAGCGGCACTACGCGCCGGGATCGATGTCATTACAACACTCAACGTTTGGCATCTGGAGGCACTCTCGGATGCCGTTTTCCGGCTCACCGGGCGCGCGGTGCGAGATACTTTACCCGATGGAATCCTCGCACTTGCCGATGAGGTAATTCTCATCGACGTCACGCCCGGCACGCTGCAAGACCGCCTCCGCAGCGGTCACATCTATCCCAAAGAGAAAATTGAAGGCGCGCTTTCTACGTTTTTCCGGTCGGAGAATCTGCTCGCATTGCGGGAGTTGGCATTGCGCGAGGCGCTGCGCGCGCGAAACCGCCAAAAACTTTCGGCCCCCTTCGAGCGGCTCTTGCTAAGCGTCGCATCGCGGCCGCAGGATGTTGCGCTCATCGAACGCTGCAGCCGGGTCGCTGCGCGCTTGGAAGTGGAGTTCGCGGTTGCGTTTGTAACCGAACCGAATTCCAAAGAGACCCGGCTCGAACCCGAACTTCGGGCCGCTGCCCGTAACGCGAACGCCGTGTGGATACGCGATACAAACCCGGACGTGCCGGCAACCGTGTTGCGCATCGCGCGCGAGGTTGAGGAGACGACGATCGCCGTTGCCGGAACGCTCCGGACGCCAACCTTCATGCAGCGCAGAACGTTCGCACGCCGGCTGCTGGACGCCGGTGCGCTGGAGTTGCTGATTCTCGCCCCGCGGCCGGGCGAGCTGGAACTGCACTCCGAGCTCGAGCCCGACGCGTGATACGGGTTTTACGCCATACGCCTCCGGATGGCGCGTGGCACGATGAACGCCGATGAAAACAGCGTGGCTAACACGATCACGAATGTGACGTCGATGATCTGGGCGCGAAATGCAAGCGTAACCGGAAGCGCGAGGGCGAGCGCCAATGACAAAGCCCCGCGAGCTCCCGCCGCACCAATAACGTGCAACCACGAACGATTCGCGCCGCTTCCAAGAGCCACGGGACTGAGGATGTAGGCCAAGACGAGGCGTGCCGCGAGAACGCCGGCGAGGGCCGCTGCCGCCGCGTACGGTTCATGTGCTAATCTGGTAATTTGTATCGCGGCCCCCGTTAGAAAAAACACGCAGATGTTGGCGAAGAGTGCGCACCCGTCCCAGAAGCGTCCGACATCTTCGGCCGCTTGTACACTGATCGCCCGCCGTTCGGCTTCGCGAAGCGCGATGCCGAAAGCAATAACCGCAAAGATGCCGGATGCGTGCAGCGCTTCGGCCGTGAAATATGCGACATAGACACCTGCCAATGTTGCCCATATTTGAATCACGGCAAGATTGCGGCGAACCAACACGTGCGCAATTGCAACGGCGAGAGAAACCCCGATAAGAATTCCACCGGCTGCGCTGGCTACGGCCAACGCGGCGAGCCCGACCACCGATCCCACGCTCAGCGCGCCGGCCGCTGCTAGCACAAGTGAGCGGTAGAGCACGACGGCGGTTGCATCGTTAAGCAACGCCTCGCTTTGCACGATTGTCGAGAGTGCAACGGGGACGGGCAAGCGACGAAAGATGGCAACGACGGCGATGGGGTCCGTCGCACTGACGATGGCACCAAGAATGAGTGCCGCCGGCAACGGGAAACCGCCGAACCAGACGGCTGCTGCTACGATGGCCGTCGTGATTGCCACGCCGGGCACGGCGAGCGCAAAAATAGGCCGCCACCTCGTCAGCATGAGCCGCGCGTCCAGATTCCATGCTGCCTCAAACAAGAGCGGCGGCAGAAAAACGAACAGGGTCGCGGCGCCGAATGCGTAGCTCAGTCGTCCGGGCTCAAAAAGTCCGAGGATCCCTCCAACTGCAAGAATGCAGAGAATCGCCCACAGCGGCACCTCGTTAGTGGGTGTGCGTGAAGTTGCCAACACGCACGCCATTCGCAGCAATCGCCGCAATTGCGGCCTGCATACCGGCCGCCTCATCGGGGCGTCCAACGGCGGTGAAGTACCACTCCGGATCGATGTTGAGCGTGCGAGTCTGGATCATCGTAACGCGAACTTCCGAAAGAAATTCATTCATGGCCGCAATCTCCCGAACGTCATCCGTGACGCCGGGATGCGTTAGTAGGTTAAGGGAGACCCGAAGCCCCGCCGCACAAGCGAGCCGAATGCTCGAGAAAACGTCTTCCAGCGTGTAGCCTTGCGGGCGGTAATAGGCAGCGTAGACGTCCGGACGAAAGGAGTTTAAACTCACACGCACGGCCTGCAGTCCGGACTCCACACAACGCCGCAGCGCATCGGGCATGCTGCCGTTGGTGTTGAGATTGATCGTGCCGTTCGAAAGGCTTGCCCGTATCAATTCAACTGCGCGCGCGACGGTGATGGAGCGTAGCAGCGGCTCGCCTTCACAGCCCTGTCCGAAGGACACGATTCCATCTGGCACACGTTCCAAATGATGGATCGCGACGCGCGCCAATTCTTCAGCGGAGGTTTCGTACACGATACGCGCCTGCGGCGAGGGCAAATCCACTTCAGGTGCGAGTTCCGAGATGCAGCCCACGCAGCGGGCGTTGCACTTTGGAGAAACGGGTAGCGCGGCTTCCCCCCGTTCGAGAAAAACATTTTGCGCTGTAAAACACCCGTAGTCGCGCGAGCAGAGTGCGACTTGGCTCAGCACGCGATTCTGCGGATCGAGCGCGATACGATCTGCGAGTTTCTTTTCGAGCTCGCCTTTCGCAAAGTACCGCGGCGTCCAGTCTTCACTCTCATCCGTTCGCATGGCGGCTACGTGCAATTCGTCGCCGGCCACGCACGCGAATGTGTAGCCGAACAGCGGCAGGGTGGGCGCCTTCTTCTCCTTCGTGTAAGCCGGTACGAGTAAGCGCGTATATCCCGCCGGCAGAGCGACCGCCAGGGCAAACCGGTCGTTCGGGAAACGCGCGGTGGACATCGGATGACGTCCCGGGAGAATCATCGGCACGCAGCCGGGCGGCGCAGCAATCAATTCCTCGGGCTTGGCAGCGCGAATGATGCCGCCGTCCGCGAGCGGCTCGACTGCATCGTCGAAATACATCTTGCCACGGCGGTCGCAATACGCGAGGCCGGTCACGGCAGTGGAAATTCGGTATCGAAAACCCGCACTGCCGGACCTTCGAGGGTCGCTTCGCCGGCATCGTTCCATTCCACAAGAAGACGTCCGCCGGGCACGTTGACTTCCACCGGCGACTTGCAGTCGCCACGCTGAATTCCCGCGGCCGCGCATGCCACCGCGCCGGTGCCGCAGGCCATCGTTTTTCCCACCCCGCGTTCCCAGTGCCGCACGAGCAAACGCGATGGCCCCGATTTCACCGCGACGTGCACGTTCGTTCCCCCGGGAATCTGCGCGTTGTACTTCGGTCCGATGTCGTCGAGCTCGATATCTTCGAACGACTTGGCAAACAGGACGATATGCGGATTACCCAGCGACACAAATGCGACGTCATCCCCGAGTTTATCGCTCTTGCCGAATTTGGGCGTTCCCATTTTTACGCGCACGGCGTAATTCGGGGCGCCCGAAATGACGGTGGTTTCGATCGGACCGCCCATTGTCTGCACCTTCAGGTCGGCGGCTCCGCCTTCTTCGCGCACATAGGCGGCTACACAACGAATTCCGTTTCCACACATCTCGGCCTCCGAGCCATCGGCATTGAAGATACGCATGCGGATATCGGCCGTGGCGGAAGGCAGGACGACCAGAATGCCGTCCGCGCCGACGCCGGTGTGACGGTCGCAGACGCTCTTAGCGAATTCAGAAAAATCGGAGATACGCTCGGTCCGCTCATCAACGAGGACGAAATCGTTGCGCGTGCCGTGCATCTTCGTCACGGGCACCAGGCTCATCAGGCTTGCGGCTCTCCAGCACTTTCAGGCTCGCCGTTATTTGTGAACGCATTCTGAGGAGAGACGGTTGAGACGGCGTGTTTGTAAATCAGATGGGTCTTGCGCTCGTATTCCAACAAAATCGTGAACGCGTCGAATCCCTTAACGACGCCGCGCAATTGAAAACCGTTTACGAGATAGATCGTCACGGGAACGCCTTGCCGTTTTATCTCAGCAAGATACCCGTCTTGCAACGGGAGCGCACGCGGTGCGCTGGTGTTGGACATTATGGACCTGCGGTTCATGCCCACCCCAACTTTTCCCTTGCCTCTTTGGCTAAACGCTCGTAAGCAACGGTACTCTCCAGCCAGAGTGTTTGCGGTTCGGAGCGAAACCATGTGAATTGCCGCTTCGCGTAGCGCCGCGTCGCGCGCAGCAAGAGTTTCCGCAATTCTTCCCGCGTGAGCCATCCGCGGAGAAAGGCATTCGCTTGCGGATAGCCCACCGCGCTCGCGGCGACCGCCCCATTGCCAATCCGTTCCGCCTCCTCGATCAAACCGCTGCGCAACATCAGATCGGTGCGTGCAGCGATGCGGCTATCGAGCGATGCTTGATCGATGTCGAGAAACACTTTGAGGAACGGAATGCGGGCGGACTGGAGGGACGGGATCGCACCTGGACGCCCCACTGCATGTGGCGGGGCGAGCGCAACCTCGAGCGCTCGTACCACGCGGTAGGTATCTTGGCGGTAGAGTTTCGCCGCCCGCTGCGGATCGCGAACTTGGAGCCATTCGTATAAAAACTCCCCGTCGTGGATGCGCGTTTCACGGGCAAGCCGCTCTCGCAACGCCGGGTCGAATTGCGGCGCAAGATCGACTGCGCCCGTCAACGCACGAACGTAAAAGCCGGTGCCGCCGACAACGATGGCGCGCTTGCCTCGCGCGTGAATCTGCTCGATCGCGCAGGTTGCGTCTTCGCTAAAACGCGCAGCGGAATACCGTTCGTGTGGATCGAGGAACCCGACTAAATGATGCGGTACCGCTTTTTGGTCTGCCTCCGTTGGCGCAGCGGTGCCGATGGGCATGCCCGCATAAATCTGCCGCGAGTCCGCGCCGACGATCTCGGCATCAAAGTGCTGTGCAATCCGAACTGCAAGCGCGGTCTTGCCGGCAGCGGTCGGCCCGCTAATGATAAGCACACCAGGTTTAAGGGGCACTAGATGCGCTTGAACAAACGTGCAATTGCGTCGGGGTCCATGCGAACGATGGTTGGGCGGCCGTGCGGACAGTGCATCGGATTCTCACAGAGTTGCAAGCGCTCGAGCAAGGTTGTCATCTCCGCAAACTCAAGCTTCTCACCGGCGCGCGTCACGGAATGGCACGCAAGCGAAGCCCAAACACGTTCGCGCACGTCGCGTTGCTTGGGATCCTCAGTCAAGTCTTCCAAGAAGCCGTTGAGGTCAAACGAACGCGCTCCGTAACCGGCCGGCGTCGCGACGATGCGGTAAGACCGCTCGCCGAAGCTCTCGACCTGCAGGCCGCCTTCGCCAAGCGCCTCGATGACGCGATCGAGCGCCGTGCTCTCGGAAGCCGAGAGCTCGAGAGTATGCGGCACGAGAAGCGGTTCACTCGGTGCGTGCTCTTGCGCGGCTGCGACAATCTTCTCATAAGCAATGCGTTCGTGCGCGGCATGTTGATCCACCAGGATAAGCGCCTGCCCATCCGTTGCCAGAATATACGTAGCATTGAGTTGCGCGAGGACCCGCAAGCGCGGACCGCCGCCAGTCTCTTGCGATTCGCAAGAGTTATAGTCAGCGTTTTCAAAAAACGATTGAAGATGCGGTAAGGCCGTATCCATGCTCTGCGGAGCAAGTGAGAGGGAATCGCGAAACGAGGCTGTCGCCCGTGCATGCAGCGTGGCCGCAATCGCGCGCCGCACCGCATCGAAGACTTGGTGCGAGAAGCGCAAGCGTACATCGCTTTTTGTTGGATGCACGTTCGGATCGACGTGTTCCGGCGGTAGTGTGAGGAACAACACGCCGTACGGTTGGCGGCCTGTCATCGCAAAGGTCGAATAGCCGGCCATCCACGCGCCCGCGAGCAGCGTGCTGCGTAGCAGGCGCCCATTGACAAAAAGTAGCTGCATGCGCCGGTCGGGGCGATCGTTTCCAGGAATACTGATGTAGCCGCTGAGCGTCCCTGAAAGGCCGGAGGCCGCGTTCGCATCGAGCGCAATGAGCGAGGCCGCTGCATCCTTGCCGAAGACCGCCGCTAAGCGCTGCGGCGGTTCCTTCGTTGCGGGCACGATCCAAATGGGTTTGCCGTCGTGGGTGAGCGAAAACGTAATCTGCGGATACGCGAGCGCGAAGGTTGAGAGCCAGCCCGAAATCCGGTTGAACTCGGCTGCCGGGGAGCGCAAATATTCCCGCCGTACGGGAACGTTTGCAAAGAGCGCTTCCGCCGTCACCGTCGTTCCGATGGGCGAGGCGCACGGTTGCACTGCGCCGATCTCTTCAGCGTGCACATGAACGACTGCGCCTACCTGCGCATCGGCAGTGCGCGAAACGATCCGCACGCGCGACACGGATGCAATACTAGCCAAACCTTCACCGCGAAAACCAAGGGTTGCCACGGATTCTAGATCGTGCGCTTCCATTAGCTTACTCGTTGCGTGCCGCCGCGGCGCGAGCGTTAATTGATCGCTAGCAATACCTACGCCGTCATCGGTGACTTCAATCTTGCTTAGGCCGCCCTCTTCGATCGTGACGCTTACACGTGCCGCACCGGCATCGACGGCATTCTCCACCAGTTCTTTGACGACCGAAAGAGGACGCTCGACGACTTCGCCGGCTGCAATCTGCCCGATTGTTTGCGGATCTAAAACGTTAATCAAAGGCCGAGCAGATTGAGTTGTCGTTCGGGATGCACGGTCTTGGGCAATTTCCTTTTGAGCGGCACTTGTTCTTCGAGGTCCGGGCGGCCGGACAGGACATCGGAAATCTCTTGCGCGCGCTCTATGACAGCCTCCGGCAAGCCGGCCATGCGCGCGACCTCAATCCCGAATGAACGCGAGGAACTTCCGGGCAGCACGCGATGCGAAAAGACGGGAGCGCCGTTCTTGCTCGTGTTCTCGACTGCGGTGATGTGATAGTTTGCAACTGCTTTCCAATGATCGGCGAGCGTAATGAGCTCATGGAAGTGCGTCGCAAAAAGTACCATCGGCGCGTGCTCTTCCAAACCAAGCAAGAACTCGCAGATCGCCTGCGCGATGGAGAGGCCGTCGATGGTCCCCGTTCCGCGACCGACCTCGTCAATGAGCAACAAGCTGCGATGAGTCGAGCGGCGAAGGATCGCGGCCGTTTCCGCCATCTCAAGATAGAATGTTGATTGTCCGGACGCTAGATCGTCACCGGCACCGATGCGGGTGAAAATGCGATCCACCACACCGAGCGCAGCGGATTTTGCCGGAATGAACGAACCGATCTGCGCCATTATCGTTAGAAGTGCCGCTTGCCGCAGATAGGTCGACTTTCCCCCCATGTTCGGGCCGGTCAAAAGAATGAATCTCTGCGACTGCATGGCGAGTGAGAGATCATTAGGCACGAAGTTCGTTCGCAGAATCGCTTCCATAACCGGATGGCGGCCGTCGCAAATCTCAACACGGCTCTCTTGGACGAATTGCGGCCGCACGTACCCGCGTTCTGCCGCGCACTGCGCGAGGGAGCACAAGACATCAAGCTCCGCGAGTGCGTCAGCCGTTGCAAGAAGTTCTTGGACGCGTGTGCCAATTCGCTCAACGAGCTGATCGAAAAGTGTTTGTTCTAAGCGCAGCTGGCGCGACTGCGCGGTGGAGATGGCGATTTCCAGTTCTTTGAGTTCGGGCGTTACGAAGCGCTCGGCATTGGTGAGTGTCTGCTTGCGCACGTAATCCGCAGGCACATTGCCCAGATTGTTGGTTGAGATTTCGATTGCGTATCCGTACGCGCTCGCATATTTAATTTTGAGAGATTTTATACCGGTCCGCTCGCGTTCCCGCTCCTCCAGTTCGCTCAGCTTCGCGCGTGCATCGGTCCGCAGCGAAACGCACTCAGCGAGTTCGGCGTGGGACTGCGGCCGGATTACGCCGCCGTCGACGAGCTGCGCGGGCGGCTCGTCTACCAACTGCGCTTGTAAATCGGAAAGAATATCCGAGAAGTTCGCTACCCGGTCGATGCACGATGCGACTTGCGTTGGGGCGACCTGCGCGAGCGGACGCATAACGTCGAGCGTCCGCCGCAGCGAAGCAAGATCGCGAGGCAGCGCCCGACGGAAGCGAACCTTCTGCGCGATTCGCTCTAGATCGAAACAGCCGCGGAGCAATTCTTGAACCGATTCGCGCCGCACGTGCTCGGCTATCAACCCCTCGACGCAGTTCGCGCGTTTTTGTATCGCCTCGCGCTCGACCAGCGGCGCAAGAATCCAGCGGGCGAGCATGCGCGAACCCATTGACGTGGCACATTTATCCAGGGTCGCTAGGAGTGTTGCTTTCGGATTTGCCCCGAGGGCCTTTGTCAGCTCGAGGTTCTTGCGAGTTTGTGGATCGAGTGAAAGAAAGGTTTGCTGCCGGTAAAAATGCGGTGCATTGAGCGCATCGCCAGCTGTCACGCCGGTTTTCCGGACAAAAGCCGTAAGTGCATCAAGTGCGCGGTGAATTGCCAAAGATTCATCGAGCGAGAACCCGGTGATCGGTGGACGTTCGCGCGCTTGCACCATCGAGAGGCTGGGCGAGGCAAGACGCGCGCCAAGATTTTCCAGCGCCGCGCTCATCGTCGCGCGCAAGTCGGCCGGAATATCGGCTACAATCTCAGCGGGCCCGATGCGGCCGATCTCTGCGAGCAGCTCATCGTAGGCTTCGTCGCCTTGAAGCGCGGTCGCGGAGCAATGGCCGGTGGAGACGTCCGCATGTGCGAGCGCAAAAGTCTCGCCGACGAGCGTAATCGCCGCCAAATAGTTATTTTGCTTGCCGTCGAGGAGATGATCTTCGATCAGGGTACCCGGGGTGACGATGCGCACCACGTCGCGGCGCACGAGTTTGTTGGGTTGCGGGGCTTCGAGTTGCTCCGCAAGCGCGACGATCCATCGCTGCGCCACCAGACGCGCCAGATACTGCGAGAGAGCGTGATGGGGAACGCCCGCCATTGCGACGCGCTTTCCGCCACCGGCTTCCTTCGACGTAAGCGCAATCGAGAGCGAGCGCGCGACGTTCTCGGCGTCTTCGCCGTAGGCTTCATAAAAGTCGCCGACGCGCGAGAGCAAGATCGCTTCTGGGTGGCGAGCCTTCATTCCAAAGTACTGCTCGAGCATCGGCGAGTACGGGGTACTCACGTCCGCGAACTTATCTTGCCGGGGCCCAGACCCTTGTGGATATCTCTGCAGGCCGTGATTGCCCGGCAGTGGAGATCAAGGTCGGCAGCGTCATTACCCGATTGAAGATCGAAGGGTGGTATGTGGCGAGACGCGTGGGAAGCCACCGTATCTTCAAACATCCTAATCACCCAGGTATTGTGGTGATCGCGGGCAAGCCGAGCGACACGCACGGGCCGGGGAACTTGGAAGGCCATCAAGAAACAGGCAGGTTGGAAATGAAATACGCAGTCATCATAAAAAAGGGAACCCGCAACTTTTCCGGTTATGTGCCCGACTTGCCAACGATCCTTGTTACTGGCAAGACCTTGCGCCAAACGCAAACGCGGGCCCGCCGGGCGATCGAACTCTATCTCGATGAACTGCGCGAATCAGGCCGCCGCGCCCCGAAACCAACAACGTACGCAGCGCAAATCTAACGCTCCGAGAGCCTTATGACGACGGGTTAAAATTGACGCGAAACATGTAGGTCCCGGTTACGGGGGAGCAATTCACAATTTTTGGCGAGTAGGTGCTCTGCCGTGCTGCAACGAGCGCCGCCCTGTCGAGATCGGCGTTGCCTGACGACTGAACGACAGAAGAGCCGATCACTTCAGCCTTCGCATCGATAGTGACGCTAATGATTACGTCGACCGCACCCAGATGGAGCGCCCTTGCGGAGTGGGGATAATCAGGCGTCGCTGCTTGCACAAGCGTGACGTCTTTGGATGGTTTCGCGCAAGCGTCGGCGGCCGGGTCGGCGATGCCAAATGCATGCCAAGCGTCCTGCGGAACACCATATTTTCGCATCTCTTGGGCGCCCATTGCTCCGCCGCCACCCGCAACGCTAAGCCAATTCGTACTCGCCATCTTTTTGAAAAGCGTCTCGCCTCCACCCGCGCCATACCAGCTGGCCAAAGCAAAATCTCCGTGCACGATGACACTCGGCACAAGTGCCCGGCCGAACATCTGCCGGCGAATCGCAACGATTGTCGCTGCATCACCGTCGTCTCGCGGCATGCCGCAGTTGGAGTCCTGGCTCGGGGCAGGCAGGCCGCGCATCAGAGCTGCCTTGGCGCTCGCACCAAGAACCCGTTCATCTAAATTGCAACTCGAATTGAGCAATTCGAGCGCTTGCCAGCCAAAGGAAAAGTGCTTCACCAGTATCGGTAAAGCTACCGGAGAACCTTCCATGAGGCCGCCGCGTGTGAACACGGTTGCATACGGTCCCGCAATGTTGACGCGAACGATCTGTGGTCGCGACGACGGTTCCATGGCTCGCACCGCGGCCTCTTGCGGTGTGGCTGCAAACTTTTGAATATGGGCGGAGCCAAGCAATATGACCGCAAGAGCAAACGTGATAGATCGCTGCATAGACACACCTTGCTAAACGGTTAGTAAGTCGACCATCGGGGTCTGGATACGGTTGCCCGCATCCGCGTAGCGCGCAGCGCGGCGTACGATCGTTCCACTGCAACCCCAGATGTGCGCCGTTTCGATTGCGATGTCCAGCCAGGGTTCGGCGGCGTACAACCCTTCGCTGTAATCATCCGGCATGGGCGCGATAAGCGTGACGTTATCGAGCGTTTTGCTCGCAAGTTTACGCGGGTCTTTACGCGACGGACCCATGATTAACGCGCGCACAACCGAGCCGAGTTTGCGATCGTGGAAGTTGCGGCACGCGCGATTCTGCACGTCCGCCAAACGTTTAAGGCGTGCGGAACCTTCTTCCGCCGGAACCTGTTCCCACTTCGATGCGGGCGTGCCCCGCCGCGGCGAGTAGATGAACATGAAGGCTTGCGCAAATTGCTGCTCATTGATGTAGTCGAGCGACACTTGGAAATCCGCTTCGGTCTCACCCGGAAATGCGACGATCATATCGGTGGTTATCGCCCACCCCGGAAGATAACGGCGGGCAAGCGCGACTTTTTCATTGTATACCTGCATCGTATATTTGCGGTTCATGCGGCGTAAAATCGGATCGCTCGCGGATTGCAGCGGCAGATGCAGTCGCGGGTTGAGCTGCGGAAGCACGGCCATATCGGAAAATATTTTCTCGGTGAAGTCTTTTGGATGGGGCGTAATGAATGTTAAGCGCTCGAGCCCCTCAAGTTTGGCGACCGCCACAAGCAAATCGCCGAAGTCGCGCCCTGTTGCCGCATCTGTATACGCGTTGACCGTCTGGCCGACAAGCGTGATCTCGCGGGCGCCGTCTGCAATCCGCGCTTGGACCTCAGCCAGAATATCCGCCATCGGACGGTGATCGAACCGGCCTCGCACGTGCGGCACGATGCAAAAGGTGCAGTAGTAGCTGCAACCGCGCTGCACCGTGACGTAGCCGCGCAGATGCGAGAACGTATCGGTCACATTGTGCGCGCCGCCAAGGCCCTCGATCAGCGCCCGCTCCTCTGTATATTCCGTATCGGTGAAGTCGCCGCGCCATGCCGTGATGGTGTCGCCGAGTTTCACGAGTTCGCTCGTGCCAAAGACTGCGTCGATGTGCGGCTGTTTGTTGCGCATGCTATCGCGGTCTTGTTCGGCTAAGCAGCCGGTCACGACGAGCTTGACATCGGGATCGCTCGCTTTAAGCAGCTTGTAATGGCCCATGCGTCCATATGCGCGGCGTTCGGCGCCCTCGCGCACCGTGCACGTGTTGAGAACAACGACGTTGGCTTCTTCCGGCGTGCCCGCAACGCTATATCCAGCCGATGCCGCCCGGTCCGCAATGTACTGGGAGTCGGCTTCATTCATTTGACAGCCGAAAGTCTCGATGTAAATACTTGCCATAAAGATGAGGAGCAGCGACTTCTCATACCAGGCGCCCCATTCCGCTTGCCCGAAACGCCTTGAACCATGACTTACGCGACTGTCGCATTGAGCGCGCCCTCGGGGAATCTTCGCACGTCACAAACCCGGAGGCGCGCTTCGGTTTTGGGGGCCCCGTGCTTGGCATGGGGGGCGGGGAGCCTAGGGCGCACCGCCTTTTAAAATGGACAGAGAGGACCTTGCCACCGAGGACATTCTTATCGGGCAATTGCGCCCTGCCACCGTCGCCATCGTGGGAAGGCCCAACGTCGGGAAGAGCGCGCTTTTCAACCGCCTTATCGGTCAGCGCCTCGCGATCGTCGAGGATACGCCCGGCGTTACGCGTGACCGGCTTTATGCGGTCTCCGAGTGGCGTGGCCGAACATTTACGATTGTCGATACGGCCGGCCTCGATCCCGATTTAGAAAAAGGCGACACGATCGTCGCCTCAACTCAGCGTCAGGCGGAAATGGCCGCACAGAACGCCGACGCGATTGTTTTCGTAGTCGACGCAACTGCCGGTCTGCACCCGCTGGATGATGACGTCGCGCATATTCTACGCAAGACGCGCCGCCCGGTAATCTTGGTGGCCAATAAATGCGAGTCGCCGAAAGTCGCCGCTTCGGTGAGCGGCGAGTTCGGGCGATTGGGTTTTGGCGAACCGTGTCAGATTTCGGCAATTCACGGTGAAGGCACGGGCGATTTGCTTGATGAGATTCTCGAGAAGATTCCTGAACAATTGCCCAATGCCGCGATCCAAGGCGAGCTGTCTCTCGCCCTTGTCGGCCAACCAAATGTTGGTAAGAGCTCGTTGCTCAATGCTTTGCTCGGCGAGGAACGTTCGATTGTCTCCGATATCCCGGGAACCACGCGCGATGCAATCGACACGATTTTTGAATTTCACGAGCATAAGATTCGCCTCATTGATACAGCCGGGGTTCGCAAGAAACCGAGCGCGCACGGCGCGATTGAATACTACTCGGCCCTGCGCTCGCTGCATGCGATTGCCCGCTGCGACATTGCGATTTTGTTGATTGATTCGCTCAAAGGCATTCTCAATCAAGACCGCCGCTTAGCGGGCATGATTATCGAAGAGCGTAAGGGCCTTATCATTGTCGCCAATAAATGGGATCTGGCGCGCGAGCAGGGCGAGTACAGCCAAGCAGAGCTGATCGATGTCATTCACGAGCAGGTTCCGTTTGCCAAACACGTTCCGGTCACGTTTCTCTCGGCGAAAACCGGCCGGCGCTTGAACAGTCTGATGCCGATCGTAATGAAAGTTTCCGCTAGTCTCGACCGCCACGTTCCCACGGCCTTACTGAACTCGGTGATTCGCGACGCGACGCTCGCGCATCCGGCGCCCGCCCCGGGCGGCAAGATGTTCAAGATTTTCTACTGCTCGCAACCTGCCTCGCATCCGCCACTCTTTGTCTTTCATTGCAACGATCCCGAGATCGTCCAGCCATCGTACCGGCGCTTTCTCGAGAATGTCATCCGTCAGAACTTTGACTTCGAAGGCGTGCCGCTCGGTATGGAATTTCGCGCCCGCAAACGCACCCAAGACGACGACTGATGTTCCAGATTCTTTTCGCCATCTTGTGCGGGTTTTGGATCGGCGCAATTCCGGTCGGATACATCATCGGAAAACTCTTCTACGGGATCGATATCCGCACCAAAGGCAGTGGCAACATCGGTGCGGCCAACGCGTTTCGCACGATGGGTAAGCCCGGCGCAATTGCCGTGCTTTTGCTGGATGCATTCAAGGGATTTTTGCCGGTGATAGCCGCGAAGGTGCTCGGACTCGATCCCGTGGTGGTTGCGATTGCAGCCGCGGCCGCCGTGCTGGGTCACTGCTTCTCGCCGTTTCTGGGCGGCAAAGGCGGCAAAGGGGTCGCGACATCCGCCGGAGCGATCATTGCGATGTCATGGATCGCGGGTGCGGTCTGTGCCGGAAGTTGGGTCGTGGGCGCGGCAATCACGACGTTCTCATCGGTGGGTTCGATTTTGCTCAACGTCGTTGCGCCGGTGGCGCTCTGGTATACCACGCACGAGCTTGCCTATGTGGCGTATGGCATCTTCGCGGCGCTCCTCATTCTCTATACGCACCGCGAGAATATCGGCCGGCTCCGGGCCGGCCGAGAAAACGCCGTCGGCCTTTTCCGCCCGTGGCGCCGGGGTAACGAGGGCAACTAAACCCGCGCTCCGTAATCCAGCGGGGTTATGATTTCTTCGAACGATTTTCGCAACGGCGTCACTATTCTGATCGAGGGTCAGCTCTGGACCGTCATCGAGTTTCTCCACGTCAAGCCGGGCAAAGGCTCGGCCTTTGTACGCACCCGCCTCAAGAACGTCAAGACCGGCTCAACGGTCGAGCGCACGTTTCGCGCGGGCGAGAAACTCGAGCGCGCGACGGTGGACAACCGCCAGATGGCAATGCTCTACAACGACGCGGACGGCTACCATTTCATGGATCAGGAATCGTTCGAGAATTTCACACTGCAGCGCGAATTGATCGGCGACCCGGCCGACTTCCTTAAAGACGGCATGCTGGTAGACGTGCAAATGCACGAAGGGATTCCCATTGGGATCGACCTTCCCGCGCACGTCGAATTGCGCGTGGCGGAGACCGATCCGGGCTTCAAGGGCGACACCGCGCAGGGAACCACCAAACAGGCCAAGCTGGAAACCGGCGCCACCGTAAACGTCCCCCTATTCGTGAATGTCGATGACTTGATCCGGATCGACACACGTGACCGCAGGTACATCGGCCGCTCGCAAAACTAACCCCGTCTCAGCGGCGCCTTTCAAGAATCCGGCCGAGGGGCCGAAGATGTAGTAAGAGGCGTGCGGTCTACAGCACGGCCTGCTGTTCAGTTCTTGCGGGGATCCAGCATGTTTAAGAACCGGCGCGTTCGGACGTTTGCAATCGCGATGGCGCTCTCGGGCGTGGCAAGCATTATCGGGCTCTTTCTCTATAGCTTGCCCTTGGCCACCTTGACCTTTGCAAACCGGGTCGAGGACTATGTCTTGGTCAACAACGCCGTGACGTATATGATCGGCGATACGCCGCAACAAAAAAACGACTATTTTGAGATGCTGCACCTTCCACATGTTCAAATGGAAGAGCAAAATTCGAACCTAAAGCTGATCATGCTGGACGAGCAGTCTTACGCAGGAGACCTCAAGTCGGGCCTTCCGCCGTTTCCCTACCCGCGCGGCGTCTATCAACGCGTGTTGGAAAAACTACACAAGGCCGGGGCGAGCGTTGTCGCATTCGACGTCGACTTCTTAGAGAATGCGACCGACGCGTCGCAAGATGCAAAGTTTGCCGCCGGCATGCGCCAGATGCCTACCGTGCTGCCATTCATCGTAAACACGACCTCAGCCGGAAATCTGGGGCGAATTCAGGTCGCCTCGCACCTCGCGCCCTATACGTCTGCTCAAGGCTACACGACGGTCGATAATCCAGGCGGCCTGCTGCTCGGCCAGCCCTACACGATCGATACGAACAAGGAGCATCTTCTTTCCCTCGTTGGCGCAACGATCCAGAAGTACAGCGGACGACAAATTACGCGTAGCAGTGACGAAATTGGGGATTTTGGCAAGGCGCAGGTGCCGCTGTTCAACGGTCTACTCATGCTCCTCCCGTTTACCGATCGCGCCACACAGGATATCACTCACCGCGTCGGTTCCGAACAGACCACGGTAAATTTTGTCGAGACAATGCCGTTCATCGACGCCTTTAAGGCCGATCAGGGCACCATGAACACCTTTGCGAAAGGCAACATCATCGTCATAGGGCCGACCGCGGCCGGTTCAGGCGATTTTATTCTGACACCGCTCGGACGCTTTCCGGGAGTCTACGCAAACCTGCGTATGATCGATCAAATGATGAGTGGTAAATTCATCCGGCCGGTGTCGAACTGGCTCAATATTTTGCTGATCGTTACACTTCCGTTCTTGTTGGGCTTCTTCGTAACGCAGTTCGCAGCCACGCGCGGCATCCTCTTATGCCTTGTTGCCATCCTTGTCTACGCATTTATTGCAATCACGCTCTATGCCCAACACTTGGTCTGGCTCGATCTCATGCACGTCGCGGGCGCAATGCTCCTCGCAACTTTGTTCGTCGCCATCTACCGAACCATCACCGAAGGCGCGGATAAAAAGATGATCAAGAACATGTTCGGCGCGCACGTCAGTCCGGAAGTCGTGGCCGAAATGCTCAAGGGCGACGATCCCAAGCACGCACTGGCCTTACAAGGCAAACGTGTCAAGGCAACGATCTTTTATTCGGATATTCGTGGATTCACCTCAATGTCGGAAAACATGACGCCCGAAGAAATCTACGGGCAACTCAACGAGTACTTTGAAGAGATGTGTGCGATCATCTTCAAGTACGGGGGGTACGTCGATAAGTTCATCGGCGATTGCGTCATGGCGGTCTTTTCGGCACCCAATCAAAAACCGGACGATGCCAAGCGTGCGGTTCTCGCTGCGATCGAGCAGCAAGCAAAGATCGTCGAGATGGGTGCGGCTTGGGCCAAAGAAGGCCGGCAGATATTCACCGTCGGCATGGGTTGCAACACTGGCGAAGTCGTCATGGGCAACCTCGGTTCGAGCACGCGCTTGATCTACACGGTCATCGGCGATAACGTGAATACTGCGGCGCGTTTGTACAACGTCGCTAAGGGGGGCGAAACGATTATCAGCGAGTCGACTTGGGAAGAAGTAAAGGACTTCGTCGAGGTTGAGGAACTGGAGCCCGTTACCGTCAAAGGCAAAGTCAAACCGCTACGCATCTTCAATGTCATCGGCATGAAGAAAGAGCCGAGCGTTGCGCCCGTTTCGGTGAAGGTCGTAGAAGCGGAAAGCACGCCGACGTAGAACTGCGCCGCGTGGCGTTTTCCTTAGAACTCTTCGCCGCCGCGCTACTCGCGAGCATCTTTGGATCGATGGTGGGACTCGGCGGCGGTTTTATTCTTGTTCCGGCTTTGCTGTTGATCTTTGGTTTTGCGCCTGCCGAGGCGGCAGGTACGTCACTCGTGCTCGTGGTTGCCAATAGCGGAGCGGGTTCGCTCACTTATCTTTTAGGACGGCGCGTCCATATTAAGATCGGATTGCTCCTCGCCGCTGGTGGATTGCCGGGCAGCATTGTCGGTGCGCTTCTCGTCCAACGGTTCTCGCCGCAAATATTTGATCTGGTCTTCGGAATATTTTTGCTTGTGGTGGCTGCAGATTTGCTGCTCAATCCCGCCAAGCGCGCAGCGCAGACAGAGCACGCGCAAAGGATCAACGCCCTCAAGGGAATGTCCTATCGTTTCAGCATTGTCGTGGGCTTCTTTGTTGGTTTGATCTCGAGCCTGTTCGGAATCGGCGGGGGCGTCATCGTGCTGCCGACACTGCTCTACTTCTCAGAGCTCCCCGCGCACGCCATTAGCGCAACCTCGCATTTTGCTATTTTTCTCACGTCTCCGGTGGGATTGCTCACCCATGCATTCGAGCACTCGATTCGGCCCGCAGCGATTGCGCCGCTCTTAGCGGGCGGTCTGATTGGTGGCCCGCTCGGCGCGCAGCTGTCGCTCCGCTTGCGCTCGCCTGCACTCATGAAAATCGTCGGAGCCGCGCTCTCGATCGTTGCCTTCACGTTGATCGCGCATACGTTCCTACGTTCTTAAAAGCTAAACCTGGAACAGTACGTAGGCCATGATCAAACCAAAGACCGCGATCACGGAGGCTACGACGATTGCCGCGGACTTCGAAAGCGGGTCAGCACGGCCCGTTCCAAGTGCCTGGAGTTGCGTTATGTAGCGAAAAGCCCCAAAGCCGCCAACGATGACTCCCATAAAGACCATGATCACACCAAACGTAACGGAGACCCCCGGAGGGGTAATCCCATGCCGCTGCAGGGAGGCAAACTCGCGCATGAATACCGCAAACCTGGCGATCACAAACCCAAATCCGATAAAGGCTAGCGCCGTGCGCACGTATGCCAGAAACGTTCTTTCATTTGCCAGGTGATCGGCAGCGGAACCCATGGGCAACCTTTCTAGCGGCCGCGCCGTGCGGCCATCGACACGGTAGACCCCGCTTCGCGCAATTGCACAATTTCATAAATGGTGAGCGGAAAGCGGGAATCGTAGCCGCGTTTGCTGCAGCGCGCGCAACTCATGGCTTGCGTCGGGCGGCGTTTTCGTAAGACTTCCATGGCGCACTTCGCGCACCGCAAGATGTAGCGTTTCTTGCTTTCGTTAAAGGGCGCGACGTTACCCATATCGTGATAGATCGAGCCGATGCCGCATTCACGCATCTTCTTCTTAAACGCAGCCGTATGTCCGGGGTCTTGGCCGCGCGCGTGCAGCCACGCATGGATCATTTCATGCAGGAGCGTCTCGCGCAATGCGTCCGGCTTTTCTACAAAGTGTTTGGGCGAGAGCTCGATCACCATTGGCCTACTGCTGTAGGTAATACGGCCGGCAGAATTTGAGAAGCGCGCATTGTAGGCAATCCGGCACGCCGGGATCTCACCGTTGAAATAGAGGTTGTTCAGTTCCGCAAATAAGAGCTGCAGCGTGGACTCATCAGGTATCACAAAAGACTTTCTTCTTGCTCTGTCCAACCGATTCTTTGTGTCGATCTCACCGGCGCGCGGGCTTCCGCCGCGCATTTACGTCCCGATCGCAGCCCTAATCGCCATCATCTTCCTCTCCGTAATGGCCTACTTCTTGCGGATCGGATTCGGTGTGAGCGGAGCGGTGCTAGGCGAAGCCACGGGGAGTCAACCGCCTGGGCGTGCCGGTTCGGCGCAGCCGAATCATAACGTGCAGGTTGGTGGCGGCCCACCGCCCGCGGTCGCGGCCCAGCTGCAACAACTACGCGCGCAGATTGCCGCGCGCCCCAACGATGACGTCGCACTGGTCCAGCTCGCCGATCTCTACCTCGCAGTCCAGAAGTATGCACAAGCGATTCCACTCTACAACCGGGCCCTTGTTGTCAATCCAAAAAATGTCGCTGCTAAAGCGGGTCTGGATGAAGCAACAACCGGCCTCGCCGGGGAGCAACAGCGTTGAAACTCTATATTTCCTGCGATATGGAAGGGACCGCGGCCGTCTCAAACTGGGTCCAATGCGATCCGAGCAATACGACCGAGTATCCGTATTACCGCCGCCTCATGTCGCAAGAAGTACGGGCCGCGATCGACGGGGCGCGCGCCCGCGGAGCAACCGAGGTGCTCATTAACGATTCGCATTCCTCCATGCGAAACGTTCTCTGGGACGAGCTCCCGGATGACGTGCGCATGATCTACGGCAACCGCAAACCGTATTCAATGGTGCAAGGGATTTCGCCCGAGTTCTCCTGTGTTTTCTTCACCGGCTACCACGGAGCGGCGGGAGAAGCGGACGCTGTGCTGGAGCACACCTACACGCCGAGCGTCATCTACACAATCCGGATGAATGGCCAAGTGTGCAGCGAGGCCACCATCAACGCCGCCCTCGCCGGATATCATGGCGTGCCGGTAACGTTGATCACGGGCGATCGTGCAACCATCGAGCATGCGAAGGGACAGATGCCTTGGATTACCGGCGTCATCGTCAAGGAGTCGATCGGGAAATTTGTGGTCGATTCCATTTCCCCGGCAGCGGCGCGCAAAGCGATCGCAGACGGGGCGCGCGAGGCCATGGGCAAAATCGCGCAAGCCAAACCCTATGTGTTCGAGCCACCGGTCACGATGGAGATCGACTTCGTCTTATCGGAGCAAGCCGATAACGTAGAGTTGATGCCGGGATTCGAGCGAATAGGCGGGCGGACCGTGCGGTTCGTCCACGACGACTACCGCACGATCTTCCGCGCATTCATTGCCGCCTTCCGCTTGGGGGCGACAGCCGGGACCGCTTAGCGCCGGCTCTTTTTGCGGCCGCCGCCGCGTTTTGTGGGCTCCATCGAAGCGGCTGCGTCTTCAACCGCCGCGGCACCCATCTCAACCATGTGGCTGATTTCGCGAACCTGGTGACTCACTTTGCGCACTTTGCCGGGCACTTTCTTCGCGCCACGGACGACTTTCTTAGCCGCTCCGGCGGCTTTTTTCGCGACTTTGCGCGTGCCCTTTGCGGCCTTCTTTGCTGCGCCGCCGGCCTTCTTTGCCGCAGCGCCAACCTTCTTGACCGCGCCGCCGGCTTTTCTTGCGGTCTTCTTCACCGCGCTGCCTGCCTTCTTACGCGCAGTCGTGACCTTGCGGGCGGCGGTTTTGCGCAGGCCCGTTGATTTC
Organism: Vulcanimicrobiaceae bacterium; assembly: GCA_046262675.1. GTDB lineage: Bacteria > Vulcanimicrobiota > Vulcanimicrobiia > Vulcanimicrobiales > Vulcanimicrobiaceae > JACRUB01. The sequence goes on from JBHEMH010000021.1 coordinate 29,122, forward strand.
TTGCGCGCCTTTTTGCGTGCTGCCATCGATACACTCTCCTAGTAAACGCCGGAAGCCCCGGCCCTTTTAAGCAACCGTTCCCTTTTAAACGCGCTTTCTAACTTGCAATCGTTTCGGCTCTTCCAAGTGCAATGGCGATCTCGGCCACTTCTTGTTCGGAAATGGAGAGCTGGCGCATCGCCTCTTCATAAACTTCAATGGTTTCAATGCTTTTCGAGCTCTGTGCCCGCTCTTCGCGTAGCCGTTTGATTTCAGAGGTCGTACGAGTGACGAGGTCTGCGTCGATGGAAACGCCGGCCGTGGCAAGCTCGGTCTCGTGCTTGCGCAACGCGTCCTCGACGATTGCGACCCCAGAGTGTTTGCCGTAGACGAACGACATATCTCCCCCGACCAGCGATGCTGGGACAGCCTCATACATGCGGCGGTCGATGAGCATTGCATGCGTATGAATCCCCGACTCGTGCGCAAAGACTTTTTCGCCGATGATCGGCTCGTGCTGCTGGATGGGGACTCCGCTCATGCGCTCCATGAACCGGGCGAGTTCACGCAATTTGTGATACTTGAAGCCCGGCACTTCAATTCCATAAAGAACATTGAGCGCGGTCATTACCTGGTGCAGCGGCACGTTGCCGGCGCGCTCACCGTACCCATTGGCGGTCACCGAAAACACGCGAAAGCCGCACGCGAGGGCCGTGAGGCAGTTGATCGTGCCAAGGCCGTAATCATTGTGGAAATGATTGAGGAGCGGAACATCCTTTGGCATCGCATTCACGATGCGCGTACAATACCAGCGCGTCGCCTCCGGCGTAAGGCATCCCACCGTATCCGGCCAGGCGGGCCGGTTACCACCTGCCACGATTCCGGCCTTGAAATATTCAATGAAATAATTCACGTCGCCACGGCTGCCGTCTTCGGCCCCGAATTCGATCATCGTCACGCCGCGGTCGCGCGCGTAGCGAATCGCATCGCATTGCATGTGAATGTTTGCATTGCGATAGAACTCAAGAGGAAGGTCGAGCCATTCGCTCTCGTCTTTGCCTTCCAATCGAAGCAGCGTCTTGCCGATTTTGTACTTAAGATGCAGATCGCTGCCGCTCGTAAAAATAAAGAACGTCACCTCTGAGGGCGAGATGCCGACTTCTTGCAAGGCCTCGATCGTGATATCGATATCTTTGCGGTTGCTGCGGCACATGACGACGATCTCAACGTTGGCAAGGTCGCCCTTGTGCTTGCCTTCCATGACCATCTGCAAGGTCTTGCGATCTCCCGCCGACGCCGCCGGGAATCCGACGCTGATAATGTGCACGCCGATGTCTGCAAGATGTTTTGCAATCTCGTATTTCTGATCGGGCGTATAGCAGACGCCCGGCATCTGTTCGCCGTCGCGCAGCGTTTCGTCGTAAATGCGAAGCTGCGATGGATCGGGGAAATTCAGATGCTGCGTAAACTCCCGCGGATTACGGATCAGCCGCTCGATGGGCTCGCGAAGTTCCATGGCTATTGATTCCCCGGCCGCGGCCGTATTCCGGCGTCGCCGGCAGCGCTGGACTGAGCCTGACTGGAGTAAACGCGGAGCTCGGAGATGTCGCGTGCGAACAGGAGTTCAAGCGTCCAGTCGAACGCAACCCGGAGCTTTCGCTCAAGGCCCGGAAGGCGCGAAAGATAGTAGGAACGCCAGAGCAACCACGCGGGGAAGCCGGTAAGAACGCGTTTTCCAGGCAGCTCTGCTACCGCTTTACGTCCACCGAGCGATGCCATCATGCCAAGCGACGTGTACTGAAAATGCCGTGTTTGGCCGCCGCGCAGGTGCGCGAGGATGTTGTCTGCCAGCACGGGTCCTTCGCGAATCGCGTGCTGCGCCGTTGGCGGATAAAAGCCGCCGGCCCCATCCGGAATCGCAGCGCAATCACCAATTGCCCATACGCCGGGCAATCCAGTTACCGACATGTCGCGTTCGACGGCAATGGCGCCCTGCTTCGCATGCGGCAGCGCACTCTGCTCAACGATTGGGGAGACACGCACGCCGGCGCTCCACACGATCGTGCGGGTTTCAATTCGACGCCCGGAAGCAAGCTCGAGTCCGTCCTCATCCGCGCATTTCACTCCATCGCCAAGGAGAACCTCAACGCCACGCTTTTGCAGATTCCTCAAAGCATACTCCCCCATTTTCGGCGGCAACCCGGCGAGCAAGGCGGCCCCGCCTTCAATGAGGGCGATGCGAATATCGGATTTGCGAACGTTCGGAAAGAACTTTCGTACGTCGAAAAACAGTTCGACCATCTCTCCGGTGGCCTCGACTCCGGTAAAACCGCCGCCGATGACGGCCATTGTTAGAAGGCGCCGCCGCTCGTGGTCGTCCCGGGTCGAATCTGCGAGCTCTAAGAGCCACATAAAACGGTTACGCAATATGCCGGCATCTTCGAGCGTCTTCAGCGCAAAAACACGTTCCGCAACGCCGGGAAGATTGTAGGTCGAGATGACCGATCCCAAGGCCACAATAAGATGGTCGTAGGCAAGGACGCCTTCGTCTCCGCGCAACGTATGCGCGAACGTGACGATCTTGCGCTCGCAATCGATGTTGCGCACTTCGCCCAGAATAAACTCCGTTTGCTCCAGTTGAGAGCGCACCGGGGTCACGATGTGCCGCACGTCGATCTCGCCTGAGGAAACTTCCGGGAGCATGGGCGTAAAGAGCGAAAAGTTCTCGCGGCTGATCATGACGATCTCGGCTTCGCCGGGACGAAGGCGGCGCTCAAGCCGCTGTGCGGTTGCGATCGCCGCGAACCCGCCCCCAAGAATCAGAATACGAACTTTCACGGGTCTCGTCATTCGGGACGGGCTCGGCAGTCCTTTGTAGCGAAAGAGCCACACGTGAAACGGTTCGATGCTGAACGGCCGGAAGATAAAATTTTCGAGTATCAATCGCCCGAAGAGCAAGAGAAGCGCAAAGAGGGCAACGCGCTCAAGACGGCGGGCGGCGCCGCCGTCGGCTTGGGATTGTTCTTTGCAAAGTTCAAAGGCTTATTGTTGCTGCTTCTCAACTTCAAATGGGTCCTGATCGGCTTCAAGTTGCTCGCGTTTTCGGGATCGTTCTTGATTACGATCTGGTTCTACGCATTATTTTGGGGCTGGAAGTTTGCGCTCGTCTTTGTCGTGCTGATTGCGGTGCACGAATTCGGACATTATTTCGTGATGAAATTCTACGGAGTGCCATCTAGCCTCCCATTTTTTATCCCCGGAATGGGCGCGCTCGTGACGATGAAGGGAACGCCGCCGTCTGCCTTTCACGAATCAATTATCGCGCTGGCAGGTCCTGTTCTCGGAACCCTCGGCTCGGTGGCGTGCGCTTTTATCGGCGCATCGACGGGCAAGCAATTCTGGTATGCCGCCGCCTATTTGGGATTTTTGTTGAATCTCTTTAATCTCGCCCCGGTCATGCCGCTCGACGGCGGGCGGATCGTCGGATCCATCTCGCCGCGCATTTGGGTTGGTGGCCTGATCCTGTTCGTCGTCGCGATTTTCATGTTTCACATTTACAACCCGCTGATCTGGCTGCTGATATTGGTCAGCTTGCCGCAAGTCTGGGCGGCGTGGAAAGGCCGACTCAACACCGCGTATTACGACACGAGCCTCGGACACCGCACCATCATCGGCGTTTCGTATTTTGCGCTCGCGGGCTTCTTGCTCGCGGCCATGATCGTCACGAAAGTGCCTGTGCCCAACCAGGTGATCGCCCAGTGAGCGGCCAGCACGAACCGCCGGATTTCGCGATGATGCGGGCCGTGGAGATCCTGGCAAACTTGCACGACCGTATGTACACCAAAACCAACGTCCCTCCGCCGCCGCTCGATAAGCCCGTGATTCTTTTTAATGAGACCTGTGCATTTCAAGTCGGAAAGACGACTCAAGAAGCCGTCGTTGCGATGCTTGGATGGGGCTTTTCCTATCCGACGCGCGGCTGGCACACGTACGGCGTCGCCGGTGAAGATGGTTCACGCCAACTCTTGAGTGCGTTTTACAAAGAGCACGCATTGATTGCAGTTGAGCTCTACGTTCCCAAAACGGATCGAACGCCGAATCTCCAGCCGCGGCGGCTCGGTGTATTCCGTTTCGTTCCTGGTGAGATTCGCCTCGGTCTGCCGGTTACGTCTATCCCGCAAACGTTCGTTCCGGCCGTCGGCGGCCCCGGTCCTGTTGTCTACGACGCGTTCTTTGAAGCACGCTTCGAAGGCGGCGTCGCGTACGCGATGGGTAAAAAAGGCACCGTGGAGCGCCTCGCGCTTTATGCACAAACAGGGGAGCGGCGAACATAACACTGCGGGCGGGAGCACTTGCAGCAAGCATCCTTGCAATCGTTCTTGCACTAACGCTTGCCCGGCCGCATAGTACGCCCGGCCCCTTGATGCGCGACTTCGAAAGTTACTACGCTGCGGGCCAAACGTGGGCCGCGCACCGCGATCCATATTCGACCGATATTTGGAAATTCGAACAGACGGTCCCGGGTGTTGAAGTGGCGCGTGGCGAGTTGTTGCCCTTTGTCGGACCGGCTGCATTTTTACCGCTATGGGCACTGCTGGCATCGCTTGCGTTCCCACTCGCGGTAGTTTTTTGGGGAACAATTTTAGTTGCATGTGCGGCGGCCATCTTGGTCGCAATCTTGCGCTCGACAAACGCGCTTTCAATGGGCGCGATGCTCGCGGGAGCGTGTATCTTCGTCGGGTTTGGCCCCTTCACTAGCGACCTCGCACTAGGACAAGCGGCACTCCTTTCATTCGCGGCGTGCGTCGGTGCTACGCTCTGGTTCGATCGCTTGCCGCTGCTCGGTGGGGTCTGGTCATTCTTTGCTGCGATGCAACCGAACATTGCGCTGGCGCTGCTCTCACAAGTACGAAAACGCCGGACGTGGGCGCCGCTTCTCAGTGCCGCCGTTTTCTTTCTCGTTTTGAGTCTGGGTGCGAGCGGACTTCACGGTTTCCTGTCTTATTTTGGCACGTTGATCGCGCACGGGCAGGCCGAGCGTTTCGTCCTCATTCAAATCACCCCGGCCGCTATTGGTTATGGGTTCGGGTTGCCGGTCATCGCGGCTGGATTTATCGGCTCGCTCGCGACCGTTGCGGCGGCAATTGTGGCGCTCGCCGTCCTGCGCTCACCGTACATAAAACAGCTGTGGAAGCTTGCAATTCTCTGCACGCTTCTTCCCTTGGCAATTCCATTTTTTCACGAACACGACTTTGTGGTCGTGCTCTTGGCGTGCCTTCTGTGTGCCGTACTTGCGGAGAATCGCAACTGGACGCTGGCCTCGACGGGAACGCTGCTGTGCGCCATTGACTGGCTCGGTCTCGCGCAACGTCCCGATGGTTTGCTGCAATCATTCTTGCTCGCGGTCGGGCTTCTGCTTGGATTGTTTGCCATCGCGGAACAGCCGGCGCGCCGCTTACTTCTCCCATCCGGGGTCTTAGTCGTTTTGCTCGCCGCGGGAATACTCGCGCAGCACCATCGGGCGCCGGTTTGGCCCCATGACATGCACGGCGTGACGGCGATGAGCGGCCCCATCGCCGAGATTTGGCATAGCGAACTCGAGCGAACCGGCCAATTTGCACGCGACCCGTTCTGGGCGGCCATGCGACTACTAACGCTCTGCGGAAGCGCGCTGCTGGCCTGGGCGAGCATCAGCACCTCGCAGCAACGCGATCAGTTAGATATGTCCTGAGGGTTCCAAAAGATCATTGTGGGTCCAGGGTCGATTGCGTGGAAATCCGAGTTGAAGGTTATGTGATCCGTTCGCTGCGAGAGCACGATAAATGGAACATCTCGCCCCATGATTTCTTGCACCTCGATGAGATCTTTGCGGCGGCGGTCTCGATCGTAGTGTGTTGCCGCATCATTGAGAAGCGCATCAACGCGGGGATTGCAGTAACCCATATAGTTTTGGCCTTTGGGCGAAATCTTTGAGCAGGCAACAAGGTTCGTCGGATCCGGGTCCGGCCCGAGACTCCATGCGTATGAAGCCAGATCGTATTTGCGGGTTGCAATGATTCCGCCCGCTGCGTATGAGGCAAACATTTGGTTCGTGGGATACTTTTTGTAGTCGAGCGCCACGCCGATCTGCTTGAACCAGCTTTGGATCAGCGCCACGCGCGCATCCAGACCGGGATTGCCCACCGTACCTGCAAAGGTAAAGCGCAGCACCGCTCCACCCTTGTGGCGGAGGTTATCGGACGCCATATGCCAACCGGCAGTGTCGAGTAACGCAGCTGCTGCTTTGAGATCGAAGGCATAGCGCGGCGCGTGCGGATCGTAGGCCCAGCTCAAGTGGCTGATCATGGTTGAGTCAAGGTGGCCCGCCTCACGATCGATCTTCTTCCACAGGGTCTGCGTATCGATTGCATGGGCGAGCGCCTGCCGGAGGCGCACATCGGCAAGGGCCGGATTCTGAAAATTAAAATCAATATGTCCGTAGGAGTTCGTGTCGTATCCGATCGTCGTCGTGTTCGGGGTAGCGCGCACGGCTTGCCAATTGCTGCTCGGGACGCGAACGAATGCATCGAGCTCATGGGTTTGCATCTGTGATGCGACAGTGTTGCTGTCCGGTATGATTTTGAAAATAATCCGGCGCAGTTTCGGTTTTCCACCCCAATAGGTATCGCTTGCATCCATCACGACCTCGTTTTGGCGTGCCCATCGGACGTACTTGAACGGTCCGGTACCGACGGGCAGCGCGTTATAAGCGGCGTGATTGATATCCTGTCCTTCGAGCAAGTGCTTCGGCAAGATCGCGGGATTTGCCACCGGCGTAAAAAAACGATCCATGAACGGTGCGAAAGGACGATTGAGCCGGAAGATGGCGGTGTATGCATCGGGCGTATCCACCCGCACGATTGCGTCCCAGCCGTCTCGACTGAGAACGTTCGTCTTTGGATCGAGAATCGTTTTTACCGTGAAGGCGACATCGGCGGATGTAAAGGGCGCCCCGTCTTGCCAGCGCACGCCATGCCTGAGCTTGAACGTGATCGACAAGCCATCCGCCGAAATCAGGTGGTTGCGCTGCGTCGGCACGACCAGACACAAGTCCGGGATCGGCGTGCTTCGCAGACCGAATTTAAAGAAGTAGCCCATCGTGAGCGCGGACAGATCGTTGACCAGCGTTTCGGTCGAGAGCATCGGGTTGAGATTGTCGACGTCTTCGCCGTCAGCCCACCGTAATTCGCCCGGCGTCGTCCAGGAATGCCGCGCTGAAGTGCCGCCTGTTTGCACGTGCGTACATGCGCCAAGCATCGCGCAAAACGCCAGAAAACAGAGGCGTTTGTTTTTCACTTAACGTCGACGTTCATCATGTCATCGAATGGGCTGACCTGATTTGGTGAAAAACCGGTAAGGTCACTGTTGTAGGTAAATCCGTCTTGAAGTACATACAACACGATTGTTGGAACGTCCGCCACGATTTGCTTGACGATTTGCGCATCAAATTGAGCGTGCTTCGTTTCACTGTACGTCGCTTTAAACTGGGCCATCCAATCCGTTGCCTGCTTACTGCAGTAGTGCAGATAGTTTTGGCCTTTCGGGACTATTTGATCGCACGCGTAGAGATTTGAGAGATCCCCTTCGGGGCTACCGCCCCAGGAATACGTAGTGATGTCCCAGTTGCCTTTGGCATTTACGCCGTTGTCTTGATATTGCGCAAAGAATAGCGCGGGCGTGTACTTTCGCGTCTCGATATCGATCCCAACGCTCTTGAGCATCGAACGGATCAGTTCCACACGCTGGTCCGAATCAGGGGAACCGGTGTAATACGGAAACTCCAGACTTAAGCGTGTTCCATTTTTTACGCGGATGCCGTCTGCCCCGGCTTTCCAACCATCTGCATCCAGGATCGCTTTGGCTTTTTCCGGATCGAACGGAATCGACGCGATGTCTTTAGGCGCAATGGGATTCGCCGGTGAGATCACTGATTCTTGAAGAATGCCGTACCCGTGTCCGATTTTCTCGACGAGCGTCTTGCGGTCGAGCGCGTAGCGTACGGCTTCGCGCACCTTGATATCCGAGACGATCGGGCGCTCGACCTGAAAGTCGAGGTGGGCATAGTAGTAGCTGGGAATAACGACCGTCGTATTCGTACCGATCGCTTTCATCGCGTCGATGTATGCGGACGGGACAAGCGGCCACATGTCGACGTCGCCCGTTTGCATTTCGGTCGCGAGCGTATCGCGAGAAGGCACCAGCTTATAGGTAATGCGCTGCAATTTTGGTTTACCGCGCCAGTAGTAGGGATTGGCCTCCATCTCCACGGCATCCCCGCGACGCCACTCGGTGACGCGGAAAGGGCCGATTCCAATGGGCTTTGCGTTATACGGCGCTTTATTGATATTGGGCAGATCACCAAGGATGTGTTTGGGTAAGATGCACGGATTTGCGCCTCCCGTCCCAAAAAATGTCGCCTGATAAGGTGCGTACGGCTTACTTAAATGGTAGACGACCGTGTATTTATCCGGCTCATCGATCTTTTGAATCAAATTCCATCCATCGCGCCCCACTTCGTTATTCGCCGGGTTATTGACGGCATTCGTCGAGAACACAACGTCGTCTGCATCAAACGGAGCGCCGTCCGACCACCTCACGCCTTTACGAATGTGGTAGGTGATTGTCTTGCCATCTTTGCTTATGCCGCTATTCTGCTCTGTTGGCACTTCGGTTGCGAGCTCAGCGTAGGCGCGATTATTGTGGTCAAATCGCAACAGATACGCCATTGTAAGCTCCGCTATATTTCCGAGCGTCGTCTCTTGAAATAAGTGCGGATTGAGACTATCGATATCGCCGGCGCCGTCGGCAATGCGCAGGTGATGCGGTTGCGTAAAGCTGTTGCGCGCCTTTGGCCCGGTGCTGCTCTGCGTCGTGCCGACCTTGGTACAGGACGCCAGGGCGATAAGGATGAGAGAGACGGCAATTTTCTTATACATTAAATATCCACGTTCATCATGTCATCGAACGGCGTGACGTCGTTCGGGTGAAAGTTTTTAAGATCAGAGTTGAAGATGTAGATATCCTCGCGTCCACTGGTGACGATCATCGGCGTATCCTGGGCCAACCCCTCAAAGACCGCCTTGTCATCCTGGTTTCGCTCGGCTTGATCGTAGTGCGCAAAAAGGGCGTGGGTAGCCGCGTCCACCTTTTTGTTACACCAGTGCAGATCGTTCTGCCCGGCCGGCGGGATTGCGTCGCACGCATACAAGAACGACCAATCGCCGATCGGATCGGCGCCCCAGGCAAACCCGGTCATGTCCCATTTTCCGCTGTACAAGATGCCTCCACTTTCCATGGGTTGGAAATATGTCGCGCTTGAGTAGTGATGAATGTCCAGGTCCGCGCCAACCTTCTTGAAGTTCACACGCATAAGTTCAAGCTGTTGATCCACGTCCGGACTTCCCACGATGGCTGCATAGTTAAGACTCAGCTTGACGCCGTTTTTTGCCCGAAGACCATCGGCGCCGCGTACCCAGCCCGCCTGATCCAGAAGTTCATTTGCCTTAGCAAGGTCGAAAGGAACCATTTTGATGCCGGGATCCCAATACGGCGCAGTTTGCGGAGCCGGTTCTTCCTGTAAGTAGCCGACATCATGCGCGATTTTGTGGCGAAATTCCGCACGATCCATTGCGAACTCCAAGGCTTTGCGGACGCGCACATCGCTGACTTTTGGGCTCGAGAGATTAAAGTCTTGATGGTTAAACAAATACGCCGGCTGCCGGATGAACGAATATCCGTGAAGCGTGGGAAAACGCGAAAAGTAGCTTCCAGGGACCGGATACCAGAGGTCCAGAGACTGCGACTGCAGCTGCGTCATAACGGTGTTGCGATCCGGGACAATCTGAAATACGACTTTTTGCAGCTTCGGCGTCCCTCGGAAGTACGTGGGGTTCGGCACCATTGTAACGGAGTCCGAACGCTTCCAGGATTTATACTTAAAGGGTCCGATGCCGATGGGCAGCGAGTTGTATGGGGCGTTGTTGATGTTCGGAAGACCGCTCAAGATATGTTTGGGCAAGATGCACGGATTCGCCCCCGCGCTCGAAAAAAAGGTCGTGACAAAGGGCGAATACGGTTTGGTGAGATGATATACGACGGTATACTTATCGGGTTCGTCAACTTTTGTGATCTTATCCCAGCCCGCGCGGCTGACTTCGTTGTTCGCCTTATTGAGGACAACGGCCGTCGTGAAGACGACATCGTCCGCATTGAACGGAACGCCGTCCGACCATTTGGCGTCCTTGCGCAAGTGATAGGTAATCGTCAATCCATCGGCGCTGATTCCGCCGTTCGCTTTTGTGGGCACCTCCGTTGCGAGTTCCGGAATCGGCTGATTTTTGTGGTCCCATTTCAGCAACCAGGCCATAGTGAGGGATGACATCAGACTGAGGGTCGTCTGTTGGCTCAGATGCGGATTGAGGCTTGAAATATCTTCGGCGGTTGCGTAACGCAAAACATGCGCTTGCGTAAAGGAATTCGGCCCCGACGAACCTGCGGTGCCGCCCTGCGTCCCGACCTTCGTGCACCCGGTGATGAACCCGGCGGCGAGCAAAAGCGCGACTAGCTGCTTCAAATTGAATACTCCTGCGGATTCCAGAAGGGCGAAATGACCGGCGATGGCGTGAAACCCTCGAGGTCGGTATTGTACACGTACGGCTCTTTCACGAAGTACAGAATGATCGTGGGCACATCTTTTGCCATTTCTTGCTGCACGATGAGATAGTCGGCTTTGCGGCGGTTTTGATCGACCGTCGCAAGCGCGTCATTCATCGCCGCGGTCGCTCTCTTGTTATCCCAGAACAGATTGTTCTGCCCGTGCGGCGCAAAATTATCGGCTGAATAAATGGGGCTATCGTCAGGGTCCGCTGCGGCGACCCAACTAAAGCCGGCGACATCGTAGTGTCCGCCCTGCAGAATACCGGTTGCTGGACTGTTATCAAAAAAGACGGCGACCAGCGCATTCTTGATCGTCACATCGGCACCGACGGCACGCCATTGATTTTGAATCAGTTGCTCGAGCAACTTTCCCGTGGTGCTTTCGGTCTGAGTGCTATAGTCGAAAGCCAGCCGTTGGCCGTTTTTGACACGAATACCATCGGCCCCGACCTTCCAACCATCGGCGTCCAGAATCGCTTTCGCCTTAGCCGGATCGTAGTCGTGCTTTTCAATATTCGGATTGTACGCCCATGAGAGCACCGGGGATTGATCCGTATGCGCGGGTGTCGCCGAACCATGCAGAATTTTGTCGATAACTTCTTGCCGGTTTGTCGCGTACTCCAAGGCCAAGCGAACGTTTCGGTCTCCAAAGATCGGCCGGCGAAGATTGAAATCGATATGCGCGTACTGAAATGTATCGATACGGATTGCTTTCAATCCGTTGGCAGGCTCAGCAGCAAGGCTCTCGTAGCGCGGCCAATTCGTATTTGAACCGCGGGCCAGCATGTCAATATCATGCGTCTGCAGCTGTGTGAGCATCGTGTTGTCGTCCGGCATGTACTTGAAGATGACTTCGCTGAGCTTGGGCTTACCTAGAAAGTAGTCTGGGAAAGCCTCCAGTCGAATCGACGATCCACGCTGCCACGAAACGAACTTGAACGGACCGCTGCCGATGGGTGCCCCGTTGAAGGGAGCAGTATTAATCGAACCCTTGGCATCGTTATATTTTGCTAAAACGTGTTGCGGCAAAATCGGCGCATTGCCGTTGACTCCCCACAGCTGCTGCAAGAAGGGAGCATAGAGCTTCTTCATGTGGACGACGGCAACGAACTTATCGCTGCAGTCGATGTCTTTTATATCTTTGTATCCATCGGTCGTGTTGACGTTCGAGTGTGGATTCATGACCAGTTGCCAGGTGAATTTGAGGTCCTCGCACGTGAGCGGCTGACCGTCGTGCCATTTGATGTTGTGGCGCAATTTGTACTTGAGCGTCAGGCCGTCTTTGCTAACATCTCCGTTCTCGAGGGTGGGGACCTCACTGACTGCATCGGGAATCGGGCGCGACTTATCGTCGTATTTCACCGCATACGAAAAGATAAACGATCCGATGTCACCGGTGACCGAGCTCACCCCAAGTGGTGGCAATAGCGTTTTCGGCTCCGACGCCTCGGAAAATCTCAGAACGCCATGCTGCGTCCACGCATGAGCGGAACTGCCCGTCGAGGCGGTGGTTCCCACCTTCGTACAAGCGGAGAGCAAGAGCAGGCCCACAACGGTGCCAGCAAAGCGCTTCATTCGCGCATCCCTTCTTGATCGATGCCTTCGCGCTCGCAAAACTCGCGATAGGCTTGCGGTGAAATTTCCGAGGGCTTGATCTCGCTGCGGCCGCCCCAGAAAACATTTGTGTAGCTCACAGGGATTCCAGCTTCTTCTAAATGGCGATCGATTGCCGCTTTATGCTTGAGAACCAGTTCCTTATCAAGCCCGTGCGCGACGCCCATGACGTTGACATCTCGGAACTCTGGACCGCCTTCACGCCAATACGCGTGCGTCATGATATGGTGACGGCCGACCTCTTGGCCCGCTTCGAGTTCACGCCCCGCCGGCACGGCCCAATGAAAGAGCGCATTATACCGCGTCACGCGTTCGTCATTCGCAGTGGCTTTCACGTGCTCGAGAAACGTTGAGAAACGCCCGATCACCTTGCGCTCGTTCAAGGAACGCGCAATTTCATAGAAGGTTTCCAACTCAACGCCGGCTTCATTCGCGCGTTCTACCCATAAATTCGCCACGAGCTCGTGCGGCGCAAACTCACGTTTGAGCGCCGTCAGCACGCGCCACTCGCGCTCGCTGAGCTCAACAATGTTCGTATCTTTAACCTCAGCAGGAACATCGGCGCGACTTCCGGGTTCAATTCCGCGCCGGCGCATGTGTCCGACGCCAAGTGCAAACAGCCGCTTTGCCGGCATCAACCGGAAATGATCCGCACCGATCTTCTTGCGCAAGAACTCGGCGTGCTTTTCGATCGAAAATCCTTGCGGAACTTTGAGCGTCGTCCACAGCCGATAGGTCGAACCCGGCGTTGCGGCATCGGTGGTACGAATAACGACATGGCCTGAGAAAGGGTCACGCTCAAAGAGATAGTTGAAAGCCGCATCAAGATTTTCGGCCGATACTTGCCAAGCGACAAGGGCACCCTTTGCGAGATTTGTTGCCATCAGCGTCTGCCGCACGCGCCGGATCGTGCCCGCTTCCAGCATTGCGCGCACCCGTTCGAGCACCGTCTCCACCGAGAGACCCGTCTGCTGTGCCACCTCGCCAAACGGATCGATCTGAAAACCGGTTAGGCGGTCTTCCGAGATTGCCAAGATCTTGGCGTTGACGGGATCGCTTACCGCCGCGGGAACAGGCTCATGAACGGGCATCCTGCCCGTATTATCCACAGGAGTTAACCCTCCCTCACCGACGCCTCAACTTCTGAGGATGCCGCTGCACACCGCTTCCAGGACCGCTAGAAAAACAACCTCGTGTTGTTTTTCTGCTTCCCCGCATTTTGCAAAAACCAGAGGAAGATGCCTCGCCCGCGCCACCCTCCTAGACATTGCGGATACGGCGGCTAAGGCGGCGTCGCTCGGAAAAATTTCCGACGTTTCCGCAAATGACAGGATGTCATCTTCCTTTCGGTTGTTGCGGAAACGCGGTAAAACAGAAAAAGCACACGAGGTGCTTTTTCGAGTGGTTTTTCCGACGATGCCGCCTTAGCGCGACGTATCCGTAATGTCGTTCTCACCCAATGCGTAGAGATAATTCTGCTCCGCCTGGCGCAATTGATAGACCGCGTTGAGTTGGTCGGTCTGCGCTTGCGTCAGGCCGACTTGTGCGTTGAGTAATAACGGTAGCGTTGTAACGCCGGCTTTGTATTGCGCTTGTGTTGCACGCAGGACTTCTTGCGCTTTATGAAGTTCGGCTTGCGCCTGCGTTAAAGCGGACTGCGCCGAAATGAGATTGACCAGCGCTTGCTGGACAGAAAGGCCGATCCCGAGACGCGAAGTCTGCAAGTTTGCATTTGCGATGTCGAGCTGCGCTTGCGATTGTGCGCTTTGTGCCTTCGTCAGGCCCGCATCAAAGATGGGGATAGCGAGCGCCGCGCCAACCGAATTCGCGTTGCGGAAGTCACCGCCTGTGGCGTTGGTCGAGCTGACGCCGTCGCTCGCGGTGCCGCTAAGCGAGGGGAAACGACCCAGGCGTGCGGCCTTGAGGGCATCTTGCGCAGAGGTGACCGTGTGGTTCGCGGCGTTGTAGTCCGGCCGCAGTTCGAGCGCCCGCGTATAAGCCCGATCGTACGAGAGCAGCGGCGCTTGCAGCAACGAGGCGGTCGGATTGACGGGCGTATCGTCAGCCGGTCGAACGTCCGCATTCGCTTCTAAACCTAAGACATTGGCGAACGTCGCAAACGCAGCAAGCTCTGCGCCTTGCGCGCGCACCAGCGCCACTCGCGCCTGCGCTGTGGGGAATTGTGCGGTGGCAAGATCGGACCGCGCGGCTGTACCCGCACGAATTTGCGCGAGCACCAGACTCTCTTGGGTTTGATTTTGAAGGACGATGTCGGCAGCAAGCGCTGTCGCCCGCTGAGCGGAGAGCGCGTTATAATACGCCGTCGCAACGTTGAACGTCAGCGTCTGCAGGTTGCGGCGGTAGGTCGCAACCGCCCCTTGCTGGTTCTCCTGCGCGGAACGAATTTGCGCCGCAACGCGTCCGCCGTCAAAAATGAGTTGACGCAAGTTTGCGCTCAACGAATTTTGCGTAAACGAACCGCCGGCGCGAACCCCGCCACTACCGCCGGTACTACCGCCTTGCGAACTGTTGCGCGTGATCGCGGCAGTGCCTGAAAGGTTCGGCAGCGCGGGAACGCGCGCGAGATCCACTTGCGCGGCAGAAACCGCTTCGCTTCCACGCGCGGCCGCCAAGACCGGCGATCGCGCCACCGCGATATCGATCGCTTGCCCGAGCGTTATTTTTTGCGGAATTCCGGCAACCGGTACGCCTTGCGCAATCCCGGGAGCGGGCGTACCGAACGCCGGGTACGGCAAGCGCGTACTGGACGCCCTTGGGATCGGCGGCGGCGTCGGCGGCTTCGGAGCCGCGCTTGCGAGCGCGGAAAGCGCGTAACCGAGCGCCAGAGTGGCGCCGGCAATCAGAATCGTCTTTTTCACGGTTTCTTATACGCTCCGCGAACCGTCGGCGCACCGACCGCCCCGTTTACAGCAACGACGCTGCCGTTCTGCAGTGCATCGGGACGAGTCGTAATAACTTGCACGCCCGGTCGAATCTGTGCCCCACGTACCTCGCTTAGCGTATCGGTCTGAATTCCAACCGACACCGGCACTTCCACGGCCTTGCCCGCCTTGACGATGAACACCGTGCTTCCGCGTTCGTTTTGTCCGACGGCGGAACGAGGAACGACGATGGTTGCTACGTGGTGCTCTTTCGGAACCGTAACGGAGACGAGCATTCCGCCACGCAAGACGTTTGCGGGATTGGCTTGACGAATGCGAGCGCGATACGAGAGCGTCCCCTGGGTCGGAACCGCGTTCACGTCGCTGATAACACCGGAAAACGATTTTCCCGGCAACGAGCTCGTGGTGAACCTCACGGGCGAACCGGCATGGAGATAGGCCAAATCCTCATCCGGAACGTTGATATTTATGTAGACGTAGTCAATTTGCGATAAGCGAAGCACCGGTGCCGATGGACCGGCCATTGCACCCGGATCCATGAGGCGTTGTGTGATTACGCCACCGAACGGCGCGTACAATGCGGTTTGCGAAATCTGCGTGGCAAGCGTGTTTGCTTGCGCCTGTGCGGATTGAATCGCTGCGCGATCGGCAGCCGCGTTTGCCGACGAAACGCCGGTTTGCTGCGTGTTGCTTCGCGCCGTCTGAAGCTGTTGCTGATCGATCTGCACGCGTTGCTGCGCGGCAACGTATTGCGAACGCGATTGCTCGAGCGCGGTTTGCGACACGTACCCCTGTTTAAAAAGCTGCGTGTTTTGATTGTAGACAAGTTGCGCGTTTGTAAGCGCTGCTTTATCGGTATTGAGCGTGTTCTGGGCGGTCTGCACACCGGCCGAGACTTGCTGCTGCACCATCGGTACGCCAAGTGCCGAGCTCTGCGCGCGTGCCGATGCTTGCGCGATCAGGGCTTGATCTTGTGCCAGTTGGGCGCGCATCGTCGAATCGTCAACCTTTGCGAGCAACTCTCCGGCGGTGACGCGCTGCCCTTCGTTGACGTACACGGCGAGAAGCGGTCCGGATTGTTGAACCGAGAGGGTTGCGTCCTGAAGCGGCGCGACTTGACCGTCCAAGTTCACGTAGGTGGCAATGTCACGGCGCATGGCCGTGGCGGTGTCCACGTTGAGCGGCGGCGGCCCCTTGGGCCCCGCATCTTTTTTTCCGCAACCGGAAAGGCCGACGGCGGCCATGGCTGCTATGGCAATTGCCACACGATGATATCGCATTGTTCTCCTGGCTCGGCAAGGTAATCAAACCTACTTACGGCACAAAACCGGAATTGATTCAGTTGGGTTCGCTCGGAGGCTATCAAAATTGTCTCAAAGCCTCCTGAGGCGGGAGAGGCAGCCCTTGCGTTGTATTACTTCCGGAGCAATGAGTGCAAAACTCGACATCGGCCGCACGTACAGCAGCCAGACCCGCGTTGAAGAGTGGATGACCGCGGAGAAGGCCGGAAACAAAGGGGCCGACGTGCTCTCCACCCCTCAGTTGGTCCAACTCATTGAAGAAGCGGCGATGCACTGCGTTGCCCCCCTCCTCGCGTCGGAGCAGCTGAGCGTCGGCACTCACATCGATCTCGAGCACCGCAATCCCGTGCCGGTCGGATTTATCGTGCGTACAGAGGTTGAGGTCGTCCAAGTGGATGGGCCACGCATCACGTTTGCGGTCCAGGTTTTCGATGAGCAAGAGAATGTGGCCGAAGGCACTCACGAGCGCTATATCATCGATCGGGCCAAGTTTATTTCCAAACTTGAAGACAAAATGGCCTAATTGCCCGTTACGGGGGCAAAGGGGCAATTTTAGGAAGCGCTACCCGACAAAGATAGCCGTAGGCCGAGCGTCGGCTCGGGTTATACTTCAAGGGGGGCACTCTGTTGTTCCCGAAGAGATTAAGAAGGTTTGTTTTTGGGTACCCCACGACGAGACGGGCGTGAGTTTGTCTTGCCATGGGTATACGCCGTGGTTTTCGGACCGGGCAACCCTGAGCAACAAGACAATCTCAGGTCTTAATTCTAACTAGGAGGAAACATTGAAACGACTGAGCACCGGAGTCCTCGCACTGCTGTTCGCAGCAGGCTTGGGACTTAACGCGGTTGCTAGTCCTTCTGCGTCGCATGGCAACATTGGACCCAACGCGATCGCACAGGCTACGGCAACCTCGGCTCCAGCTGCTCCGGCCGCGAACTTCGGTTCCCCGCCGTCAGGGCAGATTCCGATTCTATTTAACGATCATCACGTGTACGC
>JBHEMH010000022.1:0-36453 GCA_046262675.1 Vulcanimicrobiaceae bacterium
CGACATTACGCGACGCCGCCGACGCGAGAAATAAAGATTGCCAGCGCGCCGACGATATTTGGAAGAGCGATACCGTCATACAAGATATTGTCTCCCTAATTTGCACAGCGCAAGTTGTGATCTGTGACCTTACCGGCAGAAACCCGAACGTTCTTTATGAGGCCGGAATTGCGCACACGCTAGGAAAGGACGTAATACTAATAGCCCAGGCCGATGCCGATGTACCATTCAACCTTCGCCATTTTCGATACATCAAGTATCTAAACAACAAAGAGGGCCTTGCGGACCTCCGAGAAGCTGTGCTCGCGCGTCTTCGAACGCTCGACAAAGCACTAAGTGGCAGCTAAGGTAACGAATCGGTAAATGCGATTCGAGCCCAACATCGCCAGGCTCGTCTGCAGATTTAGGAAGATGTCACGAACTTGTCACGGACGGGGGCGAATTGGACAGTCTTTCATCGCACTAACCCGGATTCATGGCTGGTTAAATCTCTTATTCTACCTGGGTTTCCGGGATCACGCGGAATAGTCAGAAACTGCCGCGAGGCATTTGAAGACCGTGCGGACCACCAGATCCGTACTCTCCCATATGAGGTTAAAACCCTTATTTCATCGGGTTCTGAGCGCTTTTAAGCCGGGCCTCTAAACACGACGTCCAACGGAGATTGTAACATTTTTGGGAATCGAAGCTGCAGCACGTAGCGCGAGGGCGTCGTACGATGGGATAGGAGATAAGGCGCTCCAAAATGAGGCCCCCTGGCGCCGGGCTGCGTGCCGGAGAGACGCATCTCTCCTTTAATAATAAGAGCCGCATTCGAATCTAACGTCCGATTCAGCCAGGCGCAGCAGCGTTCTAACCGCCGCGGTTAAGGCGTCCTTCGGTACAGCAATCCGCGAATGTATGTTTGCCGTCCCAAATTATTTACGCTTTACCGCTATTCCCATGACCTCAAAGTGTGCATTCGCAAGCAGGCTGCCAGCACCTAAAAATGCGCGAGCTGGCAACGGCCCCTTGAAATAGCTACGATACACTTCGTTGAAGGCCATATAGTTCGAAAGATCAGTCGCGAACACTTGGACCCACACGAGATCATCCATGGTCATCCCAGCCCGCTCGACTGTGCCCCTGATCCCGTCGAGAATCAGCTTCGCGCCGACCTTCGGATCAGCTGGTGGCTTGCCGGTCGCTGGGTCGAGATCAATTGATCCCGAAATATAGAGGGTATCTCCGGTCAAAACAGCGGCACTGAAGGCGGGACCGCCCGTCGCAGTTGCCGCGCCTGGCGGCATGGGTTGTCCGGCGGCTATCGGGAAATGCGTGTTGTCGGCCTGCGCAGCAGTGGGCAAAAACATTAAGCATGCGGCGAAAATGGGCAGCGAAACAAATCTCACGGTAATCTCCAATCTAATTCGTTGCAATGAAAGCACTTCATGACTTACTCGAAGTTTTTTCTTCTCCGCGATGTAAATGACGCATTGGGAAGCCGTCGCCATAGTCATCATGCACATTCGGGTAAAATGCGGCGGCTACTTAAACGCATTAAACTTCATGGCGGCGCGGTAGGATGTGGCGCTAGGGTTGCGCCCGGCCATCCCCTTCTATTCGTCGTGGCTCAATCGCGCACCCAGCGCGCGCAGCTCGGACAGGATTTGGCGCAGCAACGACTCGGTTGTTGCCCCGTCCGCATCGCGGGCCGCCGAGAGCAGCGCGGGCGAAAGATAGCCTGCGAGAAACCGCAGCGCTTCGATTTCGTCTGCGGCAAAGGCTTCATCACCTGGCTTGGGGCCGACCACGATGAATCCTGTGAGCACTTTGCGCACGCTGAGGGGAACCACAAGGGCACCTTGAATCGCGGTGCGGCGCGACTGCAGGTAAAGCGGCGCTTCGTTCACCGCCAGAGCGACGGCGGCATCGTCGTCGGCGTCGATGAATTCCGGGGCGCCGTCGCTACCTTTGAGGAGTTCGAAATCACGGCGCACGTCGTCGCGCGCATAAATCGATGCCGTGCGCACGTCCAGATGTTCGAGCAGGTCTCGTTCGACCCGCGCGAGCAGCGTTTCACGGTTGCGGATGAAGCTGACTTCGGTCGCCAAGTGATGCAGGGCCCGCTCCGCACGGTGGCGCTTCGCGAAAAACACGGCGTCGATGAGGTAGTCAACCCGATTGTGAAGCGGTCGAAGTGTGAGCCCAATACCCACCGCGATAAGGACTTCGATCAACAGACTGGTTGAACGGGACATGTGCAGAAAAATCATGCCCGCGAGCCATTCGAGCGCGATGAACGTCGCGACGATGACCGCGGAAAGCACGCTGAAGACGAGCGCGCGGTTCACGACGACCGAAACGTCGACCACGTGACGGCGTAAC
This sequence comes from Vulcanimicrobiaceae bacterium, assembly GCA_046262675.1. Lineage (GTDB taxonomy): Bacteria > Vulcanimicrobiota > Vulcanimicrobiia > Vulcanimicrobiales > Vulcanimicrobiaceae > JACRUB01. Next base: position 2,368 of record JBHEMH010000022.1, read on the forward strand.
ACGGCATACGTAATCCCGATCGCGAAAATAAACAGGGTCGATTCCAATAACACTTGATCGAGCAGCGAAAACCGCGATGTCAGGATGATCGAGGCCGCTGGGATGAGTTCGGGTCCGGCAAAACCCGCGAAATAAGAGCCGCCAATCCACCGCAGGCGCACGCGCGACGCAGGGTTCGCCTTGCGGTAGGCATCGATGAACGAAATGATGATAACGATGGGAGAAATGGCGACAATCCCAAGAGCCGCAAGGGAGAACCGGCCATTGGTTCCGCCATAGAGCGGCGCTAGATAAGACAGCAGCATGACGATGGTTCCGGAGGCCGCGGCGGCGAGCGCCATGTACAGTAGCGTTCTGCGCAGTGCGGACTGCTTCGTGCCGGCGCCCTCGGAGTAGCGCGCGAAAAAGATGGCCGCTCCCAATCTTCCGACGATGTAACAGAAAGAAGCGAACAGCGTGCCGATTTCGAAACGCAGCGCGACGGGCCCGACGCGCTCTGGAATGCTGTTCCAGAGTCCAAGCGCGAGTAAAACGCAACCTAGCGTCACGGCATCCCCGCTGTAGGGACGCTTCCATACAACTAACCATCCGAGCAACAGCAATGGCACTGCGAGCGCGCAAAAATACGCCGCCTCGTAAGGGGGCGCAACGGAGTTCTTAACCGCGGACAACTGCACCGTAACGTGGGTTTGTCCTCGCGATACGCCTACCGCAATCGTATCCCCGATAGCGACGAGGGAGCCATTGTCCAGGAGCATCATGACCGAGCGGTCGACGGGACCCGGCGGATATCCCAAAATATCCCCGGCTTTGATCCCCGCGCGCGCGGCGGGGCCGCCCTCGTCCACTCCTGCGACACGGAGCACGGGAGCGTTGAGGACCGGAATCAAAGTGACTCCAAACGTCCCGTTTGGTGCGTTTGCAAATAAGAAAAGCGCGCACCCAGTAATCCCTAGTGCAAGCGCGACCGTAGCACCGAGCCGCCAGACGATTTGCATGCAAGTGCGCTCCTTGGCGTTGAGTCAAGTATGATAAGAATACCGGGCAGACAAGTTCGGATGCGAGCGCCGAATTCTACTTCGGAGATCTACTCACGCGACCTGGGCTACATTGCACGAGCTCTCTATTCGACAAAAAATGCTTTGGCAGCCTCGAGGTCCTCGACAACGATGAGCACGTTGTCCATCCGCCGAAGCGTCATATCAGTTGAGCTGCCTTTGCAATGGCGGCACCGGCATCTAGGGCGTCTAGTGTTTACCCGCGGCGCGACGGATAAAGTGCCGCACCTTCAACCTTGTGCGCCTCACCCCGCGCTTGAAGCGTTTTGCGGTGGTTTTTTGTAACAGCGGCGCGCGGATGCTGGCTTTGGACTGCGGAATGCCGGCGCTTGCAGACGCGCTCGTAAGGGGAAGGACTATTGCACAAAAAGCGAGCAGACAGGATGTGAGTTTCATGTGCGCCTCCATTTCGCGCCGACCCGAAACAATCATGTAGCCGCGCAACCGCCGGCCCACTCTATTTAGGACCCCGCGCACGAACAGGCTTTACGCCGCCATACAAGCGCAGCGACGAATGCACGTAACACGTTGCGCCTGCATGATCGCCGTCCAAGATCTTCAGCCGGGTGATTTGCCCGAGCAATCCTTGCGTGCCGAGCGATTTCACACGCACGCCTTCTTCTAAGAAGAAGCTGTCGTCGGCCGCGTACATCTCGACCGTGCTTTGATCGCCGCTCTGGTAGGCACGGGTAAAGGCCGTGAGCGACGCCGGGCTATCCCAACATGGGATGTTGTTGCCCCAGGCGGCGATCCGCGCAGTGGCACCGGCCGGAAGGGCCGCGGCCATATGCTTGAGGAGATTAGGCGGCGTCGGGGTCATGAAGGCGGTGGTCGTGGCCAAGAGTACGGCTGTCCAATTCATGGGAGCTTCCTTTTGCAGTACCTTGATGCGGCTTACGATGAGAGGCCCCCGCAACCAAGCTGCCGATGACTACTCAATGAGCCTAACGGGGGAAGCCGCCTATAAGGAATGGCTGGAAAAAAATGTGACCGCGACGATCCTGATTTACAGTGGCCTCGTCGTTGTGTTGCTTCCTGCCTTCCACTATATCCTGGGAACAATCCCGGGGGTACCGCCGGACTCTTTAGGGCTGCGGCTTTTTGCAGCCGGCTGGTCGGCCGCCATCGCGCTCGCGATGCTCCTGTTTCCCAAGCTCCGGGCTCGCGCAAATGCGATGCAGTTTATCAACGTACTGCCGACGGTACTCGTCATCGCCGTGCTCACCGTCAACAGCGGCAATCACTACATCTATATAGCGGCAAGCCTGCTCGTGATCGTCGGAGCGCAACAAGCGTTCTACCGTACCAGCGACCTAGCCATTACGATGAGCATTGCCTTCTTCTTTCAAGCCTTCTATTCAGCACTCGCTGGGATCTTTTACACACGCCTCAATTTGACGGCGCTCGCAATCTACGCAAGCGCGTACGTCATCGCATTTGTTCCGGCTGCCCTGCGCATCCGGATTCAACAAGACGAGCTTCGAAGCCGATTGGAAGCGCAACGAATAAAGATCGAGCTGGAAGAACGCGAAGCGGCGCTGCGTACCAGCCAAGAACGCTTGGCGGATGTGCAGGCCATTACGAGTCTTGGAAACTGGACTCGTGATTTGCGCACCGCGGAAATGAGCTGGTCGCCCGAACTCTACCGCATCTTCGATCTTCCATCCAGCGCGCCGAGCGAAGTAACCGATGGTTTGTACGAAACCTCAATTCATCCTGAAGACCTCGATCACGTGCACGCGGAGATTGAAGCATCCGAAGCCACCGGGCTGCCCTTTAGCGCCGACCACCGTATCATTCTTCGAGACGGCTCGATTCGATGGGTGCATTTGCGCGGCAAATATGAATATGGGCTCGACGGTATCCCCCTGCGCCGCGTCGGAGCGGTTCTTGATATTACGCGGCGTAAGGAAGCGGAAGAATCGCTGAGCCGGCTTGCACGTTATGACACGCTCACCGGGCTGCCGAATCGCGTAGCGCTGCAACAGCGCTTAAGCGAAGCTCTCGCGCAAGCAGAGGCCACCGGGCAAAGTTGCGCGCTCATGTTTCTGGATTTGGACCGTTTCAAAGACATCAACGATACACTTGGGCATTCGACTGGCGATGTGCTCTTGCGCGCGGTCGGCGAGCGCTTTGCAATGATGCTTCGTCCCGATGCGCTTTTGGCACGTTGGGGCGGGGACGAATTCGTCGTACTGCTGCAGAACGTTCGCGACAACGACGATGCTGCACGTGTAGCGCGCCGCCTCACCTCGACCGTCACCGAGCCCTTCTACATTGAGAACTACGAACTGGTTGTGTCCGTTAGTGTGGGCATCTCGATGTACCCCTGGGATGCGCATGATGAAACCGTTCTGATTCGCAATGCCGACACCGCCATGTACCGCGCAAAAGAGCAAACCGCGCAGCGGTACGCGTTCTTCGAGCCGGAGATGCACGCGGAAGCATCTTCGCGGCACCAGATTCAGAACGAACTGCGCAAAGCGATCAGCGGCGGCAACCTCATCCTCTTTTACCAGCCGATCGTAGAAACCGGCACCGGAAAAGTCATCGGCGCGGAAGCGCTCCTGCGCTGGTTGCAACCCGGCGGCGAAATCCGGATGCCCGATGAGTTCATCTCGATCGCGGAAGATTCCGGACTCATCATTCCAATCGGGACGTGGGCTCTTCAAGCCGCCTGTTCACAGATCCGCAAATGGCAAGAGAAGGGCATGAACCTAGTCGTTTCGGTGAACATCTCGGCGCGTCAATTCGCGCATCCCGAATTCATCAACACCCTAGCCATGGTGCTGCGCCAAACACATATCGACCCATCGCTTTTGGATATCGAAGTCACCGAGAGCGCGCTCATGAGCGACGTGGATACGGTCCTGCACATCGTTCGCGAAATTAAAGCAATGGGCGTGCACCTTACTATTGACGATTTCGGTACGGGTTACAGCTCCTTTGCATACCTTAAGAAGTTTGCACTGAACTCACTCAAACTGGATTCTACCTTCGTGAGCGGGATTGAGAATGCGGCCGATCGCGCAATTGCCCGGTCGATAATCACCATTGCGCACACGTTGGGAATGAGCGTCACGGGCGAAGGCGTGGAGTCGCGCTCCCAGTTCGATATCTTAGACGACCTGCGCTGCGATCAGCTGCAAGGCTTCTATATCAGCCATGCAGTGCCGGTGAGCGACTTCGAGCGATATTATCATGCGCTTGCCAACGGGACCGCCGTCGACCGGCCCACTCGCGAAGAGCACAAAGTCGTTGACCTTACCGAGCGAATTCCGTTGCGGCGCAGGATTTCGGGCTAAACGGTGCAGCAGAAAAGCATTCATCCCGAGACGATGGCCATACATGCGGACCGCGCGTTGCACGAGACGTCCGCACTCTCGCCCCCGATCTTTCAAACCTCAACCCATCGCGCCGAATCGGACGACGAGTTCCGCCGGATTGCCTCCGAACCGCAGAACGATCGTTTTTATACGCGGCACGGCAACCCCAATCACTCGCAAGTCGCGGCCGTCATCTCGCAACTCGAACAAGCCGAAGACGCACTTGTGTTTCCGTCCGGCACGGCGGCGATCACGGCCGCGCTTCTCGCGTTTTGCAAAAGCGGCGACCACGTCGTCGCGCAGCGCTCGATGTACGCGGGGACACAGGAACTGCTCAAAGATTTGCTCCACCCGCTGGGGATTTCCCACACATTTGTCGACCAAACGCGTGTCGCGGACTTTGCATCGGCACTGCGCGAGAACACGCGGATGCTTCTGGTGGAAACGCCCTCGAATCCGCTGCTCACCATTACAGATCTGCGCGCAGTTGCCGCCCTCGCAAAGAAACGCGCCATCGTTACGCTCGCCGATAACACGTTCGCCACGCCCATCAACCAGCGTCCGCTCGAGCTTGGCTTCGATATCGTCATGCACAGCGCGACCAAATACCTCGGCGGGCACTCCGACCTCTCCGCCGGCGTTCTTGCGGCGCGAAGCGAACTCACGCAACGTATTTGGCAGGCGATGGTCAAACTGGGCTTTGCGGTGAACGGATTCGATAGCTGGCTCTTGCTGCGCGGCTTGCGTACTTTGCCGCTGCGCATGGAACGCCACAATTCGAACGCGCTGGCGGTGGCCACATTCTTGGAGTCACGAAACGATATCCACGCCGTTTATTATCCAGGTCTGGAGTCTCATCCGCAGCACGAATTGGCAGCCTCACAAATGCTCGGATACGGTGGGATCGTCAGTTTCGAACTCGGCGGCGAAAGCGGCCGGCTCGAACCGTTTATTCGCTCGCTCTCCTTGGTCTCGCGGGCCCCGAGTCTAGGGGGCGTACAATCTACCCTCGTGCAGCAGAGTGCGATGTGGGCTTCAAACATGACGGACCAGGAGATGCGCGGCGCCGGGATCGCGCCCGCCCTCATCCGGTTCTCGGTCGGAATCGAGCATCCGGACGATCTGATTGCCGATCTCGAAAACGCTTTAAGCGCTTCTTAACCGAAAGAATGAGCATGAAAGAGACCTGTGACCGCTGCGGGGCGAGATTTGCCGACCACGATATGCGTTATGCATGTGCGAAGAATTGCACCTATTGCGAGCGATGCAGCACCGAGCTTGACGGCCGGTGCCCAAATTGCGGTGGCGAGCTCCAACGGAGCTCCGGGTAGGGGCTGCGCGCATAGAAGGCCAACCAACTCCAGTCCCCCGAGACACCGTTCTACCGAGTGAGAAAGCAGGACCAGACTACTATGCACTTCCGTCCCGGCCGTGTTATCCAATCCGTTACCCTCGTGCTTGGGGCGATTGCTGCTCTGGCGGCGTGCAGCAACTCGGGTAGTCCATTTCCCACTCCTCCGGCGCCGACGCCGACGCCCGCGAACAGCATCACGTTCGCGCTACAGTCGGCCGGCGGCACGCAAGCGATTCCGGCGGCTACGACCGGAATTTCGGCAACCGTCACTTATCCCAACCTGACGGCAGGCGCAGGCACCAATTTGACGATTGCGGTTACCGGCTTTGCGCCTCCGAGCGGAACGCCCGGCCTCAATCCGCCGAATTCGCCGATCGACTATTTCTCATTCACGGATCCCTCGACGGTAACGTTCTCAGGATTCCCGGCTTTCTCGTTCACCTTGCCCGCCGGTCTCACAACCGCGAGCAAACAATTTTACATCGCTTTGTACGATCCAAAAAACGCGGCCGCTGGTTGGCAAGCCGGATACAGCGGACCGGGTACTGTTAGTGGACAAACGGTCACGTTTGCCGCCGGCAGCACGCCATTCACGCTCTCGGCGGGACTCGCATATAATTTCGTGTTGTACTCCGTGAGCACGGGACCCACGCCCTCACCCTCTCCGGTAACGCAAAACATCTATGTCAGCAATGGCGCGCCGGGCCCGAGCCGCAACACGATCGACATCTTCCCAGCCGGTTCAAACGGAAACGTGATTCCAACCGGCACCATTGCCGGTGCGCTTACCGGACTCAACAATCCGATCGGGCTTACGTTTAATCCCGCCGGTGTCTTGTACGTCGCAAACAGCGGCTCGATTAATGAATATGCCTCGGGCGCGCGCGGTAATGCTGCGCCGGCAACCGTAATTACGAGTCCCACGCTGGTTAGGCCGCTGCTCCTCACGCTCGATGGATCGAATAATATCTACGTTACGCAAAATGCGGCCAGCGGCGGCGGAGCCGATAGCTACCAAGTCTATGCGGCGGCGGCGAGCGGCGCCAGCGTGCCTACAAACACCGTCACCGGAGCCGCTCTCAGTACACCGGTCGGCATTGCGGTGGACAGCAAAGGCAACGTTTACGTTGCGAATAATGGGAACAACAGCATCTCGATCTTTGCAGCAAACAGCAACGGCAACGTCGCGCCAACCTCGACCATCTCCGGATCATCCACGGGACTTGCAAACCCAACGGGCCTGGTGCTCGATCCGCTCGGCAACATCTACGTCGCCAACGCGAACGGATCGATCGTGATCTTCAAGGCCGGCGCGACTGGGAACACAGCACCGCTTGTTACCATTGCAGGCAGTGCGACCTTCCTCAACCAGCCGTACGAGATCTACCTGGATGGAACGCCCAAGCTCTACGTGGCAAATAACGGAGCGACGGGCACGGGGGCCAACTCCGCGCTGGTCTTCCTGCCAACGCAAACCGGCAATGCCTTCCCGGTCCAGGACATAACGGGTGCCAGCACGGGGCTCGCCCAGCCGATCGGTGTCGCGGCCTACTAGGCCGCAGACGGCACACGCGAAAACGCGGGGCGCTGCCTCGCGTTTTCGCATTTTAGGGGCAATTGCCGATAGGTAAGTAGAGTATGTTGCTTGGAGAGACGGCCGCCGGAGATGGAACCACGCTCAAGCGGCTCCTGGAAATCACGCACGATATCCTACAGGCCCAAGAACTGAGCCCGGCCCTTGAGTCCATTGCGCGTGGCGTTGCCGACCTGTTCGGATTCAAATACGTTACCATCGTGGCCTCGGATCTGCCCGGTGGGGAGCTGTACCGGCGCGTCCTTTTGGGCTACACGGACGAAGCTCTGGGCGTGCGGCTGGGCGAGCATGTCCCTCGCGCCGATATTCTTGAAGCCCTCAATCCGGAGTACGAGGTCTTTGAGAACTGCTTTTACATTGCGGCGGAACGCGAGATTCCGTGGGCGCGCAGCATTTACACGGGCGATTTGCCGCAAGATGGTCCTCGTCTTGATCCGACCGCCTGGCACGAGCGCGATTCGCTCATCTTAGTGTTACCGGATCGCAACGGAGCGATGCTCGGCTATATGTCCATTGACCATCCTAAAGATGGAAAAGTCCCGTCTCGCGAGACGCTGCGCGAGATGCAACTTTTTGTCAATCTCGTGGGCTTGGCACTCGTCAATACGCGCCTGCACGTGGCAGAGATCGAGCGGCGCCAATTACTTGAAGAAAACACCCGCACGCAAAACGAGTTCTTCAGCATGGTTGCGCACGAAGTACGGTCGCCGCTCGCCGCGATACGCGGCGCAACCTCGCTGCTTGAAACGCATTTCGAAACGATGAAGGAAGACCGGCGCAACGATTTGCTCAAAGTTCTCTCCAGCTCAACCAGCCGTCTCGGATCCATTTTTGAAGACTTTCTGCTGCTTTCGCGCATGGATGCCGGCAAACTGACATTGCGTATCGAGCCGGTCAATCCGCTGGACATGGCGCACGAATCCGTCGCGCGTATGCAGAGCGAGCATCCCGATCGCGAGTTCCGCATCGTGTGCATCTCACCGCTTCCGCTCATCCTCGCCGACGACGGCCGTGTGGTTCAGATCCTCACCAACTTGCTCTCAAACGCGGCGAAGTATTCCAACCCCGGTTCCGTCATTGTCCTCGAAATCAAACCGCAACAAGACGGCGTGACGCTGGCGGTTAAGAACGAAGGCACTGGAATCGATCCGCAAGATCGCGAAAAGCTCTTCACACGTTTCGGGCGGCTCTCAAACACCGACGAGAGTTTCTCAACCGGCCTCGGGCTCTACATTTGTGCACAACTGTGCGCAGCAATGGGTGGCTCGATCGGCTACGAATCCACGCCGAAAATCACCACATTTTGGTTCTCGCTTCCCGTAGCTGACGCGGATCAAGAGAAAAGAGCCGACCCGGCATAGGTCCTACGACTTGTGCGCTTGCGGGGAGGGTGCCCTTTAATGAGATAAATAGGGGCTGCCGCCGCGAAGTTGGGCCCTGAAGGGTCCCGGCAGTCCCCCCAGCCAACAGAAGTTTCGAGAAAGATCATTGTGAAAACGCGCCCTGATATTCGTAACGTCGCCATCATCGCCCACGTCGACCATGGCAAAACTACGCTTGTCGACGCCATGCTCAAGCAGAGCGGCGTCTTCCGCGAAGGCCAGCACACGGAAACGCGGATGATGGATTCCAACCCGCTCGAACGCGAGCGCGGCATTACGATTCTAGCCAAGAACACAGCTGTATGGCACGGCCCGGTGAAATTCAATATTGTCGACACGCCCGGCCACGCCGATTTCGGCGGTGAGGTCGAACGCGTACTGCAGATGGTTCAGGGCGTTCTTCTGTTGGTGGATGCCGCCGAAGGCGTGATGCCGCAGACCCGCTTTGTTTTACGCAAGGCGCTGGAACTCGATCTCAAGGCCATTGTCGTCATCAATAAAATCGATCGCAAAGACGCACGTGCGTCGGAGGTTGTGAACGAAGTCTTCGACCTGTTCATCGAACTTGGCGCGAACGACGAGCAAGCCGATTTCTCAGTTGTCTACACAAACGGCAAGGCTGGAATCGCCAAACGTCAACTCGGGGACGAGAGCGACAATCTCGAGCCGCTCTTCGAAACCATCGTCGAACGCATTCCGGAAGCACCCGCCGAAGAAGGCTCCTTCCAGATGCTTATCTCGGCAATCGATCACAATAAGTACGTCGGACGCATCGGCATCGGACGCGTCTTCCGCGGGGCCTCCAAAGTCAACGCGCCCATCGCCAAGGTTTCGCGCGATGGAACGGTCGAGATGGGCCTACGGCTCACGAAGCTCCTTTCTTTCGTTGGCTTGGAGCGTATCGAAGTCGAAGAGGCTTCCGCGGGTGATATTGTCTGCGTTTCCGGGATCGAAGGCCTCAACATCGGCGATACGATCGCCGATGCCGCCGATCCCGAAGGCATTAACGCGGTCGCAGTCGATGAGCCCACCGTTTCGATGTTCTTTATGGTGAATGCGTCGCCGTTTGCGGGACGCGAAGGTAAATTTGTTACCTCACGCCAGATCCGCGATCGCTTGATGCGCGAACTCGAATCAAATGTCGCCTTACGCGTCGCCGACACGGAAAGTGCCGACACCTACGAAGTCCGCGGGCGTGGCGAGTTGCATCTCTCCATCCTCATTGAAACAATGCGCCGTGAAGGCTACGAGATGGCGGTTTCCAAACCGCAAGTCATCCTCACCGAGCGCGACGGAAAGAAATACGAGCCGGTGGAATATGTCGTCGTCGACGTTCCGGACGAGTACTCCGGGCCCGTGATCGAGTCGCTCGGCCGGCGCAAAGCGATCATGTCCAACATGTTCAACGTCGGCGAATCGCGCCGCCTGGAATACACGATGCCGACGCGCGCGATCTTCGGTCTGCGCGGCGAATTGCTAACCCTCTCGCGCGGCAACGCCGTCATGTCGCATACCTACTACGATCATCAACCGTGGCAGGGCGAATTGCCGGGCCGCGACGTCGGTGCGCTTGTCACCAGCGACACGGGAACGACGACCGCATACGCCATGGCCGGTCTCGAACAACGTGGACGGTTCTTCTTGCCGCCCGGCATCGACGTCTACGAAGGCATGATCGTCGGTCGCGCCAACGACGACAAAGACATCGCGATCAATGTCGTGCGAGCGAAAAAACTTACGAACATGCGCGCGTCGGGCTCAGACGAAAACGTACGGCTCGCACCGCATGAGGAACTATCCCTCGAGCGTGCGATCGAGTTCATCGAAGATGACGAGCTGGTCGAAGTGACGCCGAAATCGATTCGCATTCGCAAGCGCATGCTCAACGAAACGGATCGTTTGCGCGCGCGTAAACGCGAAGTCGCCAAAGCGTAAGGCATGAGCGATCCCGCGCCGGATAGCCTTCCGCCTGGAGCGCACCGGTTGCAATTTGACCGCTTCGGACGCGAGGTTCAGACGGAATCACGCTCGATTGCGCGTGGATTCGCCCAGTTTTTGCTGCGTGGCAACGTCGTGGATCTTGCGGTTGCGGTTGTCATCGGCGCATCGGCGGGTGCCGTCATCACGGCCTTTGTCAAGGACGTCTTCACGCCGCTTTTCGGGGCGCTTTTCGGTTCGCACAGCCCGAAAACCGGCGAGGCATACCTCACGCTCAATCAGAGTAAAGTGCTGTACGGCGATTTTCTCAACACGTTTGTGTCGTTTCTCATTATCGCAGTCGTCGTGTACTTCTTTGTTATCGTGCCCGTAAATAAACTGGTAACGAGTTCGCACTTCGCACCGCCCCCCGATCCGTCGACCCGCAAATGTTCTGAATGCTTGAGCGAGATTCCAAAGGCGGCCCGGCGTTGCGCGTACTGCACCTCAGCCGTCGAGCCGGTCGCTCGGGAATTTACGAGCTAGCGGGCTCGGGTACCCGTGCCATGTATTCGTCGTAACGACTCGAGGCCTGCAGGGCCTCACGCACGACTGCGGCAAGCGTTTCGTGCTGGTGGAAACCGCTTAAAATAGCCCTGTCGCCTACATCGTTCGTAATGACAAACGTTGGAATGACCTTCACGGGCAGCTTGCGCAGCTCGATCGTATTGGTCATGATCTTTGCGAGCGTTTGGTGCGCATCCATCATTTCGCGCAATTTCTCTTTGTCGAGTCCGCCCGCACGCGCGGCAATATCCAGCGTCACTTCTTTATTCGGAACGTGGTGCCCGTCGTTCATGGCGGCTCTGGAAAGAGCGCGGCGTACGCGGTCGTCCATAACACCTAAGCTGCGCGCCGCTTCCGCCGCGAGATTCGGGAAGACGCTTGAGTCGAGCATCGATCTATGCCATGCTGGATTGAGCTGCACGCCCGTGACGGCTTTGGTGCGGCCATAGAACCACGCAAACTTCTCCGCTGAGGCTTCAAAGGGCGCACCTTCATTGAGCTGGACGATCTTCCACTCCAGCTCAATGTCCGTTCCGAATTCCGCTCTGAGCTGATCGATCGCTTCTTCTGCGATCAGACACCACGACGACATCGTGTCGAGGTAATAGTCGATGTGAACGTTCGCCACGCTTAAACCGCCGCAGGCATGGTGTTGAAAGTTAGAATATCGCGGTCGAGATCGTAGTCCACGTAGACCTCCTGGTTGTCGCGCACCTCACCGGCTAGCAGTTTGCGGCCCAGCGGGGTTTCTACCTCGCGCTGAATTGCGCGTTTGAGGGGGCGCGCACCGTAGGTGGGATCGTATCCGGACTTGACCAAGTGCCGCTTGGCCGCCTCTGAAAGCGTAAGGGTGATGTGGCGCTCCGCAAGACGCTTGCGGACTCGTTCAAATTGAATCTCAACGATTTGCATGAGCTGCTCTTCCGAGAGCGCATGAAAGACGATTGTTTCATCGACGCGATTGAGAAACTCCGGACGGAAGTGCTGCCGGAGTTCGTCAAGAACGGTCGCGCGCATCACGGCGTAGTCCGCACCTGCAAATTGTCCTTGATAATCCAGGATGCGATGGCTGCCGATATTGGAGGTCATGATCACAATGGTATTTTTGAAGTCGACCACGCGGCCTTGTCCGTCGGTAAGTCTTCCTTCATCGAGGATCTGCAGAAAGACATTGAAGACGTCTGGGTGCGCCTTCTCGATTTCATCGAAGAGCACCACGCTGTACGGACGGCGCCGTACCGCTTCTGTTAACTGCCCGCCTTCATCGTAGCCGACATAGCCCGGAGGCGCGCCAAGCATGCGCGCAACGGTATGTTTCTCCTGGTACTCCGACATATCAATACGAATCATCGCGCGGCCATCGTCAAAGAGATATTCGGCCAGAGCGCGCGCGAGCTCGGTTTTTCCCACACCGGTCGGTCCAAGGAAAATAAATGAGCCGATCGGCCGGTTTGGATCTGCGAGTCCCGAGCGCGTGCGTAGAACCGCTTCCGCGACCGCATCTACCGCTTCATCCTGTCCGATGACGCGCTTATGAAGCTCTTGGTCCAACTGCAACAGTTTCTGAACTTCGCCTTCCAAGAGTTTTGAGACGGGAATTCCTGTCCAGCGGCTGATAACGTCGGCGATATCGTTCTCGTCGACTTCTTCTTTCGAGAGGCGCCCGGCACCATTTGGCGATCGCAGTGCATTTTCTTGCGCCTCAAGCTGTGCTTCCAGCGCCGGTAACGTGCCGTACTGCAGCTCGGAGGCTTTGCCATAGTCGGCTTGACGGGTTGCCTGCTCGATCTGCGTTTTCGCTTGTTCGATTTTCTCGCGCAGCTCCCGCAACGTGACGGCGGCGCTTTTCTCTGATTGCCAACGGTCCTGTAACCCATCGCGGCGCGTGCGTAGCTCGCCGATCTCCGTCTCGAGTTTTTCCAACCGCTGCTTGCTTGCAGAATCGTTTTCTTTGCGCAATGCTTCGCGCTCAATTTCGAGCTGCATCAAGCGGCGTGAGACCTCATCGAGTTCCTGCGGGCTTGAATCGATCTCCGTACGCAGCTTAGCGGACGCTTCGTCGATTAAGTCGATCGCCTTATCCGGCAAGAAACGATCCGAGATATAGCGGTTCGAGAGGACCGCGGCGGCGACCAGAGCGAGGTCCATAATACGCACGCCATGATGCGCTTCGTATTTCTGTTTGAGCCCACGCAAAATTGAGATTGTATCTTCAACCGAGGGCTGTTCGACGATAACCGGCTGAAAGCGCCGCTCCAGAGCCGCATCTTTCTCGATGTATTTGCGGTATTCGTTCAGCGTGGTTGCACCGATCAAGTGCAGCTCGCCGCGCGCAAGCATGGGTTTAAGCAAGTTGCCGGCATCCATGGAGCCTTCTGTTTTTCCGGCACCGACCATCGTATGCAACTCATCCAGAAAGAGAATGACCGAGCCTTCGGCGCTCGCCACATCTTTGAGGACCGCTTTGAGACGCTCTTCAAATTCGCCGCGGTATTTGGCGCCCGCGATCAGCGCACCCATATCGAGCGAAACGACGCGCCTGTTCTTGAGTCCCTCGGGAACGTCGCCGCGTACGATGCGCTGCGCCAAGCCTTCAACGATCGCGGTCTTACCGACACCGGGATCTCCGATGAGAACGGGGTTATTTTTCGTACGCCGCGAGAGCACCTGAATGACCCGGCGAATTTCTTCATCGCGCCCGATAACCGGATCGAGCTTGCCCGCCTCAGCGTCGGAGGTCAGATCGCGCCCGTAGCGCTCGAGCGATTTGTACGTGCCTTCAGGATTCTGAGTCGTAACGCGCTGATTGCCGCGCAGGGCGCGCATCGCTTGCAAAATTTTGTCGCGTGTAAGGTTTGATTCCCGAAAGACTCCTCCGAGTGCACCGGATGAATCGGCCATCGCAAGCAGCAGATGTTCGACCGAAACATAGTCGTCACCGAGCCCCTTCGCTTCTTCATCTGCGCGGGCAAGCAGGCGCGTGAGGTCTTGCGAAACGTGGACCTGAGCGTTCTCCGCACTCGATCCGGTCAAGCGCGGGAGGCGGCCGATCGCTTCGTCGATCTTCTTACCGAACGCCTTGGGGTCGGCACCGGCGCGCTTGAGGATATCCGGCCCAATGCCACGGTCCTGATCCAGCACGGCGGCAGCCAGATGTTCCGGGGTCGTCTGCGTATTATGCTCGGAAAGGGCTCGGGTGTATGCCGAATTGAGAGCGTCGGCGACCCGCTCCGTCATGCGATCAGCGTTCATGTCGTAAAGTATAACCCAGCTTCGTCAAGGGCGGATGCTAAGCCGCGCCGGGAGCATGGGCAGAGCACACAGCGTCGATTTCCGCAATGTAGCGGTCTTTGGAGACGTCGTCGATAAAGGAGGCGAGAAACGAATTTTTCGCAAGGGTAATCACTTGATCCGCAGATAAAGAGAGCGCCGCCGAGACCTGGGTAAAATTCTGCCCCACATAGCCGCCGAAGTAGGCAGGATCATCGGAGTTAATAGTTGCGCGGAGGCCCGCCTGAAGCATCGCTTTGAGCGGATGGTCCGCAAGCGACTCGACGACGTGCAAGCGCAAATTGGAAAGCGGACAAACCGTAAGCGGAATTTGCGAACGGCAGAGCCGCTGGACGAGAAGGGGATCTTCCATACTGCGCACGCCATGATCGACGCGCGAGACTTTGAGCAGATCGAGTGCCTCCCAAACATACGCCGGTGGGCCTTCTTCGCCCGCATGCGCGACGGTCAAAAAGCCCTCCGCGCGCGCTCGATCAAAAACGTCCGCAAACTTTGAAGGCGGATTGCCCACTTCGGCTGAGTCGAGGCCAACTCCGATAATGCGGTTGCGGTACGGAATTGCGAGCTCCAAGGTCTCCATCGCTGATTGCGCGCTGAGATCGCGCAGAAAACACATGATAAGTTTCGCGCTCATTCCGAATTCCTCGCTGCGCTGCGCACCCTTCCAGAGGCCGTCAATGACGGTCTGAAACGAAATGCCGCGATCCGTGTGGGCCTGCGGATCGAAGAAAATTTCCGCATGCCGCACATTCTGCGCTTGCGCTTTGCGCAGATAGGCGACCATGAGATCTTCAAAATCCGCTTCCGTCACGAGCGCCTTCATACCGGCGTAGTAGACGTTCAAAAATGACTGGAGGTCGGTGAATCTATACGCCTCGTGCAGCGCTTCGAGGGTCGGATATGCAAGCGTAACGCCGTTGCGCTTGGCCAATTGGAACAACAGCTCGGGTTCAAACGTGCCCTCGATATGCACGTGCAACTCGGCTTTAGGAAGCAGCGAGAGATCGGTCGTAGACATCACGCCCTTTTTGTGCGAAGCATGCGAAAGTCCCCGCTACGAACCGTAACCCCGCGAGCGTCGAACCACTCGAGCAGCGGGACTGCGAATTTGCGCGAGGTTCCAATGAGGTCGCGAAACCCAGACATCGTTATCTGCGGATTCTTGCGCATAGACTCTTCGAGCCTGGCATGGATTCCCGCGATCTGCGTGCCGCGATAGACGTCCTCCCCGACCTTCACAATCGCGCCGCGAGCAACGAGCGTATCGAAGGCTTGCGAGAGACCGGCGATCTTTGAGCTCCGTACGGAGGCCACCAGCCCCGCAAGCGAGACGGGCAAATAGGGGTTCTGCGCGTCGACGAGCAGATGGTCTTCAAAAAATGTCCGTTGCTCGTCCGTGAGTTTTGCCGTATGGTCGACGGTCGCGTAGTAACCGCTGCGTGCCGCAATCTCGCCCCGGTCCGCAAAAGCCGCAAGCAGCCGTACCAGCACGTCCTCCGCAACTCCTATTTCGCGAGAGAGCGCGAGCGAAGTGATCCCGAGCACCCACGGCATCGTTTTCTGGCGTGCATACAAGAACGTGGTGAGACGCTTGAAAAGCTCCGACGCCCCGTGCCCGGAAATATAGCCCGGTGGCTTTGCGACCGCAAAGAGGCGCTGCTCATCACCGAGCCGTCCAAGCGCCGGCAGCACCACGTCTTCGCGAAGATTGGCGCGCGATGCAATCTCGGCAGCAGTGAGCACCGCATCGGGCGATTGCGCAAGCACGGCCAAGACGGCCTCATCAAGCGGATCCAAACCCGGTACTGCCGGGTGCGAATCCTCCGCTCCACGCACGAAGCCGCCACCCAGCAACGTCTTCGGCGACATGCGGCGGAGAACAAAGTTCGCGCGGGGATAGACCGCGACGCCGCGGCGCAGATGCAGCATTGCTTGTCGCGGCTGTGCCAGCTGCGGAACCTCATCGAAGACAAGCGTTCCTAAGACTTCTGCGGCGCCAATGTACGCGCGAACCGGATTGCGCCGCCGCAGCAGCGGCAAGGCCTCCGGTAAGGGCTCAAAGTTCACTCGAAATTGTTGCGCGGCAACAAATTGCCCGTCGGCCAGCACGTCGCCGCGGCGCAGTTGCGAGGTATCGATTCCGGGCAGATTGATCGCGACGCGCGACCCGGCCGAAACTTGGCGTCGCGACTCTCCAAAAACATGCAAGCTGCGCACGCGCGCTTGCAATCCTTGCGGTGCGACTTGCAACTGATCGCCAACGGCGAGTTTGCCCTGCATGAGTGTGCCCGTTACGATGGTTCCATGCCCCGCGAGCGCAAAGACCCGGTCGATGGGAAGATAGGCGGGAGCATCCTTCGAGCGCTCGGGCAGTTTCGCAAGTTCCGCCGCTATCGTTTCGCGCAACGCACCCAGGCCCGCACCTGTTTGGGTTGAAACCGCGACCACCGGCACGCCGTCAACAAGCGTTCCGGACAAGTCCGCGGTAATTTGTGCCTGCACGCGTGGCAACGCATCCGCATCCAGCAGATCTGTTTTTGTTATGACCAGAAGACTGCGCTGCACGTTTAAGTAGCGCAAGATCGCGAGGTGCTCGAGCGTTTGCGGCATCACGCCCTCATTTGCCGCAACGACCAGCATTAAGAGCTCCATACCGGCCGCTCCAGCCAGCATGTTATGCAAAAACCGTTCGTGCCCGGGGACGTCAACGATCCCGGCCTCGACGCCATTTGGTAGCGGTAAATGCGCAAACCCTAAGTCGAGCGTCATGCCGCGGAGTTGCTCTTCGATCCAGCGATCCGGATTCGTGCCGGTAAGCGCCGCGACGAGGGACGATTTTCCGTGATCGACATGGCCGGCGGTTCCGATGATGTGCATTTAGATCGCAGACTGGAGCGCTGAGATAACCTGATCGTCTTGCAGCGCAGGAATCGTGCGCAGATCAAGCACGAGGCGGCCTGCATCGTTTCTGCCGAGAATGGGCGGTTCGACCTTGCGCAATCGCTGCGCCAGCGCCCCGTTTCTATCGGCCACTGCAACGCCGGTGGAAGCAATTGCCGTCTCCGGCAACGACCCACCGCCGATAAAACTCTCGCACTCTAGGATGCTCAGCGAAGGTACTGCCGTTTTGTAGCGGGCCGCACGCGCGTGCAGTTCCGCCTGCGTCGCGGCAAGCATCGCATAGAAGGGAATGCGGCGCACGGTCTCGGCGGAAAGATAGAGGCGTAGCGTCTCAGCCAGCAGCGCGATGCTGATCTTATCTATTCGAAGGGCTCGAATCAGCGGATTGGCCCGCAGACGCGCAATCAAAGCGGCACTCCCGACAATGATGCCGGCCTGCGGCCCACCAAGAAGTTTGTCCCCCGAAAAGGCGACCAGTTGCATTCCGTCGGCGAGCGCATCTTGCACGGTGCGCTCGCGCGCAAGGCCATACTCGCTCAAATCGACCACCGCGCCACTTCCAAGATCCTCAACGACGGGGATGCCCGTGCGCTTTGCGAGCGCGCACAGTTCCGCGCCCGGGACGGTGCTGGTAAAACCGACGACCCGGTAATTGGAGAGATGCGACCGGAAAAGCAACGCCGTTTGCGCGCTTAGAGCCCGCTCGTAATCTTGCAAGTACACTTTATTGGTCGCGCCGACTTCAACGAGGCGTGCTCCGCTTCGCGCAAAGACATCGGGCAAACGAAAGCCGCCGCCGATCTCGATGAGTTCGTTTCGCGCAACCACGACCTCGCGTCCTTTTGCAAACGTATCGAGCATTAAGAGCACCGCAGCGGCGCAGTTATTGACGACAATACCGTCTTGCGCGCCTGTCACTTCGCGCAGCAAGTCGGAAAGCCGCGAATAGCGCGATCCGCGTTCGCCCTGCCTGATGTCAAATTCGAGATTGGTATATCCCGAGCCGAGCCGCAGCGCCGCCTGCAATGCTTGCGGGGCAACCGGGGCGCGACCGAGATTGGTGTGCAGCAAAACGCCGGTACCGTTGATGACCTCGCTCAGTCCCTCGGTTGCGCGGCTCTGCAGTTGCCTCAGCACCGTTTCGACCAACTCTTCGAACGAAAACGAAGACGCGCCATTCGCACGTACCTCTTGCAATACGTTTGCGATGACGCGCTTTACGTTTTCGCGACCGATCAGGGGTTCGTAGACCGCTACCCGCACTTCGGAAAGAAACCGGTGCACGGCGGGAATGCCGTGCAGGGAGCCGCTAACCTTAGGCAGCGGCGAGATGCTTGGAAAGCATCGAGCTGATGGCTGAATCCGACACGTAACCAACGATGCGGTCGACCGGCTGGCCATCCTTGAAAAGAATCAAGCACGGAATGCCCGAGACCTGGTACTTGCCTGCCAGATTCGGATTCTCGTCGGTGTTGAGCTTAACGAATTTTGCACGCCCCGAATGAGCGGTTGCAACCTTCTCAACGACCGGCCCCAGCATCTTGCACGGCCCGCACCAGGGTGCCCAAAAATCGACCAGCACCGGCTGCGGGTTGGTCAGCACTTCTTGGGAAAACGTCGACTCGGTAACGTCGGCTAATGAACTCATCTTGTTTCTTGTATCTCCTAATGTTCGCAACTCAGTGTAAAAGGCGCTCCGCCTGGCTTCGCGCCCCCCACCGCAGACGGTGGGGCCCCCAGATTACGGCCGCCATGTACATATTGCATGCAGTACGACACCCCCTGGGGCGGCCTAAGTTTCACCGCCGTGCTGGGCATAGCTCGAAGCGAAACCCGCGTCAGAGCCCGCCGCCCCAGGGCTTGCCCTCCGATTAGCCCGGGGACAAACGATTACGACGTGGTTCTACAATTCAGTTTGTTCGGGTTCCCCGGTGATATCGCTAATTTGCTTCGACTGGATGCCTAAGTTGGTGACGGCGATCACTTCGTCGCCCGCTTGGAGACGCTGCAGGCGAACGCCCTTTGTGGAGCGGCCGGCCTTGCGGATGTCCGCGACACGCAGGCGGATGACTTGGTTGGCCGAGGTGATCATTAAGATATGGTCGTCGGGGGCGACGAGAATTTGATCGACGACCGTGCCGATTTCTTTCTCGCGCGCGAACGCCTTAACGCCCTTGCCGCCGCGCGAGGTGTGACGGTAGTCTTCGATCGGCGTGCGTTTTCCGAACGCTTGCGACGTAACGATCAGCACTTCTTTGCGGCCCTCTTCTAAGACGTCCATCGCAACGATTTCATCGCCCTTATCGAGCGTCATGGCACGCACGCCGCGCGCGTTGCGTCCCATCGGCCGCACGTCTTTCTCGTTGAAATGCACGGCCATGCCGAGCTTGCTCGCGAGAATGATGTCGCGCGAACCATCGGAGAGATCGACTGCCAAGAGCTCATCGCTCTCATCGAGATTGATCGCGTTGAGGCCGTTGCGGCGCACGTTGGCGAACTCTTCGAGCTTGGTTTTCTTGATGACGCCGCGCACGGTCACCATCACCATATACCGGTCGCCTTCGAAATTGCGGACCGGCAAAACGGCCGTGACGACTTCGCCCGGTGGCAGCGTGAGCAGGTTAACGAGCGCGGTTCCTCGTGCTTGACGCGAGGTATCCGGAATCTCGTATCCGCGCAGGCGATACGCCCGTCCCTTATTCGTAAAGAACAACACGTGTTGGTGCGTGGTCGCCATGAAGAAGTTGCGCACAACATCTTCGCGCTTGAGGTTAGCGATGCCGACGACACCGCGGCCGCCGCGGTTTTGCTGCCGGAACGTATCGATTCCAACGCGCTTGATGTAGCCGCCGACGGTGTAGGTGACGACCACGTCCGTATCCGGAATGAGCTCTTCCATCGAGAACTCGTCCTCGGCGGGAAGAATTTCCGTACGGCGTTCGTCGCCAAAAC
This sequence comes from Vulcanimicrobiaceae bacterium, assembly GCA_046262675.1. Taxonomy (GTDB): domain Bacteria; phylum Vulcanimicrobiota; class Vulcanimicrobiia; order Vulcanimicrobiales; family Vulcanimicrobiaceae; genus JACRUB01. The sequence goes on from JBHEMH010000022.1 coordinate 22,710, forward strand.
GCTTTTGCAGATCCAGGGCTTCGGCTTTTACGATCTGCGCAATGCGGCGCGGGCTCGCAAGAATGTCTTGCAGCTCCGCAATGGTCTTGAGCAGTTCGGTGTACTCGGCTTCGATTTTGCCGCGTTCTAAACCGGTAAGCGTACGAAGGCGCATATCGACAATGGCGTTGGCTTGAATCTCGGAGAGCTTGAAGCGCTCCATGAGGCCCGCACGCGCTTCATCGACCGTTTGGCTCGCGCGAATGAGCTTGATAACCTCGTCGATGTGATCGAGGGCGATGCGATAGCCCTCGAGGAGATGCGCGCGCTCTTCGGCTTTACGCAGATCGTAGCGGGTGCGCTTGGTGATGACATCTTTGCGGTGCGCGATATGATACTCGAGCAAGCCTTTGAGAGAAAGCACTTGCGGCTCGAGCGCCATCGGCAAGTTTTGAGAGGTGCCTTCGATCTTGCGTTCTTCGCCGACCGGAACGAGTGCCAGCATGTTGAAGCCGAAACTTGACTGCAACGGTGTATGCTTGTAAAGAAGATTGAGCACAACGTTGGGAGTTGCTGCGCGGTTTAGTTCAACCACAACGCGCATGCCTTTGCGGTTGGATTCATCATCCAAACGCACGATGCCGGCAATGCGTTTTTCCGCGTGCGCTTCGGCAATGGCTTCAACGATTCGCGACTTGGTCGTCTGGAATGGAACTTCCGTTATGACGATCTTAAATTTGCCTTTGTCTTCAATAATCTCGGCACGGCCCCGCATGATGACCGAACCGCGTCCGGTCTTGTACGCTTGCCGGATTGCTTCTTGTCCCAAGATTTGGCCGGCAGTCGGAAAGTCCGGGCCTTTGACGATATCGCACAGTGCATCGTCGTCGATATTCGGATCGTCGATCATCGCAGCGATGGCGCTCGTGATTTCCGTTAAATTATGCGGCGGAATATTTGTCGCCATGCCGACGGCAATACCGCTGGAACCATTAATGAGCAACTGCGGCAATTTGCCGGGCAGCACGCTCGGCTCCGTTCCTTGATTATCGAAGTTTGGAATAAACGGAACGGTTTCCTTATCAATATCGGAGAGCGTCTCAAGCGCGGGCCGCGCGAGACGGGCTTCCGTATACCGGTACGCGGCGGGCGGATCGCCGTCGATCGAGCCGAAATTTCCGTGTCCGTCGATAAGGGGATACCGCAGCGTGAATTCTTGCGCCATGCGAACGAGCGCATCGTACACGGATGAATCGCCGTGCGGATGGTACGATTTGAGCACGTCGCCGACGACACCGGCGCACTTGCGATGCTGTTTGCTCGGGTCCATACCCATCTCGCGCATTGCATACAAAATGCGGCGCTGCACGGGTTTGAGACCGTCGCGCACATCGGGTAACGCGCGCGAGGCAATAACGGACATCGCATAGCTGAGATACGATTCGCGCATCTCATCTTCGACGTTAATATGGGAAATGATATCGTTGTTAATAGTCTACTCCAGTTTAAAGGCACTCCGCCTAGCTCCGTGCCCCCATCGCAAGCGACGGGGCCCCAGAACTTCGTGCGGCTCACGATTGTCTAAATTTTTCGATTCCCCGAGGGCCGCACAATCATGCCGGATCCTCCCAGATTGGGATGCCGTCGTCGTCGACGGACGAATCAACTTCCGGATCGAAACGCACGGCCGGCCCGGAATTTTCGGGCGTATTCGGTTCGCCCGGATCGAAGTCGCTAAACGACATATCCTCGGGCAAGTCGACTGTCATCGTCGGTGCGTTGTCGGCTTCGAAGGCCGCCGGCATTTCTGCCGAATCTTCGGGCTGCGCCGGATCGAACTGCGATCGCAGGTCTGAAACTCCGTTTTCCACGCGCTCCTTGGCCGACGCAGCGGCATCGCGCAAGGCAGCGAGATCGTTTTGAGCCTTGGCTTTGATTGCATCGATATGAGCCTGCGCCTGGGCCAGGCGATCGTCCTCGGTCAGGACCTTGCACCTCTGTTTGAGAACAAAGCAGTGCTGACACGTTCGATAAAACGCAACATTCTACAGGAGCGATTATTCGCCAAACTCATGAAACGGACATTTAAGACTGAAGGCGAGTTGACCGCTTTTGCTGCCGAATTTGGCAGTTCGCTGCGGGCCGGCGACGTGGTCGGACTCTCCGGTGAGCTCGGCTCCGGGAAAACCACTTTTGTCCGCGCGGTCGTGCAAGCGCGGCTTGGGTCGGACCCGACAACGAGCCCGACGTTCACGTTCTGGCAGCGTTACGAAGCGGAGCCCCCGATCGACCACCTCGACCTCTACCGGATCGACGATCCGGCGGAAATTCGCGAGCTTGGATTGGAAGAGGCCTTCGGCGGCGCTTCGATTGCGCTCGTCGAATGGTGGGAGCATGCGCCCGAACTCTTGCCGCCGCGCCGGTACGTGATCACGCTTGCGGGGTCAGGCGACGAGCCGCGCGACATGCATCTGGAAATGCCGGCGTGAAGGTTGTCGCACTCGATGGCGCTTTTGGCGGATTTAGTGCCGCCGTTACCGGACCGGCGGGCATCCTCGCCCACCTCCGCGTCGAGGGCAATGTAGCACTCGAGCGCGGCCTCGGGCTGGTCGTGCAAGCCATGGCGGAGGCCGGCGTGACGCCGGCGGCGGTCGACCGCCTAGCAGTCTCGCTCGGGCCCGGCGCATTCACCGGCCTGCGGATTGCCATCAGCTACGCGAAAGCCCTGGCGCTCGGGTGGGAGCGGCCCCTGGTCGGGGTCGGGAGCTTCGATGCGCTCGAGCACGGAATTGGTCCCCTGCCCGACCTTGCCGTTATCAGCGCAAAGGCCGGTACCGCGTCCGTGCGTCTGCGCGTGGACGGCCGGCTCGAGCGTTTTTCAGGTTCGACTCAAGAGATCTGCGACCGCACCGCCGCCGCCTGGGGAACCCACGAGCTGCGGGTTGCCGGTGCCCCGGAGGACGTTCTCTGCGGACTTGGCGAACGCGGAATACCTGTGCGAACTCTGGAGATTGTACAACCACCCGCAGTGGCCGTCGCGCTGATCGGCGCGGGGGCCGAACCTGCGCCGAGTCCGCACGCGATTCGCGCAGACTATGGCGAGGCGGCGCCCGCAAAGATTCCCGGTACGCGATGAAGCTTGACCTGGATCCGCGCACCGCTGGACGGCCGGACCCGATGATTATCGAGGGGATGAACGACTCGCACCTTACCGAGGTCGTGCGCATTGAGACGCTTTCGTTTCCCAGCACGTGGCCGCAAAACGCGTTTCACAATGAGATTCACGAAAACAAACTTGCCCACTATTTCGTTGGACGAGTAGGAAACCGCGTCGTTGCGTATGGCGGTATCTGGGTGATCCTTGAGGATTCCCACATCACGACCATCGCGGTTCATCCCGATCTTCGTGGGAAAAAATACGGTGAGATCATGCTCTTGCATTTGCTCGATCAGACCATCGACCGTGGGGCGTCTTGGATCACGCTTGAAGTGCGCGAAAGCAATGTTGCGGCGCAAAGCTTGTATCGAAAATACGGTTTTACCGTCGTCTCAACGCGGCGGGGGTACTACAGTGATAACAATGAAAACGCCCTCGTGATGTGGGCGGGCAACCTGAAAGGACCACTGTACTTGAACCGCTTGCGCGCACTCCGCAAAACAATTCAGCTATGACCGGCGCTTTTGGCCCCGTTTTCCTCGGCATTGCGTCGTTTGTTTCTCTTTCGATCGCGGCGACGCCGGTCCAACCGTTCGGGTTTTCCGATCTCGCGCTTGGGCAATCCGTTACCGCGCTCATCAAAGCCCACGGCGCGCCCGCTGTCGTAACCACCGATGTCGGACACGTTTGGACGTGGGATTCCGGCGGCGATAAAGTGCGCGTGACAACTGACGATAACGGCATCGTGCACCTTTTCGACGTGTTGCCCTCGCCAAAAAAGCAAGTGAGTTTTCCGCTGGCAACGACGCCCCCACTGTTGTTGAACTTCGGCGTAATGACGCTGCCCGAAGCGCAGGGGCACCTCAAAGCGATGACCGATTTCGGTGCGACGGCAACGTTCCCGGACACCGGCGCAAAGGCCGCTGTCCAAGCGTACAACATAACGCCCGTGACCGAAGCGATTTTGCTCTTTGATGATCCGGCACAGACCTTGCGTGAAGGGTTTTACGGCGAACGACCCTATCTGGTGCGCGACGGCCTTTTGCCCGCGGGCATCTCGCCCAAGATGCCGCACTTTACCGCACCCGCGATCATTCACCAAGGTGCCGCCGACTATCCGGCGACCAAGAAGGAAGGCGATGCGTTCATCCGGATGTCCGTCGACAAAAACGGCGCCGTCTCCAACGCGACGATGTTTGTGAGCTCCGGCGATTTTGATCTCGATCGCGCTGCGATCACCGGAGCAAAAATGGACACGTTCAAACCGGCAACTCTCGATGGTGTGCCTGTGCCGTCGGTCTTTTTTCACAAAGAAACATTTCGCACATTACGGCCGCACGAATAGATTTCACCCAGCTCGCAAACCGCGTTCGCGAGCACATCGCGCAGGATCACCGGTACGCACACTCGGTTCGCGTGGCACGCTTTGCCGAACGCCTCGCTTTCGCGTACGGAGAGTCAACGTTCAACGCGAGGCTGGCCGGAATGCTGCACGATCTTGCGCGGCTCTATTCGTCACATCGGCTGCTCGAAGAATCTCAAAGCTGCGGTTTGTCAATCGATGCCTATGCCGAGTCCAATCCGATTGTTCTGCATGCACCGCTCTCCGCGCACCTTGCGCGGGAACAATTTGGAATAAGCGATTCGGCGGTACTCTCCGCAATTTCCAAGCACACGCTCGGGGCTGCCGAGATGTCCCCCCTGGATTGCATCCTGTATCTGGCCGATAGTCTGGAGCCCGGCCGGGCATTTGCCGACCGGCCGCGGCTGGCGGCTCTGGCCTTTGAAAATTTGGAGTTGGCCATGGCGCAAACGATAAAGTCTTCGTTTGGCTTCCTTTGGGAAAAAGGTCTGGAGCCGGCGCCGCAAACCTTAGAAGCGGCTAGCATGTTCGGCCTGCAGGTCGATTTAGGAGAGACATTCCCATCTCGGAGTTAATTGATGTCGTGCGCGAAGCCGCGCTCGATAAAAAAGGCGAAGATTTTCGCGTCATCGATCTGGAAGGCAAGACGATTATTGCCGATACGTTTGCAATCGTGACCGGCCGCTCAAAAATTCAAACACGTTCGATTGCCGATGCAATCAGCGTAGCCGCCAGAGCAAGCGGCCATCACATTGCGCGCACGGAAGGGTACAACGACGGGAACTGGATCCTCTTGGATGCTGGAAGCGTAATCGTGCATGTGTTTACGCCCGAACAACGAGAGTTCTACAATCTCGAGCGGCTGTGGGCCGGCGCAGACGAGCGCAAGGCGCAATCTTCATGAGTCCACGGGTTCAGTCTCGGGCCAAACGCACGCGCCGCCAGTCCCTCATCAAAGCGGGCGTCTGGGTCTTTTTGCTGCTCTTCGTTTTCAGCATCGTCGGCGTCGCAATCGCGTTCATCAAACAGTAAGCGTTTTCGGGTAAGAAACTTGTAGCCCGCGCCACGGTAGTACCGGGCGAGAGGAGTCTTTCAAAATGAAACCTTTTGGCGCCTTAGGCGCGCTTGCCCTCATGACCGCCCTGGCCGCCACGCCTGCCTGGGCAGCGCGCTCCAGCTACGTCATCGACGGGGCTGCAATGCTCAGCCCGGATACGATTTCGAGCATTAACACGCAGGTCGCAAACTTCAATGCGCAAACGGGCAAAGAAATCGTGGTGCAAACGGTTTCGACCACGAGTGGAACGCCGATACGCGATGCGGCCGCAAAAACGTTTTCCGACCTCGGCGTCAACGGCGTCCTTATTTTCATCGCCAAGGACGACCGCAAAGATTTCATCGTGCCCGATGCGGCCGGTACGCGCGCGGGCTGGTTTAGCCCATCGATATTCGCCCCAATGTACAGTGCAATGGGAGCACAATTTAAAAACGGCGACTTCGATGCCGGGGTCACTTCGGCGGTCGATTCCATCCTCGGCATTTACCGTTCGCACATGAATTCTCTGGGCGGTGCTAACGGCGCGCCCGCTCCCGTGCAGCAGCGGCAAAATAGCTCGTATTCAAGCGTTCCGGCTACCGGAGGTTTTCATTTAAGCATGTTCTGGCTCATCGTACTTTTGGTTGTGGCATTCTTAGTGCTTCGTTCGATTCTGCGTGCCATGGCAGCACCGCGTCCGCCGGTTGGATCGAGCGGACCGCCAGTTGCACCCGGTGCACCCGGCTATGGAGCGCAAGGCTACGGTCCGGGATATGGCGGGATGGGCGGCGGCGGCAGTTTCTTTAGCGGATTGCTCGGCGGTCTGGGCGGCGCGTTTCTCGGCAACGAATTGTTCCGAGGCGGCGGCGGCGGCAGCCTCGGTGGCGGCAGCAACGATCAAGGCGGCAGCTGGAGTGGCGGAAACGCCCCAAGCGACGGCGGCGGTTGGTCTTCAGATGCGGGTCAAGCAGACGCCGGTGGTGGCGGCGGAGGCGGCGACTGGAGCGGCGGCGGTTTCGACGGCGGCGGCGGCGACTTCGGTGGCGGTGGCGGCGGTGGCGATTCCGGCGGCGGTTGGTAGCTCAACGAATAGTCGCTAGACATTCGACGGGAAAGTTCACGGAGCGCGCGATGAAACACATGTCGTGCGCTTTGTGATGTAGCGCCTGCGCAAGCGCGCGATCGCTCTCGGGCGAAACTTCAACGACCGGATGCAAAACAAGGCGTGTGAATTCGCCGCTGCCATCTTTATTTTCGTTCATCGTCCCTACAGCTTCATCGGTGTAGTTCTGCACGAGGATCCCGTTCGTAGAGCACAGATGCAAATACCACAGCTTGTGACACGCTGAAAGCGAGGCGACCAAGAGTTGTTCGGGATTCCATCGGGATGCATCGCCGCGAAAACCCGGATCTGAAGAACCAAGAATTGTCGGTTTTCCCGGCGCGCTGATTTCGTGCGCGCGATCGTAGCTGCGGTAGTCCTTGGTCCCCTCGCCGCGATTGCCGCTCCACCGCAGGGTGGTGGAGTACTGATGTTCTTTTGCCATAGAGCAAAGATAGCACACGAAATAAAGCGAACGGGCACGTATGAAGCGCTTTGTTGCCGGTCTTTTTAGTATTATTTTTGCCGCCACGCTGGGGGCGCCGATCGCCGCGGCGACCGGTCAAACCGTCACGCCCGAGGAGTACGCTGGCATGCACTGGCGTCTGGTCGGCCCATTCCGCGGAGGCCGTGCGATCACCGCAACTGGCGTTGCGGGCGATCCGGCGACATTCTATTTTGGTTCCGTCGGGGGCGGCGTCTGGAAAACCACTGATGCGGGCCGCGTTTGGAAACCCATCTTCGACGGCCAGCCGGTGGCATCGATCGGAGCGATTGCGGTTGCGCCCTCGGATCCGAGTACGATCTATGTCGGTTCCGGCGAAGCCGACATGCGCGACGATATCATCCACGGCAACGGGCTCTACAAATCGACGGACGCGGGCGCATCCTGGAAATTTCTCGGCCTTGCCGATACGCGCCAAATCGGAAAGATCGTTGTCGATCCGCAGAATCCGAATCGCGTTTTTGTTGCCGCTCTCGGTCATGCGTACGCCGCAAACACGGAACGGGGCGTGTACCGCTCAGACGACGGTGGCGCAACGTGGAACAAAGTGCTTTACAAAAACGCCGACACGGGCGCGATCGATCTCGCGATGGATCCTTCTAACCACGACATTCTCTACGCAAGCCTGTGGCAAACGCGGCGCCCGCCCTGGAGCGTGTATCCGCCCTCCAACGGCCCGGGCAGCGGGCTTTATAAATCCACGGACGGTGGTGCGAACTGGCATCAGCTCACGAGCGGCTTGCCGGTCACGAATCTCGGACATATCGGCATAGCGATTGCCCACAGTAATCCGCAACGAGTCTACGGAATCGTGGATGCGGATAAAGGCGGGCTGTACCGTTCCGATGACGGGGGCGCAACCTGGAAACTCCAAGACGCCGACGATCGCATTTGGGGACGCGGGTGGTATTTTGAGAAGGCTACCGTCGATCCAAAAAACGCGGATACGGTCTACGTTTCAAATACAGCCTTCTACCGGTCAACCAATGGCGGGACAGATTTTACCGCAATCAAAGGCGCCCCCGGCGGCGACGATTATCAAGGCCTATGGATCGATCCCACCGATTCTTCGCGCATGATTCTGGCGAGCGATCAAGGGGTTGTCATTTCCAACGACGGCGCGCAAACGTGGAGCTCGTGGTATAACCAGCCGACGGCAGAGTTTTACCATGTCGTCACCGACAATCAATTTCCGTACTGGATTTACGGCGCGCAGCAGGATAGCGGCGCAATCGGAACACCGAGCCGCACAAGTTATCGCGGCATTTGGACGCGCGATTGGCGGCCAATCGCAGCGGGGGGAGAAAGCGGCTACATTGCGCCGGATCCGCAAAATCCGCGCACGCTTTTTGGAACGACCGTCGATCAGTTCGACCAGCTCACCGGGCAAGACCGCGATATTTCTCCCGAGCTCGCACATCCCGGCGTGTACCGCCATACCTGGACGCTTCCTCTTGTTTTCTCACCTCGCACTCGCGCTTTGTATTACGGCTCGCAAGTAGTATTCCGCAGCGCGGACCGCGGCAAGAGTTGGAGCATTATCAGCCCGGATCTCACGCGCAAAAATCCGGGGATTCCCGCAAATCTCGATCCCGCCACGGCTAAGGATAATAGTTTAGGCAGCCGGCCGGGCGTCATTTATACGCTCGCACCCTCCCCGCTGAGCGGCGGCTTGATTTGGGCGGGCACCGACGACGGGTACGTTCAAGTCACACGCGATGAAGGCGTGCACTGGACCAACGTCACGCCGCCCGCGCTCTCGCCGTGGAGTAAGGTCAGCCTGATCGAAGCCTCACACTTTTCTGCAAAAACGGCCTACGCGGCTGTCATTCGTAACCGCCTAGATGACGACACGCCCTACATTTACCGCACGCGCGACGGTGGCCGCTCGTGGCAGAATAGTGTCGCAGGTATCCCCGCGGGCAGTTTCGTGCACGTCGTTCGTGAGGACCCATTGCAACCCGGCTTGTTGTACGCGGGCACGGAACACGGCGTCTACGTTTCATTTAACGATGGCGCTCATTGGCAACGGCTGCGCTTGAATTTACCGGATGCATCCGTTCGCGATATCTCGGCTCGTAAGGACGACCTGGTGATCGCAACGCACGGCCGGTCGTTCTGGGTTTTGGACAACGTTGCGCCGCTACGCGACCTCGCAGCGCATGACATCGGCGCGGTGCATCTTTACGCACCTGCACCGGCGATTCGCGTGCAAGGTGGAAACGATCAAGGCACGCCACTGCCCCTCGAAACCGCTCAGGGTGAAAACCCACCTGTCGGCGCGATGTTGGATTACTACCTGCGAGACCCGCAAACGAGCCCCGTCACTCTCGTTATTTACGATGGAGGGGTCCACCAAGTGCGGCGGTACGCGAGCACGGATAAGCAGAAAGTTATCGATCCAAAATCGATCGACATCGCGCCCGCGTGGCTCGGCACGCCCCCGCCACTTTCGGCTGCTCCCGGCATGCACCGTTTTCTGTGGGACTTTCATTATGGCGGAAAGGACGGCAGCGGCTCGGGACCGCTTGCACCACCTGGAAGATACAAAGTCGTACTCACCGCGAGCGGAAAAACGCTCATGCAGACGCTGACGGTTAAAAAAGATCCGCGCATGCGCGCAAGCCACCGTGATTTGCTCGCGCAGTTTGAACTTGCGAGCCAAGTTGCGGAGTTACGGCAAACCGCCGCGGCCGGCTACGACGCCGCCGTTGCGCTGCGCAAATCGCATCCGGCAATGGCAAAGCAAATCGACGCAATTGCCGGTGGTCCCGCGGTAGAAGTTCGTGGCGACTTTACTGCCAACGAATCAGACGTCGGGAAGTTGCACTTTGTCATAACGGCACTCGATGCGCTGAGCGGAGAAATCGAGGGCGTGGACGGCGCCCCGACACCCGACATGCACAAGGCATACTCGGTGTACCGCTCGATGCTCACTGCTGCGATGACAAAGTGGAACGCGCTACGAAAGACCTTCAAATAAGAAGAAGGGCATCGACGGCAATCGGCGCGTCGTCGGGCGTCATCATCGTGGCCTCGGCGCTCACGTCTTCCGGCACGCTAAGCATAGTAACGTGACCGGCCGAACACGTTAGCTCGACGCGTAGTTGCTCGGGCGGCTTTTCCGGATCGAAATCGACGGGCAAGCCGTTTGCATCGACAATGAACGATCGCGAGCCGGCTTGCGCGAAGACCTGATGACATTGTGCGCACCGGCGTTCGCGCACGTGAACGAGGTCAAGAAACGGCAAGGCCGTACAGTTCGTATTTTAAATCGGAAACCGCTTTAACGATGGCTTCCAAGTACGGAAGCATGCCGCTCTTGATCCGTTCCAGACGCGCATCCCCTTCCGGCGTAATGCGGTAGATGCGGCGCGAGCGCTTCGTCGGATGATCCCAACTCGCTTCGAGAAAGCCGCGTTCTTCAAGACGCCGCAGCAAGGGATAGATTTTATTGGTATTCACGGCAACAAGGCCCCCGCAGAGCGCATCGATGCGCTGCATGAGGCCATATCCGTGATCCGGCTGCGTCTTAACCATATGCAAAAGCAAGACCGGAAAAAGCGTCTTGCTCTTGATCGGACCTTTGAGAACTTCGTCAACGCGGTGTCCGGCGGCGGGCATGGGTAACCTCGAGCTCGGTTCTATTATTTTTAATAATGCTAACCATCCCCGGTAGTGCCGTCAAGGCGCCTAACCAAAGGCTTACAACCCTCTAATGAAGATCGGCCGCGTAAGCGCGCTCGATCTCGGCTGCAAAGTGCTGCTCGACAACGCGCCGCTTGATCTTAAGAGTGGGCGAGAGTTCGCCGTTCTCGACGCTGAGCTCGCGCGATAAGACAACAATTCGGCGGACTTGCTCGAACGAGGCCAAGTCCGCCGTTTTCTCCCGAATCTCTGCGGTAATGAACTCAAGGACCTCCGGGCGCTTGGCCAGCTCTTGGATCGATGTTGCCGCGTCGAGCGAGAGTTCTTGACGCACGAGATCCCAGTTGGGAGAAACCAGCGCAGCGGGGTGGGGACGCGACTCTCCAACGAGCATGACTTGGCTAACGTAGATCGATCGTTTGATTGCGCTCTCAACGCGCGAGGGAGCGAGAAATTTTCCACCGGAGGTTTTGAAGAGTTCTTTCTTGCGGTCCGTGATACGCAGATAGCCGTTTTCATCGATCGTTCCGACGTCCCCGGTGTGGTACCAACCATCCGCAAGCACTTCATCCGTCGCCGTTTGATCCTTATAGTAGCCACGCATTACGTTCGGGCCTTTCGCCAAAATCTCGCCGTCTTGGGCGAGTTTGATCTGCACTCCCGGGATGGCGCGGCCGACCGTCCCAAATCTGTTGTCAGCCAATCTGTTGACCGTGATCGTCGGAGAACATTCCGTGGGACCGTAGCCCTCAATGATAATGATATCCATCGCGAGGAACGTCATCGCGGTATCGAAGTGCAGCGGTGCGCTTCCGCTTACCAGAATTTTTGCGCGATCCAAGCCCATGATTGGACGGAACTTCTTGAGAACGAGCGCGTGCGCGACCGGATATGCAAGCGCGACTGCAGGCGAGAGGCGTTTGCCAAGGGTCTTGGCCCGCTTGTATTCTCGACCCACTTGCAGCGCCCACGGCACCAGTTTTGCCTTCGCGCCGCCCTGCGCCATCGCACGGCCGGTGATGCCCGCGATCATTCGCTCAAAAATCCTCGGGACGCAAGTCATCGCGACGGGCCGTACGTCGCGCAGATCGGCAAGCAGTTCATCCGGCGAGTGGCAGATAGAGTACTTCACGCTCATCTTGATGTATCCGTAGATAATCATGTGCTCGTAGATGTGCGAGAAGGGTAGAACGGAGAGCACCGGATCGCCACGGCCCACAACCCCGAAGCCGTAATGAAACGATGAACCGACGGTAAAGGACAAGTTGTGATGCGTGAGCATCACGCCTTTCGGTGTGCCCGTCGTTCCGGAAGTATAGATCAGAATCGCGAGATCGTCAGGATCGATCTTCTCTTCATAAGCGCCCGGTAGCTGCGGACGTGCAGCTCTTACCGCCGCTCCACGTTCTTCGAGTGCGCGCAACGAACGATCGCCTGCGTCATCGAAAATATATATCGGCGGCAAATCCGGGATCGTCTGCAGGCGTTCTGCAGCGGCATGCGAGTCGATGAAGATCGCTTTGGCTTCGGAATTCTCTAAGATGAAGTGGACTTGGTCGAGCGCTTGCGTCGGAAAAATCGGCACCACGACGCATCCGGCCATCAATATCCCAAAGTCCGAGACGATCCAATCAACGCGGTTTGGAGAAATCAGCGCAATTCGATCGCCGGGGTTGATACCCAGGTCGCGAATGGCGCACGCGAGATTCTCAACGCGCTCGAGAACGGCCGTGCTGGAGCTTGGAGTCCAGCTTCCTTTCACACGCTCAACGAGCGCCTCGGCGCGAAATTCCGCCAACCCGCCTCTTATAAGAGACGGCAGTGTCGAACGCCACTCGGTAGGGGCCATCTGCATCGTGTACGCGGGATTCGCGTGACTAGCCGCGGGCCCTCCGCTCATTAGTGGTTTACGAACAGATACGGGGTTACTCCGTCGATGCGGCTTTGCGACATGCCGGCGACGTCGGCCAATTCATCCAACGACATGAAATCGCCATTCGCTTGCCGGAATGCAACGACGCGTCGCGCTAGCTCCTCTCCAATTCCCGGAAGCTGCGCAAGTGCGGATGCATCCGCAGCATTCAAATCGATTGCTTCAACGGTCGCGATCGAAGTTTTTTTCTTGCGCGACTTCGCCCTATGCGGTGCGTTTCGAATTCCGTGCGCGGCGTTGCGGCGCGTGCCGAGGAGAGGCGCAGCAATTTCCTCGCCGTCCGAGAGCGGCGCGGCCAAGTCGACCCCCGCGGGATCCGCATCGGCACGCAGGCCGCCCGCTTTTGCAACAGCCTCAAAGGCGCGCGTACCCTCCGCCAAGGTGTACAGTCCCGGTTTATTGACCGCCCCGGCCACAAAAACGAGGATGTTTTTTGGTTTCACACTCGGTTTTTTGCGTGAGGTCTGCGGCGCGCTCGTCTGCACCGTCACCACGGCCTTGGGAGCCGGGCCGCGCAACACGGCCGCCCCAGCCGCAGTGGCGAGCAACCCCATCAACAGGTATCGTGCGTTGGGCATGCCAGTTTTTCACTTCTAGACGCCACGCGCGAAAGAGGGAAGTTAACCCGACTTCCCGATGTTGATTCAACTTATGGCCGACCCCGCTACGACACAGCAAGCAAGTTACGATTTCCGCACCACGGAGCGCAAATGGCAAGACCGTTGGGAGCGTGAGGGCATTTATGCCGCCCGTGAGGACGATTCGCGGCCGAAATACTACGTGCTTGAGATGCTGCCGTACCCTTCGGGCGATTTGCATGTCGGCCACGCAAAAAATTACACGCTCGGCGATGCAGTAGCGCGCATGATGCGCATGCTCGGCCATAACGTTTTGCATCCGATGGGTTGGGATGCGTTCGGCCTGCCGGCTGAAAACGCGGCGATCCAGCGCGGAGTCGCGCCCGCGCCGTGGACGTTCTCGAACATTGAGAACATGCAGCGGCAAGTACGCCGCATGGGCA
>JBHEMH010000023.1:0-35014 GCA_046262675.1 Vulcanimicrobiaceae bacterium
GTGAATGGCTATTTGCTTGAGTTCAAGGACATCCGACGCTAAAGCCGCCCGTTGTCCTTGATGTGATACTTTGCTGCGGGCGCCATAGAGCCGACTTACGAGCCTCTTCATTTGTTTGCGCGTATCTAGATCACTTCCGAGCAGATAAGCCACACTCTCGCTTAGGTCTCGTGTGATTTGAGCATTTCTCTGCGCTGAAGAATAGTTCCATCGTGGTAACGTAGCTTGTAATTCGATTCTCAAGTCGCTCTTGATGCTCAGCGTCCGCTATCCAGTGAATGCAGTTTAGGAGCATGCTCTCGAATTCCGTACGCTCCTCTTCGTCTTTAGCAATCGCGTTGACGACGTTCTCAAAACGATTGGCCACAATTTTTTCGAGGCGAGCCGACGATAAGTCAAGGCGGAATCCCCAGGCAAAGTTCTGATGCCAGTGAGAACGAAGCGCGGCGGTTGGCGGGCCAGCAAGTCGCCTCCATCAACGATCCGAATGGGGACGCACCTTCCCAACCGGCGGAAGGTGATTTCGCAATTCAGCTCGCATGGCGGCCGGAATGCGTTTCTCGAACACGCTTGTTCGCACAGTCGGCCGGAGATTTCGGAGGACCGTAGTGGGGAAAGACACAGCTTGGGCAATGCTATGAATGGTCAGCGATGTTAGGAAGTACCGACGACGTGCCTGACTTCAGATTGGGAGGGTTTTCTCTCTGGATTCACGGGTGGGAGCGCGACCTATCTGCCAACTATTGGGATGCAAATTGGCTTAAAGTGACGGCGTTACACCAGTCGACTGGAAGCGCGGTACGCGTTGGGGGAACTTTTATGCTGTCGCACGACCTTTCGAACTTCTTGCCGGAACTCGAAGCGGTATATGCAAAGCTTTCTGGGGAGGCCACTTTTGCGAGTACGGAGCCGGGATTTATAGTCATGGTCAAGGCTCTAAAGGCGGGCAGAATAGAGATGGTTGTCGAGATAACACCTGACCACATCAACGAACAGCACCGCTTTCAAAGCGAAATCGACCAATCGTATCTGATTGCGCCTATTGCTGCATTGAAGGCCATTCTGGCAACCTATAGCCCCCGAGGCAAACGTGCAGCTCAATGACTAATGACGCCGTCGCGCTTACGCACTTTGTTGAGGTATGCGAAGCGTTCACCAAGTGGATTGACGATTGCAAGAGTTCCGGTGCAGATTTGACCAATCTTCATCTGCTGTTAGTGGAACTGCAAGCGGCTCTTATACGGCTGCCTGCTTGCGACGAAGACGCTGATGACGACGATGATGATGTTACAGAAGAAGCCAATGAGGCAACCGAACTGCTTAAGGGCCGCACAGCGCATCAAGAAAGATGGAAGTCGCTCACGGAAAAGCTTTCGGTGTTGCCGGTGCAGCATTACCAGATTGTTTTCGACACCTTGACTGATGGACCGGACGTCGCACCCGTAACCGGATGGTTAGCTGATGACCTCGCTGACATATATCTGGACTTGAAAAAGGGGCTAGCTGAGATGAATCATGGGCGAGTTGATGATGCCATTTGGGAATGGAGGTTCGGATACTTTTCGCATTGGGGGAGACACCTGACGCACGCCCAGTGCGCAATCTTGGATTACCTTCGAGAAGCTGCTGCGGCGTTTCAGCCGACATGAACGAGCTTCGACGAGGGAGCGAGGGTGAGTTGCTGTTCCGTGAGCGTTACCCAAAAGACTATATTTACTTTCGGAGTGCGATTGAGAAATCAATTGCGCTGCCTGGAACCGATGATGAAGAGCGTGCGGAACTCATTCGCATGTTAGCGCAGTTAGAAGCAGCTACGGTGCATAAGAAGTGTGCGTGCGGTGAAGCTGGATGTTCGACGTTCAGTTTTGTGGACTACGCCGCGATTGGGTACGGCGGTTCTTTTGAGTTGGAAGGCGGCGGACCGCAGATGACCGTCGTTGATGTTGACCACGAGGGCAACTTGATTGGCGTCGAAAAAGTACCGCACTAGACATGGAAACGACGGCGGTTCTGAGACACAGAGCAAACCAAGGCGATGTCGACGCACAGTTTCGCCTTGGATATCGCCTTGCGTTGGGGCGGAATCGACGCCCAAATTGGCGGAGTGCGGCGGACTGGTGGGAGCGAGCCGCAGCGTCTGGGCACCTTAGGGCGCAGTTTTCTTGGCGACGGGACTAGCCAGGACCCCGAAGTGAGGGTTCGATTCCCGGTCATCCCATGAAAAGCCTTACTTAGCGGCTCTTTTCTTTGTTGGCCTGTTATTTGATGGCGGCTTGATGGCACCGTCATGAACCTGACCCCGATAGTGTCGGCTGGATCGCAGGTCCGTCCCTGTCTCGCGCATCGAATCCATGGCCCACGGAATAAAATGGGTTCAAAGTCCGACAGGGCGTCCGCGCTAGCTTCACCGTCGTCAGTGCGGCTCGGCGTCGACTCTTCTGACGCTGAGGACACACTATAGCGCATTAGTTATGAGGAACCCGTTTAGGTTTCAAGTCAAGGCCACTAGCTCATGGGAGTACTACACAGGTAACCGAATCCTTGTGTGCTACCAATCTTAAGAACTGTTAACAATCAAAAAAGCATGGAACGCGCTTGGTCCGATAAACGGTTACGTGTTTATGCGCTCTACGAAACTAACGCTTGTTCTTGCTTTCCTCATCTCTTTAGCGGCTGGTTGCTCGGCTGGCGGATCATCGGTAGCCGTGACCCCGACTACTCATCTGGTACCATCCGCGGGGATATCGAGTGGAGACTGGCCGCAGTACCGTCGCGATAATCAACGCACGGGAAACAATGTCGGGCAAAGCGTTATCACCGCAGGCAATGTTTCGCATTTGGCGTTGAGGTGGAAAGCAAGCTTGCCCAACGGTGCGTTTGCGACGCCGGTGATTATGAACGGGAGTGTATACATTGCTGATCTGGCGGGCAACGTTACGGCATTTAACGAAGCGACCGGCAAACAATTATGGACGCAGGCGCTCGGTGGCGGATTCTACGCGACACCGACGTTCAGCGATGGAAAGCTTTATGCGCCGAACCTGAATGGGCAATTTGCAGTTCTTGATGCAGCCACCGGCGCACTCCTGTGGCAATACCCGGTTTTGGATACCGCGGGCAGTTACGAAGGATCTCCCATTGTGGCAAATGGGGTAGTTTACGAGACACGTGCAAACCGCGACGAAGACAACGGGCCCTGCATCTCGCAGGATCAAGTCGTAACTTTCGATGCCAACGTTGGCCAGCTTCTTTCAGCCGAGACGTTGACTCCTACAGGCACATCTGGAGTCGGCGTATGGAGTTCGCCTATGATGGATGCCTCGAACGCACTTTACGTAGCTACCGGGAATTCTTGCGGAACGCCTTCAAGTCCATTCGGGGACTCCATCTTGCACCTAAGTTCATCCTCACTGAATGTTATATGGAAGTTTCAGGCTACCGACGGTCATGATTGGGATTTTGGCGCCACTCCTGTTTACCTTAACGGAATCGTCTATGACGTCTCTAAGGACGGCTATGTCTACGCACTAGACGCCGAGTCGGGCGCACTGCTTTGGAAAAACAACGGTAACCTGCCAAATGGCGGCGGTGTAGGCTCGCCGGGTACGGACGGTAAAAGAATATTTGTTCCCTTCAACGAGACCGACACACCGACTCCGGGAGGCGCAATCTTTGCATTCAATTTGGATGGGAGCATCGCTTGGTCGCATCTAACGGGATCTCCTGAGGGTGTTGGATTCGGGACGCTTTCTGCGCCCGCTGTTTCCGGCGGTGCTGTGTACGTGGGCGACTCACTCCCTAATTGTACGGTCAATTGTTACGGACTGTCCGCTTACGATACAGTTTCAGGACAGCTGCTGTGGCGGTATCCCACAGATAAGCCGATTTATGCAGGGGCGGCCATTGTCGACGGGGGCCTTTTTGTCGCAGACTTTGAAGGCGGGACGCTATACCATTTTACCCTGGGTGGTACATAAGTTTCATCGAGCGACGGCGCAATTCCGGGCGCCGCGTACTACGTTTCTTGCTAGCGCAGCAACGCACATTCATTCAACATAGCAGTAGAGTTGAGGGGATGTCGTTTTCGATATTGAGAATCCGATGGAATTGCGCTGCATGCGTTCACCGGTCGGCAAGATTGCCGGTCCTGCAGTTGATGCGAGCTCGACCAGACACGCGCCTGTTGGTATCCTCTTTGTCACAGCCGTGGGCTTTGCAATGGTAACGCTTCAATCTTGCAGCCCGGGAAGCGGCAAAGAGTCGTATTCAAGCGCTGCAGCGGCAATCGACTCGGCGTGCTTTGCCACCTGGCCCGTTAACCCGTTTTGCGCACGCCCCGAAAGGACTCTTACCAGCCCCTCCGTAGTAGCTTTTCATTGGAGGTATTCACTTATGCGTTTTCTTAGGAGCGCGTTGGCTGTTGCATTTTTTGCGGCCCTCGCAAGTACCGTTCTCGCAGCATCCTCGCCCACGGTGCTAATGCCCGGGCAAGAAAAATGGACGCCGCAGCCCGGCGGATTTTCAATGGCCGTACTGTACGGAGATCCTTCGAAACCCGGATTTTATGTTGTCCGTTTAAAGACCGGAGCGAATTGGGTATTCCCGGCGCATTCACATCCCGGGCGCGAGACCGTTACCGTCATTTCGGGTACATTTTATGCCGGCATTGGGAACAAATTGAACCCAAAGAAGCTGACGGCATTTCCCGCAGGTTCGTTTATTTCGTTGCCGGCGGGTCTTGCGCACTACGCGATGACAAAGCAGCCGGCCGTCATTGAA
Organism: Vulcanimicrobiaceae bacterium; assembly: GCA_046262675.1. Taxonomy (GTDB): domain Bacteria; phylum Vulcanimicrobiota; class Vulcanimicrobiia; order Vulcanimicrobiales; family Vulcanimicrobiaceae; genus JACRUB01. Next base: position 4,780 of record JBHEMH010000023.1, read on the forward strand.
ATAGCGGGCACGGAACCGCTTAAAGACAACATGGTCAAATAACGACGAACTGATATACCGTTAAGTCGTCAAAAGGAAAACCCGCCGGAGCGGGTTTTTCTTTGACGCTTATGAGTATTAGGGCGTTGTTGTCGGGGCGGGACTGGGCGAAGGCGAGACAATCGGGCGGGGCGTGGCCGTCCCTCGATTCGTTGCAGTGCCGTTAACACCGTGCGGGTTTTTCGAGCTGTTGATGTTCGCGTGGCTTGTGGCATTCGCGTTGACATGGTGCGTCTTCGATGTCATGTGGCGATGCTGGCCGCTAACAGCCGTACCTTTGTTGGTTGTGGGGCTGTCGTTCACAGCGCGCACTTGGCTTGCAGAAAAACCCCCGTCATTAGAGATGATCTGCGCCTGGCTGCCGGGCGTGAGCGGGATATGCCCGGCCGCTTGCGATGGCACCATGACTGTTACTGTCTTTCCATTAGGCAGCGTCATCGTGACGGAGTTTCGTGTTACGCTCGAAACTGTTCCCGTCACCATTTGGTTTGCCGGTGCGATCGTGTCTGCGGTTGTGCCGTCTTGGGATGTAACGGCAACGGGCGTACCTGGTTTGAGTTGGCCGAATGCATGCGCATCAACAGTAAACGTTTTGATTTGGCCGGTCGGCAACGTCAACGTCAACGTCGTGCCGCTGAAGGAAGCGACTTTTCCAACTGTCGGCCTAGCGCTCGTTGTGTTCGCCGTGCGACCGGGAGCCGTGCCACTTTGCCCGCGTCCCGTCGGGGGCGCGGTAGTCGGCACCGCTGAGTTCGGGTTCATTGAGCCAGGTGTTCCTGAGGGGCGGTTGATCCCTTGCGGCATGCCGCCAGGGACGCCTTGCGGCATGCCACCAGGACGGCCACCGCCGGCACCTGCGGGCGGTCCGCCGTGTGCAAATGCAGCGCTACCGCTTAATACAAGTGCGCAGATCGCGGCCGCCGCCAGGCTGTTGTGTGAAGTTCTCTTCATAATGTGCATCCTTTTTGTGGATTAAGCAGGGCACCCGTTCGCTTGGTATCGTTGTTTTTGGGACTCGTAAGTAACGCTGCTACCACCGAAAACGTCTCACCGAAGAAAGGGCGCCGACCGCTCGATGAATGAGCAAGCTAGCGACCGCGAGACCGAAGAAAAAGCGCCGCGAATGCGGCGCTTTTTTGATGTTGCGCGCGAAGGCTACATCTTCGTTTACCAGGACGTGCGCGGACCGAGGGCGTCGATTTGTATGACCGTCTCGCCCTTGGCTATTGCGTAATGATGCAGGTTTGGTGGAACAGAGGCAAAGGCGCCAGGTCCGAGCGCGGTCATTTTATCAGGCCCCGCCATCGTGTCGCCTAGGCCGACCAGCAGGGTTCCCGAGATGACTGTAACGTTCTCAACTTCCGTATGAAAATGCGTATTGAAACGGGTGCCGTCTTTTACTTTCACACGGATAATGTATGGGCCCCGTTTGGCGGGATTGCCCATAAGAACGGCCATCGATGCGCCGGCCATGGGCCCCGAAGTCATCACCGTCCATTTGGTCGCATCGGGCTGGATGATGGTCGGCCCTGCAGCGGCCGCCGATACGGCCAGAGGCATTCCAATGGCCAAAAAGAGAGCAAGATAGAAACGTGGTTTCATCGTACCTCCAAAATGCCGCCCATATTGGGCAGCGGGTACCCATTCTCTCAGTACGGGCTAGACCCCCCGCAGCGAGACTTCTCTAGGGATACAAATGGACGATTTCGCTCGCATTCATGGCGCGAGCCAACCGCAGTGCGACCAGGCTGCGATGGCATGCTTCGGGATAGCGTTCGACGCAACACAGCAGCGGAGCATGAAATTCTTTTAACTCGCGCGCAAGTTCGTTAAAGTCAAAACGATCGAGCGTCTGCGGAACATAAGCGCGAACGTATTCGGGTGCGAGTTGTCTGCGTTCCGATTTTCGCTCTTTGGCACGATCGTCTGCCGCATACTGAATGGCACGCGTCTCATTTTCCGGCGCGAGAGCCAAAATATGGCGGTAGGGAATTTGAAGGCTCTCTAGTTCGCCCGTCAGCCGCTTTGCGTTCGCGAAAGGATAGAGCGGACCACGCACGCCCCGGCGTCGGCGGACATCGAGGAAGATGTCGATACCGGCGCGCGCAATCGCTGCAAAGAAATGCTCTTTATCGGAGCCGTAGACGCCGATCGTGTAGACGACAGCCATGGTCTCAAGTTACGCGACCCGCCTAAACGACATTGGGGCGGCGCAGGGTCGCGCCCTCGCGCTTGAGCTGCTTGCTCAGCACTGCATCGGTTTTGGAATCGATCAACTTGCGCAGCGCCGCTTCTACTATCGCGCTTTCGCTCACTTCGGCATTGAAGGCAAGTTGTTTGACGCGCCGGCCCAGAGGCGCTGGAACGTTAACACTCATCTTGCGGATTTTCTCGGCGTTATCCATCTGTGTGTAATACCCGGCCCAGGCGCTCCGTAATCACCAGCCTGGCGCCAGCATGAAGCAATACGCAAGAGCGCGTCGAAGCTTTCCGGACTTGCTGCGCACTCTGAGGTTTGAATGACCCGTTATCTCCTACTAATCGTCCTTGTGGTAGCGCTCAACGCGCCCGCGTTTTCCAATCCTGAAACGGCGAATCAAGGGACGGCCGCGGTGTCGTTTGCGACTGCCGCCAGTCCGATGACGGTCGTGCTTGATGCGCGCCAGGCGTCCCGTGGCCTTATGTTCGCGCACGTCACGATCCCTGTGCGGCCAGGGCCGCTAACGCTGGTGTATCCGAAATGGATCCCGGGCGAGCATGGACCGACCGGTCCGTTGCACGTTCTTGCAAGCCTTCACATGAGCGCCGAGGGGCACGCGCTGCAGTGGCGTCGCGACGACGTCGACCTGTATGCATTCCACGTCGACGTGCCTTCCGGCGCGACCGCACTCAACGTGGATTTCGATGTCCTCATGAACGCGCAAGGCGATACGATGGCCACCAAAAACGTTGCCATCGTCAATTGGAACCGCAACGTGATGTATCAAGCCAATACGCGTTCGGATGAAGTCTTCGCAAAACCCAGTATCATTTTACCCGAGGGCTGGAGCTATGGAACGGCGCTTCCGAATCCCAGCACGGCGGGCGGTCGGGTGGACTTCGGCGAGGTGACGCTGGAGACACTTATCGATAGTCCGCTCGACATGGGACGGTTCTCCAAACGCATTGCACGCTGGTCCTCGGGCGATGCAACCGCAGAGACGGATATTTTCGCCGACAATCCGCAGGATCTGGAAGTCCCTCCAAAGCTTGCGCAAGCGTACGCGAATGCAGTTGCCGAGGCTCTTGCGCTGTATGGCGCTCGACATTGGCAACATTATCATGCTCTCCTCACCCTGAGTGATGCGATCGGTTTTCAAGGTATCGAGCATCATCAAAGCAGCGACGATCGGGCGCCCGATAATTTTCTTACCAACCCGATGCAGCAAGTCGCGGGCGGAGATTTACTCAGCCACGAGTTTTCGCACTCGTGGAACGGCAAGTACCGCCGCCCCTACGATCTGCAGCAGCTAAATTTCCAAATTCCGGAACGGACCGATCTCCTCTGGATCTACGAAGGCATGAATCAATATCTCGGCGATCTGCTCTCGTTTCGCGCCGGCATCCGGGATCCGAAAAAGTATCCTGAGTATCTCGCGCACATCTACGCGGCGATGGACCAAGAACCCGGACGCAGGGACGAACCACTCATCGATACGACCACCGCCGCGCCGTGGCTCTACTCCTCCGGCGGCCAATATAGTTCGCTTCGCCGGACCGCAGGCGACTTCTATACCGAAGGCGAGTTGATTTGGCTCGATGCCGATACGATTATCCGCGAACGCACCGGCGGGAAGCGCTCACTGGACGATTTCTTGCACGCGTTTGCCGGTCCGCCCGATACGATGCCCAAGGTTGTAACCTACGATCGCGCCCAAGTGGAACAATTGCTCAACGACACGGCGCCGTACGATTGGCACGGATTTTTCACCCGCTACGTGTACCAGGTCTCGGAGCATCCTCCGAGTGACGATCTCGCCCGTGCAGGCTGGAAGCTGGTTTACAATAGTACACCGAACGAATTCGATAAGGCGCGTAATACCGAGCGGCATATCACTGATCATTGGTACAGTCTGGGGCTAAGCCTAACTTCGGACGGAACCGTACGCGACGTCAAACGTGGCTCGGCGGCTTGGAATGCGGGCATGGGCCCCGGCATGAAGATCATTGCAATCGATCATCAATCTTACGACGCCGATTACCTCCAGAGCGCGATCAAGGATGCGAACCATTCGAAATCGCCGCTCTCGCTGCTAGTCGAACAAGATAAGTGGTTCGGAACGTACTCGCTCAACTATCACGGGGGGTTGCGATTTCCGCATCTCGAGCGCATAAAGGGAACGCCCGATATGCTAGGCGCGATCATGACCCCGCATCGTCCTAAATAGCCAGCATGCCGCCGGCGAGCAAAGCCGCGTTCTCCAGAGAGAATAGCGCTAAGCTGCGCGCCGTTTGACAGAAAGGCGTCGTGTCCATCTGGCGAGGCGAGTTCTGCGTAGCGCGCGTCGAAGCCACGCGCTTTCATCCGTAAGGAAGCCTCATGGACACGCTCGGAGCGGAATAACCCGTCTGAAGAGATTCCCACAAAGATCAGCCGCGGGTCCGTCCTTTTTATCGGATAGTCGCGCACGTCGAATGCATCCATTGCATTCGTCAGGCACACGTACGATTGCGCGTTCATCCGGTGCGCAAACTGAGCGCCTTGATAGTCGAGGTAAGCTTCCACGTCGTATTTTGAGGAGCCGTTACGATCGCGACGATTGGCGTGACGTTGTTCCAGTAGCTCGTCGCTCTTGTAGCTGAGCATGGCGATTTTTCGGGCTAGGGAGACCCCGTCGCGCGGATCGTTGCGAATGGCTTCGCGTCCAAGCGCATTGAGCGCGATTCCCTGGGCAGAGAAAGAATCGTACGCGCCGATGACAATGCCGGTCCCCACGCGCCGCGGATAAGCAAGACACCACTGCAACGCTTGCATGCCGCCCAGCGAGCCGCCGATCACGGTGTCGATATAGTTGATGCCGAGCAGATGCAACGCGCGCGCCTGTGCGTTTACCATATCGCCAACCGTTATTGCGGGAAAAGAGCGCACGTCGCCAGGGCCGCTCGATCCGTAACAACTGCCAAGCGCGTTGATGCAGATGACGCATTCATGCAGCGGATCGAATAGCCGGCCGGGACCGATGAGCGGCGCCCACCAGTCCGCGGCGCGGCTATTGCCCGAAAGTGCGTGCGTGACGAGCACGATCTCATCCGCGGTAACCGGATCACCGTAGATGGTCGCCTGTTGCTTTACCGCGTCGAGCGACTCGCCGTTTTCTAAGGTGAGCCGCCCGATATCGAGCGTTGTTTCGATCATCTTTAGACCGGTAAGGACGGATCGTAGAATGCCTGATCGAGGTCTGCAACGACGTCGAGCGGATCCTCGATGCCGACGGAAAGCCTAATGGTGCTTCCGGTTATTCCACTGTAGAGGCGGTCAGCTTCGCTCAGTTGTTGATGGGTGGTCGTCGCGGGGTGAATCACGAGCGACTTTGCATCGCCGACGTTTGCCAGCAGCGAGAATAGTTTGAGATTATTGATAAACCGCTTTGCGGCCGTTTGGCCACCTTTGATGTCGAAGGTTAGAATGGCGCCTTTACCCTTGGGCAGATATTTTCTGGCAAGATGCTCCGAGTGGTGTCCCGGCAGGCCGGGATAGGAAACGCACTGTACCTGCGGTGCTTTTAGCAGAAATTCCGCGACCGCTTGCGCGTTCGAGGAGTGGCGTTCGAGCCGCAGCCCTAGGGTTTCCAAGCCCTGAAGTAACAGCCAGGCGTTGAACGGCGAAAGTGCTGCGCCGACATCGCGCAAGAGTTGGACGCGCGCCTTAAGGATGTAGGCGAGGTTACCGAATGCCGCGCTGTATTTCACACCGTGATAGGAAGGATCTGGTTCCGTAAAATCTGCGAATCTGCCGCTCGCCGCCCAGTCGAAGTTGCCGGCGTCGACAATTAAGCCGCCGATGGTCGTACCGTGGCCGCCGATGAACTTCGTCGCCGAATGCACGACGATGTCGGCGCCGTACTTGATGGGCTGCAATAAGTAAGGCGTCGGCAACGTGTTGTCGACGATAAGCGGAATGCCGTGCGCGTGTGCGATCTTCGCCACCGCTTCGATATCCAGCACGTCGATCTTCGGGTTTCCTAAGGTCTCGGCGAAGATCGCCTTCGTCGCCGGCCGGATCGCTGCGGCGAAGTTATCGGGGTTACTTGGATCGACGAAGCTTACCCCGATTCCGAATTTCGGAAGCGTGTGCGCGAAGGCGTTATATGTTCCGCCGTAAAGCGAGGCCGAGCTCACGATGTGGTCGCCTGCGCGTGCAATATTGAGCACTGAATACACGACTGCAGCTTGACCGCTGGATACACTGAGCGCCGCTACGCCGCCCTCCAGGGCCGCAATGCGTTGCTCCAGCACGTCGTTGGTAGGATTCATGATGCGGGTGTAGATGTTACCGAACTCTTCGAGCGCAAAGAGACGTGCAGCATGATCCGCATCGTCGAATGTGTACGAAGTGGTCTGAAAGATGGGCACCGCGCGTGACTTTGTGGCGGGGTCGCCGGAGTGGCCGCCGTGAACCGCGATCGTATCGAATTGGGCTGAAGCTTTCTCTTCTAAAAGAGTGGTCATGAAACGTTTTCCTTTTCCCGGCGGTGAGTTCTGGACGCTGAGACGTCCGGCGCCGGAGCTTGTGGGTGTTGTCTGTCGTGCCAGACCGGCAAGATGCCGGCCGGCGCGATTTCCGCACTCCGAAGGGCGTGCAGAATCTCCGCATCCTCTAAGTGAGGTTGTGGAAATACTTCAAGGGCTGCGCGCAGATTATTCAAACGCGTGCGATAGCCGTGATGCTCGAGAATGGCCTGCGCCGGCCGTGCGTCGCGGAATGAATCGAAGCGCACGATGCGCCCAAGAGAGACGAGGCCGCAGCCAACCCCGGAGCTTTTTGAGACGGCGTGGGTATTGCGCTGCGGTTGCGCACCGAAGATAATCGTGCGCAGCGCCACACCAACATCGGAGATGACGGCAGATGCTGTTGGAATGCTGCCGGCTCCCGCACCTGAGAAGATGAGCGAGCCCGTCGTCTTGCCGAGGACGCGGATGCAATTCTCAGCCCCTTGCGGTCCGGCGAACGGATGTCCGCGCAAGACCAGCACCGGAGCAACGCAGGCGCAATAGCCCTCGCCGTCGCTGCGCGCGAATGCCAACAATTTTATGGTATAGCCGAGACTAATTGCAAACTGCACGTCGGCTTTTGCGATTGCCTCGAGTCCGCGCCGTGGAATCTGTTCGGTTGTGACCGCCGTGCGGAATGCCAGTTGTGAGAGGATCGCGAGTTTGTGTGCGGCGTCGAGGCCGCTCACATCGCTTGTGGGATCGGCCTCGGCATACCCGCAGCGCTGTGCTTGCGCCAAAGCCTGCGCGTAGGAAACGCCGGCATGCATGCGGGAGAGAATAAAGTTGCTCGTGCCATTGAGCACGCCCCCGACCTCGAAAATATCTTCGCTCGAGAGCGACTCCGAAATCGTCCGCAGGATTGGAATCGCGCCACCCACAGAGGCTTCGTACTGCAGCGTCACGCCGGCCGCAGCGGCGAGTGTGTGCAAGCGCGGCCCTTGTGTCGCAATCAGCTCTTTGTTGGCGGTTACCACGTGCTTGCCGCGCCGCAACGCCCGTTTAACAAACTGCGCAGCATCGGTGAGGCCGCCGACGCACTCAACGATCACATCGATATCGGGATCATCGATGATTCCGAGGGCATCGCGCGTGAGAAGACTCCAAGGGATGGAGGCCGGACGTGGTTTTGCCAGCGTCCGCACGGCGATACGACGCAACGAGAACTGGCCGCCGAGCAAGGCGTTCGCGACGCCGCTGCCCACGGTGCCGCAACCGAGCAGGCCTATGCCGATCGATGATTTCACGAAGATCGCCTCCTTTTAAGACGGGAAAGCGCAGATAACAAAAGAGCCCCTCACTGTTACCGGTGAGAGGCTCTGTATTCATGACGAGTACCCGAAGACTATGCCATGAAGAACCTACACCGGCTTGCGTGGAAGCGGCACATGGAGCGGCAATTCATCATGGTTGGTCGCGAAAACATTTGCGCTAATTTATCACGCTTGTGTGCAGAAGTCAAGTTAACACCAGGTTGTTCGAGCGGTGTAGGTAAGCACGGTGCGGCCCTCAGCGGGAACGCGCATATTCCAATTAGCGCTTGAAGCTGACGACTTTGTATACTGGAAATTCTCGGCTGTGATCTGCCAGTCACCCGGAATGGGTTCCACCACGAGGACATCCTGAGGAGCGGGTTTCGCGTTCGAGATCGTGATCTGGTAGGCACTCTCCGACTGACAGTACGTCACGATGTGGAAATCGGTTTGTCTCTTGCGAGCCGTCACATCGAAGGAATTGCCGAGATGCAGCCGCACGGTTTCATTTTTGGGCGTGTGATCGATTCGATCGGATCCCAGAAACTGCGAGAGCCCGCGTGAGTCGTTTTTATAAAGTCGTACGATCCCGCCGGGTAGTGGCATCCCCAGTTGTCCGTCCTTGTTTTCAAAGGTGACGTATACGCCGAGGGGCAGCCGGTCGCCGAGATCGGGTTGCGCGCTCCGGTAGTACTGCGGTCCTCCCCGTAGTTCCAGGGACTTGTGGACGGGAACGTTTTTGGCTTGCAGCAAGGCGATTTGCTTCGTTTGTCTATCAAGGATGGTCGTTGGCCGCAATAATGTGTATAGGTGGTACTCAAAATAGTTCTCTTGAGAGAAACCGTTGGCGGGGTAGACGTCCGCCGTTGTGCCGGCCCGGACCGTACCGATCTCCCGAAGCGTTTGAGGTTGTACCACGTTTACGTTTCCGGCTACCAGTTGCAGTCGCGCATCGTCGTACGAAACACCGCTTGTGTTCGAAAGCGTCACGAGGCCGCTGATCGAGAGGTGGGCCTCGTCCGGAGCGAGCGTGCCGACATAGTCCGCGCGCCACGAAAGTCCGCCGGTCATGTAACTTAGATCAAGCGTTTGGCGGGCACTCTGCTCGCTCTCTATGTCGAGTGTGAGCGTGGGCTGGTTCCGCAGACTATGGGGGATCTCCGGGTAAACAATGTATCCGCGCAACGCGGTTTCGATGCGATCCTTGTATTGCAGCACAATTCCATTTGCCGCACTCAGAATGCGAGCTTTTTCCCGCGTTTCTCGTTCGCCCGCAAATCTTGGTTCGTGCACGATTGTAACTTCGTGCCCAACCGATTTCTGCAGTAAGGCTGCCGGATCGAGCAAATCAAAATTAAAGTTCTGCTCGAGTACATCCACGCGATTACCGGCGCCAGAGGCTTCAAGCAACGCCGACGTCGGGTCCATATTCGCGCTCACGTCACGCCACGCGATTCGGTTCAGGCCGCTGGTGAGCGAGATGGTGCGGCGATCGTGTACCAGCGACATCGCGCCGTTGTAGATGGTGAGATTGAGATGTTCGCGATCGGAAACGGTACTCGTGCGCTCGGCGGGTGCCGCCTGCGCGGACGTAACCGCGACGAGCGAAATGAAAGTCAGGAGAAGAAAGAAGACGCGGATCATTTTGCAACACCCCTTTGGCAGCGAAAAACGTTTGCTAGCGACAACGGTACGTCCACAATCGGCGTGACGAGGTGTCACAACTTTGGGTAAAGGCAGCTTGGATGATCAAAAACTCATTATGGGGGGCACTGGGAATTGCGATCGCAGTCATTGCGCTGTTCCTGATCCGGTCTCTAACGGGGTGGCCGCGCGCATTCCCCTTCGGATGGCTGACGGTGTGGTTGGGTGGTTTCCTCATCGTGATTTTGCTCACGCGGCTCATGGATGTTCTCCTCAAAGCGATCTTCGCGCGCCGCCCCGAAATGGAGCGACTTGCTACCGGGCTGCTCATCGGGTGCTGGATTTTCGCGGGAATTTACCTTCACAGCTGAGCGCCGGTACGACTTTTCCCGCAAGGCCGCAGCAGGTTGGCTTGGCGGCGGCCACTAATGGACCCAGGTTCCCCTTCCTCTTATTCTGGAGGTCTTTTCCCGCGTGAAAATCGTGGTTACGGTCAAACTTGTTCCGGATCCCAACGCCGAGAAGCGAATGGACACCGCGACGAAGCGGCTCGTGCGCACCGGCGTCGATACCGTGATCAATCCGTACGATGAGTACGCGATTGAAGCGGCTCTCCAGTTAAAAGAGAAACTGGGGGGAGATACAACGGTCACGGTGTTCTCAATGGTCCCGGAGACCGGCAAGGAAACCGTTCGCAAAGCGCTCGCGATGGGCGCCGATGATGCGGTTATGCTCAGCGATGCGGGTCTCGAAGGAAGCGACGTTTGGGGTACCGCCTATGTTATGGCGCAGGGCTTGAAAAAAGTCGGATTTGATTTGGTGATTTGCGGCGGCTTGTCCGATGACGGCAGCAGCGGCGGCGTTCCCGGCGCGCTCGCAGAATATCTGGGTGTCCCCGGTCTGACGAACGCCCGCCACCTCGAAGTTGCCGATGGCAAACTTAAATGTCAGCGCGAAACCGACAACGGCTATCAAGTCGTCTCCGGACCACTGCCCGCAGTTGTGAGCGTGACGATGGCCGTCGGAGAACCACGCTATCCCTCGCTTAAGGGCATTATGGGCGCGAAGAAAAAGACGATCACGGTGATGCCGCTCTCGGAGCTCGGACTCGATCGTGCGGTCGGCAACGACGGTGCGAAGACCGAACTCTTGCAGTTTGCGCCGCCACCGGTGCGCGCAAAAGCACACGTCATCAATGCGGAAGACGGTCCCTCGGGCGCCAAGGCCATCTTTGACTTCCTTAAAGAGAAGAAACTCGTCTAATGCAGCATGTCATCGTTTTCGTCGAACACAAAGCAGGTCACACACGTAAGGTCACCTTCGAGATGGCAACCGAAGCGCGCACGATTGCCGATGCACTCGGCGGCAAAGCGCATGCGGTCGCCTTAGGCGCGGGCGCGTCCGCCATTGCCGAACAGCTCAAAGCCTATCCGCTCGATACAATTCATGTCACCGATGACGGGGATGTCGATACATTCTTGCTGGATCCGACCGTCGATTATATGGAAGCGGTCGCTAAATCAACCGGATCGGCACTCATCATCGTTCCGAATACCATGCTCGGGCGCGATGTCGGCGGACGTTTGATGGCACGCTTGGATGCAGGCTTCAATGCCGACGTCACGGATATGAAGGTAGAAGGCGGCAAGCTTTCGATTACCGCACCAAAACTGGGTGGCGCGTTCATTACCAGTAAAGCATTTAAAAATTGCGATTTCGGAATCGTTACGCTGCGTCCCAACGCATTTGCTGCAAAAACCGGCGGCGCGGGTGCGCAAGTCGTGCAGCTCGAGAAACCTGCGGGTAAAAGTTACGCAATGGTGGTTGAGAGTGAAGTTGAGGAAGCGTCGGCTGAAATGGGCCTAGAAGAAGCGCCCGTCGTCGTCAGCGGTGGCCGCGGTCTTGGCGGCCCGGAGCCGTTCACGACCTTGCTCAAGCCCCTTGCTGATGCTCTGGGCGGGACCGTCGGTGCAACGCGCGCCGCCGCCGATGCCGGATGGGTGCCCTATAGTTTGCAGATCGGTCAAACCGGCAAAACGGTCAGTCCGCAACTGTACATCGCGGTCGGCATCTCTGGCGCCATCCAGCACAAGGTCGGCATGCGCACGGCCGGTACTATCATAGCAATCAATAAAGACGGCACGGTGCCGATCGGCGAGTTCGCCGATTTACTGGTCGTCGGGGACCTTTTCCAGATCATCCCGGAGCTTACCAACCTCGTCGAAGCAGCCAAGGCTGCGCACGCGTGACAATCGTCTCGCCTCGCACGTTAACTGCTTGATCGTTTAATCGAAGATCGAAAACCATGTTGCAACGGGGCGCCCACGGGGAATGCTCGCGCAACAAAAATACTGCTCTTGCCTCCGAGAAACGGGGGTCCCACGCGCGAAGTAGCGTGGGGGGCACGCAAGGGGTTTTCAGGGCATCGTTCTGAAAGCCGATGGAGTGACCAGATGGCGAGCGAAGTTCGCCATCATTTCAAAGAAAGTTAAATAGTGAAGCGTTCTTTCGTTTTAGGTCTCGCGTTTGCCGCAACCGGTACGCTGGTTGCTCTTTTTGGAGGAATGCAACCCTCCGATGCTAGGCCCGCGCCCGCGGCGACGCCTTCGGCAAAGCCATCCGCATTGCCGACCGCAACGCCGGAACCGCCCGATAAGGCAATTCCACGTCTTCTCGAGGCAATCAAGAGAAATCCGAACGATAAACAATCGCTCTCGGAACTTGCGCAACAATATATCGGAATCGGCCGCGCAGATCTCTCGCTTCCATTGACGCAGAAATTACTTGCGTTGGGCGATCGTTCGGCGCAAACGTACTATTTCGACGGCTACGCAAACGAGCAGCTTAACCGCATTCCGCAGGCGATTGCGGATTATGAGAATGCCTCCAACGTGGATCCCACCAATGTTGGCGTGCTGGGCTCGCTGACGTCGATGTATCTGAAGACCAATCGGTTCACGGATGCGGAGCGCGTAGCTAAACGTTCGGTGACCTTTAATAAGACCGACCGGCGCGCATTCATCAACCTCGGACTCGTCTACGCTAGCGAGAAGAAATTCAGCGACGCTCGCGACCAGTTCGAGACCGCCTACAAGATGGACTCGAGCGACGTCACCCCACTTTTGCAAATCGGCCAAACCTACGTGGGCGCGAACGACAATGCGGGCGCCCTGGTTGCGATCAACCGCGCAATCGCGGCCGACCCCAAGAATCCCGACGCGGAGCTCTTCAAGGCTGACCTTTATGCCAAGCAGCACGATGTTGTCAATGCGCTTGCGGCATATGAGCTCGCTATTCAAGATGCGCCCGACGATGACACGCGCGCGCAGATCGCCGTTCGCGAGGCCGCGTTCCTGGCGATAGAAAAGAAGAACCCGGACGCCGAAGCCGCCTTTATTCGTGCAATCGCGACCTATCCAAATAGTCTCCAACCACATCTTGCCTACGGCGACTATTGGAATTCGCGGAACCAAATCCAGAAGGCCGTCGATCAATGGAACCTCGCACTCGGCCCGAATAAAGATAATCCAGCCGCTCTCGTCCGGCTCGCGACCTATAACATGCGTTCGGGGCATCCGGCGCAGGCGTTGCCTTACTTGAAGTCACTCGCGCAAGCCGATCCGAACCCGCAAGTTCTGGCAATGCTCGGACAGGCGTACACCTCGCTGCACGACTATAGTAACGCCAAACGGGCCTGCCAAGCAGCCTATCAAACGCAACCGAATCCCGATTCACTGGGCTGCATCGCGGGCGCCGATTTTGAACTGAAGAACTACAAAGAATCCGCGCAAATCTTCGACCTTCTCGATAGCCGCGTGCATCCGTTCTTGGATCAAGCACCGCAGTTGCTCTACATTGCGGCCAAGGTGTATGAAAACCAGAAGCAGCCAGCAAAAGCGGTTGTTGAGTACCGCAGATTGCTGAAAATCATGAAGCCGGGCACATCCGACTACCGGAAAATTCAAGCCTCTATCGCTTCGCTGAAATCGGCTAAACCGGCTAAGAAACACGGCTAAGCATGCTCGTCATATATGACGAGATCTACGGCGACCACTTGCGCGGGATTCCACATGCGGAATCACCCGACCGCGTCCAAGTGGTCGCTTCTTTTTTGCGCGAGGCCGGCAAGCTTAAAAATCTCATCGAGCCTCGAGATGCGAGCGACGACGAAATCGTGCGCGTGCACTCCGCGGCGTACTTAGAAGCGGTCAAACGCGAGACGCAGGCGCTGCATTCGCATGCCGCATATCTCTCTACCGGCGATACCGTGATCGATTCGCACTCCCTGGTTGTCGCGCGGCGTGCTGCGGGGGGCGCACTCAGTGCGATGGAAAAGGCCGTACAGGAACGACAGTCCGCCTTTGCGTTGATCCGGCCTCCTGGCCATCATGCGGAATCAACCCGTGGAATGGGCTTCTGCGTTTTCAACAACGCCGCTATCGCGGCACGCGCGTATCTCGCGCACTATAGCGGCCGCGTCTTGATCGTGGATTTCGATTACCACCACGGTAACGGGACGCAGGCCGTGAGTGGAAACGGCATTTCGTATGTGTCGACGCATGGCTATCCGGCATATCCTGGGACGGGAAGCGCGGACGAAAACTACGATCTTGGCAGTGACGTGATTATTAACGTGCCATTGCCACCGCATCGTTTTGGAACCGAGGCGTTCGTGGCGCTCTGGGAAGACCTTTTGCCCAAAGTGGCGGCAAAAATAAAACCGACGCTGCTTATCGTGAGCGCGGGATTCGATTACGTGTCCGGTGATCCGGTGGGAGATCTTGGCGTTGAGCGTTCTGCAGCCACGGATCTTACAAGGCTCGTCAACCGCGTTGCGGCCCAGTATTGCGAGGGCCGTGCGATCTTCTTACTCGAGGGCGGTTATAACATTTCGGCGCTCACGGAATCGGTGGCGCGCGTTATCGAATCGGTCGATGCAGAAGAAATGGCGTTCAGCAGCGCCGAGCGAGGCGCTATTCCGCAGCGTGAGCTGGCGATCGTTCAGTCTGTTTCGGAACTGCTTGGGTGATCACGGAAACGAGACCGGTTTCTAAGTGATACTCGGCACCCACCACCCCAAGCCTGCCCGCAGCGACCGCCGGCGCAATGATCGGCGTGCTTTGCTCCAGCGCGCGCGCGACATGACGAATGTTTGCCTCAATTGCCGCCTCGAGCATACTGCGATCCCGCGGAACACTTTCGATGGCGGGACGGATGCTGTCGATAAGCGCATTCGCGCGTGAATTGACGGGCGTACCGTGCAAAATTGAATCAACGGTTGCCCTCACCGCGCCGCATTGGCTGTGGCCCATTACCATAAGCAGTGAGGATCCGAACATTTCCACCGCATATTCAATCGATCCGATCACGTGATCGTTGAGCACGTTTCCCGCAACGCGAATGACGAACAAGTCACCTAAGTTTTGATTGAAGACAATCTCGACGGGAACGCGTGAATCCGAGCACCCTAGCACAATACCGAACGGGCGTTGCTGCTCGACTAGGTGGCGGCGGAGAACCGAATGAGCAAGGCGCTCTTCACCCGCGCGGTCTTCCGCATACGCACGGTTGCCCTGAAGAAGACGCTCGAGCGCCTCAGCGGGTGGAACTTCGTTGAACAATGTTAGGGTTCCACGGAAGCGGCGATTCTCACGAGTTCTTTTTGCGAGAGCTCGCCGACCAACGCATAATGCAGATCGGACCCCCCGGTCCAAGTGAGCAGACGGGTCGGCCCGTCTTCAACATATTGCGCGTCGTGATCGGCAACGCGTGTGCTTTGAATCTTGAACCGGCTCAGGTCCGCCGCCGCTCCGCGCGCGTCTTCGAAAAGGGAAATGGTGCGGATGCCGTCCGAGTAGAGCAGGTGAAGGGTGCGTACCCCTTTGATCTCCAACACATCGCCGGCAATGGGCGAGAAGCCTTCGGGTAAATACTTCGGCGCGCGAGCTTTAAAGCCGGCGGTCTTAACGACGTTGAAGATTGCGCTCGACGGCGTCCCATGATCCAGGCCGTGCGCGATTTGGTATCCGGGAATATTCGGTTGCGCGAAAATTGCCGGCGGAAGGCCGTTCGTGTAGCTAATCTGTTGGAAACGCATTTGGTGCGTCACCGATCCATTGCCCGCATACGTTTCGCGTCCGAGCATGAGGCCACTGTTTTTGTCAATCCATAGCCGCATGGCCACTTGGCCCGTGTAGCGGTTCATCAGGAGCAGAACGACGGCGTCGCGACCCGCGATGTTTTCATTTGGTGCAAGCACGGGGCGATAATTCGCCAAAAGCAGGCCGAAGTTATCGTCCTTTGCGATTTGGTCTTCCATGACAGCGTTTTTGGAAACGATAACGCGGTGCTTCTTGACATCGACGCTATAGGATTGCGTTCCGCGGGTTATGCTCCAATCGCCGTAGAGCGCTTGCGGCGCGACGTACGTGCGCCGTGTGAGATCGGGCGCGCGGTGTTCGATGCGGTAAATCGTAGCTTCGGATTTAGTTGTTCCGAATTGCACGCTCTCCAGTTGTCCCGCGAACGAGAGGTGCTCCGGAGCTTCGATGCTGGAACGCAAAATGGCGCTCGCCGCTTGCCCGTCTTGCGCGCGCACCGTGGGCGCGCCCGCAAGCAGGGAGGCCGCAACCGCGACTGTTGCGAGACCTTTAGTGAATCGCATCGGCGGTATAAACGGTGGGCACCGTGTTCACTGCGGTCTGATCGACGTTGTTCGTCATCTCGAATTCCGAAGAACTCGCGCCGCTGTGGTCGCTAAACGGTACCGTGCTGTTCATTGCCGCATGGTCTTGCAGATAGTACGCCGCGTCGATCGTGGGCGTTTGGTTAGTACGTGAACCGTGCAGATAAGCCGGCGCAACGAACGCCCCAATCAGGAGTGCTGCCGCAACTGGAATCGCGTATGCCGGGCGCAGCCAAGCACGAAGTTGTTCCAAGGGGCCGGGGGCCGGTTGCGTTTCGCGGATCGCTTGCCAGATCGAGGCCTTGAGCATCGGAGGCAGTTCACGTTCTTGCGCTGCAGCATCGCTGCGCAGCAGATCGGAGATGCTGACTTCGGCAGCGTATTCCGCATGGCAGCGCGCGCACTCATCGAGGTGCGTGTGCACAAGAGCATCTTGCTCGGGGGCAAGTGCCTTATGCAGATAGTCGAGGAGTTGTTCGTTGTTTAGATGTTGCATGATTATTTTTGTTGCTGCTGTCTTTGTTGCTGTTGGCGTTGTAAAAGTCGTCGAAGAAGTGCGCGTGCACGGTGGAGTCTGGACCGGACCGTTCCGATCGAGCAATCCATGATTTCAGCGATTTCTTGGTAGCTATACTCCTCGATATCGGCGAGAATCACGACCTGCCGTTGATCCGGGGAAAGCATTTCGAGTGACCGCTGGAGCGGTTCGCTGAGCTGCCCTTCCACGTAGTCATCGATCGGGTTGACCGCTAGAGGCCGTTCCCCGCCGAATTCTTGCGGCGCATTGTCTTCAGGTATCTCTTCCTGGAAACGTCCCTTTTTGCGCCGAAGTTCATCCCGGTAGAGATTCGTTACGATCCGGTAGACCCACGACAGGAAAGACGTGCCAGGCACGAAGCTCTTCCAGGCCCTGTACACACGAATGAATGCGTCCTGCGTAAGATCGCGTGCGTCGGCCTCGTTCCTTGTGAGGCGGTACGCAAAGTTGTAGGTCGCCTTGCCGTACTCTTCGATCGCCCGTTCTAAGAAGGCGGCCTGCTCGGGGCTAGGCGGCTCCAGTGGTTTGCGTGCTGCTCCCATTCGTGGGTACGTCTTTTCCCAAGATTTCGTTCCCTACCCCCCGGAAACGTCAATCAGGAGCTCGGTCGCAAAGGCAACCAAGAAACCGCCCGTCATGGCAGTGGTCACCAAGGCGTTGAGCCCCGTGCGCCGCAGCACCGACCAGAGCTCGCCGATCACAAAGATGAGCGCGCCTGCCGCCGTGGCCAGGAAGAGCACAGCGAGCACGGGCGAGTAGAACTGGTAGCCGATTATTGTTCCGATGAAGGTCGGGCCGCCCGCGATGAGGCCGGCGAGGCCGATTTGCGCCCACGACGGGACGTAACGGCCGATCAGGGGCGCCGCAACGCCGAAGCCTTCGGTCGCGTTGTGCAATGCGAACCCAACGATCAGCGCGACGGCGATCGCCGTTGCGCCTGAAGCCGCGGAGGCGCCAATGGCCAGACCTTCACCGAAATTATGCGCGCCGATGCCGATCGCAATTATGAGGGAGAGGACAACGGGATTCTCCGCTGTTTGAGCAGCCTTCCGGGTCAGCGTCGTAGCCATCGTTCCCAGCCCGACTAGACCGATGAGCAAGCCGGCGACAAACACCACGCAGAGCGCAGTTGGAAATGCCATTGTGTGCCGATGCCAGGCTGCAACACCCTGGGTAATCGGAAGGGTCGCGCCTTTTGCAATCTCAACGACGAGATAGACGAGGATGCCGATCGCAAGCGCATTGAGGACGGCAACCGCTTGCGCCGAAAAGCGCCGCGAGCGCGCAATGGGCAAACCGAGGAAAATCGTGAAGCCCGCAATTGCGCCCAGCAGTACCGTCGTCCAGAAACTTAAACTCTTCGGCGCGGCAACAGTGCTCATCTGCGGCATCATTGCTTGATACATTCCGCCGAGCGTATTTGGGGTGCCGGCATAGTGAATGGCCGTAATCAGCCCATCGGGCATACCGTTGCCGTCTTGAATATGGTCGGCAACGTGGCAGTGAATCAGCCACGTTCCGGGCTGTGCATTCGCCGTAAGCACGACATCGGCACGCTGTCCCGGACCAAGCAGAACCGTATCCTCGACGTCTTTTGTTTGCAGCATTTGTGCATCGCGCGCAATCACGACTTGATCGTGACCGTGCGTATGCATCGTGTGAAAATTTTCGCCCGAGATGTTGATCCAGCGGATACGAAAGCGCTCGCCGGCTTTGACTTCGAGTGGCTTGGTCGAGGGATATTCCTTGCCGTTAAGGGTGAATTCGCTCTCCGCCGCGCTCTGCACGGACCACGATGAAATCATCTGCAAGAAGTCGTGCGCGAGACCGTGCTCAGCAGCCGCGGGACGTGCCGGCAAGACGATTATTGCACCGTACAATCCCGAATTGAGCATCGATTCTGCATCGTGCGTGTGGTAGATGAACGTTCCCGGATCGTGCGCTAGAAACGTGTAACGGAAATGCCCGCCCACCGCGACCAGCGGCTCAGAGATTCCGGGGACTCCGTCCATTGAAACAGGGGCGCCGTGGATGCCGTGCAGATGGATCGTATCAGGCGCCGGACCATCGTTGAGGTAATCGATGACGACTGTATCGCCTTGGTTGACTTGCAGGACGGGCCCAGGCACAACGCCGTTGTAGGTATTGGCCATGACCGTCATTTCAGGCTTGAGGGTCCAGGCTGCGGCGCGCTCGACGATTTTGAAAGTCTTAGTGCGGCCTTTGACCTGTGCAACCGCGTTAAAGGCGCCATCCTCGCGAGGAACGATCTTGGACTCTCCCGGGGCGGGGGTCGCGGCCGGAAAGGGGCTCTTGAGCGGCTGAAGGCCTAGGGTGGCCGGATTGGCGCCGATGGGTGCCTCGTCGCTATCTGCCCAGGCCACGGCGGGGACCAGCAGCAAGGCGCTCATAAGGGCGATGATCCACAGGGTCAAGAGAGGGCGCAAACTCGGTCCTCTGCCTTGTAAGGCATGGCAATGTAGAGAATTAGGAGAGCCTAATTAACCGAGGATTCGTCTTTTCCCGCTTGAGTCTCCCGCATTAGCTGCTCCATGAGTGTGTGAGATCGCTCGCGCGAAAACGCCGCGAGGTCCTCTTTGCGAGCGTCGTACACTCCGCGCGTGAAAAGCTCTCTAAGCCTAGGAAAGGCCGCTCGGAAAGTTGCCTCATCTGCATCGTGCTCCCCGCCCAGAAATGCAATCACGGTTGAGAGCGGGTACCATTCGTTATCTGTTCTTGAGCCGATGTCGCGCAGCACGTCATCGCGGTCAAGAATCACGCGGAAGCGTACAAGCTTATCTTCGAGTTCCGTAATTCTATTCCCAAAATGCTTGTGATCAACGAGTTCGCTCGTAATACAAAGGTCGAGGCCTTGAGCGGCCTTTACCGCACTCTCGAAAAGTTCACGGCGATCCATCCCTACTCGTTCGGCGGGAACGTGTAGTTACGAGGCGGGACGACGGGCGTGCCGACTTCCAGCGTGATCAGTTGGTGTGCGGTCAGCGGTATTTCGGCTAGATTCCCGTCGTACTTCGTTCCATTCACGAATGCGGTGACGGGGCCGGTAAGAGTTCCGACGGCATTGCGGCTCAAGCTGCCGCCCCACACATGGAAGAAGTTGCCCAGGGTATAGCTCTGGATTTCCGGTGCCTCAACGTGGATGATGCCGCTTCCGTCGTGCGTGTGCACCCAGTACAGACACCCTGCGCCGTTGGCTCCCGCAATAATGCCCGCATATTTCGGTATTTGAATTTGTGTACCGCGGTCGAAGATATCCAAGTGGCTGTGAATGTGCAGCGACACTTGCTCTTGCGCTTCACAGTGAATTCCATCAACCGTGCTTCCCTGACCGCCGCCGTAGATGTCGCCTTCTTTCCAAACCGGCTTGCCGACGTTTGTTAGATCTTTAATCTGAATCGGTTTTGCGGCCGTATTTGGCCCAGGCGTTGGCGTCGCGTAGGCGGCTTTGATATCTTGGATATTCTTATACCTGAATAGTCCGAAGCCGATGAATACGAGCAAGATGGCAACACCAAACCCGATGTAAACGGTGCGCATCGGATCGCTTTTCTTGGGGCCGCCGCTTCCGGCTTGGCCGCGGGCAGCCGCCCGGCGTTCTTGACGTGAACTCATGGCGCGGGTCGTTCGCTAGGCGGTAACTTCGCTCATTTCGGGGTCCAGGCGCCGGTCTTCGATCAAGTAGTTGCCGACGTAATCGCTCACCGCATCGCGCAGCGGCGTGATGTTCTTGGAGTAGCCGCTTTCCCGCAGCCGGTCGATCGTGGCCCTGGTGGAGTATTGATACTTCTCGCGCAAGCTCAAGGGCATGTCGATAAACTCGATTTTCTGCGGAAGCCCTAGGACTTCGAAGATCGGCTGGACGAGATCGAGCCACGTGTGCGCTTGTCCCGAGCCGATGTTGTAGAGACCGGTTGCGCGGGTGTCCGCAAGGTGCAGACTCATTTCCACGGCGTCTTTGACGTAGATGAAGTCGCGCTCTTGTTTGCCGTCGGCGAAATTCGGGCGGTAGCTGCGAAAGAGTTTCACGCTTCCGGTTTCACGAATTTGTCCGAATGCCTTATGCACGACACTGCGCATGTCGTTCTTATGTTGTTCGTTCGGACCGAAAACGTTAAAATATTTGAGTCCCGTTATTTTATCAAGCCAGCCTTCGCGCTCCGCGTAAAGATCGAAGAGTTGTTTTGAGTACGCGTACATGTTGAGCGGACGCAGGGTGTGCAGCGGACGGGCTTCACTGAGGTTCTGCTCCAAACCGCCGTAGGTTGCAGCTGAAGAAGCGTACAAGAATTGCACGTTGCGATCGAGCGCCCAATGTGCAAGATTCTTCGTGTATTCGAAATTATTGCGCATGAGGTACGCAGCATCTGTTTCGGTCGTTGATGAGCAAGCGCCAAGATGGATAAGTGTGGTGAGGTCCTCAAAGCGCTCGCTTGCGAGAATACGCTTCTCGAATTCGTCCGCGTCGATATAGTCGGCAAACCGCAGTGGGGCGAGGTTCTTCCATTTTTCATCCGTGCGCAGCCGGTCCACAACCAGAATATTGTCGATGCCGCGCACGTTGAGCGCCCAGATCAAAGCGCTTCCGATGAAACCGGCGCCCCCGGTAACGGCGAGGCGCTTTTTCCCCAAAATTTTCATGCCAGGAGGCGGTTTGGCCCCGGGAGAGCCACGCTCCTCGCCCTTACGCGGAATGTGCAACCGTCCACGCGAAGAAAACCATCATAAGAAATGCCGCCGAGCGGACGAGGACCAGAGACGATGCATAAGACCCATAAGAGCCATAACCACGTGCACGGAGCGAACTGCGGACATCCCGCGGTGCAGCACGATACGCACACCGATTACCTGCACGATGGGCATCTGCATCACGTCCACGACGATCACATCGACGAGCACATTCTTGCAGAGGGAGACGTCGTTGCGGCGGATTGCGGAGGTCACGACTGCGAGACGCATGCAAACGAGCACGAGCACAGTGCGTACTGCGGCCACCGTCCGGTACCGCATGAAGACCACGTCGACTATTTAGTGGACGGCCATCTGCATCACGACCATGGCGGCCACTGCGACGATCACGGCGCGGTAAAAGTCGTATAAAGGCGCACCCCGATATAAACGAGCGCAGCAAAGCTCGCGATAAGGAATCCGACCGGAAGTCCGGTCGAAAACGCAAGCGCGATTCCGCTCCAGCAGCACAGCAAATTTAGCAGAACTCCTAAAGCAATCGCGCGCGCCGGACGGTCGGTTAGAAGCGCCGCCGCGGCCGGCGGCGCTACCATCAACGCGAAAATCAGGAGCGTTCCAACGGTTGGAATGGTCGTTGTGGCTGCAATTGCGATGCATGCAAGGAAGATGATGCTCAAGAACTGCATCGGAATTCCGCGGGCACGTGCGGCTTCCGTATTGACCGTCGCAAACAAGAGCGGCCGGTAGATGAGCGAAATCGCAAGCATGCAAAGCGTGGCTAGCCCCGCCGTGGCGGCAACCTGGGTGCGGCTGATTCCGACGATCGTCCCGAAGAGCAAGCTAAATGCGTCAGTCGCGTAGGTGCGGTTCAGTACGAGAAAGAGCGCACCCGTCCCGAGCGCAGCCGTCATGACGAGGGCCGTGATTGCATCGCGTGCACTGCCGCGCGCGCTCAGCACGCCCATGCCGCCCGCGCCGAGCAGCGAGAACGCCAGTAAGCCCCATACCGGCTCGGCCCCGACCAACACTGCGCCCGCCGCACCTGCGAATCCGATTTGCGCTAATGCATGCGTTGCAAAACTGGCTCCACGCAACACCACGAAAAATCCGGTGACGCCCGCGACGATTGAGACCAGCGCGCCGACGATGAATGCGTTCTGCATGTACGGCAGAGCAATCATGCTTCGTTCCATGGCGGACGGCGATCGCCGGCGCTAAAAAAGCGGGCAATCACTAACGTGCCAAGTGCAAGAACCCCGAGAAAGAAGCTGACCGGCCAGCCTTTTCCACCGGGCGGCCATGTGAAACTCGCATATGCGAAATAAATGCTGATCGTCATCTGCGCGATCCCGAAGATGACCGAAAAAAGAATTGCCAAGGGCACTCTGCGCGAGAAGCAAATGGCCGCACTTGCCGGTCCGATCAGCAGCGCAGTCGTCAATAAGACGCCGACGAGTTGCGCCGCTTCGGCGACGGCAACACCCATGATGAGCAGGAACACTGTGCTGATGAATTTTACGGGCACGCCGCGCGCTGCGGCCGTTTCCGGATTGACCGTGGAGAAGATCAGTGGCCGGTACAGCGCCGCGAGCGCGATGACGCAGGCCGCTCCCACCACCATCGTTGTCACCAGAACGCCGGAACGAATCGCAAAGATAGAGCCGAACAGCAGCGCAGCCGGCTGGCTGACGTAGCGAGTCTGAATGAAGAGAAAGAGCGCGCCCAGACCCAGTGAGGCGGTCAGAACGACGCCTGTTGCGACGTCGCGCTCGCGAACTTTTTCGCCCAAACGTGCCATTACGATCGCCCCGATGATTGAGAACGCAAGCAGCCCGACAAGCGGGTCCGCGCCGATGAGCGGTGCGCCGGCCCCGCCCGTAAAGCCGACGTCGGTGATGGCGTGTCCCGCAAACGATTGCCGGCGCATGACAACGAAAACGCCCACGAACCCGCACAACACTGCCACGATGACCCCGGCAAGCAATGCTTGTACGACGCCTGGATCGGCAAGCATCTGATGAATCACGGTGTGAGAACCACGACGCGGTCTCCGGCTCGAATGACATCGACGTGGTAGCCATAGAGCTTCGAGAGCACTTCTTCGCGAACAACTTCGTCGACGGGTCCGACGGCTGCGCGTCCCGCCGCAAGGTAAATGACGCGATCCATCACTTGGATCAGCGGGTTAATATCGTGTGTTACGAACAACACGGTGACGCCGCGCGAACGGCGCAGTTCGTCAACGACCTTAACGATTTCGCTCGCGCTTGCAATATCCAGATTGGAAAGAGGTTCGTCCAAGAGCAATATCTTGGGATCCGATAAGAGCGCTTGGGCGATAAACAACCGCTGTTGTTCGCCGCCCGAGAGTTTTCCAACGGGCGCATCTGCATACGCTAATGCACCGACAGCGCGCAACGCCTCCGTGACTTGCGCGGCGCGCCGTTGTGAGGGCAGCGAGAAACCCCATTTCTCACCGTCTAATCCGAAGCCCACAAAATCGCGGCCGCGAAGCGGCAGTTCCGGATCGACAACCGTCCGCTGTGAGACGTAGCCGATGAGTTTGCTGCCGCGCCGAATTGGCCGCTCAAGAACCTTAACCGTCCCGGTCTCGGGCTTGAGTAATCCGAGTAGAATCCGCAGGAGCGTAGTTTTGCCGGCACCGTTGGCCCCGATTATGCCGACGAATTCACCGGCAGCGGCAGAAAAGTTGATGTCGCGCAAAATTGTACGCCCGCCGAGAGCGATACTGACGTTGCTTACGACAAGCGTTTCGCTCAGGGCAGTTTCTCCGTGGATTTTCCGGACTGCAGTGCCTGCTGCACGGCATCCACTTCGGCTTTCATCCACTGGGCGTAGGTCATACGTGGGGGCTGGGTCTCATAGACGCCGATGACCGGGACACTATTCTTGCGAGCAAGGTCGAGAAGCCGCGCGGTCGTCGGTTCGACGGCTTGCTGATTGTAGATGAGCGCCTTAGTGGATTTGCTCGCGAGCAATCCTGTCACGGCGGTGACATCCTGGGGTGCCGGGTCGTTGCCCTCTTCTACCGCAAGCTGAAACGAGGCTGGCGTGCGGATGTCGAGCCCAAGCGCACTCGCGGTGTAATTGAAAACCGGCTCCGTAACGGCCACTGCGGTTCCGTGATATCTGCGTTTCACCGTGGCTATCGCATCGGTCCAGGGCGCGAGCGACGCAACAAACGTAGCGCGATTCGCTTCGTATGCTTTGGCATTCGCAGGATCGCGCTTTGAAAGTTCGCTTGCGACCAGTTGGGCGATGCGCTGCATCGTGCCGGGCCGGTACCACAAGTGCGGGTCATCGCCCGGTTGTTTACCAAAAACTTGACCAACATTGATGACCGTGCGTCCCGCTCGCGGTGAAGCCGCTTCGAGCTTCTGCATGAAGGCATCGTAACCGAGACCGTTTTCAACGATCAAGTCCGCAGACGCGACGGCCGATGCGTCGGTGGTGCTCGATTCGTAGGAGTGGGGGTCCGTGTTTGGATTGGTCAGGACGGCGTGAACCTCAACGTGAGACCCACCAATTTGTTCTATCACGCCGGCGTAGAAGTTTTCGGCGCCGACCGCGTGAATCTTCGATGAATCAACCTTGGTGCCGGTGCATGCGGCCAAGAAAGCGAAGGCGGCAGCGAGCGATGCAAGGCGCAGCCTGCTCCGAACTTGTTCGAATGTCACGGTCATGCGGCGTCTTTCGCTGTATGAACATGAAAAGACTTGCCGTCAGGAGTCCGCTCCTTTTGAGCCGCCGGATTGGTATTACCTTAGCAGCGGTGGCAATGGTTTTTGCCCTTGGAACAGCCGGTAGCATGCTGCTACCCGCAAGACAGGCAATGCCGGAGAATGGAGCAACTGGTGCGGTAGAGCACGTCATGGTGGCGCAGCAGCGAAAACCCAAGTTCGCTCCGCCGCGCATGGCGAACAGTGCAGGCGCAGCTCCGAGTGCGTCGGCGCAAAATGTATTCTCAAGCGATGCACAAGCTCCGCAAATCGCGCGAACCGCGGCGATCAGTCTGTACGTGAAGGACGTGGACAAGGGGATCGCGGCGATCAACGCTCTAGCGCGACAGAAGCATGGTGACGTGTTGGCGCTTGACGATCAGCGCGCAGCGGACGCCAACTCGCACGCGCGCGCGCAGATGCAGGTTCGCGTACCCGATGGGCGTTTTACCGAAGCCTTAG
The DNA here is from genome assembly GCA_046262675.1 of Vulcanimicrobiaceae bacterium. Lineage (GTDB taxonomy): Bacteria > Vulcanimicrobiota > Vulcanimicrobiia > Vulcanimicrobiales > Vulcanimicrobiaceae > JACRUB01. The sequence continues at coordinate 30,598 of JBHEMH010000023.1, forward strand.
CCAGCCTCGGCCAGACGGGTATTGTGCGCACGCAGTCAATCGCTGCAGAAGACCTGTCGACACAAATAGTAGACTCGTCGGCACGCCTGCGCAATTTGCGCCGCACCGAGGGGGACATCCTCAAGATCATGGATCGGTCGGGTTCCGTCGGCCAAGTGCTCGAGGCGGAGAATCAGCTCACGCAAGTGCGCGAGCAAATCGAGACGACTGACGCGGAAGTCAAATCCATGTTGTATCGCGTTCACTACTCCATAATAGACGTCTCCCTTGAGGCAGAAATTGCATCAGTTCCGAGCGCGCCGGCCGGCATCGCGCAACTCGCAACGGCTTGGGCGTCTGCAATCCATGCGTTGGTTCAGTTTACGCTCGGCATCCTTGCTTCGCTCATTTGGATCCTCGCTTTTACGCCGTACGTCCTTGCAGTTGCCATAATCGGGTTCGTCGTGCGGCGCTTACTACTGCGACCAGTTTGAATCGCCGGAATTCCCGCTGCTCCACCCTTGCGTGCTCCAAATATCATGCTCGCTATCGCCATTTACTCCCGTGGTGTCGTGATATTTGATTTTGATTTGAGTATCGGTTTGCGTGGCACTAGCGGCATACCCGGCATTCTCGCCCTCCGGTGTTGCTGCCCAATTGCCCGCGGCGGAATCGCGTTCGCCGATCACGGCAAAGTATGGGTCAACACCGAACGTTCGAAGCGTTACGTACTTCGTGCGCATTAGCAGAAGAGATTTTCGGGCATCGTAGATGCTCGCGTTGATCTGCAGTCCCATGCGCCCTTCGCCGATAACTCGCTCTTGCATGTTCACCGCACAGTTGGTGGTCGACGTATCGCAGAGCCGGGTCCCCATCGGACTGCTTTGCGAGGGCACGACGATGCTTTGGCCCGCGTAGAAACTACATGGAGAATCGTTGCTGATACAGCTCAGTGGCGGGGGAGCTTGTGCGATGTACGCGCCGTTTCCGGCTTTGAATGACTGGGCGACCCTCGCGAGTCCTTGCTGATAGGAGGCCGGAACGTAGCCGAGTGCGCGCTCGTACAGCACGGCCTTGCCCATAAAGAGCGTTGTCGCGAGCATCGTGAGCATCACTAAGCTCAAGATGAAAACAAGAAAAAACGCGCGCAGGAGCATTATGGTGTGGGCGTGCTGTTGGGGTCAGCGTACGTACCGGGCGCGGCAACCGTCGCCATCGGAGCAGGGGCCTTACGGAGGATCGGAATAATTTTTGTGAGCGTTTGTGTGGTGCCGGCTTGGGGATACGTGATCGTCAATCTCATCGCCGGTGCGCCACCGGAGGCGGTGCTGCTTGCATTGAGGGTCATGGGCATCGGCGTTCCGGCCGGCATCGGCATCGATGTATTCCACGGTGCCGGATTGATACTCACCATCGCGGGATCGGTATACTTTGCGGTGGCGGATTCGAGCGTGATGATGCGCCGCATTTCCCATTCGGCTGCGTCACGCGCGGGATTCCCGGAGCTGACTTTCGCCACCCCGCCGAAGGCCGCCATCGCTCCGATGACGACCACGCTGAGCAGACCAACAGAAAGCATGGTTTCGATCAGACTAAATCCCGCCACAGACGCCTCAGTGCCCCCCAACCCGGCAAGGCGGACGGTCCGTTACACGGTGCCGCCCTGTTGGCACAGAAGGCTCCTAAAGTGGGACCACGAGCCGGTCCTGAGCGCTGCGGAAACTGAACCGGGCCCAGGGCGGTTAGAATTCTTGGAGGGCACAAGGTCCTCGCTTCAGGCGTTGTCCAATGTAAGGCGCCCACCCTAGACACTTTCAGCGACCCCATTAGAAGAGAGAAGCAGTCCCGTGCATACCACCAGGTTACCCCACGAAAATGCCGATACCGTGAGCCTGATTTGCGCTTTACTGGTGCGATTTCCAGAAATTGCGTCCGTGCGTTCCATGCCGAACGACGGCAGCGTTCGATTTACGTTCGTGGTCTTGCAGAAGTTGGACCGTGCGGGTAAGGCTTCGCTCATCGGCACCATCAAGGATCATGTGGAGAGCTTCCTGCATCTCGGAGACGACACTGCGCGAACGGTCGAGCTCGAGTGCGAGACCGAGAAGGCCATGACGTTCGTCCACGTGACTCGAGATCTGGAGACGTTTTCTAAGGACGAGCTCCACATGCTCGTAAATGTGTTCGGGGACCGCTTCAATGAAACGCTGGTACGCAATCCGGCCGCCGAGGAATTCTTTGAAGAGGATCCGATGGCCCAGGAAGAGCTCATCGACTGCGCGATCGATTCGATGCGCGATCCGCGTCAATCCAAGAGTCTGGTGGGCTTCCGCGAAGAGAAGCGCGTGCTCGTGTACTTTTTGAAATCGCAAAAGAAAGCCAAGGCCTCGGGCCGGTCATAGCCAGCCCGCTAAACGTATTGCTGATCGGCGACGTGGTCGGCTCGCCGGGTCGGGATACGCTCAAACGTTGCCTGCCACTCGTGCGCGATCAGTATCATATCGACGCCTGCATCGCCAACGGCGAAAACGCTGCGGGGGGTTTTGGCTTGACCGCGCAAACAGCCGACGAGATGTTTGCCAACGGCGTGGATTTTATAACGAGCGGCAACCACATCTTCGATAAACGTGACTTCAAGACGTATTTGGAGACCAGCGATCGCGTGATTCGTCCGGCCAATTATCCGCCGGGCGTCCCTGGCAAGGGCACAGGGCTGCTGCGTGTCGGCGGCGCGACGATCGGCGTCCTCAACCTGATGGGGCGTACGTTTATGCCTCCGGTGGACGATCCGTTTCGCTGCGCTAAGTCTCTGGTTGCAGACCTTCGTCACGAAACGCCGATCATTATCCTTGATATGCATGCAGAGGCAACCTCGGAGAAGGTGGCAATGGCGCGCTTCCTCGACGGCGAGATTTCGGCGATGTACGGGACGCACACGCACGTGCAAACCTCCGACGAGCAGATTCTGCCGGGAGGGACGGCCTATCTTACCGATGTCGGCATGACCGGACCGACCGACGGAGTTATCGGCATGGAATCAGATACCGTCCTTGACCGGTTTATTAGTGGACTTTCCGAGCGTTTTAGTGTACAGAAAAGTGGAACCAAGCAGTTTTGCGCTGCCGTTGTGAGCATCGATAAGGACTCTGGGCGTGCGATTGAGATTAAGCGCATCTTCCAGCGAGGCATAGCATGATTACGGAACCAGCTAAGATTCAGGTGACGCCGGGCATCCTTAAGGTGTCCGCTAAGAGTAATCCAAACTCGGTGGCGGGCGCGCTCGCCGCCGTTTTACGCGAGCGCGAGAATGCAGAACTGCAAGCCGTCGGAGCGGGTGCCATCAATCAGGCGGTCAAGGCCGTCGCCATCGCGCGCACCTACCTCAAGGCCGGCAACGTGGAGCTGGTTTGCGTGCCTTCATTTATAGATGTAGAGATCAGCGGAAACGAGCGCACCGGAATCTCCCTTGCCGTGCGACGAGTGATCCCGCCCGGGTGATCGTCGACTTCCACTCGCATACGTACGAGAGCGACGGAACGCTCTCGCCAAGCGAACTCTGCGCCGCCATGCACAAGCGTGGCGTCGCTGTTTTTTCCATCACGGATCACGATACGCTCGGCGCTTACCGTGACCTGGAGGTTCCCGCACCGATGCGGCTGGTTGTTGGTATTGAGATCAACACGACGTATGACGGAAACGAAGCGCACGTCCTGGGCTATAACCTGCCGCTAACTCCGGGGACGCCGCTCGATCGTATGCTTGAAGATAACCGGGCAGCTCGCCGGGAACGCATCGGCGAGATGGTTACCAAGCTGCAAGACGCCGGCTATGAGATAACCATGGAACAAGTACTAGCGGAAGCCGGCAAAGGACAATCCCTCGGCCGCCCGCATGTCGGCAAAGCGCTTATCCGCCACGGTCATGTGAGCGACATTCAAACGGCATTTCGAACTTTGCTCGTGCGCGGCACGCCCGGGTATGTGCCCTCGACGCACATTACCCCGCACCAAGCGATCACCGCAATTCGTAACGCCGGCGGCATTTCGGTCTTAGCCCACCCCGGACGTTTGCGGGACTACGCAATGATTGACGAGCTCGTCGAACACGGATTGCAGGGCCTCGAAGTTTTTTATCCGACCCACGAGGCCGCGCAAGTGCAACTGTTTCGCGACAAAGCAGCGAAGTACGCACTTCTGATGAGCGGCGGTTCGGATTTTCACGATATCCGCTATCACAAGCGCGGTGTCGGCATGGAAATCGACGAAGCCGATATCAAACCGTTCTTAAGCGCGGTTGCGTGATGGATTGGGAAGCGCGCCTCGCTAAACTATGGGCGGCGATCGATGAGCACGAGCCGAATGAATTTCTCGAGAAAATGCGTCTCCTCACCTCCGAGCGGCCGCCGGGCCATGCGGTCGCATTGTTTGAACTCGCCGGT
>JBHEMH010000024.1:0-34503 GCA_046262675.1 Vulcanimicrobiaceae bacterium
AGTCCTAATGCCGCAAGGAGAACGGACGGTGCGACGTAGGCATAGACAAGACGGCGCGTTTTCGGATGGAAGGCCGGAACAACGAACATCCAGAGTTGAAAGAGAATCACCGGCAAGCCTAAGACGATGCCGGCATACACGGAGAATTTGAGCTCGAGCATGATGACGTCGGCAGGCCCGAACGCGTTCAGTTTTATTCCTGGGAAATATTGCTGGCTCAGCCAGAAAATAATGTACTGCGAGGGATAAAAGAGCAAAAACGCGAGCGCGAAGTCCTACCATGAACTCTTTTTTCGCTTGTCCGGCGCTGCGCGCGAGCTTCGGCAGCTTGTCCGCGCCGAAAAGCAACACGGCGCCGATCACAATGATGCCGATAATCTCGGGACTGGCCCAAGCAAGCAACGGTGTGAAATACATAAACACTCCTTTAGTCGCGGGTGAGCGCGTCGGCTAAGCCGGCGAGCACTCCGCGTGCCCGGATTCCTCCGAGCGGTGCCACCGAGAGTTTTGCTCTCTCTGCGTATTGCGTGATCTGTTCCCGGGTTCCATCCAGGCCGCCCTGGCGCCCGATCTCCGCGATGATGCCGGCGATCTCGCCCTCGCCGGCTCCGCCGTAAAAACGTTCGACGCGAGCGCGGAATTCCGGGTCACCGCGTTCGAGCGCAAGAATTAATGGAATCGTCATCTTGTGTTCGCGCAGATCATTGCCGACGGGCTTGCCGATGCTCGTTTCATCGGCCGTCATATCCAGCAAATCGTCCTTCATCTGAAACGCGATGCCGTAGTAGAGACCGTAATCGCGTAACGCGGCAGTCCACTCCGGGGATGTGCCCGCCATAATCGCCCCGCACTCCGCAGAGGCGGCGAAGAGCGCCGCGGTTTTCTTCGTAACGATGTCCACGTAGCCGGAAAGCGGCAAATCCAAGTTTGCCAGCGCGCGCAATTGCAAGACCTCACCGTCGCAAATGTCGGCCAGCGTTGCGGAAAGGATGTGTGGGATGGGTGCCGGGTATTGTGCGGTGACGTTCTTGAATATCCATGCGAAAAGATAGTCACCCGCAAGCACGCTAATGCGGTTGCCGTAATCAACAGCAGTCGCGTTCACGCCCCGTCGCGTATCCGCTTTGTCGACGACGTCGTCGTGAATCAGCGTTGCGACGTGAATGAGCTCCATGTACGCTGCGAGCGGTAGATGCACGTGCGGCTGCGCGCCGCCGGCTTCCGCAGCCAGCAGCGTCATGCGCGGACGTAGCCGTTTGCCTCCGGCCGCGAGCATGCGCTGCACCGCTTGCGTGATAAGGGGATTGTCGGTCGCGAACTCATTGCGGAAAAAACCTTCAATGAGCGAGTACAGGCTCTCTGCGGCTAGCTTTTGTTCGATCACGGTTTGGTTCCGTAGTGTATGGCGATCGTGCCGCCCATCAAACGTTGATATCCGCAATCGAGAAATCCCGCTGCCGCAAAACGGTCTCGAAGTTGACCGGCATTCGGATGATGCGTGAGCGACTGCGGGAGATACGTGTAGGCTCGGCGCGATCCGCCGACCAGTCCCCCGAGAAACGGCACCAGGCCGTAGAAGTACAGGTTGAACGCGCGCCGTAAGAGTGCGTTTGGCGCTTTAGACACATCCAGGTTCACAAAACGCCCGCCGGGGCGCAGGACGCGTTTTACTTCTTCGAGCGCTCCGCCGATGTCCACCACGTTGCGCATCGAGAAGCCCATCATCGCACCATCGAAGGAGTTCTCCTCGAACGGCAGTGCCATAACGTCACCTTCCACAAAGGTCACATCTTTGGAGTGTGATTCGCGAACAGCTCTCGCGCGCGCGCCAGCAAGCATCGGCTCACAAAAATCAATGCCCGTCACATGCAGGCTCGGATCGCGGCGAACGAGATGAAAGCTGAGGTCTCCGGTTCCGCAACACAGGTCGAGGATGCGTCCGTTTGCCGGCGGCGCCAAACGATCGATTGCGGTCTTGCGCCAGCCTTCGTCCATTCCACCGGTTAGCACGCGGTTGGCCGTGTCGTAACGCGGCGCGATGGTCGCGAACATTTCGCGCACGTATGCGCCTTTATCGGTGCGGTCCCGCGGAGTCTCAGTGAGCGTCATAGGGGTTCATCTGCTTTCCAACGCCGAGGTGGGGCACCTTCCTGGAACCGTCCACTTGCGGCGCGAGACGTTTGTCGGGATAGGAGTGCATGATAACGCTCTGCTCAACCGATGCGGTTCTGGCTGCGACGCAGCAGGCACGTTCTGTGGCTTTAACTGCGTACGTCATGCGCCCGGGGCGCGTACTTACCGCACTCGAGGAAGCCGCAAAGCGGGGAGTGCGAGTGACAGTCCGCTTGGAAGCGTCGCCCTTTGGGGACACCAACGGCGACCTGCACCGCGAGAACGTGGAAGCCGTACGCGCGTTGCATGCCAGCGGCGCCGACGCGCATGTAGTTGATGGCGACGGGCGCCGCCCGTTGCATCTCAAAGCAGCGCTCGTTGACAACGAGCTTTTTTTGGACGATCGTAATTGGCCGGACGATGGAAGAGACACGATTATCCGCGATACGGATCCTCGCGACATCCGTACCTTTACGGAGGCGATAGCGGGCACTCCACAAAATGACGCGCCGCTCGCGACGGTAAAAGACGCAGCCTTGCAACGGGAAGCAAATGTAATCTACCGCGCCGCCAAGGCGCTCCAGCCGGTCGATGTGCAGAGCGAATCGTTCGGATTTGGCCGGATCTACGCTGCGCTAAAGACCCTGGCGCAAAAGCACGTACCGGTGCGCTTGCTGGTCGCGGAGCGAGACCTCAACGCCAACTGCGCATCTGCGCTACAACACTTGATGGCACAAGGCGTGACCGTGCGTCTCTCTGAGAGCGATGAAAAAATGGCCGTTGCGCGGGACACCGGCTGGATCGGTTCGGCTAATGCGACAATGGGGATCGAAAATCAAATTGATTGGGGACTCGATATTTTCGATCGAAGCGTCATCGCAAACATGCACGAGCGCTTCGAGGAGAATTGGGCGGCTGCTAAGCCCTATGCTCCGGGAGCAACGTAAAAAGCGTGCGAGCGTTCGCGTCCGTTAATGCGATGACCTCGTCTACGTCGCGATTGCAAAGCGTCGCGAGCGCTTGTGCCGTATCACGAAGGAATGCGGGCTCGTTCCGTTTTCCACGCTGTGGAACCGGTGCGAGATAGGGGCAGTCGGTTTCTAGAATGCAGTGCTCCGCGCCGACAGCAAGGACCGCGTCGCGAATCGTTTGCGCGCTTTTGAACGTGATCACGCCGCCGATACCCAGTTTGAGCCCGAACTCATCGACATACGTGCGAGCCTGTTCGGTATTGCCCGTAAAGCAATGCACGACCCCGCGCATTCCGTGCCCGAATTCATCCTCGAGTACCTTATGAAAGTCATCGAATGCGTCGCGGTGATGAAAGATCACGGGGTAGTCGTGCGCGCGCGCGATGCGCACCTGCGCGCGCATACAGTCCATTTGTGCTTCGCGCGGGCTGTGCCCGTAATAGTAGTCGAGTCCCGTCTCGCCGATCGCGACGATGCGCCGGTGCGATAGAAACGGCGCAAATGCGGCTTCGATGTCGGCGGGCGCATCTTTGGCTTCATGTGGATGGATGCCGGCGCTCGCAAAGAGTCCATACCTCTGCGCGCATTCTAGCGCGCGTTCCGTGTCAGCGAGATCGCATCCGACGGTAATGACTGTTTCAATCCCGGCGTCTCGGGCGCGAAGCAGCATCGCATCGCGGTCCTCGTCGAACGATGTATCGTGTACATGCGCATGGGTGTCGATCATGCGACCTCGACCACCCGGTTGCGGCCCTTGCGCTTGGCCTCATACAGACCGCGGTCTGCGCGTTCGATTAGTGTCTGGACGGTATCGGAGGCCGATGCGCTTGCAATTCCCATGCTCGCGGTGACGGGCTTGCCGTCCGCGTGCGCGAAGCCCGAGCGTTCGATTGCCTGGCGCAGGCGTTCACCGATGACCAGCGCGACCTCGCGTCCGGTTTCGGGCATGAGAACGATAAATTCCTCACCACCGATTCTTCCGGCGTGGTCGCATCCGCGAATGTTGTTTGCGATCACGAAACCTATGAGTTGCAAGCAACGATCGCCGGCTTGATGGCCGAGCTCATCGTTGACGGATTTGAAGAAATCAATATCGAGAACGATAATCGAACATGGGCCGGTCGCAACTACCTTCGCGAGCGTCCGCCCGAACTTCTCAAGGATTGTTGCCCGGTTCGCAAGTCCGGTGAGCGCGTCAACCTCAGCGGCATTCTTTGTTGCGGTTATCGATCGAAAATCCCTTAGAAGTGGGGCAAGCGCCGCTGCGGCGGTCTGAAACTGCTTGCGATGCATGTCCCTTTCCATCCCGGCGGGCCGTTGAACCGTGAGGACGCCCAATAAACGGCCGGCGGGATCGCGCGCTGCGAATGCAAAGACCACGTACTCGCTGGAACTCGCCATCGAGACATCTCGCCGGCTTTCGCTTAAGCCGCGCATTGCGTGCCGGCGGACTTGGATCGCAGTATCGTCCGGGGCCGGGCCGATTCCGGCGACCGTTTGCCAGCCGCCGCTCCCCTGTCCGGCATACATCAGAATCTGCAATGTTTCTTTGAGAAGTTCCGAGTGCACGGAGGAGAGGATCGAATTGATATGCGGCAGCGGATCGCGCGCTCCGAGCATTGCCTGCACGGCGTCGCGCGCAAGCGTTAGGCGGTGAACTGCCAACCGCTGGTTGTGCAGCGAACGCAAGATGAGCGCAAAGAGCACGAGCGGGAGAAGCGTGGAAATTCCTAAGACCGCCCCGTCGCGCAAAAGTATCTGCGTGCTCAGATATCCCCAAACAATTTGAAGGGCAAAGAGCATCCACAGCGTGCCATCGCGCAGCTGTACGCGCCAGATTTTGCCGATCGATGCTCCGGTTCGCATGGCGGTGATCGAATCGAACCAGAGCAGGATAAAGGCGGCGATCCAAAGCGCGTTCATGAGAAAGAACGCGGCGAAGCCCCAAACCGAGTACTGCAGGACGGTTGCTCCAAAGGCAGCGCGCAGCGCTCCGGCCGCAAAGAAGAACGGGACGCGCGTACCGGCTACGAGCAGGCGTTCGAGCGGGAGATACTTTCGCGAGCTGCCCGGAGTGAGGAGGTTGGCAAAAAAGCTGAGAGCTGCGGTTGGAAACCATCCAAAGACCGCGAGCGTCAGGGCATATAAAGGAAGATCGAAGTTGATCTTGCCCGGATCGCCTTCGCGCTGCCCGAAATTGCGAAAGGCCAAGAACGGAACTCCAAGTTCGAGCAAAAGCATGAAGAGCACGAGCAGCGTGCCGAGGGTCGCCCACGTTGCTGGATCAAAGCCGGCTACTTGCGAGGGGGCCGAAAATGCAAAGACGGCCGCGGTGAAGGCGAGCATGAAAACGCGCACGGCTTGGTAGAGACCGCGGCGAGACACGATCACCTCACGCGGAGACTTCGAGGCGGGCAAAGAGTACCTCGCCGACGGAGGTTTGTGTCCCCGCGGCGAGACCACCCCAGACCAGCGAGCTTTCCCAGGTATCGTCGATACCTGTCTTTAGTCCGAGTTGACGCCACATTTCGCGGGCTTTTTCGGGCATGAACGGGGCTAGCATGATCGCAAGCCAGCGTAGACCTTCGCACAAATCGTAAAGGAGAGCATCGAGCGCAACCGTATTTTCCGCTTTGGCAAGCACCCACGGTTTCTTCTCATCAATCTCACGGTTGAGCGCCGTGACCAATTCCCACGCCGATTCAAGTGCGTCGCGGAACTGCAAGTTGAAGATCAGCGTATCGACACGCTTCGGTAGATCGCTAAAGCGCTCCCCGAAATGCGACTCGCCCGGCTGCGGCACAAGTCCGTTACGATACTTCTCGAGCATCGAGAGCGTGCGGCGCAAGAGGTTGCCCAGATCGTTTCCGAGCTCGTCATTGTACCGTTGGCGGATTTTGCTCTCCGAATAGGAGAAGTCGCTCCCGAAGTGACCTTCCCGCAACAAGAAATACCGCATCGCGTCGGCACTGAAGGTCTCGACCAATGAAAAAACATCCGTTGCGTTTCCGAGGCTCTTGCCGATCTTCTGTCCGTCGAGCGTGATCCAGCCGTGTGCGAATACGAGTTTGGGCGGTTCGAGGTCGAGGGCCCAGAGCAGCGCGGGCCACAGAATCGTGTGAAAGCGTGCAATTTCCTTGCCGACGAGTTGCACCGATGGCGGCCAGTAGCGTGCGAACCGCTCCTCATCGCTGGACCAACCGACCGGCGTCAAGTAATTCAAAATGGCGTCGAACCAAACATAGATCACACCGCCGCCGCCCGGAATTGAGATTCCCCAATCAAACTTGCTGCGCGAAATGCTCAAATCCTCGAGGCCTTCTTCGAGCATCGCAACCATCTCGTTGTAGGCCGAACGTGGGCGCACCCAGGTCGGATTTTCTTTAAAATACGTTAGAAGCCGGTCATTGTATTTGGAGAGGCGGAAGAACCATGAATCTTCGGACAGCCACTGCACTTCGCGCCGGCACTCGGGGTTGGGACAGCGTCCGTCGACCAGTTTTGACTCGGGCCAAAACGTCTCGTCGTTCCCGCAGTACCAACCCTCATAGACGCCGCGATAGACGTCGCCCTTTTCCCGTAACCGTTCAAAGACGCGCTGCACGATGCGTTCGTGCCGCGGCTCCGTCGTGCGGATGAAATCGTCGTAGGAAATGTTGAAGAGGGCAAAAAGATTCTGCCACTTTGGAACGAGCCGGTCGCACCATTCTTGCGGAGTGACGCCGGCCTCAGCTGCCGCGTCCGCGACTTTCTGTCCGTGCTCATCCGTTCCGGTCAGAAAAAACGCCTCGCCTTTCGTGCGTGCCGTACGTGCGAGCACGTCCGCGACGATGGTCGTATAGGCGTGTCCGATGTGCGGATTGCCGTTGATGTAATAGATTGGTGTCGTGATGTAGAAGGCGCGGCTCATGGCAAAGCTTGCGTTTTGGCGACTCGCGAGGAGCTCACCTCGTCCGGTCGCGCTTACGATCCGTTACGCGAGCGTAGAGATGACGGCGCTCGCCGTACCCGCTCTCGACCAGGGTTTTGGCGATAGCTGATGTGCTGGCGCCGGTTTCCAGCAGTGCGTCTATCGCGTGGTCGACATCGTTCTCGCACGGGACGGGACGCTGGAGCGCTTTTCCCTCGATCACCAAGACCAGTTCGCCGCGAACCGGCTGCGCAAGGGACCGCGAGACCTCCGAGGCCGTTCCCAAGAGCTGCTCTTCATGCATCTTCGTATATTCGCGTAAAACGAATACGCGCCGGGCGGGATCCAGCGCAGCGATCTCCGCAAGGGTTGCAACGACACGTTGCGGCGACTCATACCAGACCGATGTGATGCCGAGGGCGAATGAAACTTGCAAGGCGCGGCGCCGCATTGTGCCCGTGCGCGCAAAGAATCCTTCGAAGACAAAGCGTCGTAAATCAAAGCCCGAAAGCACGGCCGCACCGATCGCGGCGCTCGCTCCGGGCAAGACCTCCACGGAAATGCCGGCAGAACGCGCTTGCGCGACCAGCTCTACGCCGGGATCGGAAATTCCGGGCGTGCCCGCATCGGTGACGACGGCGATGAGCTGGGTGCGCGCACGCTCTAGAATGCCGGGTGTCACCGAACGCATGTTGTGTTCCTGGTACGTCCAAATCTCTTTGCCGGGAAGCTTGAGCGCCGAGAGCAATTTTCGCGCGACGCGCGAGTCTTCGGCCACGAGCAAATCGCACGACTGAAGTGCGTCCAGCGCGCGCAAGGTGATATCACGAAGGTTGCCAAGCGGCGTCGGCACGAAGACCAGCGGCATGAACTCGCATTTCGACGTCGAGCACATCGAGCCCGGCCACACGCTGGAACTCTACATCAGCCCGAGTTGCCCCTATTGCAAAGAAGCGATCGCGCACTACGACCGCACCGGCTATCCGTATGTGCTACACGATGCTCAAAACGATCTTGCTCTGCGCAAAGCGATGTTTGTCTATACGAACAACGACCCGACGGTCCCGGCAATTGTTATTGACGGCAACCACGTACAATCCGGTTGGGGAAAACCGCTTCGCGGTTGAACCGTGCATTAAAAGCGGCGGTCGCCGCTCCCGGAGCCTAGCCTCGCAAAGTAGCCCACATCTGTGAAAGCTTGGGGGAACGTCCGTAGAGCATCATGCCGACGCGGTACATCTTGCCTGCAGCAATGGCTATGAAGTAGACGGCAGCGATATTAATGAGGAGAGATAATCCGATCTGCCAAAGCGGTACGACGCTGACCGCAATGCGCGCAAACATCGTAAAGGGCGAGATGATCGGCAGAAAGCTCGTAGCGATGACAAGCGGCGAATTCGGAAAGCCCAGTGCATAAATCGCAATAAACAGTGCTGCGACCACCGGCATCACAAGCGGCATCTGAACGCTGCCCAAATCCTCCGTGCGGTTGATCATCGAGGCGAATGCGGCAAAGAGCGTCGAGAGTTGTAAGAATCCAAGCACGAAGTACGCAATAAAGGCGAAAATATCAACCTGCGTGATGTTGCCCGTGATCGCACCGAAGCCGGCACTCGCGCTATGGACACCGCTGCCGGGGGAAGGGGCGCTCCCGCCCGCGCTCAACAGGTAGCCGACGACGAGCCAAGATGCCATTTGAACGATCGCAAGCACGGCGGCGGCAGCAATTTTTCCGGCGAGCAGCGATGCGGGATTCACCGATGCAATGAGGAGTTCAGCAATGCGGCTGGTCTTCTCTTCGGCGACGGAAGTCATGACGAGTTGGCTGTTGATGAGAATCGAAATGTACAGAAAGAAGAGCAGCGTATAGGCAATCGCCTGCGCGGCATCGGAGGCTTGTTCGCTTGTAAACTTGGTGCCGACGCCTACAACGGTGATCGGGACGTTCATCGATGAATCGATTGCGGCAACGCTTGCCGAAGTGCCCATCGCCAAATTGAGGGGCATCAGATCGGTCCGGAGGATTTTGCGGTTCACGAAACTCAAGTTCCGCGCGTACACCGTGACGGTTAAGTGCCGCTTTTGCGCGCCAAGCACGACAAGCGCTCCCGCCTTATCGTGGCTTTCCAAATACTGGGTGGTCGGCGCATCCGTTTTGGTCGTCGTGGCTTCTATTTCAAAATCTTTCTTGAGCAAATCGGCCGCGCGGAACGTTAGCGCAGGTGGTCCGCCGAGCACAATCGCATCGCTTGCGTGGGTGAGCGCACCTCCGAGCAGTGCGGGTGCTTTAATCATCAGCGCAATCGCGAAGGTGCCGACGGCAACGCCGATGAGGAATGGGCGGGACCGAATTCGCCGCATGATTTCCGCCGAGAGGACGGTGATGAACTCATTCATTCCTTAAGCTCCCGTCGCCCGGATATAAATGTCGTGCAAGCTCGGTTCGATCGATTCGAACCGCGTGATTGCATCGGCGGCAACGAGCTCTCGCAAAAGCTCCGGCAGAGGCGTTGCAACGCCTACTTCATAATCAAGCGCGCCGTTCTCATGTCCAATGGAGCGTGCGCCAGGTAGGCGATCGAGCACGCCGCGCACTGCTCCGCTGGCGGGTTCGACGCGCAACACGCGCGTCGGCGAGTCGGCGCGCAACTCCGCGAGCGTTCCCGAAGCACGATTCTCACCGTTGCTAATGATCGTGAATGCAGTGCAGAGACCTTCGAGTTGCCACATTTGATGGCTTGAGAGAACGAGTGTCGTTCCGCGCGAGTGCAAATCTTTGAGGGTCGCCAGGAGCATATCTGCGTTGACGGGATCCAGACCTGAGAACGGCTCATCGAGCACCAGCAACTCCGGTTCGTGGACGGCGCAGCATGCGACTTGCACCTTTTGCTGGTTGCCTTTGGAGAGTTCACCTGCGGGCCTGTTTGCATAATCGCCGAGGCGAAGATGTTCGATCCAATAGTCGGTACGTTTGCTCACTTCCGGCTCGACGAGTCCGTGCAGCCGACCAAAATACGCGATTTGTTCGCGCACCTTCATTTTGCCGTACAAGCCGCGTTCTTCGGGAAGATACCCGAAGCGGCGCCGCATTTTGCCGTCAATTCGCGCGCCGTTCCACGTCATGTTTCCGGCATCCGGCGTTAAGATGCCGAGGATCATCCGCATCGTGGTGGTTTTACCGGCCCCGTTGGGACCAAGCAGCCCGAATGTCGCCCCGCCTTCAATCTTAAATGAAACGTCGCGCACGGCGGTGATGTGGCCGAAACTTTTTCGAACATGCTCGACTGACAGCAAAAGGGAGTCCTATTCTGTAGGCGCGGGAGGGTCCTATGCGGATACTTCGGCCGTAGTGGGTCGTTTCTTGCGCGTCATCAGCATAATAAGCGCCGCTACAATGAACCCCACATAGTAGGACAGATCGCCGTATTGGGGATGTTGTGCCGCGAATGGGCCGGTAAACCACGCCTGATTCCAAAACGGAACGGATGCAGCGAGACCGCCGAGCCACGCGAGTGTTCCAGGGCGGATGGGCGGAGACGCCTGAAATGCGTCGCCGGCGCGGTATGCGCTGCGGCGCCGGAACGTCCAATCGGCCAACACCACGGCTGCCCATGGCGAAGCCCAGTACGAAAGTAGCAAAAGTCCGTCGGTGTAGAGGGGAGCCGTCTTCTCCGGATGTCCGCCGCCCGTCGCCAAGAGAGCTCCGACGATGCCCACGAAGATCGCCGCTTGCCAGCGGGGCAGCGCAAAACGTGCAGCGACGCCGACAATGAGAGCCGTGATTGCGGCAGTGGGTAGAATTGCGAGCGGGGCCGCATGCGCCATGAGCAGCAGCGCGGTGGTAACTGCAGCAAAGAGTGCGGCCACGGCGAGCGGACCGCGTAGCGATGGCGTTGGAAATTTTACCACCAGCGCCGCCAGTGCGCCCGAGTACAAATTCATACAGTTTGAGGTTAAGGTTCCGAGAACCACGGTTAAGAGCACGATTTTGGCAACGACGCCGGATCCCAGCAGCGCGTTGATCGCTTGCGTTGGGCTTGCGTTTGAAAGATCGATGTTGCCCGCGGCGCTAATCGTCGCCGCACCCATAATCTGCAGAAGTATACACGGAACCGCGCAACCAAGAAACGAGTAGAACCAGATTTGGCGCGCGCTCGTGCGTGATGCGAGATACCGCGAATAATCCGATGCGCAGGGCGCCCATCCCATTGCGTAAGAGAATCCAAGGGCCGTTGCGAGGATGAAGCCGCCAAGTTCGCCCCCGGCTGCAAACGGCGCGTGGCTATTGAAGGGTGCGCTCAAATTTGCTTTCGAGAACGTGAATACGCCAAGCACGATGAAGCCCGAGGCAAGTAAGAACGCGGCAAGCCGCTCGAACGCATGAATCATGTTGTAGCCATAGACCGCGAGCACGACTTGCAGCGCCAACATCAGGACTAAGCTTAGGAAATAATTCAAACCCGTTACCGATTGCAGCGCGTAGGCGCCGAAGACGGTATTAATTGCAAACCAGCCGACGCCGGCGAGAAAACTCAGCGCTGCGGGCAAGGCGTTTCCGCTCCACCCGAAAGCGAGCCGCGAGGCAACCATTTGCGCAATACCGTACCGCGGGCCGAACGTTGAAAGAATGCCGAGCAACCCGAACCCAATAAGGTTACCGATGATGATGCCCGCGATCGCGCCTTTTAGGCTTGTTCCGTAGAGTGCAACAGTAAAAAGGCCGACCATCCACGTCGCAATCTCGGCATTGGCCGAGAACCACAGTCCGAAGAGCGCGCGCGGCGTTCCGTGCCGCTCTTGCTCGGGAACGAATTCCGTTCCCAGCGGTTCCACCTTGAGAACCCGGTCTTTATAAGCCAACTAAATCCGTGCTCCTCAGGAGGATGACGCCGTGGCCCTGCATATCCGTAAGCGCCTTCGCTTCGTCGTTTGGCTTGATATTGACCGCTGCGATTGCATCGGTGAGCACGAACGCTTCGAATCCGTGGTGCTTGGCTTCAATCGCCGTCATCTTGACGCAGTAATCAGTCGCGAGCCCGCTAACGAAAAGCCGCTTGACGCCGCGCGTGCGTAAGTGTTCGGCGAAATCCGTACCCGCAAAAGCGCTGTAGCCGTCGGTGTGTGGATCGGTTCCCTTACTCATGACAAAGTCGATGTGCGTTGCGTCAAGGAGCGGGGAGAACTCTGCGCCTTGCGAATCCGCGAGGCAGTGAAAGGGCCAAATACCGCCGTTGCACTCAAAGTAGGCGTGATCTTTCGGGTGCCAATCGCGCGTTGCCAGCACGTGGTCAAAGAGCGGCATGAGACGGTTGATCGGCTCAAAGATGCGGTTACCGCCCGCGACCGCTAGCGAGCCGCCTGGTAAAAAATCGTTCTGCGGATCCACAATCACGAGTGCATCCGTCGGTTCGATTTTTACCGGGACCATCAGAGCGCCATGTCCAAGCCGAGGTCGAGCGCGGGTGCGCTGTGCGTAATCCAGCCAACTGAAATCAAATCGACACCGGTTGCGGCGATCAGTGCGATGCGCTCAGGAGTGATGCCGCCCGAGGCCTCAGTAACGATGCGCCCTGCCACAAGCTCAACCGCGTCGCGTAGTGCTGCCGGCTGCATGTTATCTAAGAGCACAGCGTCAATTTTCAATTCCAGCGCCTCGCGCAGCTGCTGCAGCGTATCGACTTCAACTTCTATTTTTACCATGTGGCCGGCGTGCTTGCGAACGGCCGCCACGGCCGCCGGGAGGCTGCCGGCAACCGCGATGTGATTGTCTTTGATGAGGACGCCGTCATCGAGTCCGAACCGGTGGTTCGCGCCGCCGCCTGCCAGAACGGCGCCTTTCTCAAGCGCGCGCAAGCCGGGGGTCGTTTTTCGTGTGTCGATGACGCGTGCGGGAGAGCCGGCGACCAGATCGACAAGTGCGCGCGTTGCCGTCGCAATTCCTGAGAGACGGCACAGAAAATTGAGCGCAGTACGTTCTGCGGTTAAGACAGCTCGTGCGCGCGCGGAAATTGTAGCGACCCGCTGATCTGCGGATGCCTGCGAACCATCCGGCACATGGACTGTGTACTCAGCGCCGCAATCCAGCAACGTAAAGGCGGCGCGTGCGCATTCGTGTCCGTACATCGTTCCGGCGCTTCGAGCTACAACGTGTGCGACCGCGCGTTGCTCCCCATCGACAATGGCGTCGGTGGTTACATCGGTTCCGTGTGCGAGATCTTCAAGCAGCGCGGCGCGCACCACCGGTTCGAGCAAGAACGCATGCACGAGGCTACGCGGCGCCTTCGAGCGTGCTAAAGAAGCGTTTTGCGAAGGAGCTCAGGGTGTCGGGATAATCGCTACGGTAGTGACTGCCACGGCTCTCCTGCCTCTTGAGTGCCGCTGTGGTTACTAACGTGCCGACATCGAGCAAGTTGCGCAGTTCGAGCGACGGGTTCGCAAAGCGCTGGCCGATAGACGTGAGCGTCTCGAGCGCGGATAAAAGACCCGGAGCATTTCGTACGAGACCGACGTTTTGGTACATGTGCGTACGCACCTCGGCGATGGCCGCGAGTTCGGTTGCGCTTGCGTAGGATGAGGGGATGGGGACGTTGGGGTTTATAGGACGCGCACTTGGCGCCGTCGTGTTTTTTATTGCGGTTGCGACTCGCGTTGCAAAGCCAAGGGCTTCGAGCAACGAGTTGCTGGCAAGCCGGTTAGCCCCATGCATTCCGCTCGCGCTGACCTCACCCGCAGCCCAAAGTCTCGAGACTGAAGTCCGTCCCCACTGGTCGACTGCGACACCACCCATGTGATAGTGCGCGGCGGGCGCAATAGGTATCGGCTGCAAAATGGGGTCGATGCCGGCTTTGCGGCACGCGGCTGCAACGGTTGGGAACCGCTGCTCGATGGCCGCTCCAATCGCGGCGCGCGTATCCAAAAAGACGGGTTCGTTTTTGCCTTCGGCAAAGATGGCGCGTGCAACGATGTCGCGCGGAGCAAGATCTGCATCCTTATGGACGTCGCGCATGAACTGCTTGCCGGAAGCGTTGATGATGACCGCGCCTTCGCCGCGAAGCGCCTCCGTTGCGAGCGGCATGGGGTCGGCGCCGGTATCGAGCGCCGTCGGATGAAATTGCACGAACTCCATATCCGCAAGCAGCGCACCGGCACGGGCCGCAATGGCGATCCCATCACCGCACGCTTCCGGCGGGTTGGTTGTGCGCGAATAGAGATGGCCGATTCCGCCGGTTGCCAGAATCGTTGCATCCGCGTGAATTGCGAACGGGGTACCCGAGTGCACATCGCTTGCGATAATTCCACGAGCGTGCGTTCCATCGGTGAGCAGCTCCACTGCCCTTGTTTCTTCCAGAACCCGGATGGACGGCGTCGCCCGAACGGCGGCAACGAGCGTCCGCAGAATTTCATGGCCGGTCGCATCGCCACCGGCGCGAACGATGCGGCGCCGGTTGTGGGCGGCTTCCTGACCGAGAGCAAGATCGCCCCGCGTCGTCCGATCGAAATGCGCGCCGAGCTCTAATAATTGTTCGATCTGCGCCGGCGCATCGCGCGTAAGAATGTCGACGATCCCGCGGTTCGCAATGCCCGCGCCCGCTTTCTGCGTATCCAGAGAGTGCAGAACGGGAGAATCGTCCGGTCCCATCGCCGCCGCGATTCCACCCTGCGCCCAATCGGTCGCAGCACCGCTGCCAAGATGGTTCTTGCAGATTACGACGGCCTGCAGAGGCGCCACTTTAAGCGCCGCCATGAGACCCGCAATCCCCGCGCCGACGATGACGACGTCTGTTCTCACCGGCTCAACTCCAGCATCCGCTCAACGGCACGCCGTGCGGGTTGCGCAATCGACGGATCGATGGTGACTTCGTACGTCATGGTTTGCAAACTCTTCAAAATTTTCGGTAAAGAATTGCGCTTCATGTGCGGGCATAAGTTGCACGGGCGAACGAAGTCGACGTTGGGATAAAGTACCGCGACATTATCGGCCATCGAGCATTCGGTAATCATCACAACCCGCGGACTCTGCTGCGCCGCTGCGAGCTCGCCCACATGACGTTGCATGCCGGCGGTCGAGCCCACGTAGTCGGCTTCCGCCAGAACATCGGGAGGGCATTCGGGATGCGCGAGCACTTGGAGTGTCGGATCGCCTTCGCGGTAGCTGCGGATGTCTTTAGCCGTAAAGCGTTCGTGCACTTCGCAGTGGCCTTTCCACGCAATGACTTCAATTTCGGGAACTTCGGACGCAACATACTTCGCTAGATACTCATCCGGCAGAAAGATGATGCGCTCGGCGCCGAGCGACTTGACGACCTTCACGGCATTGCCCGACGTGCAGCAGATGTCGGACTGCGCTTTGACTTCGGCGGAGGTGTTCACGTAGGTCACAACCGGCGAGTTCGGATAGCGTTCGCGCATGAGGCGCACGTCGGCTGCGGTAATCGACTCGGCAAGCGAACAGCCCGCACGTAAGTCCGGGACCAAAACGGTTTTGGAAGGGTTCACCAGCTTTGCGGTTTCGGCCATGAAGTGCACGCCGCAGAGAACGATGACGTCCGCATCGGTTTTCGCCGCATCGAGGGCCAGGCCAAGCGAATCCCCGACGATATCCGCGACCAAATGGAAGATTTCCGGCACTTGATAGTTGTGCGCGAGGATAACCGCGTTGCGTTCCTTCTTTAGGGCATTAATCGCGGTAACGTACGGCTCGTGGATGGGCCATTCGACTTCCGGGATGACGGCGGAGGCGCGCTCGAATTGAGGCCTGAGGGTAAGCATGCTTTTCAATCTAGAGAACGAGATGTTGAGCTAAAGTGGTTGCATTTGAAGGGCATACTGCCCTTCCCTCGGTAGTTTTCTTCCGGGATGCGCCTTTTTATTCTTATGCTTTGCGGCTTTTTGACCGCGGGACTTGCTCTTTGCGCCCCGGCCGGCTCGGCAAGCCGGCAGATTACGATTTTCAACTCCGGCGACGAACCCATTTTCTGGGTGGCGGCCGGACACGTTCACACGTCGCAGTGGAGCGCCGACATGCTGCCGAGCAATGACGTGATCGATGTGGGGGAAGCAAAGGCGGTCACCGTCCCGAACTCAGGCCAATGCGTCTATGATCTGCGCGCAAAGTATGATGACGGCGATACCGCGTATCTCACGGGCGTCAATCTTTGTACCGTTTCTTCCGTTCGCTTCGAACATTAAGCCTAGCCCAGAACTAGGGTAGCGTTTTCAAAACCGATGAGCTGCACTTGCGCGCGTTGGATCGAACGGCGCAAGCTCGAGCAGCAGAACCTTCACCGCCGCCAGTGCGAAAGCCGTCGAGGCTGTGGCCGATGACGACGGGTTTAATACATGGGTGCCCGCTGCAAAGGCGAGGGCATCTCTATGAATATTCGCGGCCTTGGGGGTATGTGGACGGAACCCCGGTAAAAACACTGCCATGCGCGCGCTTTACTTCGACGAATTCGGCGGACCTGAGGTTCTCAAGTACGGTGAGGTCGCGGACCCCGTTCTCAAGGCGGGCTCCGCCCTCGTGCGCACCAAAGCCGTCGGCCTCAATTTTGCCGACATCTACCGGCGCCGTGGTAATTACCATCTGCCCGGCCGGGCGCCATATATCTTGGGGTACGAAGCCGCCGGCGTTATTGAAACCGGTCCCCACGCCGGAAAGCGTGTCGCGTTTGCGGACAGTCCCTTCGCCAACGCGGAAGTCGTGGCCGTTCCTGAAGAGAAACTCATTGCGCTCCCGGACGACGTAGGATTCGAGGTCGCCGCGGCCCTTTTATTACAAGGCCTGACCGCGCATTATCTCGTGCACGACAGCCACGCGGTCCAACCGGGTGAACGCGTACTCGTGCATGCTGCCGCAGGCGGCGTGGGATTATTACTGGTGCAACTGCTCAAGGAACGGGGCGCCCGCGTTATCGCGCTGGCTTCAACCGATGAGAAATGTTCGCAAGCGGAGAGCGCCGGCGCGGATGAGGCATATTGTTACGACGATGGATGGCAAGCGCGAGCGCGCGGTTGCGACGTCGCATATGACTCCAATGGCACGACGCTCGACGACAGTATCGACGTCGTGCGAAACGGTGGGCACGTTGTCTTTTACGGTATGGCCGGCGGTGATCCGGCGCCGGTCGACCCGCGCCGTCTCATGGATGGATCCAAAACGCTCTCCGGAGGCGATCTTTGGAACGTGCTGGCATCGGCGGCCGAGCGGATACGGCGGGCGGATGAACTCTTTACGCTTGTCCGCTCGGGCAAGTTGCATGTGCGTATCGACAAGACGTTTGCGTTACGCGACGGCGCCGAAGCGCATCGCTATCTCGAGAGCCGACAGAGCAAGGGGAAGATTCTGCTCATTCCATAGCAAGCGAGTTCCCTGGTAGGAACTCCGGCTCGCGCACGCATCGTTAAAAGGCCATAGAGCTTTCTTGCTGAGGTACACTCTCCATGATATCTTTGCGCATCACGGCAATGCTCGCGTTGTTGGGTCTCGCGGCCTGCGCCGGCACGAACGGAAACGGCATCGGTCTACCGGGCAATGGATTTCCCGGCGGCAACACCTTCGTCCAATGTAATCCCGGAACGCAAGTCCAACTCGCGCGTCCTGCGCCCAATCAAACCGGCACGGGCAGTATCAACGCGATCGAAATCGTCGCGAATGGCAGCAACAATATTTTGAACCAATCGCCCGGAAGCTGGCAGTTGCAAGTAACGGATAATTTAGGCAATCAATACTTGAGTGGGCCACTCAGTACGATCTCCGATACAGGCGGCCCCCATCCGTATTCAAGCGATTTCTTTTACAACGCGCCGATTCAGTCGCTTCCCGCTGGATATACCTACAACGTGAGTATGATTCAAGCCAACGCCGGTTGCTCGGCATTTCCGCTCAGCCCGTACGGAACATTTTCAACTTAGGAACTTTCCGGCCGCTTGCTTCGTAGGTGAGAAGATGCGACTTTTTGCGGCCGGACTTTTTCTGTTGTGCACCCTCGCGCCTGCGTACGCGCAAACAGCGCGCACGCAGGCGGAGACGGTGTACATGAGCGCCATCGGCGCAATGAGCAGTCTTAAAGAACCGCCCTTTGTTACCTACACAATGCGCGGCGAACCGCGCGGGTTTGCGGTCGATCTCTTCATCCAAAATCATTTTGTGTGGCTGGACATCCATGAAGGCGACGAGCCTAGCCTTTGGCAAGTGCGACACCGCACGGACGATTACGCAAGCGAACTGCTTCTACCGAGCGGTACACGGTATGTGAGCCGCCGCTCTTTTTTCGACCCGACGTGGTTTGGTGCTTTTCGTGCGCTTCGCGACGGGATGTTGAACTATCAGGATGTCGAGATGCCGGTCTCCTCGCGTGCTACTCCTCCGCCTGAGGTTTCCAGCAACGTGCACGAGATTGCGGTCATCAATGTTATTGGGCCGACCATTTATTGGGTTGAGGATCGTGGCGCCGCAGTCTGCCCCAACGGTGCGCCCGCCCATGCTCTCCATCTGCGATCCCGCGATCGCGACCCCAGGCACCAGTTAAACGATGTAATGATCGACAATCAGACGATGCGGTTCTGCATGATCCGGTATGGGATTGCCGATTCGTTTGGATTTCACGGGATCGTCGAACAGCATTACGCCCAGGTCGGTAGATATTGGGTGCAAACGGATGGGCTGCTTGATGGGACCATGCGCGTCTTCGGAATCTCAATGCATCATGGAAAGTGGGTCTACCGCTTAGATGACCTGGCGTTTCCCGACCGCATCCCCTCGACTGCGTTCCTCACGCCGTTTACGCAGTAAAGGCCGACAGCTGCCTTTTCCCCCGGGGGTAAGGGTGGTACACTCGCTTGCTCGAATAGGACGCGCCTACCTGGATTTTAGAGCCACAGGAGAAGAGATGAGCAAGCGGGTCCTGATCGTAGATGATGCGGTCGTCATGCGGATGATGATCAAAGGAATTCTTTCCAAGAACGGATTTGACGTCGTCGGCGAAGCGCAGAACGGCGCGGAGGCCGTGGATAAATACAAGGCGCTGAGCCCGGATTTGGTCACCATGGACATGGTAATGCCGGAGATGGATGGCATTACGGCCGTCAAGCAAATCATGAGTCATGATCCCAATGCCAAGATCATCATGTGCACGTCCATGGGTCAGCAGGCGCTGGTGGTCGAGGCCATTCAAGCCGGTGCAAAATCCTTTGTCACCAAACCGTTCCAGCCCCCGAAAATTCTTGAAACGATCAGCAAGGTACTTGCATGAGTGAGCTGCAGCTCAACGATCTGCAAAGAGATGCGCTGCGCGAAGTTGGAAATATCGGCGCCGGCCATTCGGCTACCGCACTTTCAACTTTACTTGATACGCGAATTAATCTGACCACTCCGCACGTGGAGATCATCAAATTTCGCGATCTCTCCTCAAAACTGCATTATGACAACAGCACGGTTGCGGTGCTCCATATGTACGTGCATGGACCGGCTCCTTCGCGCATCGTGGTGATGTTCGATCGCCAGCAGGCCTCGGAGTTTGTAGATTCGTTCATCAAGCGCCTGATCGGCAACATTCACATGTTCGACTCGATCAAAGATTCCACACTCATGGAGCTGGGCAACATCATCGCCGGTTCCTATTTAACGGCAATTATCGACCTCACGGGTGTACCACTTACCCTCTCGGTTCCGACGCTCGCCTATGGGACCGTCGATAGCGCACTTCCACAGCTCATGAAGATTGTGCCCGACCAAGACGTCTTCTTAATTGAGAACAGTTTTTTGGATAAGGACAAAGAAATCAACGGACAGTTCTTGCTGATTCCGGAGTCCGGCTCCATCGCTCCGCTGCTTGCCGTCTTCGGGGTCGACTAGCGTGCAAGCGATCTCTTCGCCTACCGTCGTCGCCCGCGATGCGTCTGCGCTAGAACTCACCGTCCGCGGCGTAATCATCGGCGCGCTCATTACCGTGGTCTTTACGGCCGCCAACGTGTATCTCGGTCTCAAAGTCGGGCTCACATTTGCTTCGTCGATTCCCGCGGCCGTCATCTCGATGGCCGTCTTGCGCGCATTTCGCGGATCGACGATTTACGAAAACAACATCGTGCAAACCATCGCCTCCTCCGCCGGCACGCTTTCGTCCATCATTTTTGTGTTGCCCGGCCTCGTGATGGTCGGATGGTGGACGGGGTTCCCGTTTTGGGAATCGTTCGGCGTCTGTGCAGCGGGTGGAATCTTGGGCGTCATGTATAGCGTTCCGCTGCGCCGCGCGATGGTGACGACCTCGGACCTTCCGTACCCCGAAGGGGTTGCGGCAGCCGAAGTGCTGATCGTTGGTTCGGGCGCAAGTGCGCGCTCCGAAGAAGCCGCCGTTGAAAATAAAGCGGGCCTGTTCACGCTCATCGTGGCGTCGGTCGCTTCGGCGGTCTTTGCAGCCATCGTCGCGACCGGGGTGTTTGCATCCGAAGTTTCAAAATACTTTCGGGTTCCTTTTGCTGCAGGCGCGACCGGTTTTGGGTTTTCGATGTCGCTTGCGCTGATTGGCGCAGGTCACCTGATCGGTCTTGGCGTTGGCCTCGCGATGCTGACGGGGCTCATCGTTTCCTGGGGCTTTGCGACCCCGATTATCAGCAGCTTGCATCCGCACGCAGGCGACGCGGCAACCATTGCGGCCGACGCGTGGCGCCACAAAGTGCGCTTCATCGGCGCCGGCACAATCGGCGTTGCTGCAATTTGGGCGCTGATTGCACTTGCGCGTCCGGTTTGGAACGGCGTGCTGGCTTCGCTTGCGGCGTCGCGCAAACTCAACACGGTAAACGAGTCGGACCTACCGCTGGTAGAGCGGGATATTCCGATCAAACAGGTCGGTCTGATTAGTCTTGCGTGTTTGGTTCCGGTTGTTCTCCTCCTTTCAGTCTTCCTTAGCGATCACGGTGCGCCACTCGGTTCACTCATGGTACCCCTAATCGCCGGCGCCGTTGTGTACATTGTGCTTGCCGGATTCTTTGTCGCTGCGGCCTGCGGCTATATGGCAGGGCTGATCGGATCGTCTAATAGCCCCGTGTCGGGACTCGCAATCCTAACGGTCATCGGTGCATCGCTCTTGCTGCTTTTGCTTGCCCATAATGCCGGCCCGAATGTGGCCGCCGCACTCGTTGCCTATGCCTTGATCGTGACAGCCGTGGTGCTCTGTATTGCAACGATTTCCAACGACAATCTTCAGGATCTTAAGACGGGCCAACTCGTAGGAGCGACACCGTGGCGCCAGCAGTGGGCGCTTGTAATTGGCGTCATCTTCGGCGCACTCGTCATTCCGCCGATTTTGAACTTGCTCAATATCTCGAACGGCTTTGCCGGTGCGCCGAACGTCACGGCCGCGCATGCGTCTCAAGCCCTTGCCGCTCCGCAGGCGACCTTGATTTCCGCACTTGCGCTCGGGGTCATTAAAGGCCAAATCGATTGGGGTCTCATCGGCATCGGCGTGCTTATCGGCATTGTCTTCATCGTCGTCGATGAAGTCTTGCGCCGCACCGGCGAAGGCCGCAAACTTCCGCCGATGGCGGTTGGACTGGGCATCTATCTCCCGGTCGGCACGATCGCGACCGTCGTTGTCGGCGCGGTTCTAGGATCGGCCTACAACCGCTGGGTTGCAAAGGGTCCAAACGCGGACCTCGCGAGGCGCCTCGGTGTGCTGTTGGCCTCGGGACTCATTGTAGGAGAAAGCCTCTTCGGCGTCTTCTTAGCCGGTTTCGTCTACTTCTCGAAAAATCAAACACCGCTCGCCCTGCCCTTCACAACCGCGGACTCGTATGCAAATCCGTCGCTGATCATTGCAGCGCTTGGTTTTATCGCATCGCTCTATGGGTTGTACATGTGGACGGGACGCTTCGCTCGCAAACAGATCTTGTGAGGAGTTAAAGGGCCGCGGCGAGCGATTTTATCGCAGCGGCGATCTGCGGTTTGGGTGTCGCGGCATACCCGGCTACAATTCCGTTCATGCGCGGGCGTCCGATAAAATAGCTGGAGAGCGGCGGTACGATCACGCCGTTCGCGAACGCACGTTGTGAGAAGTCGATGTCGCGTACAGCGGCAGGCAGGTGTGCAATGAAGTGAAGGCCGGCTCGCGTGTCGCGAACGCGCAATGTGCCCGGCCCGATATTCGAAAGCGCTTCGCCGATGATGTTGCGCTGCTCGTCGTACGCCTTGCGCATGCGTGAGATGTGTCTGCCGAGGTGTCCGCCGTCGATAAAGCGCGCAAGCGCGACCTGTATGAAGGCATCGGGCGTGCCTCCGGTGATGACCTGGGCTGCTCGAAAAACATCCAGGAGTTCATTGGGAAGTACGACGTAGCCAATGCGAATCGACGGCGCAAGCACCTTGCTAAAGGTCCCAACATAAATCACTCGGGTACTGCCCGCTAGACCTTGAAGGGCCGGAATCGGTCGATTCGTGTAGTTGAATTCGCTGTCGTAGTCGTCTTCGATAATCCACGCTCGGGCGCGCGAAGCCCAATCCAGCAATTGGAGGCGCCGGTCAAGAGAGAGCACTTCGCCGGTCGGATATTGGTGGGAAGGCGTAACATAGGCGAGTTTCGCCTTCAGTGCTGCAAATGTTGCAACGTTAAGCCCTTGCTCATCCACGGGTTTGGGGACGATATTTGCGCGTACACTCAAGAGAATGGCGCGCATGTTCGGGTAGCCCGGTTCTTCAATAATTACCCGGTCGCGCGGACCCAGCAGCACGCCGGCGATCAGCGCGAACGCGGCTTGTGCGCCGCTGGTAATCATGACGTGATCGGGGGTGGTCAAAACACCACGCGTCTGTTGCAGGCGGCGCGCGATAGCAGAGCGCAGGCCGCGGTCTCCAAAGGTGTCGCCGTAGTCGAGTGCGCTCCCAGACAATTCGATGCGGCCAAAAATCCGTCTGAGAATGCCATACGGGAATTTGTCCAGCGCGGGGGCGCCGGGCCGGAACGAGGTTATGTTTGCGTTGAGCGGCTGCGCGAAGTGCGCAACGTCCAGATAATGCTCGGCGGCGATGGACGGAACGATGCGCTCACGCGCTTGAGGAGTTTCTTTTGGCAACGCGAGGATCTGCGGCGCGACGAATGTGCCGACACCGCGTTCGGTTGTAAGGTAGCCTTCGGCATGCAATTGTTCAAACGCGTTCAGAACCGTGTTGCGGGAAAGACCTAAATGCGTTTGTAGCTCGCGTGTCGAGAGGACCCGTTCGCCCGCGGCCAGTGTACCGTCCAGAATCGCCGTGCGAAACGCATTCTCCAACTGCGCTTGCAATGAGGTCTTCGAGTCCCTGTTGATGCTGATGCCGGCCGGATCCACAGTGGCACCATCGTTTTTGAAAAAATTGGCACTTTCCTGGGCTCACCGCCTCTGGTACGCTGCGAGGGATGAACACTGCTACCGCAGCCGAGCCCCGCGATGGCCGGCACGACTTTGATTTCTTGATTGCAAAACGTGGGAGGCGAATTGGATTTGCGATTCGGTTGAAAAACTAAGATGATGCATTTGAATACCGCGCAAGCGCTGCTTTTTATGGCAACCGTGTTTACGGTTGCAGTTGTGCCGGGACCTGACGTGCTGTATGTCGTTTCGCAGTCCCTCCTTGGCGGTTGGGCGCGTGGTTTTCGCGCGGTATTCGGCATACTCGTTGGATTTTCAATTCACGTATGCATCGCAATGATCGGCTTTTGCGTGCTTGCCGCTCAGTCGCAAACGATATTTGGGTTCATTCGTGAGGCAGGCGCAGTGTATTTGATCTACTTAGGTGTGAGGCGTTTGTTCCTCACGCCGAGGAACACGCCGGATCAAGCACCAGATCCTAAAGCCGCCGGCGGCTCCGCATTTGTCTACGGGTTGGTGACGAACGTGAGCAATCCCAAGGCCGCACTCTTTACTTACTCGCTGCTACCGCAATTCATTTCGCCGGAGCGTGGTCCGATTGCGATTCAAATCCTCGTCTTGGGGCTGCTCTCTGCCGCAATCGGCTTGTCCGTACTCAGCGTTTACGTGATCGGCGCGTCGTCTTTGCAGCGTAACGTACAACGCAGCCGGGCGACAGCGTTTATCGAACGCTTCGGAATCGGTACTCTTTTTCTGGGCTTGGGAATTCGCTTTGTCCTTTGATACGATTGAATTGCGCCGGTACGCGACACGGCCCGGCAAACGGGATGTGCTGATCGAGCTCTTCGAGCGCGAGTTCGTCGAATCACAAGAAGCGCTCGGAATGGTTCCGGTCGGTCACTACCGCGATCTGGACGATCCCGATACATTCGTTTGGTTTCGAGGCTTTCCGGAGATGCGCAAGCGCGCTGCGGCACTGCAAGAATTCTATCGCCGCTCGCCGGTTTGGAAAGAGAACCGGGATGCAGCCAATGCTACGATCAGCGATTCCGACAATGTGTTGCTCCTCAAATCGGCTCGGCCGGAAAGCTGCTTTGACCTATACGGCCTTAACCGCCGGCCCGAAGCGGAGAAGGGACCCTCCTTCGTCGGTCTAGCGATTTTTATGCAGGAGGCGCAGCCATCCGTGGCATTTGTCCATCGTTTTGAAGCGGATATTCTTCCCTCGCTGCGCGAGAACGCCGAACGAATCGCTTACTTCGTCACCGACGAACGTTCAAATCAGTTTCCAGCGTTGCCCGTTCGCGAAGGTGAGCACGCCCTTGTAGTGGCCGGGGTTTGTCGGGGGACGGATGCTTTAGATACGTTCTCGGGCGCTCTTGCCGGATGCCCCTGCGAAGTGTTGCGCCTAGAGCCGGGAGCGCGCTCGCTTTTTCGTTAGCTGTTTTTCTGAATTTCGGCCCCTGCGAAGAATTGCGGCTTAGGCGGCGAAGCCTAAGG
This sequence comes from Vulcanimicrobiaceae bacterium, assembly GCA_046262675.1. Lineage (GTDB taxonomy): Bacteria > Vulcanimicrobiota > Vulcanimicrobiia > Vulcanimicrobiales > Vulcanimicrobiaceae > JACRUB01. The sequence continues at coordinate 24,832 of JBHEMH010000024.1, forward strand.
GTTGCCCAAAATGCGCTCCTTATTAATTGAACCGGACCACGCGCTGCATGGTTTTCCGCCTTACCCCAAAGAGCCCGTCGCCGCAATGGCGATGCCGCATTGCCGCGTCTATTACCCGCGGTACTATGACCTCGCGCTCGAGCAGCGCGCGTACTATATCTATTTCCGGCAGGAGTACGAACGCGGCAATACGGTCCAGGCCGACGCCACCTACCGCTTCCTGTATGCCTACGAACTCGCACAGCGGGCGCAGGACGCTGCGCAATTGGAAGAGCTTTGGACGCAGCTGCGCAACGCTTACGCGCGGCGAGATTCGATAACGCGCACCCTTGCGAGCTGGATCGTCGACTTGCGGTTGCAGCAGCTGCAGATGCGTTACGACGGCATCACCGAGAGCATCTTCGATCACAGCTTGATTTTGGATCTGGCAATCGCGGCAGGAGTGCCGCCGCACGCGCACATTCTCATTCCGCTCTACAGCAAGCGCACATCACTGCCTACGAGCGTCGCGAATGCGCTTTTCGATCGTGGCGCGCTCCTCGAGAAAATCGATACGGCCGCACTTCTGGATGCCGCAGCGGGGGTGACGGCTACCCGGGTGCAACGCGAACTCTACATCAATATCGGCGAAGCTCGCCGCTCACTTGCCCGCTTCGGACCGCTCTCGGTGCGAATCAGTTCGTTCCGGCGCTCCGATGCTGTTCAGACCACGATCGATGCAATCGTTGAAGCATTACTCGAAATTATCGGGCGTCGCGCGCCGAAGCTTCCGTTTACGGCCACGGCCGATCCGGACTTGATGACCGTGGCCTCCCATCCGAAGTTGCACAGCATGCGTGAGACGATCGGGCGGCAAGCGATTGCCGCCCTCCCGCCCGCACACACCTTGGACGGCATTTTTTGGTCTGCTGAATCCGTTTGGAACCGGGAAACGATCCTGATGTTATTGCTGGTGCTCTGGCTCAGCGAAATCAAGCCATACATCGAAGGGCGCATCGCCTTTGCAAGCGAGTTGCGCAGCTACTATCAAGCCCTCGGTGACGCGCTCGGAATGCATGTGAAGATTGGTACGATGCGCCAAGCGTACTGGATGCTTAGCCACGGCCCGCGGGCCGTTTGGGTGCTCGATCCCAAAGCGCACGAGGCCGCAGATATTCGCAGCAACATCACGGCCGCGCGCTTCACGAAACGCGCACAACATCTCTTCGCCGGCTCTGCAGCGCGTGCCCAATCCATCTCGCTCTTTGCAACGCAACTCGCCAAACGGACGCACATCTCCAGTAGGCGAATCCACGAGCTTCTCGCCATTACAACCCGCACCGCACCCAGTATGAGGAATAGATGAACGTTACCGACCTCTCGATTATGAAAGCCTTGAAGATCGGCAAGGTTCCCAATGCCGGTACGCGGCACTTGTGTGTCGGCCGCGATGCGGAACTCGCTGAATTTTCGCGCATTCTCGATTTCGCGCGTGCGGGCGGTTTCGAAACGCGCTTTCTGCGCGGCGATTATGGTTCGGGCAAGACCTTTATGTGCAGTGTCGTGCGGGAGCTCGCGTTCGAGAAGCATATGATCGTTTCGATTATCAACCTTAGCCGGGAGGTACCGTTCGGCAAACGTGATCTCGTCTTGAGTGAGATTCTGCGCGGACTGCGAACGCCGCAATCCGCAAATATGGGCGCGCTCGATGAGATCGTGCAGCAGTGGTTCTCAAAGTATGATCCGGGCACGCCGCTGCAAGAAAATGCAGCCCTTGAGAATGCGATCAAGCTGGTCTCGACCGGTGATGCCGGCTTCGCGATGGCGCTGCGCGCTTACTACCGCGCCTATTGCGAGGGCAACGATGCCCTTATGGCCGGCGCACTCGATTGGTTGCGCGGTGAGGTGATTCCGGCGGATGTGCGAAGTCAACTCAAAGTTGTCGGAAAGCTTAATGCCGAGGGTGCGTTCCGCCGTCTGCGCGGCGTCTGCGCATTGATGCGCGATGCGGGCTATCCGGGATTAGTCATTCTCATCGATGAGGTCGAATCGGTCATGCGGCTCGCAAAGCCCCAGCGCGATGCCGCCTACACCTCCATGCGCGAATTGATCGATATCGGAAGCGATGAGTTTCCGTTTTGCTTCCTCCTCTTTGCCGGCACGCAGCTCTTCTTTGAGGACGAGTTCAAGGGCGTCGCTTCGTATCAAGCACTCTTTCAACGCATTCGTTCGCAGCAGGTTGGAAGCGGACGCGATTTGCGCCAGCCGATCGTTCGACTTGAAGAATTCGACGAGGATGCGCTCTGGGATGTCTCCCTGCGCGTCCGCGAACTGCACGCCTCCGCATACGAGTGGACGGCGGCCACGCGTTTTACCGATGCTGATTTGCAAGAGTTCATCAAAACGGCCGGCGCAAAGTTCGGAGAGATCCGCCAAAAGCCGCGCGCCTATTTGAAGGCTCTCGTCGATATGCTCGATGCCCGCCAGCAACATTTGGATGTTGCAGGAGAGAGTCTTATCGAACAGGCGGCCGCGGTCGAGCGCGAAGACGCACATCTCGACGACACTTTTGTTGAAGCCCTCGCGTGAGTTTTAACCGGCTGGCGCACGGCGTTCAGCGATGGATCGAAGCCCACGATTGGCACGAGTGGACGCCTATTCAAAGCCAGGCCATCCCACAAATTCTTGACGGCAACGGTGCGCTGATCGTTGCGCCTACCGCAAGCGGAAAAACCGAAGCGGCGATCTTGCCGATGATTTCAGAGATCGCGCGCCTGAAATTGCCGCCGGTCGCGCTCTTGTACATCTCACCACTGCGCGCGCTCATCAACGACCAGACACGCCGTGCCCAGATATTGCTGGAAGAGAACGGCTTGCGCGTCGGCTGGTGGCACAGCGATCTCGGCCCCTCGCAACGCAAGAAGATGTTGCTCGATCCGCCGCATGCGCTCTTTACCACGCCCGAATCCGTGGAAGTAATGTTGAGCTCGGACGGGTACGGCCACGGCGCACTCCTTGGTAACGTGCATTTTGTATTGATCGATGAAATTCACGCGTTCGCGACGGACGACCGTGGTGCGCAACTGATGTCGCTCTTAGCCCGCCTGGAAATCGAAAAGAAGACGCCGATGACGCGCGTGGCTCTGAGTGCGACGGTGACCAATCCGCAAGGAATCGTGGAGTGGATGCGCTCGCAGAGTCCGCAGGCGCCCCCCATTCCCATTTTGCACGACGACACCGCCCGCGTGCGCCGGATCGGTGTGGGCTTTTTGCAACAGAGCGCGGATCCCGATAAACTTACGCCCGACGAACAACGCAAGCTTGTTTCGGTTCTCCGCAAGCACGTTGAGGGTAAGCGCGCGATCATCTTTGTAAACTCGCGTGCCGAAGCAGAAAAGCTGACGTTTCTGCTGCGCGAAACCCAGATTACCGCGATGGTGCATCATGGTTCCATTCATAAGGAAGAGCGCGCGCGGGTTGAGGAACATTTCCGGATCGAAGGCCCCAAGGTCATTGTGGCCACCAGCACGTTGGAACTGGGCATCGATATCGGTGATCTCGATTTGATCGTGCAGCTGGGACCGCCGCAGACTGCGTCGTCATTGCTGCAGCGACTCGGGCGCTCGGGGCGCCGCGGCGATGCCGAGTCCGTCTGCATTCTGTACGCGCATTCACTCGATGAGTTGCCGGTTGCGCTCGCCTGCGCCGAGCTTGCGCTGCAGGGCGAGGTCGAAGAATTGCTTCCAAACATGGCATCGCTGCACGTGCTTTTTCATCAGGTGTTGCAGTTTTTGCGCGAACGGGTTCGCGCGGACGAAAGCGAGATTGCGCGCGTCTTGCTCTCGGCCGGCTCCTTTCGCGATATCGGCGAGGGTGAATACTACGAACTGCTCGCCGAGATGCTGGACGAGGGCTACCTGCAGCGCGAGCGCGACTGGCTCGCGCTCGGTCCCACCACCGAGAAGCGCTTTGGGCGCATGAACTATCGCGATTTCTATGCCGTCTTCGAAACCGAAACCGAATGGACCGTGCGTACCGATCAAGAGGTTATCGGGACGATTGACCGCCGCTATCCCATCTCGCGCGATCGCGAAACGTATTTAATTTTAGCCGGCCGTTCGTGGCGTGTGCGCAACATCGACGAAACGCATTTGGTTCTCATTGTCGAGCCGGCCAAGCGGGTTGCGGTTCCCAAGTGGCATAGCCTCGGTCCGGGCTCATCGTTTGAGGTGATGCAGCGCACGCACGCGCTAATTTGTGGGCAGAAGGGTGTCTTGGAAACACCGGCACTTACGAAATTGCTTGCCGCAGAACGGGAAGATGCCAGTCTGCGAAGTGAGGAACCTGAAACAATTCGCTTCGAGACCGGCACGGAAGAAACATCCGTTAGCACCTATTTTGGCAGTGCACTCAATCAGTATGTTGCGATGCTCTTGCTCGGCGCGATGGATCTGGAGCACTTGCGCGTAACGCCGACCACGATTCGCTTTCGGGGCCCGTCTCTTGCGGAGGCACGCGAGCACTTGCGCGCCCTGCTTATCGATCCCGCCCGCCGCCGTCTTGCGCTCGATTCCGCGCTTCCGCACATCACGCAGGTCCTGGTGGGCCGTTTCTGGCCGATGTTCGGACCGAAAACGCGCCACAACGTGCTGCGCAGGTTTTTCACCAATGCAGAACCGTACATGGAACGGATCGGCCACATGCAGGTTTACTAACAGCGGAGGGCCTGGATTTGAAATGCTATTTCTTGCGTCATGGGATTGCTGAAGAGAACAGCGCGAGCGGCAGAGATTACGATCGCGTGCTCACCCGCGAAGGCGTGCAACGAATGCAGCGCGAGGCAAAAACAATTGCAAAACTGGAATTAAGCCTGGACGTTATCGTGAGCAGTCCGTTACCGCGCGCAAAGCAGACGGCCGATATTGTTGCTGCGGAAATGAAAATCACAGATCGCGTCGTTGAAGACGCACGCGCCGGCACGAGGTTCGATCCGGAGAACCTTGCGGCGATGCTGAGCGACCATTCCGACGCCGGGGCAATTCTGTTTGTCGGTCATGAACCCGGAATGAGTATGACAATCGGATCGCTCGTGGGCGGCATGAGCATCGATTTCAAGAAGGGTAGTCTCGCTTGCGTTGAGCTTTCGAGACCGAGCTCGATGCGCGGCTCCCTGGTGTGGCTCGTCCCGGCCAAGGTGCTCGCGTTATGAAAAATAGGAGTGTATGATGTGCCGTAACATCAAGACCTTGCATAATTTCGCACCACCGGCAACGTACGATGAGATTGCGGCTTCGGCCTTGCAGTATGTTCGAAAGCTCAGCGGGTTTACGCATCCCTCGAAAGCGAACGAGGCTGCCTTTTCACGCGCGGTGGAGCAAGTGACGGGAGCAACGCACGAGCTCTTGCGCGCCCTTGTGAGCAATGCGCCTCCGCGGGACCGCGAGGTCGAAGCACGCAAAGCGCGGGAACGTCGCGCTCAGATTTGAAAAAAATCGACGAAGCGTTCGAGTAAGGCAGCATCTCCGCTCAGATGAACGCTTCCGTTCGCAATTGCGTCTTTGGGGCTAAGTTCGCGGCTCATGAGCAATTTTATTGCCGGACCCGCTTCAATTATTAAATCCGCACCGGGTAATGGACCGGATGCTACGACAAGACGTCCGTTGTTGATTTTTAGGTGCAGTACGATCTCGCCCATTCGCAACTCGAAGCTCGCGCGCATTTTGCGGGCGGCTTTCGGTTGGAACGTTGTGCGCATCGCCATGATCAGGGCATCGATCGTCACCGTTTCGCCGGGACGCGGATTACCGAGCGTTTTGGCACCCCAGCGCCCAAGAGCGAGCACCGTATCTTCGAGCTCCAGGCCGTAAGGAGTGAGTTCATACACCACCGAGCCGGTGGGGCGGGGAAGCAGCCGGCGCGCGAGGACGCCGGCCTCCTCCAATTCTTTCAGGCGGCTCGTCAGGATATTGGTGGGAATGCCGCCGAGGCCGCGATGCAGATCGGTAAACCGCTTCGGGCCTACCAGGAGGTCGCGCACGATGAGCAGCGCCCAGCGCTCGCCGACCACCTCAAGGGCGCGGGAGAATCCGCAGTATTGGCCATACGCGCGTGTCGCCACGCTTGGAAGTATACCACGTCTTTTATTTTTGCACAGGACTTGCTTTTTACAAGTAAACGCGGTAAAGTGGGTCACGCCCCCCCAACAAGGAGATATGATGACCACAGCCACCCTGACGAAACTTCAGCCATACGTTTTCTTTTACGGCCGGTGCGAAGAAGCGCTAGAATTCTACAAGTCGGTCTTTGGCGGGACATGGGAAGGGATGCGCGTTTCCGATACGCCGATGGCAAAAGACATGCCCGCAGAAGCGCAAAATAAAATCATGCATGCGTCTTTTAGCGCACCGGGATTTTCGTTTTTGGTATCGGACGGTATGCAAAATAAAGCGATCGATCCCGAAGAAGGCAACGTTTCACTCGCCCTGACGGCAGGCGATGCTGCCGAAGGCAGCCGCTTGCACCAAGCGCTTAGCCAGGGCGGCAAAATCGATATGGAGTTTGGCGATGCGTTCTGGGGTGGAAAATTCGGCCAGGTGACCGACCGTTTCGGCAACCAGTGGATGATCACGGCGCAATAACATGGCCGAAATCACGCCGTTCCTGTGGTTTAACGATAAGGCAGAAGAAGCGGCCGGCTTCTATGTTTCCATCTTCAAAAATTCGTCGATAGAAAACATCAGCCGCTACGGCGATGCCGGGCCGGGTCCGAAAGGCGCAGCCATGGTGGTGGAGTTCAAGCTCAATGGACAAGACTTTATGGCGCTCAACGGATTTCAACCCGGAGAGCCGTCACTCCAGCCGGGCAACATCGCACTTTTTGTGAATTGCGACGCCCAAGCCGAACTTGACGAATTGTGGGACAAACTCTCCTCCGGCGGCTCCCATTTACAGTGCGGGTGGGTGCGCGACAAGTATGGCTTCGCGTGGAACATCGTGCCGGCGGGACTCTCAGAGCTCATCGGCGGGCTGAATCCAGAAAAGGCACAAGCAGCAATGGAAGCGATGCTTCAAATGGAGAAGCTCGATATCCATGAGTTGCGGCGCGCCTACGAAAACGGGTAGCTGAAACTCAGCGATTACGTATTCGTGGACCGCTACTTCAGCCGGCTCGGTCGGTGCTGAATTTCTTGAGGGCCTGCACGGATGGGATTACATAAAAAGCTCCCGTCAGCGGCGTTGTGTGCCGCGTGAGCGCGTCACGAATTCCGTCTTCGATTCCGGCCATGCGGACAAGCATGCGCACCAACCGGCTTTGTTCGCATGAGAAGCCGACGAAGACGGTGCCGTATTCGCCTACATTCCCGTACGGGACATTGCGCCGAAATATTTTGCGTTCTTCTCCGTTGACGACGTCTTTGGCGCGCGCTACGTGCGAGTCTTCCGGCAGAACGCCTTCTTCGAATTCGACACTATCGACTTTAGTGCGTCCCATGGCTTGTTCTTGTTGATCGTCCGAGAGGGCGAGCCAGGTATTCTCATGGCGCCACAACTGGTAGAGCAGAATGCTCCCGCCCTGGCCGTTTTGTCCTTCGGGAACAATCGCTGCTTGCGGCGCGTCAAGCAGATTCGGATTTTCCGTGCCATCTTCAAAGCCGGTGAGGTCCCGGCTGTGACGATAGGGCCACCCAGCCGTTTCGGTTGCAACGGTAACGAGCCCATTCAAATAGCGAAGCGCGTCTCGTGCGTTTTCCCAGCAAATGTCATAACTCGCTCCAGCGAACCACAGCCACAGATCCGCTTGCGTCGCAGGCATCTCAAATCCATCGGGCCCGCGCATGGGCTTCTCGAAACTCTTCGCGTCGTCAGGTGTGTCGTTCGGAGCGACCTCGCGCCATAGCTCCGGCTTGAAACCTACGACGAAGTTAACGCCGCCAACCGTGGATCGCGGCTCGTGGAAGCTCGCGATGCGTTCGACTAATGCTCGCGCCGATGCGCCACGCGAAAGATGACATTCCAGATAGATCTGCGATGCATCACCGAGCGCAAAAATTCCGGTTTGTGGCGTAATCATTGTGCCTTTTCTTCTCCGTGCCCTGAACTACTCGCGCAGATTGTAGCATTTGCGCTTTAGCACGTAAGCCAGAAACGAAAGCGCTCCTGCTTTTAGATTTGCCTTCCGAGATACGGAAAGCGCGAGGTCACTCCCCGATCGTCCGGTGGCACGTGATTGCTGGTCAGACACGGCGTTTCATTGTGATCATCCGGCGCAAGGCCTAGCTTCGGCACTGCCGATCCAAAAATTGCCTGCAATGAAGGATCGATCACCACCGTTGATGGACCGCGGCCGCCGAAGTTGCCCGCCTTCGTTTCGACTCCGAGGTATCCGGCCGGTCCGGTGCTCCTGAGATCGGCGGCCAATTCATCAGGAATGAGCACCTTTTTGAGAACCATTGCAATTTGCACTGAACGTCCCGCGCCGTTGGGTGGTTTTGCGGTGGTAAAGGACACAATCGAATTTGCCAGCAGACTGTCATTCCAGGGTGTGCTGCGATTAGTAGCATCGTGATTCTTAAATGCTTCGAATGATTCTTTGACGGCGGGGCGCGCCGTACGCTCGACTTGTGCATATTGTCCGCCCGATTGGGGCAGCGAAGTGGTGGCGTACATATGAATTACGCCGAGTTTTCCGCCCGGTGCGGCAAGCATGGCGCGCGGAACTTCGACGATGAGTGAAAGCACGTTGTAATCATGAAAGAAGTCGACTCCCGGATTGCGGAAGCATTTGGCCGAAGGAGGCGGCACGCCGACTCCGGGATCGTGGTAAAACGCGTTGCGGTCCGGAAGCAGTTTGAGCAATTGCGCCAGGTCGAGAAAAAACGGATCCTTGCGGGGCCCGCCAAAAACTTTGACGCCATTGCTCAATTCGGTAACTTTATTAAATGGAAAAGATTGCGATGCCCCGACCCACTGCGATTGCATACCCTTTTCTGAAGGGGCGGCCGGCCCATACATTTCCAAGTGCTGGTTCCCGGGCGAGCCGACCGCATGAAACTGGATCACGCTATTTTCCTTCGCGCCCCCGTCCGTTGCTATCTTGAACTGATACATCACTTCGGGATCGAAAAAGTAACCCTCGGCCATATTGCGCGGAATCAGCGCGTGAATGTCCATCGCCAGTACCACGTTTTTTGGATTAGTGGCCGGGAAGAGAAACACGTCGGTAATGTCTGCACCCGGACGCTGGACCATAAGGGGCGCCTCTTGGTGATCGGAAGCAATGCCCGGGCGGCCCCCATACAACGTTACTGCCATGACCGCAGCCGCGACGAGCGCCACTGCGAGACTAGCGCCGAGATAGCTTTTCAAGGTAGACACCATCGAGCACGCTCCCCTTTATAACCTAATGCAGCTCAACGCGACAACGACGGAATTGGATTGTTTTCTTCATCCCGCATTTGAGCTGGCAAGCGGACGGTCAATGCGCCGGCCGTCCGGGTGCCACGGCCGGCTGCACGCTTCGCGCGCGGGCGTTGATGGGAAGGTCTCGGACCGTTGCCTAGAGCGTGAAATACATGCGAATGCTTCGCTGCTCTCGATGTGCGCAGCTTCTTTGCGCACTAAACGTAACGCTGCCGCCGTCCGCGACGGTGCGCAAGTGATTTCTAGTGATCGAGAGATACTTGGTGCGCTACC
>JBHEMH010000025.1:0-33612 GCA_046262675.1 Vulcanimicrobiaceae bacterium
ATCCCGGACGCACCGGGTTTGGCAGGCGCCTTTGGATCCTTGGTCAGCGGAAAGTCGGGCACGTCGACCCCGGCCCATTGTCTGCGCTCCTCGTCCCACCAAACATATTTCTTGCGCTCGCTCCACGGGTTACCCTCGGCATCCGCCGAGGCTCGGTTGTAGAGCATGCGCCGGTTGGCGGGCCAAGTGAATCCCCAATCGAGCGACGTCCAGTCATCGCCTTTTCGGTTGCGGCCGCGGTGTGTCACCTTATCCGGACACACACCGGAATAGATCCATCCTCCACACGCGGTGGTGCCGTCATCTTTAAGCTCGGCAAACGATGCGACTTGTTTTCCCGTCTGCAGGTCGTACCCGTTGATCTCTTGCATGATTTTCAAGGCTGAGGGCTCACCGCGCTTGCGCTCGTGTTCGTTCTCGTGCGGATACTCCCAAGTCATATCGAGAATTGGGCGGTCTTTTGGATCGGTTGAATCTTTGTAGAGCGTTTTCAAACGCAACCCGAGGTGGTGGAAGAACCAAAGATCGCTCACGCTTTCACCGATCGGCTGGATTGCTTTCTCGTGAACTTGAAGAAGGCGGTTGGTATTGGTCATCGTGCCTTCTTTTTCGAGAACGGTGCAGGATGGGATGAAGAAGCATTCGGTGCGGATTTTCGATGGGTCCGCGCCTTCACGCCGCCAGAACGACGCGGTTTCCGTTTCGTACGCATCGAGGGTGACCATCCACTCCAGGCGTTCCATCGCGGCGCGTGCGAGCTCGGCATTCTGTCCGGACGCTGCCGGGTTTTGTCCGGTCACGAAATAGCCGTCGACCTCGCCGTCTTTCATGGCGATTTGCGTGGGCAACGTCGAGTGATCGCCTGTGAGTTGCGGCAGATAGGCGAAGCAGTAATCATTCTCTTTGGTCGCAGCCTCGCCGTAAAACGCTTTGAGTTGCGAAATGACGTACTTGGGCATATTTACCCATCCGCCGGTGGGTTTTTTATTCGATTCGAGATAGTCAGCGAGCGTTTGTTCTTTTCGCTCTATCGTCGGCATCGGCAGATACCCGGGCAATAAGTCGTACAGGGTTGCGATGTCGGTTGCGCCTTGAATGTTCGCGTGGCCACGTAGCGCCATAATGCCGCCGCCCGGCCGCCCGATATTGCCCAGCAGCAGCTGCAGAATCGCCGCCGTACGAATGTACTGCACGCCTACCGTATGCTGTGTCCAGCCAACCGAATAAGCCACCGCGGTGGTACGCTCGCGGCCGCTGTTATCGGCTAGCGCTTTGCAGACCTCGAAAAACTTCTCTTTCGGGGTTCCGCAGATATTCTCAACCATCTCGGGCGTATAGCGTGCGAAGTGCCGCTTTAGGACTTGCAAGACACAACGCTCGTTCTGCAGCGTCGGGTCGGTTTTCGTGAGCTTGTTTTCGTCTTCCTCGAACTTCCATGTGTCGACGTCGTACGCTCGCGGCTCTTTCCCTGCATTGCGGCTGCCGCCCGCGCCTTCTTGCGCTTGGCGCGACGTACCGCTGTCCGCAGCCGACGAGTCGTCGCCGCCGTGCGCGGAGAGACCCGAGAAGAGGCCGCACAGGTCTTCCGTATCGCGAAATTCTTTGCAGACGATGCTCGATGCATTAGTAAAGGCGGACACGTACTCTTTGAAATAGCGCTCGTTCTGCAGTACCCAACTAATGATCGCGCCGAGAAACACGATGTCCGTGCCGCTGCGAATGGGGACATAGAGATCCGCCACCGCTGACGTACGCGTAAAGCGCGGATCGACATGAATGATCTTCGCCCCGCGCTCTTTTGCTTCCATCACAAAACGAAAGCCCACCGGATGACATTCTGCAAAATTCGATCCTTCGATCAAAATGCAATCTGCATTCTTGAGATCTTGCAAAAACGTCGTCGCGCCACCGCGGCCGAACGAGGTGCCTAGACCAGGCACCGTCGAGCTATGTCATATTCGGGCTTGATTTTCGATGGAGACGACGCCCATGCTGCGCATCAGCTTGCCCAAGAGGTAATTTTCCTCGATCCCGAATGTGGCGCCGCCAAGCGATGCGATACCGAGCGTATGATTGACACGTTTGCCATCCCGCTCGCGTACGAATGTTTTATCCCGCGTTTCCTTTGTCAGGCGCGCGATGCGGTCCATCGCCCACTCGAGCGGCTTTTCTTCCCAGCGGTCGCTGTACGGCGCCCGCCATTTCACGGTCGTCCACCGCTGCGAATTGATTGTCAGCCCAAAAAGCCCGGCGCCTTTGGGACAGAGATGTCCGGCGTTGATCGGGCTATCCGGATTGCCTTCCACATCGAGCAAGGTGCCATCATTGCTCACGTAAGCGAGCGTGCTGCAGCCCACTGCGCAGTAACAGCATAAACTCGGCACAGCTTTTGCGCCGCTCACGCGCGCTTTGAGTTTGTGCGAGCGCTCCGAGCTCACGTTGGGCAGCATCCCGACATTGCGCCATATCGCGCGTGCGAATTTCCGGCCTGCGCGTGCGATGATGCCGGTCATATCTGCTCCGGAGGTTGTTTTCATGCCGGAGCATTTCTGGGTTGAGCTCTGGCGTTCCTTAAAGTTTCTCGATTTGTGCCTTGCGGATCAAGCGTCGACGACTTCACGTTTAAAGACGGAAAAAAGCAGCCACAGCGACGGGACGAGCAGCAGCGTGCCGGCGAGCGCGATCCACAGATAGGTAACGATAGTTACGCTTGGTGCCGCGATGATCTTCAGACCGAGATTGATCTGTAGGTTCGGACCTTCGGCCACATACCAACCGGCAACAATGGCGCTCACTTCAAGGCCCGCAAATAGGCGCGCGATGAGAAACTTGCGGCTCCAGCAAAACCAAAAGACTAGGATTCCCGCCAGCATCGCCACCCCGACTGCGGCCCACGCGCGCTCCAGACCGTTAAAAATGAGGGTGTTCGTGCTGCGCGAGAGCACAAGGGCGCCCAAGCCGATTGCGGCGACCAGCGGTGTGACGATCAGCGCGCGTAACCGAAAGTCATCCTGCAATTGGTGGCGCGTCTCAGCGCAGAGAAAAACCGCGGCAAGCTGCGCGCAGAGGGTAGTCGCTAGCAGTCCGACCGCCATGCTAAACGGAGCAAGCCAGTCGAACGTGCCCGTGGCAATTCCCGCAACCGCGGCGCCAAAGAGAAAGGGCGTAAGCAAAGAGGCTATCCCGAAAACGATGCCCCAGAACTTGTGCACGAGCAGATCGCGTGTCGATGGTCCGCGAAACGCGAACGCTGCACCTCGCATAATAATGCCCGCGAGCGCAAAGAGCAGCGGCACGAAGAGCGCAACCGAGAGCTTTGCAAAGACCGGGGGAAAACACGTAAAGAGCGTCACCATTGCAAAGATCAGCCACATGTGGTTTGTTTCCCAGACCGGGCCCATCGCTTGACCGATGGCTTCGCGCTGCTCCTCGCGGTGTGATCCTGTGGCAAGCATATCCCAAGCACCACCGCCGTAGTCCGCGCCGCCCAGCAATGCGTACAAAACGATGCAGAGTAAAACAATCAAAAGCGCGAGGAGAGTCGGCCCGCTCATCCTGGATCCTCGACGCTACGATCGATGCGGATCAGCAGCCATGCAAGCATTCCGGCGAGCATAAGGTACATGGCGGTAAAGCCCGCAAAGACAAAGCCGAGTCCCGGCGATGGAGTGACCGCATCTCGCGTGAGTAAATACCCATACACGATCCACGGTTGGCGCCCTTCCTCGGTAACCATCCAGCCGCACTCCATGGCAATGAATCCAAGAAACCCGCTTGCAACAACTGTCCAAAGAAAGATGCGAGAGTGTGCCTTGCGACGGCGTTCCAGAAAAAACCACCACCCCGCGATGAAGAGCAGGGTAAATCCGGCGCCTACCATTGCTTGGAAACTTAAATGCGTGAACACGACCGGCGGCCAAAACTTTTTTGGAACTGCATCGAGCCCTTGAATGACGGCATTGGGGTTCTCAAAGCCGAGGATGCTGAGCATTTTCGGAATCTCGATCGCGTAGCGGACGCGTTCCTGGGAGATATCGGGAAGGCCGCCGATACGCAGCGGCGCACCGGCCTGCGTCTTGAATTGCCCCTCCATTGCAGCCGATTTGACCGGTTCCGCGTGGGCATCGAAACGGGCAGAGATATCGCCGGTGATGATCTGCAGTGGAATCGCGATTGCGCCGACGGCTAAGGCGACGCGCATGGCGTGCATCGTTCCATGCGGTTTGCCGCGCAAATATTTGAACGCCGAGATTGCTGCAATTCCAAAGGCAACAAAAATGTAAGCGGCGAGCAACGTATGCGCGACTTCTGTTTTCCATGCGGGATTGAACATGGCAATGAATGGATGCACCTCCACCGGCGCGCCATTAACGATGCGAAACCCGGCGGGGGTAGCCATCCATGAGTTTGCACACACCACGAAGAAACCCGAAGCCGCCCCGCCGAGCGCGATCGGAAACGAACACAGCCAGTGCGCGCGCGGTGAAAGACGGTCCCAACCATACAGATAGATGCCGATGAAAATGGCTTCAATAAAAAACGCGAAGCCTTCCATCGAAAATGGAATGCCGATGATGCCGCCCGCATATTGCATAAAGACGGGCCATAGCAACCCGAGCTCGAACGCGATCGCGGTGCCGGACACGGCGCCGATCGCAAACAGCGCCGCCATCATTTTGGACCAGGTTTGCGCGAGGGTGTAATACGTGCGGTCGCCCGTTTTGAGATAGAGCCCCTCGATGATGATCATAAAGAGGGGCAAGCCGATGCCCAGCGCGCTAAAGATGAAGTGAAACGCAAGCGATGTGCCCATCTGCGCGCGCGCAGCGAGCAAATGTTCCATGCCGCTAGTTTAGCGCTCTTTTTCCAAAGTGCCCGCTACGAGAGTCGCAAGCAGGATCGCGACAAAGGCACCGGCGGCGAGCGTATAGAGCTGCGAGCGAACGAGCAAGGTCGCGGCCAGTGCCGCTGCAAGCACCCCAAACGGTGTGACGCGCGAATTTCCCGCAATCAGATCGTAGAGAAACTTCATGCGTGCACGCGAGTTTGCTGACGTCGCAGCAACCGAACGAGCAGAAAACTCACCAGCAAGTAGGTCGCGATAACCGCAAGTAAGGTCGCATCTTGGAAGAGCCAGATGACGCCCAGTCCCTCGCCGGCCCAATAGGTGCCGAGCGAGCAGAGCATGATGCCGACCACGAATTTGAGCGTGTTTTCCGGCACGCGGCTAAACGGTTTGCGAAGCGCGATGCCGGCTCCGACCACGATGAGTACTGCGGCAAGCGCGCCGATGGATGACCACAGCAATCCGTCCACGGCCGTTGCGGCAAACGTAATCACGATGACAGCAATTTCCAGCCCTTCGAGCAAGACGGCATTAAAGGCGGTCGCAAATCCCACGCGGTGTTCGTTCGCCGCACGCAAGGCCGCAACTTCGCGAGCATAGATCGCATCTTCATCGTGCAAGGCCTTGCGGCCGCTGTACCGCCAAATGGCCTTGCGCAACCACGTAAAGCCAAAGAGGACGAGAAAGAGGCCGATCACGAGTTGCAGTGTCCCGAGCGGCACAAAGTGAACCAGCGCGGGGCCGCCGATTCCGCAGATGACCGCAAGCGCAAGGAGCGCCCACGCCGTACCTGCCAGTGCAGAGCGCCAACTGTGGGTATAACCCACGGCTAAAACGATGGTCACGGCTTCAACAGCCTCGACTGTCGAGGCAAGAAAAGATGTTCCGGCTAACAGGAGCGGGTGCAAGCGTGTCCCCTTCGAGCGGCGTAGTCACCGTAGAGAATAGTATCCAGAGCTGCGGGATCGTTGGCGTCCGCGTCGCGGAAGTTCATCGACGCGCTCCGTACAGCGCCAAAAGCCGTCTTCTTATTAAGGGCAGTGATATCGATGAGCGGCTTCTGCACGGTAAATGGCGTGAAGTGCGGCTTTGACGTAAAAGCGGAATACATGGGATGCGCATGAGCGTCGTACGTCGAGAGCGGACGCAATCCAAGAATGAGCCCGATTGTTCGCACGACGCTTGCGGTCGAATACCGTGTGTGATCGGGGCCTCCGCGCGCGTACGGACTCGCGATATAGTAGGTCGTGCGCTGATCGTCCACGTGATCCGGCCCGTTCTGCGCGTCGTCTTCAACCGCGAATACCGCAGTCGTTCGCCAAAAGCGCGAATGCGAGACCGCATCGATAATCTCTCCGAGGGCATAGTCATTTTGTGCCACGTACGCTTCGGGCGTCAGCGCGCCCGGCTTTGTTCCCGCCGTGTGATCGTTGGGCAAGCGAATGATTTCGAGTGCAGGCAAATTCCCGGCTGCTTCATAGTCGCGAAATTCTCTGAGCCAAAGTGCAGAGCGTTGCACATCGCTAACAGTCAAGTCGAAGCCGGGGTAGCTTAAAGAGGTGTGTCCGACCAGCCGCGGCTGTTGTACGGTCACTTCGCCGCCGGTTGAACCCGGGTTCGTGACGAATTCGCCGTAGTTGCGATACGTAATGCTGCCCCGCGCCGCCGCATCCCACAGAAAGCCGTTGCGCGGCACCGATGCGTCGGCCGTCGCCTCGAAGTCGTAGAGTTGGCGGCGGTTGCCATAGAGGACGGGCCAGAAGCGTTCGAGATAATCGTTGGCAAAGGCGCCGTCGGTCCAATTGTGGCCGTCCGCACTCACCTGGGCGTTAGCAAACGCACGGTCGAAGAGCCCAAAGCGTTTGGCAATCGAGTGCTGGTTCGGCGTGATCTGCGCGCCGAACATCAGTAACTTCTCATCTCCATCGCCGCCCGGCATATCGGAAAGCACCTGATCGTACGAACGGTTTTCTTTGATGATGTAGATGACGTGTTTGAGCGGCCCGTTCTTACGCAGCGGGGTCGTAGCCGGTCTGTCCGCCGCTCTTTCAATGTTTGCAACGACCTGCGCCGTTGCAACGCCGGCGCGCAAATCTATTTTGCGCAGCGAGCCGGTCAGGCTTGCCGCGACGTACCCTTGCGAATGGGCGGTAAATGGATTGAAGTTGGGATTGGCGCGGCTATGTTCGCCCTTTCCGTTAATGACATACGCAAACTGCTTTGCGCTATCGACGGCAATGCCGTCCGGGTACCAGCCCGCCGGGACAAAACCGATGCGCCGGTCACCGGCAACAACGGCAAACGCATTAATGGCGCCGCAACTCACGTAAACGGTTCCGTCGCGCCCGAGCGAGAGGCCGTTGGGTGATGTCCCGGGGGACGAATCGATCTCGATCCCAATGCGTTTGGTGACTCGTGCCGCGGCAACATCCACGACCGCGAGTGTATCTTCATCCGCGAGCGTTACATAGATGCGGCTGCCGTCGGCCGAAAAGGTGAGCGCGGAGGGATGGTTGCCCACGTCCATGGTTCGCGCGCGTGCTGTTTCGGAGTTGACGATGGTGATCGTTCGTGCGCCGCGATTCGCCACTGCAAGCGTCTTACCGTCGCGGCTATACTGGATTGGCCCCGGATGCTTACCGGTTGGAATGAGTGGCGCCCCGCGGCCGGATGGTACGTCAATCACACCGATGTGCCCCGTGGCATCATCGCTAAATGCAAGCGACTTTCCGTCCGGTGAGAGCGCAACCGAAGCGGGCCATGTTTGATCGCCTGTTTCAATGGAGCGCTCGAGCGTTCCGGTCAGGACATTGATTCGTCCGACCGCATGAACATTTGCAAGCGCGACCCACAGCGTACCGTTTCCGTCCCACACTGGATCGCCGAAGGCGCCTTTGAGTGCTACGAACGTTCTTTCATGCAGCGTTGCCGCCTCGAAGATACGAACGCCCGGCGGCCCATCGCCCGATTCGAGCACGGCCACCAATTGGCCATCCGGTGAAAGTGCTAAGCCCTGAGGCATAGGTCCGGTATTAGCGACAGGCCCTTTCGGCGCGCTAACATGCCAGTCCGTCGGCAAGATCGTTCCGGGAGTGCGCGTGGCGGCGTACGCAAGCGTGCACGTTATCAAGATGAAGGCAGCTACCGGTAGCACTGGGCGCATAGTCCCCTCCTTCGGGGTGGCGCGCGGTACACCCGGCCGAAGGGCGCACGAATTTCGCCCGGAAGTGCTGCGCTATGGACCTCTCAAAAATTACCGTCTATGCCGGCGGCCGCTTTTGCGGTTACGATGACGCCAAGGTCGGCCTGCTAACTCACGGTCTTCAATACGGTACCGGATGTTTTGAAGGCCTACGCGGCTATTGGGATCCGCAAGAGCACGAGTTGTTCTTGTTGCAGCTGCGCGAACACTATGAACGGCTGGAAATTTCTGCGAAAATTTTGATGATGAAGCTGCCGCACTCCGTTGATGAGCTCATGGAGATCACGGTGGAGCTCGTCGCGCGCAATAAATTTCAGACCGAGATCTATATTCGTCCGTGCGTGTATAAATCGGCCGAAGACATCGGCGTGCGCTTACACGGCGTACCGGATGCGCTCGCCATTATTCCGGTGCCCTTTACAAACTACTTGGGTAGCAGCACCGGCGGTCTGAAGACCTGCGTGAGCTCCTGGCGTCGAGCGGACGACGCATCCGCCCCGCCGCGCGCAAAGATTACCGGCCTGTATGTGAACTCCGCACTCGCCAAGAGCGAAGCAGTTCAAAACGGTTACGACGAAGCGATCATGCTCTCAGCCGACGGCCACGTTTCCGAGGGTTCGGCGGAAAATATTTTCCTGATCAAACGCGGACATATTTTCACGCCCGACCCGTCGCAAAATATTCTCGAAGGCTGCACGCGCCGCTCGATTTTGGAGATCGCGCGCAACGAATTTGGAATCCCGATTATCGAACGTTCGATCGATCGCGGCGAGCTCTATGGCGCGGAAGAAATTTTCCTCACAGGCACGGCCGCCGGTGTCGTTCACGTGAATTCCGTCGACCTTCGCCCGGTCGGCGACGGAACGATGGGACCGATCACGCGCAAGCTCGCCGGATTCTATGCGAAGTGCGTCCGCGGGCAAAACCCGAAATATTCACACTGGCTCACTCCGGTTTACGCCGGCCGCAAAGTCACCGCATAATGAGTCAATCCAACTAGAATGTATCCCCGAGAAGGCGCGGTGATGCTGATTTTGTCGGCAACTGGCCCCGGCATTATTGCAATCGCGCCCCGGAGCCAACGCCCTCTCGTGTCGAGCAGATGCAACGCGTCGAGCGTGTACGCAGGTGTATGTTAGTGCGGGGCATTAGGGTGTGGACAGCGCCCAAGCAAAAAGCGGCATCATGGAGTCACGCAGGGCACTAAACATGCGCAGTCGGTTTGGAGGGTCATGGTTCCGAAAGTAAAAGTCGCAGGATTCAGCGTATCGCTGGATGGATTCGGGGCGGGGATAAAACAGAGCCTCGATCACCCGCTTGGGGAGTGTGGTGAGGAATTGTTCCAGTGGTATCTTCCGACGCGGACTTTCCGCGCGATGTTTGGGCAGGAAGGTGGCGACACTGGTCTCGATGATGATTTCGGAAAGCGGTCAATGAAGGGCTTTGGCGCTTTCATTCTAGGCCGAAACATGTTCGGCCCAATCCGCGGCAAGTGGCCAAATGACGATTGGAAAGGGTGGTGGGGTGATAACCCTCCATATCATGCGCCGACATTCGTTCTCACTCATCACTTCCGCGAACCGATCGAAATGCTCGGCGGGACTACCTTCTACTTCGTGACCGGTGGGATCGAAGTTGCACTGCAACACGCGAAGGAAGCGGCGGGTGCAAAGGATATCAAGATCGGTGGCGGTGTAGAGACCGTACGCCAATATATTCAAGCGGGTCACGTCGACGAGATCCATCTGGCCTTAGCTCCGGTGGTTCTGGGCCAGGGCGAGGCGCTCTTCACTGGAATTGATCTGCGCGATTTCGGCTACCGGACCACCGAGCATGTCCCGACCGAACGCGCGACTCACATCGTTCTTGCGCGCTAAACCGGAAAGTTCTGAACCAGTTTACTTTCGAGTTGTTGGGCTAGGCGTAGCTTGCGGATCGTTTGAGTCACCGCCCGTCATCGGATCCTCGGAAGATCCAGCGGCGGGGGCGGCCTGCGGAATCTGCGGCGCGATCGGCTGACTGTTATTGGTTTCTTGCCAATCGCCGAAGCGAATCAGATCGTCGTATGCGAGGCGCGACACGCCGCGGATAAAGCGGCGGCCTGCATTAAGCGAGGGCAGATTGGTTGTCATAACCGCGATGACGTACGGCGATGAAGCTGCGTACACGATGCCGACGTCATTGAGCGTATCGTGCAGCGTTCCCGTCTTGTGTGCGATTTGCACGCCATCCGGCAGAGGCTCGGGAATGAGACCGTTATGCCGTTGACCGCTCAAAATACTGATCATCTGGCGCGACGACCATTCATCGATGAGCTGATCGTTCGCCATCTGCGCGAGCAATGTCACCATGTCGGCGGGCGAACTGCGCAATGCCCACCGAATTGCGTTGCCCTCGGTGCGAATATAATCGCTGAGTTTCGTATGCTGCAACCCCATGTCGAGCATCTCGGCATTGATGGCTTGCCGGCCGACCAAGCGGATGAGCATGTTCGTTGCGGTGTTGTCGCTCACGGTAATCATCGCGGTCAGGAGTTGCGAGACCGGGTACGTCGATCCGACGCGCGCGTCCGAAAGATCCCCCGAACCCCAATCCCTGTCCGAAGAGTGCAGCGTTACACGCGTATTGAAATCGAACTTGCCTTCTTGCAATTGATGGAAGACTTCGACCATGACCGGAATCTTGATCGTCGATGCGGCCGGCATACTGGCGCCGGCGTTGATGCCCTCGCTAAAGCCGGAGCTCAGATCTTTGATCTGCATCGCAACGTGGCCCGGGGCGTGGAGCGACATCGTAGCAAGTTGCATTTGCAGGTCCGCAAGCGGCCCCGGGATTGCGGCCGCGCGTACGGATATCGGGGCGGCACAAAAGATCGCAGCCAGAGCAACTGTAACGATACGTCGCATAGTAGTCAATCGGCAATTCTTCACAGCGAGTTTATACCTTTGTCTCATATCAACGTGAGAATGGCATGAGAACGTTTTAATATGGGACGCCGTCTGCCGCGGGTGCGCGCACACGCCCGGTAAGGCCGGCGAGCGCGACCAGCGCCGCAACGTAGGGCAACGCTTGCATTGCTTCATTTGGAATGCCGCTGCGTTGGAGTGCAAATTGAAGCGCTTCGAACAGTCCGAAAAAGATCGCGGCGCCCGTCGCCCCAAACGGCGTCCACCGTCCGAAGATGACTGCGGCAAGCGCTATAAACCCTCGCCCCGCGACCATTCCGTCTGAGTAAAGGTTGAGTTCGCCTACCGAGAGATAGGCGCCGCCGAGGCCTGCAAGCGCGCCGCCGATCGTCACCGCCAGCACGCGCGTACGCAGAGGACTTAGGCCCGCAGCCGCGACCGCATGCGGATTCTCTCCACACGCCCGCACACGCAAGCCCCACGGCGTGTAATAAAGCAAGCCATGAAGCCCCGCCGCACAGAGGAAGGCAAGCGCGATCAGCATCCAGCTTGCGTCCCCAAGCGCTGGCACTTCCTTGCTCGCACCGGGTTGCCCGAAGACCAAAACGAGGGCGAAGGCGGCGCCGCCGACCGCAATGAGGTTGATGCCGGTTCCGGCCACGATCTGATCCACACGAAACCTCGTTGCCAGAATCCCCAGAAAGAGTCCGAACAGCGCGCCGGCCAGGACTCCCGCAAGGATGCCAAGGACAGCGCTTCCCGTTGCCCCCGAGGTGGCCACGGCGGTAAACGCGCCCGCAGCCATCATCCCTTCGAGACCGATATTGATAACGCCCGAGCGTTCGGAGATAACTCCGGCAAGTGCAGCATAGATGAGCGGCGTTGCTTTGATCAGCGTGAGCGAAACGATCACCATGACTACGCTTGCAGCCTCGTTCATGCGGTGGTTTTCTCCGTTTGCGTCGCGACAAAGCGCCGCGCCGCGAGCACGACAATGATCAACCCTTCGATCACGCGGATCGTATCTTTCGGTACTTGCGCCGAGGCTTGCATCGCAAGGCCCCCCGCTTCCAAAATGCCAAACCCGAGTGCCGCGACGCAAATCCAAAGCGGATCGAGATCGCCGACCAGTGCGACGGCAATCGCCGTATAACCGTAACCGGGGCTCAGTTGCGTATTGAAGCGGTGGAGGACGCCCGAGACGATGGTTGCGCCGCCGATACCGGCAACCGCTCCGGAGAGCGTCATCGCAAGCACGTTCATGCGCGCCATGTTCACGCCATTACGGCGCGCGGCTTCCGGCGCTTCGCCCGCGGCGCGCAAGTCGTAGCCGAAAACCGTTTTCGCAAAAACAAAGCGCAGCAGTACGGCGAGCGCGATTGCAACAAGCAGTGCAATCGAAAGGCGGCTATTTGGAATAAGAATCGGCAACCATTCCGAGGCGGGAAGCGGCGCAGTTTCTGCACCGGCTGCAAGCGGACTGCGAAGCGGCCCGACTACCAAGTAACTCGCAAAGAAGACTGCGACGAAATTAAGCATCAAGGTCGAGATAATTTCGCTCGCGCCGAACTTGGCGCGCATAAGGCCCGGAATCCCGCCCCAGATACCGCCGCCGACCGCGCCGCAGGCCAGTAAAACGAAAAACGCAACAATGCCGGGCATCGCAACATGCGCCCCAACGACGCCCGCAAAGAGCCCGCCGAGAAGCAACTGACCCTCCGCACCGATGTTGAAAAGCCCCGCACGAAATGCAAGACAGACACCGAGGGCCGGAAAGAGCAGCGCCGTGGTTTGCACGAGCGTCTCCGCTATTTGATTTGGGCCGCCGAGCGCACCGCTAAAGAGCGCTGCGAAGCCGTCGATTGGACTAACGCCGGCAACGAGCATTGCCGCGCCGGCCAGCACGAGCGCAAGAACGATTGCGCCGAGCGGCCCCGCAAGCAATCGGCGCGCGTTTATGTCGAGCCCGCCATCAAACGGCCGATCTGCGCGCGATCCACTCCCGCACGATCGAACGTGCCGACAATTCTTCCGCGATAGAGGACGAGAATGCGGTCGGCGAGTGCAAGAATTTCATCGAGTTCAAACGAGACGAGCAGGACGGCGGCGCCGGCATTGCGGGCTTCCATTAGACGCGATTGCACAAGGACCGCGGCCCCGACGTCGATACCGCGCGTCGGCTGATACGCGAGCACCAAATCCGGCTCGCCCAGAAGCGCGCGGCCGACCACAACTTTTTGTTGATTGCCGCCCGAGAGCGTTTTGACCGGTACGTCGACCGATGCGGCGCGAACGTCGAGACGCTCGACGATCGATTCGGCGTCGGCGCGCGCCGCTTTGCGGTCGAGCAAGGCGCCCTTGCGCACACCCGGATCATGTTGCCTTCCGAAAATCGCATTCTCGAGAATCGACCACGGCATGACAAGTGCTTCGCGGTGGCGGTCTTGCGGAATAACGCCGGGCCGTTTCTTCTCGCTTTCGATTCTTACTGTACCGGTATACTGCGCAACACCGGCAACCGCATCGGCCAGCGGTGATTGGCCGTTGCCTTCAACGCCCGCCACGCCGACGATCTCTCCGGCTTGCACGTCAAACGAAACGTCGGTTACGCGGTTTGAACCACTGCCTGCACTGAAGTTGCGAACCGATAGACACGGTCGCAAGGTGGTCGGCACGCGGTCTGCAACGGCGGGAATTTCGCCACCCACCATTTCGCGCGCAATGTCATCGACCGTGGTCGAAGCGGTCAGCATCGATCCGACGATTTTGCCATGGCGCATGACGCTCGTGCGTACGGTATAGCTGATAACTTCTTGCAGTTTGTGCGTGACGATCATGATCGCGGTTCCGCGCTGCGCTAAATGCGTGATCGTCGTAAAGAATGAGGCGATCTCTGCGGGCGCAAGTGCCGCGGTCGGCTCATCGAGCAGCAAGACGCTCGGCTCCCGCTCGAGTTCACGCAGTAACTCGACGCGTTGCTGAATGCCGATCGGCAGATCTTCTACGAATGCATCAGGATCAATTTCCAGTCCATTCTCGCCGGCAAGTTGCAAAACTCGCGCCTTTGCGGCCGCGGTATCGATGGAGAAACCGCGCCGCGGCTCGCGTCCGAGCAGAATATTCTGCCAAACGCGCAAGCGGCCGACCAGTTCGAAGTGTTGATGAACCAGGCCGACGGAGCCCGAAGACTGGACTGTACCCGCATCCGCCTTGACCGTGCCGAACGCAATGTTCGCAAGCGTGCTCTTTCCAGCTCCGTTCTCGCCCACGAGCGCGTGAATCTCTCCCGCAAACAAGTCAAGATCGACGCCGTCGACAGCTACAACACCCGGATACGCTTTGCGTATGCCGCGCAAGGAGAGCGCGGCGCCGCGGACTTGATTCAGATCGCTACCGGTTTGAAGTTGGCGAGGTCTTCGCGCGTTGCCGGCGGTGCAATCTTGCCGGCGATGATGGCAGCCTTGATGGCATCGAGTCTCTTCATCATGGCCGGCGTCACGTCTGCTTTTGTGTACTGAAAATCGGTGAGCGAAATCCCGTTGTCTTTGAGTCCCAAGACGAGATGGCCGTGCAGCGGCGCTTTATTCTTGGCAGCTTGTGCGACGCGGAACACGCCGACATCGACGCGTTTGACCATGCTCGTAAGCACCTTCCCGGGCGCGAGAGCGTCTTGATTCGAATCAACGCCGATAATGAATTTTCCGGGGCGCGATTTGACCGAATCAATTGCGCCAAGCCCTGCTTTTCCCGCAGCAGCAAAAATGATATCCGCACCGGAATCAAAGAGCAGGTTTGCCAGTTCTTTGCCGGCGCCGGCATCGTCAAAGGAACCGACATATTTTACTTGGACGGAGGTCTTGGGATCGATCTCGTGTGCCCCGGCGGTAAAGCCGGCTTCAAATTTGCGCAGCAGCGGGATATCCTGGCCGCCCAGAAAGGCAATCGTGTGGGTTTTTGAGACCATGGCCGCGAGCGCCCCAGCTAAAAAGGAGCCGTCCTCTTCTTTAAACGTAATCGAGGCAACGTTCGGGTCGTCAACCACGGCGTCGACGATTGCGAAGTTTTGCTTCGGACTCGCCTTGGCCATCTGATCCAGGTCTTTGTTCATCAAAAACCCGATTGCATAAATTTCATCGAAATGCTGATTGGTGAGTGCTTGCAAGTTCGGCTGATAATCTGCCGCGGATTTGGATTGCAAAACTTCAATGCGCGCGCCGAGTTGCGATTGCGCTTGGAGCAATCCAGCATGGGCCGAATCGTTGAATGACCGGTCCCCAAGGCCGCCGACGTCGGTGACCATGCCGAGGCTTAAAGCTCCGGGCACCGCTGTGCTTTGCGTGCGATGCGCGCACCCGGTGATGGATGCGGCAAACGCCGCGACCAAAAGGCTGGAACAAACCGCGTTCTTCATCGCGGCTGGTTACGGCCCCGGAAGGTGGCCGCCCTCTCGCGAAGGTTGGCCTCGATGGATGTTCGAGATTTGAGGGCACAGCCACCGCGACGCTGGAACGAGGAGCTCGGCGGGATTAAGTGGTTGCCGCGCCTGATCGACAAGACGCGGGCCGCGCTTGCGGGGACGTTGGGCAGCTATCTCTACGGGCAAAGCCCGATAGACCGCTCACTGTTGCGGGCCCTCGGATTGCGCTATCGCGATTTCACCAAAATTGTCGCGAACGCGCTAACGGACGACGATGTCTTTCGAGCAATCGCGCTCGCCGCGCCGCATGGATTGGACCGTGCACGCGAATGGAGCCGGACGCTGCCGACCCGGCAGCGCCTCTTCATGTTTGTCTTGGACTTGGACGACGGCTATCTCGACGAGTGGTATTGGAAGGCGCTCAAGCGGCCGACAACCATCGCGGCGAACGCTTTTACGGCAGCCATTAAGGTGGTGTGGCCATCCCGGGTGGTACGGGGTTCGGAAAAGGCGGAATAGGCCCGGCGGGGGTGGGCTCTTCGGGATAGGGCGACTCGTCCAAAAAAGCGCTTGCTCTCATAGTGGGTATACGGTACCACAAATGCAGCAGAAGCCAAAAATCTACCAGTGGTTCACCGACGATCGCGTGACTTATTGGCTCAAAGTTCTTTTGCTGGTGCTTGTTGCCGGCTACGTGTTGGGCGGCATTCTCGACTTTCTGGCTCGCATCGAATCCATCACGATCATCATTATACTGGCCATCTTTGTGGCCTACGTCCTGTATCCGGCAGTCCGGTTCCTCAACGCCCGGTTGCCGCTGATCGCGGCAATCCTTATCGTCTATCTCTGCCTGTTCTTGCTGATGGCGGTCCTGCTTAGCGTGGTTCTCCCGGCTCTGACAAACGAGATCACGCAAATCGTCAAGGGCTACCCGCACTTCGTCAACCTGGTCCAAAATAACATGATGAGTCCGCACGACGCCTGGATCGCCCGCATCCCAAGTTGGATGCGGGCATCTATTGCGAGCATGCCGGTCGATCTGAGCACCTGGTTTAAGACGCACCGCTACGATGCTACTTTGAGCGCCCTCTCGATGTTGGCCGGGACCTTAACTGTTCTTGCGACGCTCGTGATCGTGCCGGTGCTTTCAGCGTACATCTTGCTCGATTCGGAAAATCTCAAACGATATTTCGTTGCCCTTGTTCCGCAGAAGGGCCGGGAGAATAGTTTAGTTATTCTTTCCGAGTTGGACGAGGTCATCGGTGGCTTTATTCGCGGGCAGTTGCTGGTCGGTGTAACGGTCGGCATTCTTATTACGGGCATGCTGCTTGCACTGCATGTGCCCTATGCATTTCTCATTGGAATGGCTGCTGCGATCTTGGACATCATCCCATACGTGGGCGCGGTCGTTACATTCATTCCTGCGGTGATCCTGGCGTTCGTCACCGGCGGACCTGCACACGCGGCGATCGTTGCGGTGCTCTTCACTTTGATCTTTGAAGTCGAAGGCCATTTCATCGCACCCGTGCTGGTGAGTAAAACCGTCTCGCTCAGCCCCCTTACGGTGATTCTTGCGATTTTGATCGGCGGCGACATGATGGGCATCGTCGGCATGTTTATTGCCATTCCCGTGGCCGGCATGCTGCGCGTCTTGATGATGCATGTCATGCCCGCCAAGGTGAGTCAGCAAGAAGCACAACCTGCGCTGACCGAGGCACCGCGCGAAGACACGGAGCTTGCCGTAGGCGAGGCTTCGTCCTAACGCGAAGCGCTCCGGAGTGACTACTACGATTCCGCCAAAGATCCAGCGCGTCGATATCATCGGCGTTCCCATGGACTTAGGCGCGAGCCGGCGCGGTGTCGACATGGGACCGTCCGCAGTGCGCTACGCGAAGCTGCACGAGCGTTTGCGGCGCCTGGGCATCGAGCAGATCGAAGACCACGGCAACTTGCAAGTTCCAGATCGTGAGTCTGCCGCCGAAAACGAGAGCGATGCAAAGTTTTTTCCAATCATCGACGCAGTGTGCGGCAAGCTCGCAACCATTGTTGAGCGGGCGATCAGAGACGGCGGTTTCCCGGTCGTTCTCGGCGGCGATCACTCCATTGCGATGGGCACCCTCAAAGGTTTGCGTGCTTCGCTTGGCAAGCCGGCGGGGCTGGTTTGGATCGATGCCCATAGCGACATCAACTCGCCGGAGACTTCACCCAGCGGAAACGTCCACGGCATGCCCCTGTTTTTTGCGCTCAAAAACGGATACGCGGATCCCAAACGAACCGTGCAGATCGGATTGCGCGATGTTGACCCACATGAAAAGGCCTCGCTTCGGCAGTCCGGCGTGCGTGCGTTCTCGATGTCCGATGTCGACCGGCTTGGGATGACGAAGGTTATGGAGCTCTCGCTGGATATCGCGGGGCGCGACCCCAAATCGGTCCACGTCTCCTTTGATATGGATGGAATCGATCCAAGCGAAGCGCCGGGTACCGGAACGCCGGTCAAAGGTGGTCTCTCGTATCGCGAGGCGCATCTTATCATGGAGATGCTTGCCGAGTCGGGCGCGCTCGGTTCGATTGAGATGGTTGAAATCAATCCCATTCTCGATCAGCGCAATCAAACGGCGATCCTCGCCGTCGGTCTGATTCTCTCGGGTCTCGGAAAATCGATTTTGTAAAGATCGCATTCGTACGCGCATACGGGTTACGCCGCGCAAGTGCGGCTCGCTCGCTCGCTGCATTCGTCGGCCGAACGCAGCCCGATGTTTTTGCTGTTTGCGAAATTGACGCGGGCGATGCGCTTGCGCTTGCAACCCGTTTCGTTTTGCAATGGGGTTATCGTGGTGGACAAGCCGTCTTTTGGAAGCCGGCGCTTGCTTCCGGGCCGATTCGTGCTTCCTACTTGCCGTTCTCGCCGTTGCGTCCGTTCGAGCGGCGCGGGATGGTCGCGGTGGATTTGCAATTCGGGGCGCACAAAGTCGGCGTTCTTGCAACGCAGATCGGCACGGCACGCGACGGGCGGATTCGCGAATGGCGGTACGTCAGAAGCGCACTGCGCCGCAGGGCGGGTACCGCGCTCCTTTTTGCCGCCGTGCCACCCAGCCGAATCGGCTTAACCGATCTGGGTTTTGTTCGAGTGGGATGCCGAGGCGTGGACGATGAGTGTATCTTCGTGCGGGGGTTCGATGTTGAAGAAGCCGCCGACGATGCCGCCGCACATCGTGGAATCGGCAGGGCCATACTCGCCCGATTGCGGGCTACTGAAACAGTTTGATCGTGACTTGGCCTTCGCAGGCGATTCCACCGCCGCACTGAGCTGCGTCCCAATGGGCTGAGGAGAGTAACTGGCGAATTTGCTTTTCGATCTCAGCGCCGGCGGGCGGATTAAATGTAACGTCCTTCGTTTTGCCATCGTCGGTAACGAGCACGGTTAGCGTTATGTTGATGCGGAAGCGGCGCTTGAGTTCCGAACTCGCATTGGCATCCAGAACAGGTGCTTGTGCGTCGGTGTTGAGGAAGATCCCGTTTCCACCGCCATTTGTGGTACCACTTGCCGCCGCGACTTGCTGCGTTACCGCAGCAGGCGTGGAGCGCACCGGAGCGGCCGCCCTGAGGGCCGGTCTCGCAAGGTCGGGCGCAGGCGTTCCGTTCTCTTGCGCGAGCGCGACCGGTTTGGGTAGCGAGCCAGGTGGCTGCGTTTTTTTCGCGTCGCGACTCCTGGCAGAGGGAGGTGGTGAAGGTTTGTTCGCGTGCGTGGCGGTCGGCTTCTTAACGCGCGCGGCCCTCGAAGCGCGCGCCAGGGCGACGGTCGCCTTGGCGGTTGCAGGAGCGTGTGCGCGCTGCATGCTGACATGTTCAATCTTCTGGAACGAGATCGTTTCGACAGACTCGAGAGCGGGCGCGTGACTTATCGCCAATTGGGGCAGAAGCCATGCGAAGAGCAAAGCGTGGAGCAGCAGGGAGGCCGCAAGGCCTGCGCCTTCCCGGTTGTTCTCGCGCTGCCACCGCTCCATCATCGAGGCTTGCTCCACTAGACCAGGTATCGCTCCAGAGTGGTATTCGGTGACGGCCCGCCGCCATGCTTGCAACCAACCCAAAACGGGAACGGTCATAGCCCAAGACTTGAGACTGCGAGGAGAACTGCTTTGATCGAAACCGGCATCGTGCTCTACCAGGCGGAGTGGTGCAGCTATTGCGCACGAGTACGAGAGAAGATGACCGATCTGTTACTGGACTATAAGATGGTCAACGTCCCGCGCGATCACGCGAGCCGGGATATCGTCAAGCAGGTCTCGGGTCAGACCAGTATTCCGGTGCTGGTCGATGGTGAGACCGTCCTCGATGACGACGATACGATTGTCCCTTACCTCGAAAAGAAATACGGAAAGAAATAAGCAGCTCCGATCGCGGTCGCGGCGCCGAACGCCGTCGCTAGAAAATTGACCGCATCGTTGCTCATCCAATTTGCACCGCGCACTAAGGTTGTGTCCGCGCCGCACAGGTGCGGATCAGTTTCGCAGCTGCGATTACAACCGGCACAGTAGCGCAATGCCTGAACGGTGGCGCCGAGGACCGAATCGGCAACGCTACCGGTAAACCCGCCGATGGTTACGGCGAGTACCGCGCCGCTCGCGTGCGCATACAGTGCGATGAGGGCAACGAAAAGCGCGCCGAGTAAGGCCGCCGCCGTACCCGCAAACGTAACGCCACCCGAGAAGCCAACCCGCATCGGTTTGCCGGTTAAGATCGAGTGCGGTTGGGCACGCGCGAGCGTGCCGATCTCCGTCGCCCACGTATCTGCCGTTGCAGCGGCAAAGGCGGCAACAAAACCGATCTGCCAATATGGATTCCCGCCGATTGCGAACATGGCGCAGACCGCCGCAATCAAACCATTGGCGAGAACTTGCTCGCCGTTGCGAGCGCCATGTTTTCCAATATCGCGAAGTTGCTTCTTGCGCGCTCTCCCCCGACGCGAGAGGATGACGGAACTGAGGAAAAATGCAAAGAGGACGGCGGCGTTCGGCCACCCGCCACTTCCATACACGAGTGTGCCGATAATGATCGCTGCGAGTGCGCCGCCGGCCGTGAGCATTTTTGTACGCAATGCAGCAAACGCGATTAAAATCGCGAAGAACGCGCCGAGGTCGAAGTTGGTTAAGGGTGCAAGGCTGAGGCGGTCGATCCTAGTGCCCCCAAAAATGCGCCTTCGAGCGCATCAATCAAACCCTCAACCGTAAAATCTTCTGCCACCACGTTCACGAAAAAGCCGGCTTCCCGGGCGGCTTGGGCCGTAACGGGACCGATGCATGCGACGATTTTGCCTCGGGATAAAGGCACGGCACTCTCCCCAAGATTTTCAACGAAGCCCTTTATGCTGCTTGCGCTCGTAAACGTCAGAATGTCCGCGCTCGTGACCTTTTCTTCGAAGCCGGGATCGAGAAGGGTCGAAGTTTTATATGCGGCAACGCTCTCGGCGTTTTGAAGGACTTCGCGTCCCTCTTGCGCGCGAAAGAGCAAGATTCGGTCCGACGGGCGCGCGTGTTCGTCCAGCGCCGCCGCAAGGTCCTCGCTCACAAACCGGCCGGGCACAAGATCGGCATGAATGCCATGGGCAAGAAGTGCCTGAGCTGTTTTCGGACCGATGGCGGCAACGCGAGTGTGGCGCAGGTAGCGCGCGTCCGCTCCCATCGCGCGCAGATGCGCAAAGAACGCTTCGACGCCGTTCTGCGAGGTAAAGACCACCCAGTGGTATTCGCTGATGAATTCCACAGCTTGACGGGCCGCGGCGGGATCGTCCGGCGGCCCGATCGCAATGACCGGCGCAACGACCGGTTGCGCACCGCGCTCTAAAAGTTCGGCTACAAAAGCCGCGCTCGAACCTTCGGGCCGGGTGACGAGCACGCGCTTTGCGAAAAGCGGCCCGGCATCAAACCAGCGTATCTCATCACGCACTCGCACGACGTCGCCGATGACGACGATGGCCGGCGCACCGATCCGCGCCCGCGCGACGTCGTCTACGATCGTTGCGAGGGTTCCGATAAGCGTCTCTTGCGTTGGACGCGTGCCCTCGCGAATGACCGCTACGGGCGTGTCATCGCAAAGACCGTGGTCGTGCAGTTTTTTCACAATGGCTGGGAGATTGCCCATCGCCATAAGAAGCACGAGCGTCTGGTTTGGGTCCGCATAGCGCGACCAGTCGATCCCCGACTGGGCCTTGGCCGGATCTTCGTGTCCTGTGAGAACCGTGAATGCAACGTTGTGCGAGCGGTGGGTAACTGGAATGCCTGCATATGCCGGCGCTGCAATTGCGGAACTAATCCCTGGAATAATCTCGAAAGCGATTCCAGCTTGGTGGAGCACTCCGGCTTCTTCGGCGCCGCGTCCAAAAACAAACGGGTCGCCGCCCTTGAGGCGAACTACGCGTTTGCCCTCGCGCGCTTTACGCACCATCAACTCGTGAATTTCGTCTTGTGAGAGCGTGTGCGCTCCGGCGGTCTTGCCTACGTAGATCTTTTCGCACGACTCCGGCGCAAGAGCGACCGTCGCTTCCGAGGCGAGATAATCGTGGAGCAATACATCTGCGTTGCGAAGGGCGCGCGCCGCCTTCAGAGTGAGCAAGCCGGGATCGCCCGGCCCCGCTCCGACGAGAGAAACCTTTCCCTTTTCGGGGCTACTCCTCGGCATCAAGGAGATCGGGCATGGTGGACACAGGCATCTGATCGCTGATCTGTAGATCGAAGAGCTCATCGAGAATGCGCGCGTGACTGATCGCCTCGGCGTGATTGCTCACGGCCTTATCGCGAATCTTCGTCACCACGTTGTGCAGCAATTTCGAAATTATGGTCAGCGACGAACCCGTGATGAGCATTCGCTCGCGTTCGCTCAAGCCGGGACACCGCGCAAAGAGCCGCTCCATCTCGCGCTTGCGAATGAGCTCGGCCTTTTGTGTAAGTGAAGCGATGACAGGCACAGCAGTTCGGCTTTGATACCAATTTCCAAAACGCTCGATGTATTCGTCGATAATCTCTTCCACATGGGGAATTGCTTCCCGGCGCGCCTGGAGGGTTGAATCGACCATTCCTTTTAGACCGTCAACATCAACAAGCGTGACGCCCGCTATCTGCGCGACGGCGGGGTCCGCATCGCGCGGAACAGCGATATCGATAATCACCAGTGGCCGCGTCGGCCGTTGCCGCATGGCCTCGCTAACGTTTTGCGCGTTCAGAATAAAATGCGAGGCACCGGTTGAAGCAACAACGAGGTCTGCCGATGCAACTGCAGCGGTGAGTCCCGGCATCTCAACGGCGTGGCCGTGACCGATTTCGGCGATAACATCTTGCGCGCGCTTGACGGTCCGGTTTGTTATGTAAATGTGCTGTGCGCCTTCGGCGCGCAAACGCTTGGCAGCCGTGCGACCCATCTTGCCTGCGCCGATGACGACAATGGAGGCATCGCTCAGACCGGGCATATGTTGCTTTGCCATGTCGATCGCCGCGCTTGCGATGCTCACCGAGTCGTTGCCGATGCCTGTTTGCGAGCGCGCGGCTTTTCCGGCATGAAGCGCTTCGCGAAAAAGCTTATGCAATGTCTTACCGAGCGACCCCGCCTTTTGCGCTTGAGTGTACGCTTCTTTGACTTGGCCGAGAATTTCGGCTTCGCCGATAAGCATTGAATCCAGGCCCGTGCTCACCCGGAATAGATGTTGAATTGCTTGACGTCCGAGCAAGGTGTAAAGATATGATTCGAGGTCCGAGACCTCACCATGGCGGAAGTTCTGCAAAAACTGCTTGATCTGTGCGACGCCGGCCTCGTAGTCTTCGAGCTCGGCATAAATTTCGAGCCGTCCACATGTGGAAAGCATGACGGCTTCTCGGACGGCCTCGTAATCGCGAAGAGCCGTGAGGGCTTCGCCCATGCGCGCGGCCGGGAAAGCGTGGCTCGAACGCACGTCCAGGGGCGCCGTGTGATGCGAGAGACCAAGACAGACAAGAGGCATATATTAGGCTAGACCCTGCGTGAAGCTCAAACGGTGCGTGAGGATCGACATTTCGCCAGCGAGATCGATGTTGCGAACCATGACCGGCAAATCAAGCCCGAGGCTGATCGGCGCGAAGTTCAGAATCGCTCCCACGTGCGCCGCAAGTCGCTTGGCCTGCTCCTGGGCTGCAGCGGCGGGCACCGCAATGACCCCGATGTTGCACGACGTACCGGGCAAAATGCGCTCGAGTTCGCTCGCGTCGTGCACGCGTACGCCTTGCCACTGCCCTCCGACGACGGAGGGTGAGTTATCGAAAATGGCGCCGACCTTGAACCGTTCTTCGCGTGCGGTGATAAAAGTCGCAAACGCATGTCCCAAGTAGCCGAAACCCACGATCGCGATGCGCCAATCATGTTCCAATCCTAGTACGAGAGCCAACTGCCGGACTAACGGATTTATCGCATAGCCGTAGCCGCGGCGTCCGAGCGGCCCAAGCGCGCAAAGATCTTTTCGAATTTGATGGCTTGAAATCTCGTGTCCTAGTAAAAGCGCGAGGCCTTGCGAGGTAATCAGCGTCTTGCCAGTAGCCGCCACGGCGGCAAGCGCACGATGGTAGGCAAACAGCCGTGGAATACAAACCTCGTTGATCTCCTGATAGAGCGTTTGGGCCTTGCCGGGATCGATCACGGAACTCTCGCAAAAATCGCCGTCATTGCATCGTCCGCGGCGGCGATCGTGTGGTCCATATCTTGCGCGGTGTGCGCCGTGCTCAGAAACCCGGCTTCGAACTGCGAGGGCGCAAGATAGACGCCACGAGCCAGCATCTCGTGGAAATACTTTCCGTAGAAAACGGTATCGGCTTTCAGAGCGCTCTGCAGATCCACAACCGGTTCCTCGCAAAAGAAGGTGCACAACATCGAGCCGCGGCGGTAGCTTTGATGCTTGACGCCGTGCTTCTCGAAAACGGTTTGCAGGCCGGTCGCAAGACGCCCGCTCATTTCTTCGAGCCGCTCGTAAACCGCGGCGTCCTGCAGGGCGCGCAGTGTCGCGATCCCAGCCGCCATTGCAAGGGGATTTCCCGAGAGCGTGCCGGCTTGGTAAATGGGTCCCTCGGGAGAGAGCGATTGCATGACCTGCGCGTTGCCGCCGAATGCACCCACAGGCAGTCCGCCGCCAACGATCTTTCCGAGCGTCGTGATATCCGGCGAAATATGTTCACGCTCTTGCACGCCGCCGGGCGCGACGCGGAAGCCGGTCATCACCTCATCGAAAATCAAAAGCGCGTCGTTCTTCTTCGTGTGATCGCGCAAGCTTTGTAGATAACCGTTGCTCGGCAAGATCATTCCCATGTTGCCCACGTAGGGTTCAACGATGACCGCCGCAATTTCGCCGGGATAGCGCTCGAAGGCGGCCGCCACCGCTTGTGCGTCGTTGAATGGAAGAATGATTGTATCGGCCGCCGTGCCCGGCGTAACGCCCGGAGAATTTGGAACGCCGTTCGTAAGTGCGCCGCTTCCGGCCGCGATTAAAAATGAATCGCCGTGCCCGTGATAGCAACCGGCGAATTTGATGATGCGATTGCGCCCGGTACATCCGCGTGCTAGCCGAATCGCGCTCATGGTTGCTTCGGTGCCGCTGGACGTGAAGCGGACGCGCTCAATGGAAGGCACCATCGCGCACACGAGTTCCGCGAGTTCGCTTTCTGCTTCAGTCGGCGTTCCGAACGACGTGCCTTTAGCTGCAACCGCGGTAATAGCTTTTACGACCGAAGGATGTGCGTGGCCCAGAATAAGCGGGCCCCACGAAAGCACGTAATCAATGTATTCGTGATCGTCCAGATCGAAAAGATGTGCGCCCGCTCCTGATTTCATAAAGACAGGTGAGCCGCCGACGGCTTTAAAAGCACGCACCGGGGAATTGACGCCGCCGGCGATGACGCGTCGCGCGCGTGCAAATGCTGAGATTGAGCGCTCGAGCCTCACGTGAGAACCTCGTACTTCCAGATGTTCTTAAAGTCTGCTTCGGTATTCATATTGATGCTCGTGCGGGCCGGGA
Source organism: Vulcanimicrobiaceae bacterium (assembly GCA_046262675.1). Taxonomy (GTDB): domain Bacteria; phylum Vulcanimicrobiota; class Vulcanimicrobiia; order Vulcanimicrobiales; family Vulcanimicrobiaceae; genus JACRUB01. The sequence continues at coordinate 25,396 of JBHEMH010000025.1, forward strand.
GCTCGACCGTTCGCGTGCGCAACTTGCATGCTACGTCTCTGACTGCTGCCGAGCCGCGGAGCAGAACGGGTAGGCCTTCATGGAGGAAAGCCTGGCGCTTGTAAATGGCAAGCAACGGTTCCGCGAGGGCCGCTTCGTCTTCGCCTTGCCACGATTGTGCCAGCGTTTGTACGGCAGCGAGGTCCACGAACGGCGCATCAGCCGCGCACACAAACATCCGGTCGTGCATCACTCGAGAAAACACCGTAAGAATGCCGGCAAGCGGACCGTGGCGGTTCCAACGGTCGATGATAACTGGGCAATCCAGCACCGCATCGAGCCCCGGTGGAAAGGTTGATTTCGCGGCGATGTAGATGGGATATGGCCCTTTAAGATTTTCGTACACCCGCGCCAGCAGCGGTTTAGCGCCCACAGTGCGCTCGAGTTTTCCGGGCAGGCGTGTGGCTTCTCCGCCGGCGAGGATACAAATGCCGAGATCGTTCATCGCTGTGCGCGCGCCGCGTACTCTTTTGCGAAATAGGTAATGATGATGTCGGCGCCTGCGCGCACAAATGAAACGAGCACTTCGTCGATAGCGCGCTCGCCGTCGATCCATCCCTGATCTGCGGCCGCGCGCAGCATCGCGTATTCACCGCTCACATTGTAAACGGCAATCGGCACGTCAAAGCATTCGCGGGCGGCGCGCACGACGTCGAGATAGGCAAGTGCGGGCTTGATCATGACGATGTCGGCACCTTCGGCAATATCGAGTTCGATTTCGCGCAGTGCCTCGCGCAGGTTGGGCGGGTCCATCTGGTAGGTTCTCCGGTCGCCGAATTGCGGCGTCGAGCCTGCGGCCTCGCGGAACGGCCCATAAAACGCGGATGCATACTTCGCGGAATAGGCCATAATCGGCACATGCGCATAGCCGTCTTCATCCAAGGCGCGCCGGATCGCCCCGACGCGGCCGTCCATCATATCGGAAGGAGCAAGAACGTCCACTCCAGCCTGCGCATACGTTTGCGCGGTGCGAACCAGCAGATCGACGGTGCGGTCGTTATCCACCTCGCCACGCGCATCGAGAAGGCCGCAGTGGCCGTGATCGGTGTATTCGCAATTGCAAAGATCCGCAATGACGAGCATTTGCGGAATTGCCGCTTTGATTGCGCGCGTGGTGCGCTGAACGATGCCGGCCGGATCAAAATTACTCGTCGCATCCGCATCCTTGCGTGCGGGAATTCCGAACAAGAGCACGGCTTGTATGCCAAGGCGCGATAAGTCGCGCGCTTCGGTTACGGCTTGTTCGAGCGTGAGCCGCGAGATGCCGGGCATACTGGAAATTGGGCCCTTCGCGTTCTCATCTTCAACTAGAAACAAGGGTTGTATCAAACGATCGACGCGCACGTGATGCTCGCGTACGAGGGCGCGCATTGCTGCGCTCGCACGCAACCGGCGCGGACGCTGCGTTTGGCCCGCCAAGAGATCTCGAATCACCGGAAATACTCCACGACCGCTGCGATCAACGGTTCGATTTCTGCGGATGCGGCAACGACGTCCGGCGCAAACCCGTGCGCGGTTGCTGCAGAAGCCGAGGCGGGTCCCATGGCGGCGATGGCTGGGTGCGGTAGGACGGTCCACTCGCGCAACAAAGCCGCGGCCGCCTCGACCGAACCGCTTGAGGGGAAGACGATCATATCAGGGAGTCGTTCGCCAAGGACCCGGGTGGCCGCTTCACCGGCTCGCCACTGAATGACGCTGCCGCCTTCCGCTTCTAAAGCTTGAGCGATCCGGCTTGGGCCCTCCCGGGTGCGGGGGAGCAGGATGAGCTTGCCGGCCAGGCCGCCGCTCTCGCTCAAGATCGAATCGGCACCGGAGGCCAGCAGTTGGTCCGCGAGCGCCACGCCCAAGGCGGTGGCTTGGGCAGCAGTCCCGGCAGCGGCGGTGCAGTGTGCTCGCACGACCCGGCGGCCATCGGCCGAAACAACGATGCCGCGAATTGCGAGGGCCCGCCCGACAGTGAGGGCGTGAATCCCGATCGGCGCCTGGCACCCGCCGCGCAACCGCGCGAGCGCCGCGCGCTCGGCAAGTACTTCGAGCTCCGCAACCGGATCGTTGATTGCGTTGCGGATGGCCTGCTGCAATTGGGGATGCGCATCGAGCATTTCAATCGCGAGCGCACCTTGCCCGGTGGCCGGCACCATTTGGAGTGGATCGAAGGGCACCGTGTACTTTGCCGAGACACCCAACCGGCGCAAGCCCGCCATCGCGAGCACGATTGCGTCGTAGTCTCCTGCGCGTAATTTCCGCATCCGCGTATCGACATTGCCACGAATATCGACGTACGTTAAATCCGGCCGCAGCGATCGCAACTGCGCGCGCCGGCGCTCACTTGAGGTCCCCACCCGCGAACCGGGCGCAAGCTCCGCAAACGATTCGAAGCGTTCGCTGCAAAATGCATCGCGCGCGTCTTCACGCGCGCTGATGGCGACCAACTTCATGTCCGGCTCAAGCGTGCTTGGAAGGTCTTTACACGAGTGAACCGCGTACTGCGCCCGCCCATCGCGCAGTGCAAGTTCGAGTTCTTTGACCCAAATATTCTCTTGCCCGATCGCCGCAACGGAACGATCCTGCACCTGGTCTCCCAAGGTAGAGATGCTCAGAATCGTTGTTGCGATGCCTTCTAAGGCCAGTTTTGCCGCAACTGTCCGGCTTTGTGCAAGCGCGAGCCGGCTTGCACGCGAGGCACAGACTGCCGTATTCGTTCCCGGACCTGGAGCAATGCCGCGCACTTCCTGAGCCATCGCATCAACACGGTGCTGCGCTTGCAGCGGCCCCATCGCTGCAAGTTCTTCCAGCGGCAATGCCGCAAGCGCGCTTAGAACGGGAGAACGCTCCTTGGATGTAAGCACGCCGCGCGCATATTCTCGCATTGCTCGTAGCGTCGTGGCAACGCGGCCGTACTGCGGATCGAGATGCTTTGCGACGTCGGCCAGAATGCGCTTTGCAAGACCCGGTGAGGAGCCGGCGGTATCGACGGCAACGGTCACCTCATCGAGGCGCAGCGTCGCGGGAAATGTGAAATCACCGTTTGGCGGATCGGCTGCGTCGCTGCAGAGAATTCCGTGCGCGCGCGCTTCCGCAAGAACGCTAGCATTGACACCTTGGTCGGCGGTGGCTGCAATTGCAAGCATGGACCCATCGAGGTCGCCGGCCTGGTACGCGCGCCGGCGGATCGCATCGCCCTCGCACATGCCCGCGAGTTCATCCTCGACGGACGGCGCGATGATGCGAATATGTGCGCCCGCCGCGCGCAGTGCAAGCGCCTTGCGCAAAGCGACCTTTCCGCCGCCGACGATCGTAACGAGGCGGCCCGAGATTGCAAGATTCAGCGGAAAATGCGGCATGGGTTTCTCTTCGCGAATCAAATGGTTGCGGCATGCAGAAACCGGCGCGAGTCGCGCTGCTCGGCGCCGCCTTCGCCGCGTTACTCACGCTTCCGGGCCTCGGAAGCGGGACGCTCTGGGACAATAGCGAGACCGCGTACGGCGAAGTCGCAAGAGAAATCTTGCTTTTTCACTCCCCCGTGGTCATGCATCTGGACGGCGCGGCTTGGTACGTGCAGCCGCCGCTCTATTTTTGGATCGCCGCCACGTTCGCCAAGCTTCTTGGAATCGGCGCGTTTGCAATGAGGCTTCCGTCGGCACTTGCAGCCATTGCTATGGCAGCCAGCAGCGGCTACTACGTGACTCGCGCCGCCGGTTCGCGCGCGGGACTCTACGCCGCGATCGTGCTCTCGAGCAGTCTCATGCAAGCGATCATCGGCCGTCTTGCGATCATGGATGGACTGCTCGACCTCTGCGTCGCCCTCACAATTTTCTACTGGTGGCGTGGGCTGGAATCGGGCAACGAGCGCGCGCTGTACCTCGGGTGGGCTGCGTCGGCTCTCGGTTTTCTCGCCAAAGGACCGGTTGCAGTCGTAATTCCGCTGCTCGTCCTTGTGCCGTACTATTTTTGGACGCGCCGCCACGCGTCGATAGAAGCGCCGCGCAGACGTACCTGGTTCGCCGGAATCGCAATTTTTCTGTGCATCTCGATCCCGTGGCTGATCGCGCTCGGCGCGCAAGCCGGCGCGGAGCCGGTCAGGCAGCTCATCGTTCATTACACCTTCGGGCGCTACACGGGCACGATTGAAAATCAGAGCGGTCCGTTCTGGTACTACGTGCCCGTTTTGATATTGGGGTTCTTTCCGTGGATCGCATTCTTGCCGGCGGCAGCGGCGTACGGTTTGGGACAGGCGCGCGAGCGTGGCATCGACGACGGGGCGCGCTGCCTCGCGCGCCTGGCAGTTGTGTGGACTGTGGTGCCTTTTTTGTTTTTTAGTTTCGCGAAAACGAAACTGCCGAACTACATTGCGCTCGAGCTGTCCGGTCCCGCGATTCTTCTCGCCCTGTATTTCGATTCGATCGCACAGCGGTACCGACGCCGCTCGCCGATGATTTCGGCCGCCGCGATCCCGGTAACCGTGCTGTTCTTAGGCGTTGCAATCGCCATTTTCGCTCGCCAAAATCACTTTGCGGCCGATCTCCATAAACTCTACGGCGACCTCATCGCCGCCGGTCTGGCACTCTTTGTCGGCTCCTGCGGCGCCTTCTTCTTTTTTCTTTCGGAGCGGCGTGCGGCGCGCGCTCCCTACGTACTTGGCGCGGCGGCCTTTCTTGGCATCTTCGTGCTTGGTGTGATTGCGCTTCCCGATGCGGAACAATTCAAGCCGGTCCCGCGTCTGGCGCAAGCAATCAATACCCAACGTCATGAGCAAGATGCGGTTGCCATCTCCGGCGTTCCCGGTGGTAACGCGCTTGTATTTTATACGCGGCCGGTCGTTCGAACGTTAGCCGCGTACAATGATGCCCATCCGGTTGATGCGGTACCGCCGCACGATGTTATTTGTAACGCACCTCGCGTTTTTGTCATCGCATCCAATCACAAGCCGGCGTTTGTTCCGCCTGCTTATGGGAGGAACCGCCGTGTGCTTGCTCGCGATTATAACGCCGATCTCTACCTGTACGACGGAGAGCGCTGCATTCGATAGTCAACAAGCGAGCGCTACATGCGTTTTAAAGGCTGCCACAAGGGTACGATTCTTGCATGAGTGATACGATGAACAAAATGGCCGACAGCGTTAAAGACACCGTTGACAATGTACGTGATGGCGTTAACGAGGGCGGACACCGCACGGAAGCGCGTGCGGAACAAGAAAAACGCAATCTCGCCGGCGACGAAATGACGACCAGCGAGAAAGCGAAGTCGATGTTCAACCAAGGAAAGAATGACGTCCAAGCGGAGTATGACAAGACGAAGCGAGACGTTCGAAACTCATAAAGCTTCTTAGGTGCAGCAAGTCTAGAAGCGAAAAACGCAAAGAAAAAGGAGGGTGGCAAGAGCTACCCTCCTTTTCGTCTATAGTACTACTGTTTGGCTTTGTTGACGTCGACCATCGTAACGGGTGGCGCGGTGTTGCCCCACGAGTTGCGAATGTAGTTGACGACGTCGGTGATGTCTTGGTCGCTGAGCATTGCGCTCCACGCGGGCATCTGCCCGTTGTAGTTCAAGCCTTTCACCGAGACCTGACCGTGCAAGCCTTTAGCGACCACCTTGATGACTTTATTCTTATCACCGGTGACAAACGGATTGCCGGCGAGCGGTGGAAATGAGCCGGGCACGCCGGCGCCGGCTGCCCCGTGACAGGTCGAGCAATTCGTGGCGTAGACTTTCGCGCCGTGATCCGCGCCGGATGCACCTGAGGCACCGGCTGCGGCGGGCGCAGGTGCGGCCGGTGCTGGGCCTGCGGCAGCGGCCGCCTGTTGTTTTTTCACAATTCCGATTTGACTAGAGATCGATAAGCCCACGATGCCGATGATCGCGAGGGTCGTAACCCAAAGAACGGGCGCGCGCGAACCGTACGAGCGCGTCGTGCTACGGTCCAGCCAAGGGAGAAGAATGAGCGCAATGATCGCCAGGGTCGGAACGATGATCGTCCCGACGAGCTCCAGGCTTGGCGGCACGAACGCAAGCAAACCAAAGAGCGACAAGAAATACCAGGCCGGATATGGCACAAAGGCACCGTTGGTCGGATCCGCTTTTGCATCGAGGCCGGGCGGTGCAAAGATCGAGAGCATGATGATAATGAAGAACACGAAGAACGAAACGACCGTATCCATGAAGACTTGATCCGGATAGAAGCGTCCGATCTTGAGTCCACGGCGGTCGTCGGTCGTCGGGCCGGCCGGACCGTTATGACGGAAGATCGCGAGATGCGCGCCGACCAGTCCGAGGAGCGCGATCGGCATGAGCCACACGTGCACGCCGAAAAAACGGTTAATCGTGAGTGTGCCCATGGTGGGGCCATCTTGCAAGAATTGCTGAACGAAGGGCCCCAGAACCGGTGCGGTCCCGGAGATATTGATAGCAACCTGCGATGCAAAGTATGCGTTCATGTCCCACGGCAACAGGTAGCCGGTCAGACCAAGAACGAGCGTTACAATGAATAGTAAGACGCCGACGATCCATTGCAATTCGCGTGGCGATTTGTACGCACCGAAAATGATGACTTGCAACATGTGGAGCGCAACCAGGGCGATCATGGCCGATGCGCCCCAGGAGTGGAGGCTCAAGACGAAATGCTGGAAACCGTTGTGGTACATCGCATCGGTGGATTCCCACGCGGTCGACGCCGACGGCGCATAAAAGAAGGTCAGGAAAATGCCGGTCGCGATTTGCAAAATCATCGCAAAGAGCGTGGCGCTACCGAAGACATACCAGTAACTCGCGCCGCCTGGAATATCCTCAGTGAGGAAATTTTGGGCCATCGAAACGAAACCGGTGCGTTGCTCCAACCAAGTTAACATTTGCTATTCCTTTTAGAAGGCGTTACGGCCGAGCCTTCACGCCCCCCATGCAAAGCATGGGGCCCCCAGACTATGAGGCGCATAAACAAACGCGGAAGTTCGCGATACCCCGTGGGCGCCTCAAACTTCACGAAGTATAGCTTACGACGATGTGATCGGGTGTGGAGTCTTGATAGCGGATCCACATGACCTCGGCTTGTCCGCTGCGTTCGTGCAGAGGAAGGGGATCGAGACCGCGCGGCGCCGGGCCCCCGATATGCTCGCCTTCGCGTGTATACACCGAACCGTGGCACGGGCATAGGAACTTATTTTGATCGGCGTCGTAATTGAAGCGGCAGCCGAGGTGCGGGCAGATTGGGCTGAACATCACAAAACCCATGCTGACGACGTTATAGGGCTCGACGCCTTTGATGTTCTGAAATATTGCCTTGCCATCGGAGGCGAAAAGGTCGGGGCGCGCCTTTTGCATCTTGGCCTGATCGGCCTTGATCCCCCACACATATTGAGCATCGGTTTCTTCGGGAAGATATGCGTCTTTCGTCTTCATCGTGAAGCTGAGCTTCACTGGTTTTTCCGTCGAAGATTGCAGCTGTTTCCACTCGGCCGCATCCAGCGGCGACCAGACGCCTTTGCCGCTTCCACCGGAAGGCAACAGCGATCCAACGATGGGAATTGCAAGCCCGAGGCCGATGACGCCCGAAAGCGCGACGGTCGCATTGACCATGAATTGGCGGCGCGAGACTTCCTCTGGAGTTTCGGGCTCATCGCCGGGATGGAAATGCCCGCCTTGGGCGGCGACGTTGGTCGAAGAGTGAGGCAATGCAGTAATCTCCGATGCTAAAGGACTAGGCGGCGGATGTTTTCCTAGATAGTACGCCCGCCCTTTAGAAAAGGCGTCTACAAAGCTCGGAAGGGTCGCTAGTGTCCGGGCAGACGGTTGAAAAGAATCGCGACATAAATGACCAGCAGGGCTGAAAAGAGGATCGCGATACCTGCATGCACTCGCGCCCGGCGGGTCGCGAGCCCCAGCAAAAGGACCAGCGCCATCGCGCCCAGCAACGCGGTTTCCAAAACGGGCTTGTGAACGCTACCGGTGGTTAAAAGTTCTTCCAGGTAGCTCAAAGGCGCTAAAATTAGAAGCAGCACGAAAAATGTGCGCCGGTTTTTGAAGTACCAGGCGCGCAGATCGATATCGATTGCATCGTCGTCATCACGGTGAGGAAGCACGAGCGCGCAAAGCAGATAGAGGTCGACCGGAATAATAAGCGTCGCGAGAAAACCGCCGAACGTCCAATCCAGCTTTGTGTGGAGGCTGAATTCAGACCACCAGTGC
>JBHEMH010000026.1:0-32909 GCA_046262675.1 Vulcanimicrobiaceae bacterium
CTGATTCTCTGGGGAATCGTCGCAATGCTTATTGCACTTGCGCTCGCTATTCCAATCGTGGAGCGGATCTCGCGTTCGATTGCACGGCGCAGTGCGCAAGTCAGTGCCGCCGCCAAGGAACTCGGCGTGGCCATCGTCGGAAGTGAAGTCTCCGGGGATCACGTTGCGCAAACCAAGGCGACGGTTGAACGCTCAGGCAAACTTATCGCCGATTTGGACTCCGGAAACAATCTTGCTTCGCAGAAGCAGCAACTGGCGGATATGAACTCGGAGATCTACGGAGACATCGTCGTTATCGACACGCTCGCGCAAGAGATGAGCGGACGAATGCAGCAGGCTGTAACGCGCGTTGCGGAACTCAATGACGTGGCAGGCGGCCTCAACAAACTTGTAACCGGTTCATCGCAGAATTAAGAGTTGCTCATGCCCGATATCATTCTGTTCTTCTCGTCTAACGCCGATACCATGATCGCCACCAAGACGCTCAAGGACTCGGGCGTGACGGCGAAGATGATTCCGAAGCCGGCCGGCGTGGACTCGGCGTCGAATCTGTGCTTAAGCTTGGACGGCGGTCTCGAAGCTCAGGCCGTTGCCGCACTCAAAGGCGCAAACGTCAATCTCGGCGGGGTTGTTAAATAACTCCGCGCGGAGTACTCGTTTGCCGTCCCGCGCATTTTGAGATTATCGACCGAAAGAATCCCTTTATGCGTCCGGGGACGCCGGTTGACGCTGCGCGGGCGCAGCGGCAATGGCAGGCCGTTGTTGATGCATTTGCGCGCAGCGGTTTGGCAATTCACGAACTCGCCCCGGTGCAAGGTTGCGAGGATATGGTCTTCACCGCCAATCCGGCATTCACCGGAATCGATGCCCGCGGCGTGCGACGCTCGATAGCGAGCCGAATGCGTTATCCATCCCGTCGCCCCGAAGTCTTCGCTCAGATCGAGTATCTGTCGTCGCTTCGTTACGAGAGTGCGCCGTCAATTTCCGGCTCGATCGGGTTCGAAGGCGGTGGCGACGCAGTTTGGGATTTCGAGCGAAATGTCATCTACTTAGGCGTCGGGCCGCGAACCGATGCTGCAATTGCACCGTTGCTCGAGAAGATTTACGGGGTGGACGTTATTCCGCTTATTCTTAAAACAGATCGTTTCTACCATCTCGATACCGCACTTGCGATTTTAGACGACCAGAGCGCGATTCTTTATCCAGCCGCGTTCGATGATGCATCCTATGCAGCACTTGGGCGCCGCTTCTCCGCGCCTATTGAAGTAGACGAAGCCGAAGCAAACCGGATGGCATGCAACGCCGCAAAAGCCGGCGGCAATACGGTCGTTATCGACGCGAGTGCCGCGACGACCATTGCGCAGTTAAGCCTACGCGGTTACCGTGTCGAGGCCGTTGATACATCCGAATTCATGAAATCCGGCGGCAGCGTGTACTGCATGAAGCAGTACATTTTTTAAGGGTCGCGGATAACGCGGGCATCCGCCATTGCGATCGAGCGGTCCTGGCCGCCGGTATGGAGGATGAGTTCGCCGTGATGGCCGATGCGCTGGGCCACACCTTCGATCGGCTCGGTCTCACCGTCGACGAGGAGGCGGTAGTGGGTGCCCTTGAGCTTGGCTGCATCTTCCCAGCGCCGTGCGACCAAGTTCGGCTTTTCGACGAGCGCGAGCATGCTGTCATAGGTTTGCAGAATCGCGCTCAATAGTTCCGGCCGTTCGACTTGCGAGACATCGCTAATAAATGCCGGTGGCGGGTCGATCGGCGCGTACGCCGCGTCCTCCGAGCGCGTGACGTTGATACCGACGCCGCATGCGACCCACGCCCGCGCGCCCTGCCCGCGAGAAACGCAAAGGATTCCGCCGAGCTTTTTGCCGCCGAGCAAGATGTCGTTGGGCCATTGCAACGTTGTTTGAATGTTGTGAAATTTCAAGCCGGCCTGCACGCACATGCCGGCCCAAAACGGCACGGTCCACAGCTCCGCCGGCTCGAACGTCATCGGCAGAATAGTTGTGAAGAGCAAGGAAGATGCCATCGGGGCGACCCAGCGCCGTCCTTTGCGCCCGACACCTTTCGTTTGAAAGTTGGTGGCAATCGTAAGGCCGGCGGCTTGCGCATGTCCCAAAAATTTTACGGCGTCGTCGTTGGTGCTTTCCGTCATGGGCACGAATTGAATGTGCTGAAACAACGTGCCGAAGAGCGCGTTTCGCGTCTTGGTATACGGATCGGTCATGTTTTTCAGAAAGGTACCCTTCCCCCCGGCGAGAACGCGATTCTAACTGTGTTCTTTCCGAAACATGTGGTTATTCTTTGTTTCGAAGGCCCGGACCCGTATTCGCAGGTCGGTGGACTCGGAGTGCGCGTTACCGAACTCGCCGAGGTGCTCGCGCAAAGCGGCGCTTCGACCGAGCTTATCTTCATTGGCGATCCCAAACTCCCGCAGCGCGGCCTTACCGACGGGGGCGTACGCTTGCATCGCGCGCTCCAAACACTCTCGCGCGATTATCCCGCCGGGGTCTACGACGGGGAATATAATAAGATCGACGCATTTGCGCGTGAAGTTCCGCAGATCGTTATCGACGAGCATATTGCCCCGGCGGCCAAGCGCGGCGAACAGGTCCTGATCCTCGTTGAAGAGTGGCAGACCGTCAAGACGACGGTCGAACTTAATCGCAAGTTACGCGAACAACATCTGCGGTCATCCGCCGTCATTTTGTGGAACGCCAATAACACGTACGGCTTCGATTCCGTGGATTGGGTTGCGTTGCACGGGTCTGCGACCATTACAACCATCAGTAAGTTCATGAAGTTCGAGATGCGCCAGCGCGGCGTGAATGCGCTCGTTATTCCGAACGGTATACCGGCGCGCTTGCTCGATGGACCTCGGCCCGAGTTAGTCAAGCGATTCCGCGAAGCGATCGCGGGCGATCCATTTATGGCAAAAGTGGGACGCTTCGATCCGGATAAACGCTGGTTTCAAGCCATCGATGCAACGCACGAGCTGAAAAAACGCGGTGGCCGGCCCCGCCTTGTCATTCGCGGCGGTAACGAGGCACACGGCCGGGAAGTGGTGCTGCGCGCAAAAGCCGCAGGCCTGACCGTTGATGACTTTGCGGTGGGCGTCGATGATCCGACATTTTTTTACGAACTCGCAAGGACGACCGGGGACGTGGTGGTGCTGAACGCTGCGTTGCCGCAACCCGTGCTCTTCGCTTTGTACGCGGCCGCGGATGCGGTGCTTGCCAACAGCGGAAAAGAGCCGTTTGGTCTCGTCGGCCTCGAAGTTATGGCGGCGGGCGGCTTGCCCGTGTGCGGCGCGACGGGCGAAGAGTATGCCGAGCCTTTCGTCAATGCAATCGTTTGCGATACGGACGACGGCCTCGAGCTTGCGACGTATATCGAATCGACGCTTGCCGACCCGCGTCAGATTCACCTTATGCATGTCGCCGCACAGGCCACCGCACAGCGCTACACGTGGCCGACCGTCCTTACGGTGCTGGCGCGCAAGTTGGAGTTCATCGCCGCTCGCACGGCAGAGGCAAACGGCGTGTAGCACGCCAATCCCCCCTCCCCTATGGCTATTGAACAAACACTCATTCTATGTAAGCCTGATGCCGTCTCACGAGGGCTCACGGCTGAAATTATCCGGCGGATCGAACGACGCGGCTATCTCATCATCGGCCTGAAGATGATGCAGCTCGACGGCGAGCGCGCGAAAAAACACTACGCGGAACACGAAGGCAAGCCGTTCTTTACAGGCTTAGTTGATTTTATTACCAGCGGCCCAATCGTTGCGATGGCCGTAGAGGGAAAGAACGTCATCGAAGGTATGCGCCAGATGATGGGAGCGACGAATCCGCTGCAAGCCGCACCGGGAACAATTCGGGCCGACTATGCGCAAGACATCGGACGCAACCTTGTGCACGGGAGCGATTCGCCTGCGAGCGCTAAACGCGAGCTCGATATCTTTTTTGAGTCGCGCGAGATCGTTTCACGCAAGCACGATCTGCAAGCCTGGTTGGTCGAGAAGTAATGTCGCTTGAGTCGTTGCGCGGCGGCGGCCGTCCGTTAATCGAAGGCGTCCACGCGCGAGAAGTTCTGGATTCGCGAGGGAACCCGACGGTTGCGGTCACGGTTGCAACGACCTTTGGAATTGTGGAAGAGGCAACCGTGCCCAGCGGCGCATCGACTGGCGCCCATGAAGCAGTTGAACTACGCGACGGAGATCCTAAGCGCTATAACGGCAAAGGGGTGCTCAAAGCCGTTCACGCCGTCAACGAGATTTTAGGCCCCGCCCTCGAAGGCCTGGATGCAACGGCCCAACGGGAGATCGATCAGAAACTCATTGAGCTGGATGGTTCGCCAAACAAGGCGCATTGCGGTGCGAATGCGCTGCTCGGCGTATCGCTTGCAAACGCCCGCGCCGCCGCGCAGAGTTTGAGCCTTCCGCTCTTTCGGTATCTCGGCGGTCCTTCGGCGTGCGAACTGCCGGTGCCGATGATGAACGTCATCAACGGCGGCAAGCATGCCGAGGGCGCCTTGCAGTTTCAAGAATGCATGATCGTTCCGCTTGGCGCGCCTTCCATTGCTGAGGCGGTACGATACGGCGCGGAAGTCTTTCACGCGCTCGGCAAACTCCTGCACGAAGCGGGACAACAAACACTCGTTGGTGATGAAGGCGGCTATGCGCCCAAGCTGGACAATCTCCAGCAAGCTTTAGACTTGCTGATCAACGCCATCGAGCGCGCGGGATACAAACCCGGCGAACAGGTTGCAATCGCGCTGGATTCGGCCGCCACTGAATTTTTTCAAGACGGTAAGTATTATCCGCTGTCCAAAGACAAGGCATTTTCAGCCGAACAGATGGTCTCTTTTTACGACGATTTGGTCGAGCGTTATCCCATCGTTTCAATCGAAGATGGCTTGGCGGAAGATGATTGGAGCGGATGGGCCAAGCTCACCGCGGCGATCGGTTCGAAAACGCAGTTGGTCGGCGATGACATTTTCGTGACGAACACCGAGCGTCTGCAGCGCGGCATTGACGAAGGGATCGGCAACGCGATCCTCATCAAGGTTAACCAAATCGGAACGCTTTCGGAAACGCTCGATGCGGTTGACCTGGCGCACAAAGCCGGATACCGCTGCGTGATCTCGCATCGTTCTGGCGAAACCGGCGACACGACCATTGCGGATATTGCCGTGGCGACCAGCGCGGGCCAGATCAAAACGGGATCCCTTTCGCGCAGCGACCGAGTTGAGAAATACAATCGATTGATGGCAATCGAAGAGCAGCTCGGCGAGTCGGCCCGCTACCCTGGGCGCCGAGCTTTTAAGGCGTTGTGATGTCGAGCAGGCGGCTTTTTTTGCAAACAACACTAGCGAGCTGCGCGAGCTTGGTACTGGCTGCAGAAGCGCAGGCGCAAACCTCGGCCGTCCCTACACCGAAAGTAACGCCGACGGCTGCGCCAAAACCGGCGTCTGCCGTAGCACTCGCGCAAGCAAACGACATGCGCCGTTACGATCCCAAGCTTACCGATGCGGATATTGCAAACATCGCGGGGCAGATCGACGGAAATCTCAAATCAGGAGCTCGCTTAAATCCAGTCGGTAACCGGCTCAAGAATAGCGACGAGCCGCTGACGAGGATCCGTTCCTGCCGATGATGTCCGACGATTTGGCCTTTGCGGACTGCGTGGAACTGGCGGCCTTGCTTGCAAACAAGGCCGTCTCTTCGGTTGAACTCACTCAGCTGTATCTGGACCGGCTGCAGAGATTCGGTCCACATTACGGCGCGCTCGTAACGTTGATGCCCGAGCGCGCGCTTCGAGAAGCCAAACGTGCCGATCGGGATCGTGCCCGCGGGACCGTGCGCTCAAAGCTGCATGGGATTCCGTACGGCGTCAAGGATCTTTTGGCGACGAAGGATGCACCCACAACCTGGGGGGCGACGCCTTTTCGCGCCCAGCATTTCAATTTCGATGCCACGGTAATTCGTACGTTAGGCAATGCGGGTGCAGTCCTGATCACCAAACTCGCGATGGTAGAACTTGCGGGCGGTTTCGGCTATAACGACGCCGACGCGTCGTTCACCGGGCCTGGACGAACCCCGTGGAATCGGGATTTTTGGAGCGGCGGCTCTTCGAGCGGGCCGGGCGCGGCTGCGTGCGCAGGTCTTGTGGGATTTGCAATCGGGTCGGAAACCGATGGTTCGATTGTCATACCGGCTGCTTCGTGCGGCGTTACGGGTTTGCGTCCGACGTACGGACGCGTGAGCCGCCACGGCGCAATGGCGCTCTCATGGTCGATGGATAAGCTCGGGCCGCTTGCACGGTCGGCACGTGATACCGACATCATTCTGCGCATCATTGCAGGCGAAGATCCAAATGATCCGACGAGCGTGAGCCGCCCGTTCGCAGGGGCGAGATCGCGCCCTCGCGTGGCGATTCTCAAAGGCTCGCGCGTCAAACTGATGCCGGCTGTGCTGAAGAACTTCAATCGCGCGCTCGAAGAGATTTCTACTTTTGCAACCATTGTGGGCGAACGCGCCCTGCCTAAAGCGCCGTGGGGAGATGTTGCCGGGGCTGTCATCAACGGTGAAGCGGCGGCTGCTTTTCAAGACCTGATCGAAAGTGGACGGGCCCGGGAATTGCAATCAGCGGACGACAAAGTAGGCGGTTATCCGAGCCTTGCGTTGCGCGCCGTCGACTACATCAACGGGCAGCGCCAACGAACGGTCATGATCAAACTCTTGCAGACCGCGTTCGCCGATGTTGACGCGGTCGTGTGGCCAACGATGTCGACTGTGGCTTTGCCGATCGGCGTACCCTTTGATAAAGCCTATCCGAAATATCCGGGCGGCGCGGATCTGACGACCCCAGGCAACGTGTGCGGATGGCCGGCCATCGCCTTACCAAACGGATTCGGTGAGCACGGCCTGCCCACGTCGCTCTCGATTATGAGCAAGCCTTTTGCAGAGTCTGTCGCGACGGACATCGCCGGTCGCTATCAGGCGCGAACGGACTATCACCTGCGGCGACCGAAGGTCCCGTAGCGCTGGGGCCTGTAGCTCAGCGGTAGAGCGGCCGGCTCATAACTGGTTGCGCGCAGGTTCGAATCCTGCCGGGCCCATATTTTTGCTCAAAGGGACTTTTTGCTCGAAAACATTGAACTCAACGCCGCGCCCGCGCCGCTCCATGAAGATGTCCTCTCGGTCTACGAACGCGATGGGTTCGTACGGCTCAAAGAATTTTTCAGTCCGAAGTTATTGCTGCGGTACGGCGGCGAGTTCTCAGCGGAAGTGCAACGCCGAAATCAGCAGAATCTGCCGCTCGAAGAGCGTGACACCTATCATAAAGCGTTTCTGCAAGTTACGAATCTCTGGCGATCGAATGCGCCTGCCAAGGAGTTTGTCTTTAGCAAACGCTTAGCTTCCTTAGCCGCGCAACTTTTGCGCGTTCCGAAAGTGCGCTTGTATCATGATCAAGCCTTATATAAGGAACCGGGTGGCGGCATGACGCCTTGGCATGCAGACCAGTTTTATTGGCCGCTCGACTCGGACAAAACGATCACGGCTTGGGTGCCTTTGCAAGAAACGCCGATCGCGATGGGCCCAATCGCTTTTGCTGCGGGCAGCCAGAGAATGATGTCTGGGCGCGATCTTGCGATTAGTGACGAAAGTGACCGGTCAATTCGTAGAGGGCTCGAGACTGGCCGCTATCGCGAAGTCGAAGAACCCTTTGAGTTTGGTGAGATCAGTTTTCACTCGGGCTGGACGTTTCACCACGCGGGACCCAACCGGACGCCGCATCCCCGCGCGGTGATGACGATCATCTACATCGCGGACGGCATCCGCCTTACGGAACCGGCGCGCCCGCAGCATCGTCTCGATTGGGATGCCTTCATGCCGGGGGTCAAACCTGGAGAAGTGGTTGACTCGCCCCTCAATCCTGTCTTAAATTAGCTACTCCGGCTTCTCACCAGGCGGCCCAAGCGCGCGGTGCGAATGGAGGGGCTGCGCACGGGCGGCTTCCGTGCGTCACATGGCGCCATAGTCTATCGGTTAGGACGTCGCCCTTTCACGGCGAAGAGACGAGTTCGATTCTCGTTGGCGCTACCAATTTTGCCCCGCTTTCGCGGGGCTTTTTTTTGTACCCGGGCTTGGAACTCGCGTTATGGCCCAGGCGTGGCCGCCAGCGGCGGCGCAATCGTCGCCCGCGCGTCTAAAGCCTGTTTCGCGATTGCTTGCAGCGCGGCGGCATGCGCGCGCGCGATGTCGTCCAGCCTAGCCGAACGTTGCGCCGCCGATGCGTACGCCGCTACACGCTGCAGGGTCAATCGCGCAAGTGCTTGGGCGTCCGTGGGGACGCCGCGGGCCGGCGCCGTCCAAATGAGCGCCAGCCTCTTTGCGAAACGCATTTGAAGATTGCGCCGCACGGGTCCGTCGCTTACAAACGAGCCGTTTGCAATATCTCCATAGATTCCGTTCAGCGACCAATCAAACAAATCGCCCAATGACATGGTCGCGCCTTTCTTGTACTTGATAGGGAGCTCGTCTAGCCGCTGGAGCTTTAAAGGAGCAAAGAGTTCGGAGAGCGTTTGTTCTTGCGCGACGGCCGCCAACTCCGCGATTGAAACGTCGTGACGCGGAGTGGGATTGTACACCCACGAGCCGTCCGTGAACGAGGAGATTTCGCGATAGGTTAGCCGGTTGAGGACATCGGGATTAAAATGCCATGCCGAATCGGCGAATAATTCGCTTTGAATCAGACGCCATGCATAGAGCGCTTCGGAGCGCGGCACGGCCGTAAACGGAACTGTTGATCCCGGATCGCCGCGGTTTGCGCGTGAAAGGTATTCGCCGCCGATTGTGTGCGCTGGGTATGCGGCGCAGCGAAGGTAATAGCGCATTGGAGCAAGGAACGCGCTGCGCGCTTCATCGTAGGATTGTCCCTGCGCGGGGAAACGCTGGTTGACGCGTCCCATGAGGTCGTGCATCATGTTCATCTGGGTGGTGCACCATGCGAGCGGACGATTTGTTAAATCGTTCGTTGCGACGCGCGGGTCGATTGCATGGCCGCTAGAAAACGCGGTGTCTTCGTCGGATGCAAACCGGTACATTGGGTTCGCCCACTTCGCAGCCCACAAACGTAGCGTTGGTAGTTCTTGGCTTGCGGTTCTCGCGTTTGGGATGTATCCGTACCCGTAGTGAATCGCGTAGTAATCATACGGACCGAGTACGTCTTGGGTATAAGTGCCGTTTGGTGTGCCGGCGGGCCATAAGTTGATCGGTGTATATTCCATGACAGAACTCGCGATGCCATATTTTTGCGTGAATGGCAAACTCTGCAAGTCTTTGGCCGTGTAGGCCATAGAGCCGATAAAATTGTGTTGTAATCCGAAGTTGTGCCCAGATTCATGGAGCGTCAACCCGTTCATGAATCCGACGACAAAAGCTTGTTCGGTGGCGGGACTGCTGCCGGTACGTCGCGCAGGTGCCACGACATAGCGGTAGGTTCGTCCGAGGAGTCCCTCAACGGCGTCGATATTGATACCGACATTAATTTCTTCTCCCGTACGCGGGTCCGCGATGATGAGGGCCTCGGCGCCAAACTGAGGCGAGGTTGTGGTAATCCAACGCACGATGTTGTGCCGGATGTCATCGGCGTCCCAGGCGGGATCGGTCGGCTGCTGCTCTACGCGTACGGCGTTCAAAATTCCAATTTTCGCGAAGGCCTTATTCCAGGTCAAATAGGCTTTGCGAATGGGCTCCCGGTACTGGACGGGGATGTCGTTGCTCAGGTACATCACGAGCGGTCGCGTTGGCTCAGAGGGCACGCCGGCGGCCGTTGGTGCAAAATTCCAACGTGTTACGTACGTTTGCGCACGGTCGACGCGATCACGAGCAAAATCAAGCCGAGGCGTTTCGAAGTATCCGATGCGCGCGTCGGAATAGCGCGGCACGTAGCCGTCGTTTGGCGCCGCAATGATATTGTAGCTCATGAGCACTTCGATGCTGCGGGCGTCGGGCGCATTGTCGATGGCATTGGGATCGGAGCTCGCCCATGTCTGACTCACGCGCAGCAGGGTGTTTTCCGGAAAAGATTTCCCATTTACAAAATACGTCCGGGAGGGGTCCAGCTTGTATGCATGCCCCGGGTCGGCGCCGCGGTTAATCGAGGCTGCATAGTTGGCAACGTCGCCCAAAAACAGCGAAGCCGCGATCACAACGGTGCCGTTTGCATTTTCGGCGGCGATTGGAACGACCCCGAGGATTGAGTTCGGCAAGGATTCGTTGGCCGAATACGCCTGCGGTGAATTCGGGTCGACTTGCGCAATCGTGTTCGGCCAGCGAATGACCACGCGGTCGTCGACGCGCTGAAAGCGCAGAATTCTGGCCGGTGCGACGTACGGCTCCCCGGCAGCGGGACCGAAGCCGCCAAGTCCACTCGAGGGCACGGCCGTCCCGATGAAGTCTTTATCGAATTGATCTTTGGCGAGGACCAAATAATAAATCCCGCCCTTTTTTACCAGCGGTATGAGCCCCGGCGTAAGGGTTGCGCCGTGCACGAAGGTTTCATAGGCCGCCGGCGCGCTGGGCGCGGGAGCTACGGCGCTTTGCGGGGCGGTTTGTGAAAAGGCTGGGGCAGCGAGAAGCGCCAGTCCGATGACGGTGCAAAGAAATGATCGTGCGAGAATGGTCTTAACCCTCCGGGAATGTAGGGCCGTAGGAGTTCGTTAAGGAGATTCCGGCTCCGCCTGCCCTGTTACACCACCGCGGGTTCGGATATCGTGAGCGTGCCTGCAGTGGCATCGAGCACGGCGTCGAGGCCGAGCGGGAGCACCCATTGGTTGAGGATGTGACCGAATTGCATCCCGCGCACGGCGGGCCGCCCGGCTGCGAGGAGGCGTTCGTGAAGCGTTTCCACGAGTTCATCGGAGGGACCATTGCTGAGCTTTCTATCGGGCTCGGTAACTGCGCCGACTGCGATGCCGGCGGCTTTTTGCAGATCGCCGGCAAGCAAGAGCGTCGTGAGCAGTTGGTCTATGCGATACGGTTCTTCGTGCACGTCTTCAAGTAAAAGAATACTGCCGGCGGAGGGCACCGCGAAGGGCGTTCCGGCCACCGCCGCAACAAGCGTAAGGTTTCCTCCCGCGAGTCTTCCTTGAGCCCGTCCCGGGATAACGCTGACCGTCGTGGTGTTTTTTAAGACACCGATCGGTTGCACGGACATCGTTGCGGCTTGAATTTCTTGGACGACGGTTGGCGTGTATGTGGAGAGTGCGGCAACCGGTCCGTGAAAGGTAACGAGGCCCGTGCGCAACGTGATTGCGTTCAGAAGTGCAGTGAGATCGGAAAACCCGAAGACGATCTTTGGATCGCGAACGAACGCTTGATAGTCGATTGCCTCGAGAATGCGCATCGTCCCGTAGCCGCCGCGCAGCGCAAAGATGCCGCGGATCCCCGGATCTCGAGCAAAGGTATTAATGTCCTCGGCGCGCGCTGCATCCGTTCCGCCAAGGTACCCGTTCCATTTCTCCATCGCGTGCTTGCCGACGACCGGCCTTAGCCCGAGCAGTTTGATTTGATCGATGCCCGTTTGCAGTTCGGCCTGGCTTTGCATGGCGCCGGCCGGCGAGATCAATCCCACCAAGTCGCCTGCGCGAAGTCGAGGTGCCTTGAGGGCTGCGCTCGCGTTGGCCTGCGCCGGTAGCAATGCGGGAGCGGCCAGGGCAAGTGTGCTTTGGAGAAAATGCGAGCGCTTCACGCTGCGGGCTTCGGCTCTAAAGCCAGCTGTCCATCCACAGACGGCTATGCCAGGAATCGTATGGGATCGCGATCCCGGCGAGTTCCGGATAGAAATAGAAGAACGCGCCGAGGACCGCCGCAAAATAGAGCCCGACAATCGCTCGTCCGAACCATTGGTTTCCGCTTTCCTTGCTGCTCTGCAGGACGCGTTGCATGACGATTGCCACGCACAGGCACGTAATCGGAATATCGACGTAAAAATGGTAGGCGAAAGCAAGACGCGGAGAACGCGCCCAGGGCAACCACTGCAAGAGATAGGTCAGAATGAGCAGCGTATAGCCGCGGTTGCGTTCCTTGTAGGCCAAAAATCCGACGTACGGAACGCACAAGAGTCCCGCCCAGAGAAGAAGGGGATTCGGCAGCGAGTAGATCATCGCCGCCGTCGTAATCGAGCCCTTCGCACCATGGCCGTAGTTCGCATAATAAAGGATCGGTCGTAAATCAAGCGGCCACTGCCACCACTGCGATGAGTACGGATGCGTGGCGACGAGATGTGCATGGTAGTTGTACATGCCGGCCTGGCTTTGAACGACCTCGCTGAGCGTGTACGCGCGTGGTGGCGCTCCCGGCGTATCGGAGAGACCGATGAACTGCGGCGCGTACGAGGCACTGTACACGAGTCCGAGAATGAACGCAACGGTCGCAGCGAGCGTGTCGAGTTTGAACACGCGGCGGTCGCGATCGCGTGCCAAGGATAGTGCAACCACAATCGTGACGACGCCGAACGACATAACACCGTACCATTTGCTCGTAACCAAACAGGAGATCGAGATGGCGAAAAGCGTTAGCCACGCGTATCGTGCGGAAAAGCGTCGCGAGCCGGTAATGATGCGATAGGCGAGATACAATCCGGCGGCGGTCCACAGTGCGACCAGCGTTTTCGCGGAAGCAATTTCCGATCAAAGCGCAGCACCGCAAAGAGCGCGCCGCATGCAAGCGCGAGCGCGGCTGCGATCCAGCGCGTTCGTGCCAGGCCCGCACCCGCCGGTCGGTCTTGCGCCTCCGCGGACGCTTGCCAGTAACGATAGAACGCGTAGACCGTTGCAAGCGAAAAGAATCCGACGAAACTTTCCGGCGTCGCGATGCGCGACTGCACGAAGTGCATGCCATCAAGAGACAACAGGCCCGCTGCGTACGCGCTAAAAAGAGTAGAACCCGTGATTCTCTTCGCGAGCACGAAGAGCATCCACACCATGAGCGCCCCGAAAACGACGTCCAGGAAACGCCACCCGGATGAAGTGTCGCCGCCGTGGAGTCCGCCGAAGAGCATCGTCGAGGCGGTAATGAGGAGTTTGGTGAGCGGTGGATGGGTGCTCTCGTAGATGTACCGGCGCTGCAGATACTCTTCCGCCGCGCGCGCAAAATAGATCTCATCGAAAATCTTCCCCGGTGGAAACCAATAGCGAACGTAGAGCAGCACGAACGATGCAAGGGTCAAGCCTGCTGCGCTCAGGTGATCGAGCGGCCACCGCATTGAGAATCTCACGCGCCAAGAAGTCGGCACCTTGTTGGTGAATCCCCTTTTTTTCGTGGGAGGGACCATTATCGTGCGTTATCTGATTGCCTCGTTCTTTTTGGCTCTGCTCGCCGCCGCGGTGCCGGCGGATGCGTCCGCGCAAGGTTCGGTCCATGACCGTCTGACGAGGCTCGCGCAAGACGTTGTTTACACCTCGGCCGCCCGCGATCCGATGACCGCAACCAACCTCGGGATCCCGGGGCACGACGCGGAATTGGCGATTCCCACGGAAGCTTCTCGCAGGGCGGATCTCAAACGGTTGCGCGCTTGGGAAAAACAATTGCATGCGATTGCGCCGGCAAATGCGCACCTCTCGTTGGTTGACCGGGATGACGCCAAGCTTCTCCAAGCGCAATTGACCGGGTCCATTCGCAATTACACGGTCTATAATTCGGACCGTAAAGATTACAGCGGGCCCGCGCAAGCGATTATCGCAATCGTCTTTACGCAATTTCAGCATTTACCGATCGTTGGTCAGAACGGCGCGACGCAGGCGGACCTCAGCAGCGCCTGGGACGCGATCGTCTCCCGCCTAAGGCGGGCTCCGGCCTACATTGTCGCGGCTCAAAAGATGGTTACCACACCGGGTCATCTGCAGGGGGTCGTCGGCAACGAGCAACTTGCGGGCGCAGCGGATTTCTTTAACGGCGCGCTCAGCAATACCGCCAAGAACCAACTGACCGCCGCCCAGTTTGCGCGGTTCGCAACCGCACGCGACGCTACGTTGCAGACGGTGGCCGAAACTGCGGTGTATATTAAAGCGCACGTTGCGTCGTGGCCTGAAAACTACGCGATTGGCCGGCGTGCATACAATAACATGCTACGCGACGAGCAGCTCTTGCCGTATACTGCAAACGATGTGGAACGCATGGGCGCAGATGAGCTCGCGCACGGCTGGGCAGAAGAAGCATGGCTGAGGTCGCTTTCCCAACAACGCAAAACGCCGTTTGGACCTTCGACGGGCGGAGGCATCGCTCCGGGCGGACCCGCCCTCATTTCGTATTATCATGACCGCATCGCGGAGTTGCGCGAGTACATGAGCAAGCACGACATTGTAACCGTTCCCGATTGGCTCGGCGAAATAAAAGTCGTCGAAACGCCCTCTTTTCTGCAACCGGTTTCGCCCGGCGCCTCGATGAATTCGCCACGCCTGTTCTCACCGGAGACCACCGGCTACTATTTCATCACCCCGCCGAAATCGCTTGAAGAGGCGGCGCGAACGCTGGACATGAATCAAGATTTCGATCGTGACCGCATTTGGTCCACGGCCGCGCACGAAGCGATGCCGGGACATTTCTTGCAACTCTCGATTGCAAAACGGCATCCGGATTTCATTCGCAAAATTCAAAGCAGCGGCGTCTTTGCGGAAGGCTGGGCGTTCTATGGTGAGGAGATGTTCGTTCGCCTCGGACTCTACGGCGACGATCTCGACGGTCGGCTTTACACTGCGCGGTGGGAAAGGGTCCGCGGCGCGCGCGCTACCGTCGATCCCAAGCTCGCAAGCGGGGAATGGACGTACAGGCAAGCTGCCGATTTCTTCGCGCAACAAACGGGCTTCACCAAAGGCGCCTCGGATGCAGCGGTCGCGGGCATTGCGCTCGGGCCCGGCTACGTGATTTCCTACACCGTGGGCCGTCTCCAGCTGGAGAATCTCGAAGCGCAATACCTGTTGCGCGTGGGCGCAAAGGGATCGCTGCACGATTTTCATGACCGGCTGCTCTCGTACGGGACGACACCCTTCGCGATCATTGCGCCGGAACTCATAGCAGACCTGAACAAACCGGCTTCCCAGGTTCGAGCGGCGGCAAACTACTGAAAATTTAATGTTCGAGCAGTTAAGCGCAGGGCGGCATGGGGTATTGTGGTTAGCGTGGAAGCGACCGCTTCACGGCGAGGAGAAAGACGTTGGGGATAAACAAGGTTCAGGCGGTATACGAGCTGCGCGAAGCCGCAGAAGAACATGGCCGCGCGGAGCTCCAGATTGATCTTGATCGCTCGCCGGAGAACGTCGACCGGTTGCTTGAGGCGAAAGAACGCCTGGAGCTCAAGACGGTTGAAGCCATCCAAGCGTGCGAGCACTGCGGGGAAACCCATTGCGAGGATGAGTCGCACCAAAAGAAGACCAATGTAATTAAAGTGGAGTTCGCAAAGAACGAAGGCGATGAGACGGGCTAGGTTGCCCCGTGTCCGTTTCCGTCTTCGGCCGTATCGCGCCGCCGGGTGAGCCGCACGACTGTGCCGTTCTGAGAATACGTGATCTCATTCATGAACGCGCGCATGATGGTCATACCGAACCCGCGCGAGGGCATTGCATCGGGCCCATCGCCCGGCGCAGTCTGCTGAAAGCCGCGTCCGCTGTCGCGCACTTCAATAACGAGTTCATCGCCCTGACAACTGCAACGCACCGTGAATGAACCGCCGTCGCGTTGCAGTCCATGTTCGGCGGCGTTGCTCAGCGCTTCTCCGGCAGCCATCTCGATTTCCGAGACTTCGCGTCCGTTAAAACCGCAAGAGCGCGCAAAATTCGCGACTGCGCTACGTGCAATCGCGACATTTTTAGGTTCGCTACGATAGGTAGCGGTATACCGACCGGACATGGCAAAGAACCCCGGCGTGCTGCTTGCCTTCGAGAATACCCGGATAAAACGGGCCTAAACCCCTGGAGTACGAATAGAGAGCCGGGCGGGCGATTAGCTCAGCTGGTAGAGCGCCTCGTTTACACCGAGGATGTCGGCGGTTCGAGTCCGTCATCGCCCAAATTTGCGGCTCTTTTCCTTTCGGCTGTCGTTGCCGCGGCGCTCATGTATGTCTAAGATACATTTCGCTTGCGGCACCTAAGCCGAAAGAAAAATAGCTCGCAAATTAAAGAAAATGGGGTTGGGGTTGTGGCAGTACACTCATCTGCGCTGAAAAATTTGTTGGTTGAAGAGGCGGGCGGGATCGTCAGGATTACCTTAAACCGCCCGGAAAAAAGGAATGCCCTTTCGGTTGAGTTGATGACCGAATTGACGCAAGCCATTAATGAAGCCGCAGCTGATCGTGAAAATCGCGTTGTGATTCTTTGCGCCGAGGGGCCGGCGTTTAGTGCCGGACACGATTTGCGCGAGATGCTCGAGCGTGATATCGAAGAGTACCGCCGCACGTTCGAGGTCTGCGTGCAACTGATGCGGGCGATCCAGCGTATCCCGCAACCCGTTATTGCCGAAGTGTCCGGAATTGCCACCGCCGCCGGCACTCAGCTCGTTGCGACGTGCGATCTCGCCGTGGCCGCGGAGGACGCGAAGTTCGCCACCCCTGGGGTGAAGATCGGATTGTTCTGTACGACGCCGATGGTTGCGCTCACGCGCGCAATCGGGCGAAAACGAGCGATGCAAATGCTGCTGACCGGTGATTTCATCGATGCGGAAACGGCGCAGGACTGGGGTTTGATCAACTCCTCGGTGCCGGCAGGCCAACTTCGCGCTGCGACGCAGGCGCTTGCCGGAAAAATCTTGCAAGCGGCGCGGTCCGTCGTCGAACTTGGGAAGGCGGCTTTCTACGCCCAAATCGACTTGGACGTGACGGCCGCGTACGCGTACGCAAAAGAAGTCATGAGCACCAACGCGGCTTCGGAAGATGCGCAAGAAGGCATGTCCGCGTTCGTAAACAAGCGGCGACCAAAGTGGAAGCGCTAGAGCGAATGTAACGCTCGCTTTACACTCCCGCCCGCGGGCTAACGCTTCCTTGAATGCGGCCGATGAAGTAGGGGTGACGGTCGCTGCCACCCGGGCGCTCTCGACTCGGGTTCTCGAGGTTTTGGAAGAGCTCAACGTACTGCTGGTATCGCAAGACGCAGGCGCCGCCTTGCAATTTGCAGTGACACGGTTGCCTGAGCTCTTGGATGCCGATCGCGCATTCGTATATCAGATTTCGAAAGACCGCAAACGACTAATCGTCACGCACGAATCGTTTGGTGCCGAGCCCTCGCTGCTTGGGCTTTCCCAACCAATTGCGCAGTTGCCGGCCATTACCGGACAAGCGGTCCGGACCGGCAAGCAAGTCTTCATTGACAACCTCGCGCTTTTCCCCATTACCGACCGTCAACGCCGTTCGCTGCGCTTCACTAAAGTCGTTTCAACGATCATGACGCCTTTCGGCGTCGAACGAAAGTTCGCGGGCATCCTTGGGGTGGACGTTTTCAACCGACCGCGCGTCTGGGATAAGCCCGCCCTCGACGGGTGTGCTCGTATTGCCGGCCGTCTCGGTAAGGCGATTGGGCTTTCGGGCCGTGGGGCGCATTTGAGTCCGGACTCCGCGGTTGTCGAAACGAAATCGGCTCAACTGACGGTGCTGGCGAATCTCTCACAGACGTTTGCGACTGCCCGCGAAGTGCAGCCCGTGATCGATGCCGTCATCGATGAACTGGGGATGCTCTACGGCAGCGACGCGATTACGATCTACACAAGCGCCGAGAATTCCAGCCGGGAGATCAAAGAAGCGTTCTCGACCGGCGAGCTTCTTGTGCGCGCAAATAATGGAACGACACGTTATGTTGTTCCACTCGGCGTGGACGATGAAATTATCGGTGCGCTCGACCTGCAGGCGAAATCAAGTCTCTCAGCAGACGACGCGCAATTCTTGCAGACCGTCGCGCGCCTTTCGGGCAGTGCGCTCGCGCAAGCGGAACGCCTGGAGCGCTTGCAATCCGAATCGACCACCGATCGTCTGACCGGCCTGTCCAACTACCGCTTCCTGATGGAGCAATACGGGGAGCTGTTCGCGCAAGCCAAAGCCTCAAAACGTGCACTGTCTGCCATGCTCATCGACGTAGACGGTCTGCGGCAGGTTGACTCAAAGCTCGGCTACGGTATCGGCGACAACGTGCTTGCATATGTCGCGCGCCAAATCAAGGCAACAGTTGCACCTGATGCGATCGCCGCACGGTACGGCAACGACGAATTCATGATATTGCTCCCCGATACCACGGTGGAAGCGGCAACACGCATGGCTAAACGTCTGATCGAGCGGATCTCTGAAGACGGTCCGAGCGACTTGCCGCCAACCACCGTTAGCATTGGGATCGCGAACGCACCTACACATACGAGCCAGGCCGATACGCTTTTGGATTTGGCCGAGAAGGCGCTCTACGTTGCGAAGTACGGCGGCCGCAATCGCCTCCACGTTGTGAGCAAAAACGTCAACGCCGAATGGGAAAAGCTCGCGATGGAAGCCCTCTTTGCGGTGCTCACCGCCAAGCAGTTTTCAACCGGTCCGCAGGCGGTCGAAAAAGCGGCCGAGCGTCTCGCGCAGTCGGGCAGTCGCAACCTCGACATGGCTCTTGCGCTCGCTCAAGCGGTCGACGTGCGCGATAAATACACCAGCGGACATTCGCATGCGGTTTCCAACTATTCACTCAAGCTTGCCAAAGCGCTGTTCTTCGGCGAAGCCCAGCTTGAAGAAGTTCGCCTCGGGGCGCTTCTTCACGACGTCGGCAAGATCGGTACGCCCGAATACATTCTTGGTAAGAACGGTCCGCTGACGGACGAAGAGTTCACGATCATGCGCAATCACCCCGAAGACGGTGCGCGCATTTTGGCGCCGATCCCCTCCATGCGCCGTGTCTCCTCGATCGTCGAAGCACACCAGGAGAACTGGGACGGGACCGGCTATCCGTTCAAATTGTCCGGCGAAGAAATCCCAAGAGCCGCGCGGATCGTTAGTATTGCAGATGCCTACCACGCCATGGTAAGCACGCGCCCGTACCGCAAGGGGATGTCTGTGGATAAAGCATGCGGCATCCTCACAAACGGTGCGGCAAAACAGTGGGATGGGCGGCTTGTGGAAACATTTGTAAAGCTTCACGCAGGGTAGGTTTAACGCGGGAGGGGGCCTCCTCGAACGCAAGAAATGGTCCCCTTCCCCGCTCGCAATTCGTGGGCTTTGCGAGCCGGTGACCCAGCATAAAAAGACGTCGCCCACACCCGGTAAGTGCGCAAGCGCTTACGCGACGACAGAACGGGCCTGCCTACGGCGGGCCCTTCTGGTTTTTTAGCGAAGTTCGCGCCCCGTGAATTTAGTGCAATCCCAGACGCGCTACGCCGCCGTCATACTTGTGATTGCGCTCCTGGCCGCGCTCTTTGTGGCCGTTGAGCGCGTGCGCATCGAACACCGGACGCAGCGGGTCGAAATTGCGATGGATTACAGCGATTTCCTATCTCTCGCGCGCTCTTACAACTATAAACCCGAGGCACTTCTTGTCGAACTGCGGCGCGCAGGGCTAACATCGCTCGCCCTTGCCGAGGAGCTGGGCGCGGGCATCAATACGGGCCAGAATGCCTACGTCGGTTCGGGCGTCGGCATCCTCGATAACGCGCGGCTCTCGCGCGTTTCGGATCCGACCCTCGCAGCGCTGGTGCGTAACAAAGCGATTGTGCCGGATGAAGTCTATCTGCTCGTTTACGATAAAGCGACGTATGACCGGTACATGCGGCAATTACCGCTGCATTTTAGCCACAGCAGCATCCGCGTGCTGCATGCTTCGTCACCCTGGGTAATCGCGGTCCGCACGCAAATCGACTACTTCGGCCAAGTTTCTTTAGGCATTCCGACAGATCAATTGGCTCTCGCGAAGAAGCTGGGACTCTTTGTCGTCCCGCGCTTGCAGAACGACGAGCGGTTGGAGGGTCCGAAAATCGCGGCGGCGTTCGATGCGCTGCGCCATCGCGCGCGCATCACGACCGTCGTCTTCTTCGGGTTGCGCAACCAGGTCCTCGGCTTTCCGGACCATCTCAAAGAGACCGCGGCCCTCATGAACGACCGCAAGCTCACGTTCGGCTCGATTGAAACTTATGATGCGACGCAAGTTCAAAAGGGCAACGACGAGCTTGCCAAACTCATGCCGGGACGAACCGTGCGCGTCCAAGCGATCGCAAAAGCCGAACAGGAGAAGCTTAAGTTCGCAGAGATCGTAGCGCGCTATCTATTGGGAGTCCGCGAACGCAACATTCGTTTGGTGTATTTGCGCCCGTTCCCACACGAATACAACGGTCTTTCGATCGAAAAGACCAACGTCCAGCTGGTAGGGCAAATCGCGGCGGGGCTGCGTGCGCGTGGTTTTACCGAAGGCAGCGCAGCGCCGATTCCGATGTATCGCGCGGATTCCGTTCTCCCGGTCGGGATTGCCGCACTCGCCGTTCCCTCAATCTTGATTTTGTTACTTGGGTTTTTCGGCTGGTACCGTCCGTGGATTGCGGCACTCGCCTATGCTGCCACCGTGTTGTTCTATGTGGGGGGGTATGCGTCGCACCATGATCTGTTCGCGCGCTCCATCCTCGCGCTCGCGGGTGCATTGCTCTTTGAAACGGCCGCGTTTACTGTTCTCGGCGGGGCATTTACCGAGCCGCCGTCGGCGAGAACTCGCACGCAGCTCGTGCGAAGCTTGCGCTGGACGCTACTGGCCACCGGCGTCGCGTTGCTCGGCGCGCTTGTCGTGATCGGGCTCATGAGCTCACCACTTGTGATGGAAGAAATCGAGCGCTTCCGGGGCGTGAAAGCCGTCCTTGGGCTTCCGCCGTTGATTGCGCTTGCGCTGTATTTTCTCACCGACCGTTTCGGCGCCAAGATTGAGGATCCACACGATGCCTTCAACACGCCGGTGCGCATTGGGCAACTCGTCTTAGGTGTCGTGATTCTTGCGGGGGGTGCGCTCGTTTTGATGCGCAGCGGAAATCAAAGCGACATCTCGCCATCCGCTTTCGAACTCTCACTGCGTTCCGGCTTGACGACTGTGCTCAGCGTGCGGCCGCGCTTTAAGGAATTTCTTGTCGGCTTTCCCCTGATGATGCTCTTGCCGGCGCTGGTTTTCGCGCACCGCCGCGTACTGGGCTGGTTGTTTGCAATCGGTATCGGCGTCGGAATCGGTGATCTGGTCGATACGTTCTCGCATTTACACACGCCCGTGTACATTTCGGTATTACGCGTTCTGCTCGGTGCAATTATCGGATGCGCGATCGGCGCGGCGCTGATAGTCGTCTACCGCCGATTGTTTTTGCGCCCGGCATAATGCGGTTTTTGCTCAGCGGGTATTACGGCTTCGGAAATCTGGGAGATGAAGCGCTCGCGCGGGTGATCGTTGGCCAACTAAAGCAGCGATACGCCGGATGCGAAATCGACGTGCTTTCGCCGCACCCCGAAGATACGGCGCTTGAATTCGGGGTTGACTCGACACCGCGCGCGCAACTTCCGGCTTTGCGAGAGGCGATTGCAAAAGCGGATGTTGTTATCTCGGGCGGCGGCGGCCTATTGCAAAACGCGACGAGCACGCGAAGCTTGCTGTATTACGCAGGCATTATCCGTGCGGCAAACCGTGCAAAACGAACGTCGATGATCTTCGCTCAGTCGGTCGGACCGCTGGATTTCTTGGGGAAGACGGTGGTGCGCGAATGGTGTAAGGGTACGCGCCGTGCAACGGTTCGCGACGAGCGCTCGAAAAAGTTGCTTGGGTCCCTGCTGCATGGAACGCCCATCGAGCAAACAGCAGATCCCGTCTTTCTGTACGAGCACGGCAAAGAAAACGCCGACTTGGAAAACGAAGGACTCGCGGTGGCAGGGCATCCCCTCGTCGTCGTCTGCGTTCGCAAGGCCCCCGGTATCGCAGAAGGGGTCACAATTGTTGCGAATGCGATTGATTACTTGAGCGAGATATATGGCGCGCACGTTGCGCTTCTGCCCCTTGGCGGAACGGAAGATGCCGAAGTCTCGACCATGGTGATCCGCAAGTGCAAGTCCAGTCCGACGTTGTTGCCGATTTCCGATCTCGGTCGCGCCGCCGCCGTGATTGCTCGTGCCGATGCGGTGATCGGCATGCGGCTGCATGCACTCATCTTTGCAATTCGTTACGGCGTGCCGTTTCTTGCGATACCATACGATCCCAAAGTCGCTGCGCTGTGCGAAGACATCGGCTACCCTTTACCTCCGCTTTGGATCCCTGGATCAAAACGCCGGCTCGAAGAAGCCGAGGTTGGGACGCTCGCGGGGCGACTAATGTCAGACCGGGAAGCAATCGCCTCGCACTTGCGCGCCGAAGCCGTGCGGTTGCGGGGACTAGCGGCGCGCAATTTTGAGGTCCTAGACGAGTTGGTCCGGGAGTAACGCGCCGACCGGGCTTCGAACTCCCGGGGTTCCAATGAGTGAGAACACCCTCAAGCGCGATTACCGCGACACCTTGAACTTGCCGGCCACCGCGTTTCCGATGCGAGCCGACTTGCCCAAGCGTGAACCGGACCGTCTTAAATGGTGGCAAGAACACCAAACATACCAGCGTCGCCTTAAGGCAAATGAAGGCAATCCCCCATGGATTCTCCACGATGGGCCGCCCTATGCAAATGGTAATCTGCATATGGGGCATCTGCTCAACATGGTGCTCAAGGACATCTTTGTAAAAATTGCACTGCTCGACGGCCGGTGGGCAAAATTCATTCCCGGTTGGGATATGCACGGTTTGCCGATCGAACTCGATACGCTCAAGCATCTTAAGATCAAAGATTTTCACGATGTGGACCCGCTCGAGTTGCGCGCAAAGTGTAAGGAGCGGGCGCTGCACTGGCTCGACGTTCAACGGGCGACACGCATTCGCATGGGTAATTTCGGTGAGTGGGAGCATCCGTACCGGACAATCGATCCCGAGTTTGAGGCGACGATCGTAGAGGCGCTTGCCGATCTCGCTCACGCCAACCAAATCTACAAGGGGCTTCGCTCCACGCTGTGGTGCATTCACGATGAGACCGCGCTGGCCGAAGCGGAAATCGAATACGAAAATAAAATCTCGCCGTCGATTTACGTTGGCTTTACGGCAAACGATGCGCAGCGTGAGGACATTCTGCGGCGCTTTGGCGTCGACGATACCGGCAAGCCTCTTTCGGTTGTGATCTGGACCACAACGCCGTGGACGCTGCCCGCGAACGTTGCGATTGCGCTCAAGCCCGATGCAACCTACGGATTGTACGAGCACGACGGCCGTCTGTTCATTCTAGCGACCGACCTCCACGACGCGGTGTCTCAAATCGTTGGCTGGGAAAGGCTGCGTCCACGGGGAACAGTCCCGGGCCGGCAACTCGAAGGTGCGACGGTGCGCCATCCATTTGTCCACCGCGATTCGCTCCTCGTGCTCGCGGACTACGTGGATTTGGAAACCGGCACGGGGGCTGTGCATACCGCGCCCGGGCACGGCGCTGACGACTTTGAAACCGGGCTCAAATACAATTTGCCCGTTGTGATGCCGGTGGACGCCCGCGGGCACTTCACAACCGAGGCGGGACCGTACGCCGGCATGCAAGTCTTCGCAGCCAATTCAAAAATTATCGCCGATCTTAAGACCAGCGGCGCCCTCCTCAGCGCAACGGAGTTCGAGCACTCCTATCCGCACTGCTGGCGCTGCCACAACCCCGTAATCTTTCGCGCGACGGCGCAATGGTTTATCGCGATGGATCAGAATCGTTTGCGCGCGCGCACCATTGAAGCCATCAAAGACGTGAAATGGACGCCCGGCTGGGGCGAGTTCCGCATCACGCAAATGCTCCAGAATCACCCGGAGTGGTGCATTTCGCGCCAGCGGACGTGGGGAACGCCGATCCCGGCTGTGATGTGTTTGGATTGCAACGAGTCGATCCTCGATGCAGACGTCGCGCGGCTAGCCGCCAAACGCTTTCGCGCGCATGGGGCGGATTCGTGGTACCGCGATGAGGTTTCGACCTTTCTGCCCCCGGGATTCCATTGCCCCAAGTGCCGTGGCACGCGCTTTGAAAAAGAGAAGAACATTGTCGACATTTGGTTTGAGTCCGGCGTGACGCATCTGGCGGTGCTTGGTAAGAACGGCATTCCGTGGCCGGCCGACGTCGTGCTCGAAGGTGGCGATCAATATCGCGGCTGGTTTCGCAGTTCGATCATCACCGGTGTCGCAGTTAAAGGCAGCGCCCCGTACAAGCACGTCGTAAAGAACGGGTGGGTCAACGATCCCGAGGGCCGGGCGATGTCCAAGTCCGTCGGGAATGTTTACAGCGCCGAAGATGCCATGGCAAAATTCGGGGCCGATGTGCTGCGCTTGTGGGCCGGTTCGGTGGAATTTGTCGATGACGTCCGGTTCGGCGACGCGCTGGTCGAACAAGTGAGCCTCGTCTACCGCAATATTCGCAATCGCGTGCGTTTCATGATCTCCGTGCTCGAGGATCTCACTTTGGCTGATATCGTTTCGCGCGAGCACATGCATCCGATCGATCGGCTTGCCTGCACTGCCGCAGACGATTGGATCAAGCGCGTGCGCAAGCAATATTTCGAATTTAACTTGCACGACGCGTATCTCTCGATTATCGGCTTCGAAGGAGATGATCTTTCGAGCTTCTATATTAACGCGCTCAAAGATCCGCTGTATTGCGAACTTCCCGATTCAAACCGCCGCCGCAGCGCGCAAAGTGCGATCTGGTATATTTTCAAAAACTTCTTAACGGTGCTCGCGCCGCTGCTCTCGTTTACCGCAGAAGAGGCTTGGCAGTTTGTTCCGGCCGCGCTCAAAGGTGATCTCGAAAGCGTTTTCGATCTCCCGCCGCCGCAGATCGCAGCAGTCGATGAGCGCGCACTCGCGCTCTGGCAAACGGTCAAGCGTCTACGCACCGAAGTCGCCTCCAATGAAACCGGTCCGCGCGACTACGACGCACGCGCTGCGGTGCGTGCGGGCGGCGAGGTGTTGCCGCTCTTGCGCGCAATGGGCGATGATTTGCGCGAAGCGCTTGTGGTCTCGCATCTCGATCTCGTTGGGGCCGAGGGTGAGGGCGTAATCCTCGAAAGACTGGAATCCGCAGAAGGCGGTAAATGCAAGCGGTGCCGCAAGATTCTCCCGCTCGGCTCCGATCCCGAACACCCGGCACTCTGCGCGCACTGCACGGAGATCGTCAAGACACTAGAGGCGCGTAAAGTCTCCTAGATGCAAGACGTCACTTTCGGCGGAATCACGCCGCTCATCCCGGCGGACGACGTCGAAGCGGCTATTGCGTTTTACACGGAAAAGCTCGGCTTTACCGAAATGTGGCGCGCGGGTGAACCTCCGACGGAAGCGGGCGTCTTACGCGATGCCGCGAGTGTGATTTTCTTCGTATGCAAAGACCGCTCGATCGCCGATATGACGTCGTTCCGCATTCGTGTCAACGGCATCGAAGCATTTCACGAACATTGCCGGGCCGCAGGCATCGTGCATCCGAATGGCGCGCTCTCGACCACGGCGTGGGGTACAAATGAATTCGCAATCATCGACCCCAGCGGCGTCTGCATCACCTTCTGGCAACCCTAAGGGTCTTGTCACGCCATGTATCATCCTTCGACAAGCTCAGCCTGACGCGCGGTACTCGGAACGACCTGCTCTTTTGCGTGGTCGAGAAAACGGTGATATGCTGATATGGTATCAGGTCGCGCGTCACCGAGGGCCGCTCTTAGCGGCCCTCGGCATTTCCTTTAGCGGCGGCGGGGTCTCTTCGGCGGGCGGTCTTCGGCGCGGCACACAGTGAGCTCTTTGCCCTCGATGACGAACTGGTTAAAGACTTGAATTGCAGTCTGCGCGGCTTGATCGTTCGCCACTTCTACATAGGCAAAGCCCTTTTTGCGGCGCGTGCGGCGGTCGCGTGGAAAGACCACGCCCTCGTCGGTCACCCCGAACTGTTTGAAGAGCGCGAGTAAATCGTCTTTAGACGCGTCGCGCGGGTACCCGGCGACAAAGAGGCGGATCATCGGGTAGTCTCCGTCAGTGTAGCATCGCGAAATGGTGCCCAGCGTTGGTCCGAGATGGCTTGCCGCGCTTCCTCCATGACTTCGTTAAGAACGTACACGTTATGGTAGGAAAGCAGCTGTGGCCCAAGCATCTCGCTCGCGCGGAAGAGATGCGATAAATAGGCGCGTGAAAATGTGGTGCAGACCATGCATGGGCAGCGGGCATCCAGGGCCGCGAAGTCCCGCGTAAACTCCGCATTTCTGATATTGAGATCGCCGCTGCGCGTAATGGCCCGCCCGTTGCGGCCACAGCGCGTGGGGTAGACGCAGTCAAACATGTCGATCCCGCAGTCCACGGCCATGATGAGATCGCGCACGGTTCCGACACCCATCAGGTAGCGCGGTTTCGCCACTGGCAACAAGGCCGCCGAATAGCGCGCAAACTTGTACAGCTCCTCGCGCGTCTCGCCGACAGAAAGTCCTCCAATGGCGTATCCCGGAAAGTCAAGTTCGACGATCTCGCGAGCGCTGCGTTCGCGCAGCGATTCATCCAGGCCGCCTTGCATGATCGCAAACACAAGCGTTTCCGCGCGCTTGTGCGCAGCCTTCGATCGCTGCGCCCAGTGCGTCGTTAATTCGACGGAGGCTTCCAACTGTTTTTGTTCTGCGGGCAACTTCACGCAAACATCGAGCACCATTGCGATATCGACGCCGAGAGCTTCCTGGAATTCAATGACAGTTTCCGGCGTGAAGGTGTGCACGCTACCGTCAATATGCGATGAAAAAGTTACGCCCTCGCGTTCCAGCTTGCGTCGAGACTCGAGGCTAAAGACTTGAAAGCCGCCGCTATCGGTGAGAATCGGGCCGGGCCACTGCATGAAGTGATGCAGGCCCCCGGCCGCGACGATGGTATCGCGTCCGGGCCGCATCCACAGATGATAGGTGTTTGCGAGAATGATTTGCGATTTGATTTCGCGCAAGTCGCGCGGCGTGAGACCCTTGACGGTCGCTGCGGTACCCACGGGCATGAAGGTCGGCGTTTGTACGGTTCCATGCGCGAGATGCAAACTGCCGCGCCGCGCGGTCCCGTCGCAAGCTAAGAGATCAAAGTTTCCCATGCAGCATTGCCTTCGTTGCAAGATACTCGCCCGGCGGGCTGACTTCGAATGCCATATCCTCGCGCGTACGGGGATGGCGGAATGCGAGCTTCCACGCATGCAACGCTTGCCCCGGAAGCGGAAAGCGGCGGTCGCTCTTGCCGTAGACCGGATCGTTGACGATCGGATGTCCCATCGCCGACATATGCACGCGAATTTGGTGTGTCCGCCCGGTCTCTAAGCGAAAAACGAGTTCGCTTGCATTATAGAGCCGTTCGCGTAATTCAAAATGCGTGACCGACGGTTTGCCC
Source organism: Vulcanimicrobiaceae bacterium (assembly GCA_046262675.1). Lineage (GTDB taxonomy): Bacteria > Vulcanimicrobiota > Vulcanimicrobiia > Vulcanimicrobiales > Vulcanimicrobiaceae > JACRUB01. Next base: position 27,460 of record JBHEMH010000026.1, read on the forward strand.
TCGGGCGTAATCGTGTATTTCAAACGGTTATGTGGATCGCGTCCGATCGCCCCGTCGACGGTCCCGCGCGGATGCTGCAAGAATCCCCATGAGAGACCCAAATATTCGCGTTGGATGTAACGCTTCTTCATGGCTTTGCCAAGCGCACTAAGCGACTCCGGCGTTTTTGCAACCACGAGCAAGCCGGAGGTATCGCGATCTAAGCGGTGCACGAGACCGGGCCGCAGCGCTTCACCCGGCAGCGTGCTCACGTGCGCGAGTAAGGCATTCACGAGCGTTCCGCTCGTCGATCCATGAGCGGGATGGGTCGTCATCCCTGCGGGTTTGTTGATGACCATGAGATCGTCGTCTTCGTAGACGATCGGAACGTCGATCTCTTCAGGCTCGGCAACGATCTGAGCGCGGTCTTGCAGCGCGTAGTCGATCGTATCGCCTTCGCCGAGTGGAGTTGAGCCTTTCACGGCGGCGCCGTTGACCAAGACGTCCCCGCGCTTTACCGCTTCGGTGACGATCGATCGGGGAGCGCCGGCGAGTCGCGCGACCAACAGGTCCGCGCGCAGGCCGGCTTCCTCAGGCTTTACGACGTGATGAGGCAAGTGACGACAGTATGAGCAGGATCACGCCCGCAGTAATGCATGAATCGGCGACATTGAACACGTTTGGCCAGATGCGGTAGAAATCGATGAAATCGACCACAAACTGAAAATGCACGCGGTCAATAATGTTTCCAATGGCACCGCCCAAAATCAACCCAAAGGCAATGCGCACCACGCGCGATTTGCCTGCGGCATCGCGAAAGGAAAACCAAAAAATGGCGAGCACGACGAGGGCCATCGCGATGAGGAGAATTGGCGAGCTTCCAAAGAGCCCGAACGCGCCGTGCTGATTCTGCTCGAACGTCCATTTGAGGACGCGCGGGATAACGATTCGGCTCTCGCCCGGCAAGAAATGCGAAAGAATGTAGTGCTTCGAGAGTTGGTCAGCCAGAAGCACGACTGCCCCGACGGAAAGAAAGACGGTCTGTTCAGAGCTTCGGTTGCGGTATGTACTGATAAAACCAGCCTGCAATTCTGACAAAAGAGTCGGTAAGTAGGATGATGCCGACGGCGATCAAGATCAGCCCGGCAATAAATTCGATGGTCGGCAAGAATCGTTTTATTTTACTCAGCGCGGCGAGAGAACGGTTGAAGGCTGCCGCCACAATGAAGAACGGGACTGCGAGGCCAGCCGAATAGGCGAGCATGTAGCCCGTGGCCTGGATTGTGTGCTGCTGCGAGGCGACGAGCAAAATTGCGGAGAGGATCGGTCCGATGCACGGCGACCAGCCGGCCGCAAAAGCAATGCCGACAACGAGGGAGGCCACGTACGAGCGGTTCACGCTGCGGAACTGCGGGCGCTTGTCCATCATCAGGAACGGGATCTTGAAGACGCCCATCATGTTGAGGCCCAGAACGATGATGATGACGCCGCCGATCCGGGCGATCCAGAGCTTATTGGCTGCTAAGACTCCGCCCGCCGCGCTTGCGAAGACACCCAGAATCACAAAGACGATCGTGAATCCAAGAATAAAGGCGATCGAGTGGCCGATCACGCGGGCTCGAGCGGCCGAGGTCTGTTCGGCCTGGAGCTCTTCGACCGTGGATCCCGTCAGAAACGACATATACGCCGGGACCAACGGGAGGACGCATGGTGAGATGAAGGAAACGAGGCCCGCCAAGAAGGCCGTGAAGACATTGAGCTGAGGGGTGACCACGACTCCCAATGTACGACGGACCTAAGAGCAAACCCCCATGTCGTTAAAACAACACGGGGTCCCCGGCTTTAAAAAGGCGCTCCGCAGGCTGCGCGCCCCCCATACGCAAAAGCGAATGGGGCCCCGTCTTCAGTAGAGAGGATTTCCTTTTGGAGCATTGGTTCCGGTACCCAAATATCGATCCGATTGCGTTCCATTTGGGACCGATCTCCGTGCACTGGTACGGTATTTCGTACCTGGTCGGCTTCGTTGCGGTCTATTTGTGGATGAGCCGCCCGGCGGGAAAGCGCCGGCTCGGCCTCACGAACGACCAGATCCAGGATTTCCTGATGTATGCGCTCGTCGGCGTACTGGTTGGCGGCCGCACGTTCTTCGACATCAACGATATCATCAGCAAGCATGATGCCGCCGAGTATTTCGCCCACCCGATCAACTTCATCGCGGTGTGGAATGGCGGAATGGCCTTTCACGGCGGCCTCATCGGGGTCGTTATCGCCATTGTGCTGTTCGTGCGTAAGCATCCGGGGCTTACCTACACCATGTTGGGCGATGAGGTTGTGGTGCTCCTACCCGTCGGGATCGCGCTTACGCGCATCGTCAACTTTATTAATGATGAATTACCCGGCCGTATCTGCAATCCGGATCACCCATACTGCATCGCCTTTCCGAACTATCCGGACGGGTACCGCTATCCGTCGCAGATATTCGAATGCGTCCTCGATATCCTCACGCTGCCTGTCGTCTATATTCTCTACCGCAAGCGCCTGCCGGACGGCGTTGTGGCCTGGAGCTGGTTTACAATATACGGCATCACGCGCTCCGTGGCCGAGATTTGGCGCCAGACGGATTTTAGCTTCCACGGAGTCACCGGCGGTCAAATCTACGCGTTGCCGATGATCGTCATCGGCGCCGTCATGACGGTCGTGTGTTATCGCCGCGGCATTCGCACCGAAGCACGCGTGGAAACTAGGAACGAAGCCCTCAAAAACTGAAGAAGACCGTCCATGGAGCTGGAGCTGCGTGGGCGGTATCGCGCATTGAACGCTGAGCTCGCCGACGTAGCACGCGCGGCGGGGCGTTCAAACGTCCCCACGGTCGTCGCCGTCACCAAAATGCAGCCGCGCAGCGTCGTACTCGATGCGATCGACGCGGGTATCAAAGACATCGGCGAAAACTACTACCAAGAAGCCCGCGAAAAGCTGGCAGGCATAGCGCCGGTGCGCAAACATTTTCTTGGCCACGTGCAAACGAATAAGGCCAAGGGAATCGTTGAAGAGTTTGACATCGTGCAAACCGTCGATCGTTTGGATGCGGGGCGAGCATTAGCGAAGGCCGCACGCGGCCTCGGAAAAACGCTGCCCGTGCTGGTCCAGATCAACATTTCGCCCACAGAGCGTTTCGGTGCCGATCCTGAGGATGCGGAACGGCTGGCCGACCAATTGCGCAAGGAAGGTCTCCAGGTCGACGGACTCATGGCGATAGGCCCGAATTCTGCGAATGAGAGCGAAGTGCGGCGCGCCTTCGAGCGCGCGGTGCAGGCGTTTTCCCGGGTTGGCGGCTCGACGCTCTCGCTCGGAATGTCGGGCGATTGGCGCGAAGCCGTCCGCTACGGATCAACGATGATTAGAGTGGGAACAAGCTTATTCGGCCCGCGTGCCGCAAAGGCAAAGTGAGGTAGCAGAAATGAGCAGTATGTTTAGCAAGATTGGTTCGTTCTTCTCCATTCGCGACGAAGATGATGACGAGCTCTACGAGGAGCAACCCGGTGGGCCGCGCAACGTGGTGCCGCTTTCCAATGCTGGCCGGCGCGGTGGCACGGAGGTCAGCGTTTACGCGCCGCGTTCCTTCGGTGACGTATGCGAGATCGCAGACGCGCTTCGCAACCGGCAAGTCGTCATCGTTAATCTGCAAAATGCGGATCGCACACTGCTCCAACGCGTGGTGGATTTTACCTCGGGCGTAGCGTACACGCTCGATGGGAAGATTCAAAAACTTGCCGAGGCGATCTACCTCGTTGTACCTGCTGGGGTCGTTGTTAATTCTGCGGGCTTGCGCGATTCAATGATGAATGACGGCGCACTCGACTTCATGGCCAACAGGGGATAACCGATGCAGAAAATTACGCCGGTCGATATTCAACACAAGACGTTCAAGAAGGCCCTGCAGGGTTACGATCGCGCCGAAGTCGATCAGTTTCTCGATGATGTGATCGAGACGCTGGAAGACGATGCTCAGGCCAACGCCGCGCTGCAGGCCGAGATCGCCGATTTGCGGGAACGCATCAGTCATTTCAAATCGATGGAAGAATCGCTGCAAAATACCTTGTTGTTGGCGCAGCGAACCGCCGATGAAGTCAAAGCGTCCGCGCATAAAGAGGCCGATCTCATCCGCCAAGAAGCCAAAATGTCTGCCGAACGCGAGATCGCCTCACACGGCGATGTCGCTGCGGACGCGCGGCGCGAAGCGCAACGCGCAATCGAGGCAGCCGAGAAAGCCAAGAGCGAGCTGCGCAGCTTGCTGATGACGCACATGTCCCTTCTGGAGAAAACATCCTCGCGGATACCCTCTCCGCCGGCGCGCGATGAAATGAGCGGCGATACGGAACGTGTCGACGTGCAAACGGACCGGATAACCGTTTACTAAGGATGCACAAACCCGTGCAGCGTAAAGCGGTCCAACTCTTCGGAGTGGTTTCCGCCGAACTGGCGGGACGCCGGTTTATAGCCGACGGGAAGGCGTGCAGTGCGGTCGCGTACGGAAATCTTGCGCTTGTCATTCGCGACATCGATCCGGCGGAGTGGAATCCTACCGACAGCGCGTGGATGTCGCATCAAGCGAGCGTTCATCAACGTGTTCTCGAACGCGCAATGCATGCGGGCACCGTCGTCCCGGCGCGCCTCTGCACCGTCTTCGACCACCGCGATGAACTCGATGAACTGGTTCGCAGCAATGGGGATCGTTGGCGTAAAGCCCTGGCGCGACTGGCCGGAAAACAAGAATGGTGTCTGCACGTCTACGGCGGACCGCATGTAGCATCGCATCACGAGCCGTATCTCATGCGCGTCTCGGCATCGGCGACGCAAGCACAACCGTCCTTTGAAGGTCCGGCTGCAGAACATCTTACGGCGTTGTGGAAGGCGTGTAGCGCACTCGCTTCGGGCTCGCGCCGAATCGAGCCGCTAACAAATCCTCACTATATTTTAGGCGGCACATTCTTGCTGCGGCGGCCTCGGCTGCGCCAGTTCCGCGCTGCTTTAATGAGATATGCGGTCGCGGCGCGCGAATTGGGCTTGACGTACTATCTCGACGGCCCGCACCCGCCTTTTACGTTCGTCTAACGATGTCTACGACGATTGCCGTTTTGGGAGGCGATGGAATCGGCCCGGAGGTAACGCACGCTGCGTTACGCATTTTACGGACAGTTCGGCCCGATCTCGAGTATGTCGAAGCGCCCGTCGGGGCGTCCGCGCTCAAGAAGGGACTGCCGGCGCTGCCCGACCAGACGCGCGCCCTGTGCGATCGCAGCGCTGCAATTCTTTTCGGAGCGGTCGGCCTTCCGGAGTACGAGGGCCGCAAACTACAAGAACGGCCGGAATACGCCTTGTTCGTTCTCCGCCGCGACTACGAACTGTATGCCAATATCCGCCCGGTACAAGTCTTTGCCGGTTTGGAAGACGCCTCGAGTTTAAAGCCCGAG
>JBHEMH010000027.1:0-29109 GCA_046262675.1 Vulcanimicrobiaceae bacterium
GTTCAGGTAAGAAAGGTCCGCGAGCAATCGCGGACCTTTTTTTTACGCAGTGTTCACGCCAAAACTTCACCAGCGCAGCGCCAAACAAATCGTTGCGACGATCACGACAAGCGCAAAAAACAGCAACGCCGCTTGAGGGCCGCAACCGCCGATGGGGCGGTCGTTCGAGCCGTCCGTCATCATCGAATATACGATGAAGTTCTTCGGATCCCGAGGATCAAGGTTCACCACTCGATCGTAACCCGTTATCGTGCCATACGTCTGGCACAAAAAAGGCAAGCTAAGAGGACGGATCGGGTTCTAGCTCCGGTCATCCCCAACAGGTAGAGCGCTGGCTGCCAAGTAAGACGCGCACTCATGATTCGATCATTTCTTGGCGCAGTTATGCTCGCCGTGCTTACCGGCGTTTCTGCCGCGCCAACCCCATCGCCCACACCTCTTGCCGGCTTCTCGTCACGCGGCACGCTTTCCGTCAGCGCAAACGTCATGAGTAAGCCCGTCAGCCTGAACGCCGAAGTGGCGGTGTGGTCAAAGAGAGGCCACGCACGCCTTGATGTTCTCAAGTTCTCCACGAGCGGAGCGCAGAACCCCAATGCGATGGTCAATCAGTTCTTACCGGCGGGAACGATTACCGTTGTGTACGATCAAGCCACCAAAGCCACCACAATGTGGTCCGATTCAAAACGCGAATACTTCCAATCCAAAGCGGTACCGCACGCGAAATTAAAGCCGGCTCAAAAACCGAAAGAGCCCGCCGAGTCTCCGATAGATCAAATTCTAAAAGCCACGCGATCGATTACGGAGTACGACAGCTTTAGCGAAAGCCTGAACCTCACCGGACACCAAATCATCAACGGCCATATCTCCAGCCTTTTCCACTTTAGGATGCAGGGGCAAAAACATGGCGGCAAATTGCGCGACCTCACCGGCGACATGGCATTCGCAGACGATCTTTCCGGCATTCCCGTGCGTCTCTGGATGATCTCAAAAGGCGAGTTCGAAGGCGAGGTCAAGCTGGATTTACTTTCGGCCTCCGCAGCGGTGCCCGACGCAAGCCTCTTTAAGGTTCCGGCGGGTTATAAGAAAGTGGCCTCAATCATGCAATTGTTCGCGAAGTCTCCGTAGGCAGCCCGGCGCCGGCGACTTTTTCTCAAGGATCGGTCACCTGGCGCAACCATTGGCCCTTTGCCGATTTCACACCAGCATGAAGACTTTCGTGCAGACCAAAGGCTACGCCGCACCGGCTGTGGGTGCCGCGCTTACTCCCTTCTCTTTCGAGCGCCGGGAAGTGCGGCCGAACGACGTAAGTATCGAAATCAAATTTTGCGGCATTTGCCACTCCGACATTCATCAGGCGCGCGATGAGTGGGGCGGTTCGATCTTTCCGATGGTACCGGGACATGAGATCGCCGGTATCGTTACGGACGTCGGCGATAAAGTCACTAAGTACAAAGCCGGCGATCGCGTCGGCGTCGGGTGCATGGTCGACTCGGATCGCACTTGCGATTCGTGTCAGCGTGGCCTCGAACAATACTGCTTAAAGGACAACGTTCCAACATACAACGGGCTCGACTACGACGGGAGCCCCACGTATGGCGGATACTCCGATCGAATCGTTGTCGATGAGAACTTTGTCTTGCGCATACCGAACTCGCTTGCCCTCGATGCAGCTGCGCCGCTGCTGTGCGCGGGCATTACGACCTACTCGCCGCTACGCCACTGGAATGCGGGGCCGGGCAAGAAGGTCGCGATCATCGGCATGGGCGGTCTCGGACACCTCGGAGTGAAGATCGCGCACGCCATGGGGGCCGAAGTTACCGTTCTGAGCCAGACGCTCTCAAAACAGGATGATGGAAAACGTTTTGGCGCCGCGCACTACTACGCAACGAGCGACCCGCAGACGTTTACCGCACTTGCGGGCAGCTTCGACCTCATCCTCAATACCGTTTCCGCGGAACTCGATTGGAACGCCTATCTCGCGCTCTTAAAGCTTGATGGGGCGCTGGTTGTTGTCGGAGCGCCCAGCAATCCGATCCCGGTTTCAGCATTCTCACTGATCGCCGGGCGTCACACCCTGGCGGGCTCGGGTATCGGCGGCATCCGTGAAACGCAAGAGATGCTCGACTTTTGTGCCGAGCACAACATTGTCTGCGACATCGAGAAGATTCCGATTCAAAAAGTCAATGAGGCTTACGAGCGCGTCCTCAAAAGCGACGTGCGCTACCGCTTTGTGATCGACATCGAATCGCTGGCGACGTAGGCCCTCAGCGCGGTCTTCGTATGTCTCCGGCCTGAGGCATCCGGGAAAAAAGTTTTTGTGCGCCTGTCGAAATCGACGTCTCTCGCTCGACGTAGAAGTAAAAGCAGTCCCAAAAGGAGACCCACATGCGTTTCGTAGTCCTGGTAAAAGCCACCAAAGAGAGCGAGCAAGGCATCCTGCCCGACACGCAGCTTCTCACCGCCATGGGAAAGTTCAACGAGCAACTCGTTAAGGACGGCGTCATGCTCGCGGGCGAAGGCCTGCAAGCCTCATCGAAAGGCGCGCGAATCCGTTTTGATGCCGGGCGCAGCACCGTTACCGACGGCCCGTTTGCGGAAACCAAAGAACTCGTTGCCGGCTTCTGGATTGTCCAAGGAAAATCGAAGGAAGAAATCGTCGAGCGCTTCGTACATGCCCCGATGCTGGCCGGCGACATCCTTGAAATTCGCCAAGTTTTCGAAGCTGACGATTTCGGCGAAAATCTCACGCCCGAGTTGCGCGAAAACGAACAGCGCCTGCGGGAGAAAGTCAAATGAAAATTCTCTCGATCTTAACATTTGATCCCTCGCACATGACGCCCCCGAGTGAAGAACATCAGACGGCGATGAGCGCATTTGTTGTGGAAATGAAGAACAAAGGCATACTGCTCGATACCGGCGGCGCAATGGATGGCAACCTCGAGCTCAAAATGTCGCGCAAAGACGGCACGACCTCCGTCACCGACGTGCCGAATCCAAAGAAGTTGTAGGCGGCTACGCACTCTTGGATGTGAAAGATCGCGAAGAAGCAATGCACTGGACCAACCGTTTTCTGGACTTGTTCGGAAACGCAACGTGCCATCTCCATGAAGTAACCTCGCCCCCGTAAAACGGAGTTCGTGACGCAAGACGCGCTGGAGCGCCGGATCGAAGCGATCTGGCGCATCGAATCCCCCAAACTCATCGCAACGCTCGCGCGCACGCTGCGCGATATCGGTCGCGCCGAGGAGATCGCGCAGGATGCCTTTGTGGCGGCCGTCACGCAGTGGCCCGGCGAAGGTATCCCGCGCAACCCCGGCGCGTGGCTCATGACCGCGGGTAAGCGCCGCGCGATTGACTTCATTCGGCGCGAAAGTACCTTCGAGCGCAAATCTGAAGAGCTCGTGCGCGTCATCGAATCGCACGCAAATCCTACTGCAGAATATGAACCGGATGAAATTAACGACGACATGCTGCGTTTGATGTTTATTTCATGCCACCCGCTGCTTCCAACCGAGGCACGCGTGGCGCTCACGCTGCGCCTGCTCGGCGGCCTGACGACGGCCGAAATTGCGCGTGCGTTCCTTTCGAGTGAAGCGACGATCGCGCAGCGCATCGTGCGCGCCAAGCGCGCGCTGCTTGAGGCCGAAGTACCATTCGAAGTTCCCGAGGCCTCGGAGCGCGACGTGCGGCTTGCCTCGGTTCTCGAAGTGCTCTATCTTATTTTCAACGAGGGCTATTCCGCAACCGCCGGCGACGACGTCTTGCGCCCGGAACTCGTAGAAGACGCGCTGCGCCTTGGGCGCGTGCTCGCCTCCCTCATGCCGGATGAGCCCGAAGTGCATGGACTGCTCGCGCTGATGGAGATTCAAGCTTCACGCTCACCCGCGCGCGTAGGACCGGGCGGCGATCCGATTTTGCTGCTCGATCAAGATCGCGGCAGATGGAATCACCTTTTGATTCGGCGTGGACTGAGCGCCCTTGAGCGCGCAGAACGCCTGAGCGCCGTACGTGGCTCCTACACCTTACAAGCCGCGATCGCGGCCTGCCATGCACGCGCCGGTACGCCGGAGCAAACGGACTGGAAGCGCATCGCAATGTTGTATGACCTGCTCGCGCGCACTCTGCCTTCGCCGGTAATAGAACTCAACCGCGCCGTCGCCGTGGGCATGGCGTTCGGTCCGCAAGCCGGGCTCGACATCGTTACTGCGTTGCTGGATGAGCCCTCGCTGGAAGCGTACCATCTTCTGCCGAGCGTACATGCGGACTTACTCTTTAAGCTGCGCCGCATGCCGGAGGCTCAAGCCGCCTTTGAGCGCGCCGCCAGTCTCGCGCGCAATGCACGCGATAAAAAACTCTTGCTGGATCGCGCGGGGGCTTGTCGATTCTGAGGCCTCCTTTTCGACGTCTAAGTGAAAGGGGCCGATTGGCGCCCCAGATACCAAAAGGACGTCAATAATGAACATCGCCGTCACGGTCGCCCGCCTTCTTCTCGGTCTTTTGTTCGTCGCTGCCGGCGCAGCCGGTTTACTGATCGCGTCACCGCACCAGCCCGGCCTCGCCGGCCAATTTACTGCCCTCGTCTACGCGACGCACTTCATGAATTTCATTAGCTCGGCACAATTGCTGCTGGGCGCGCTGCTGCTGGTCAACCGCTTCGTGCCCCTCGCGCTCATCATGCTCGCGGCGTTCATCTACAACAGTTTCGCCTTCCACCTCACCATGGCACCGAGGGCGGTCTTCGCGCCGGTCGTCGTTGCAACGTTGTGGCTGCTGGTCGCACTCAAATACCGTCCGCTGTTTGCACTGCTCTTTGCCGCAAAAGCAGGCACGGCGGCAAACGGGGCTCCGCCGCAATCGCGTGTAATTCATCAGGCGGTATGAGGATTGCGCTACTCAATGATGGAGCACCCGAGGAAGCCCTAAACGCCATCGGGTCCATCTTCGAACACTCGCAGTGGGCCGCTGAACTGCTGTTGCAAGAGCGGCCCTTTGCGAATGTAGCGGCCCTTCACGCAGCGATCCGGAGGATGCTGCGAAATCTGCCGCCCGAGCGACGCATCGAGCTCATTGCGGCACATCCGGAGCTCGGCACGCATCGAGGCGCGCTCACGAGCGAAAGTAAGCACGAACAAACGGCGGCCGGTGTGAGCGATTTAAGGGTACGCGACCGCGAACGCTTCCAGGTTCTCAATGCATCCTATCGCGAGCGGTTCGGGTTTCCGTTCGTTATCTGCGCACGCGAGAACACCAAGGAAACAATCGCCGCAGCCCTAACTGCGCGTCTCATGAACGGTCGCGAGGCTGAAATTTCGATCGCCGTGGACGAGATCGCCAAGATTGCGTCCCTTCGCGCGAACGAGATCCTGACCGAGTAGTGGGCTACCCGGTCGATTGGATCAATCTGATCGTTCGCTGGGCACATTTTGTGGCCGGCGTTTCGTGGATCGGCGCATCGTTCTATTTCGTGTGGCTCGATAATCATCTGACGGCACCGCAAAAGGTCTCGGATGATGCGGACGGCGTGAGCGGCGAGCTGTGGGCCGTACACGGCGGCGGCTTCTATCACAATCAGAAATATCTCACCGGTCCAAAGAACGAGCCGCTCAGCGAGCACCTCCACTGGTTCAAATGGGAAGCCTACTCGACGTGGATCACCGGCATGCTGATGCTGGCGCTTATTTATTGGCTGGAGGCGAGCACCTATCTCATCGATCCCGCGGTGCTCGATCTGCGCCCGGGCGTTGCGATTGCACTGAGCATCGGGTCGCTGATCGTCGGCTGGGTGGTTTACGATACGCTCTGCAAATCACTGCGATCGCAACCGCTCGTTCTCGGGTGCTCCGTATTCGGATTCCTCGTGCTCATGTCGTGGATACTTTTCCATACGTTTAGCGCGCGCGCGGCATTCATTCACGTCGGCGCGATCATCGGTACGATCATGGTTGCAAACGTCGCGCACGTCATCATTCCGGGTCAACGCAAGATGCTTGCGCAAATTCGGGCCGGCCGCGAACCCGATCCAACCCCGGGAATCCTCGGAAAAACGCGTTCGGTTCACAATACGTACTTTACGCTGCCCGTGCTCTTTACGATGATCAGCAATCACTATCCAATGACCTACAGCACCCCGTACGGCTGGCTCGTGCTCGCAGCAATTGGTCTGGGGGGCGTGCTGGTGCGCTATTTCTTTCTCCTGACTCACAAAAACAAGTACGTGTGGGGCTTCCCCCTCGTCGCGTTGTTGTTGCTGGTGGGGGTTGCCTATTTGATACGGCCGCACCAATCGCACTTCGACAAGCTCGGTGTGAGGCAGAGCCCGGCGTTTGCAGAAGTGCAGCCGATTATTACGCAGCGGTGCGCCGTTTGTCATGCAGTGCATCCCCGGCAGCCCGGATATTCCGCGGCGCCCGCGGGGGTATTGCTCGATACACCGGAGCATATTGCAAGCAACGTCGCCCGCATCGATGCACAAGCCGTGCTAACACACAACATGCCATTGGGGAATCTAACAAAAATGACCGAGAACGAGCGCCAGTTGGTCGGCGCATGGATCGCTGCAGGCGCAAGGGACAAGTAGTGATCAGCACACACGTCTTAGATACGGCACGCGGTCTGCCGGGCGCGGGCATCGAGGTGCGGCTCTACCACCTCGACGGTGCTGACGGCAATGAAATCGCAAACGGCGTTACCGATATGAACGGCCGCTGGGACACCGGTGTCGCCGTCGAGTTGAGCGACGCATTTTACGAGCTGGAGTTTATTACCGGGGCCTATTTTGAACAACTGGCGACGCAATCGTTTTACGACGTGATTACGATCCGCTTTCGCGTTAGTTCAACGGACGAGAAACATCACGTGCCCTTGTTACTCTCGCCGTTCGGGTACTCAACCTACCGCGGAAGTTAGTTCTTAGTTCGAGGCCGCCTTAAACGCAGCCCAGCCGCCATGGTGGGAAATATCTTTGAACCCGCGCTCTTCGATCAAGTTGCGCGGATAGATCATGGCGCTGACCTTTGAGCCGTCTTCGAGTTCGATCGGGGCCTCATACAAATCGGGTGGTTCGCTCGCAAGCAAATTTTTATGCTGCTCGTCCGTGAATTCGTACAGCTCGCCTTTTATCGAAATGCCGCCGCTCGGCACCTCGTAGATCCCCGGGTGCTGATCGCGCACGGAGTGCAGGCGGTATTTCTGCGCAGTGGTGGCTTCGCCTAAGAACTTCGCGTCGCCGAGATTGTTGTGATCGGGTTGACCGCGCAGGGCGGAGCCGCAGATGAAGAAACGCATGATATCTTTGCTTCGACACGCTTGGGGTTACCAACTGGAATACCGGAAGATTTCCAGTCGGCAACCCCGCATGACAGAGTGTGAGCCTTAGCTATTGCAGGAAGTCGATGACCAGCGATCGCTCGCCATTAATGCCGGTTGTGCTGACATTCAGGTCGACGTTTGTAACGGCTTGACCGTTACATGAGGCCGGAATGGTGAGGGTTGTTGAGGTGGCCGTGGGGCCTACAATGGCGTTCGTCTCGCACTGAAAGCTCGCGGGGTCACTTTGAGGGCCTGTGAAGCTCAGCGCTGAAACCTGGATGGCCGACACCGCATAGGTCGTGGGCAATGTCCAATTGACCGTCAGCGGCGAGCCGAGGTTTGCTGCGGCCACGGTCGTGCCCGTTGGATTGGTTACACGAATCAATTCAGATGTGGCGGCATTGATTGGGACCGCATAACTCAGGGGACCTGCGGCGGTCGAGAGATTGGCGGTAAAAATAGTACCCGCGGCGGGAACCTGTGAGGGAGCTAAGGTTCCGGTGTTATAGAAGAACGCATCGTATTGCCCGGAGGGCCGTATACGCGTGGGGCCGGGGGTAAGCGCCTGAGCTCCCCAAGTTCCGCCGCTAATTGTGCCGCCGGTGATCGTCCCCTTAGGCGCGTCAATATCCACGTTCACGTCGGGTCCGCTCGGTGAAGGGGAAGTTCCTTGATTGGTTCGCGCTTCCGACTGGATGTTTACGCTGGCTTTTCGGCCGTTACCCGAAAAGAGCCACGAGCTACCGACCGGTTTGAAGAAAAACTCTCCGCCCTGGTTTTGCGTTTGGCCGCTCTTTGTAATTGCAACGTTTAGGAGTACGTCCGCGCCCGTCGCATCCAATTGCTTCACTTGCTGGATCGTGAAGACAACCGAAGCGCCGGCGATTTCACTGGCGAACTCGGTGGCCGTCTGGCTCGCATTTTGCCCGTTAAGCAAAAGGTTCGGATCAAGGAATGGCAATAGATCGGCAGCCACCAGCGCACTTCCCCTGGTATTGACAACGTTCGCGAAGGCGCTGAGCGAGGCTTGAATCAGGGCGATTGCGGATTGCTGACTAGATTGCACGGGAATTGCGGTCGAGTTTACGCTGCTTGAGGTCCCTGCGGGCCCGGTCGTCGTGGTAGCAACGGTCATCGTTCCGCTGGCGTAGGTAATGGTGCTATTTTGGGTGGTGCTTCCATCGGTAATCTTCACTTGGCCCGTCGCTTGATTGACAGACGTTTCTGAGAGTACTAAATCGAGACCGGTGCCATTCGCCGCGAACGGCGTCGAAATGATGTTGAACCCCGTAGCCGAGACGCCCGCTTTCGTCAGCCACAACTGCACGATGTTTTGAACTGCGCCGGTAATCGACGCAGCGGCGACCGGAGCTGGCGCATTCGGCGATGACGATGCAAAAGCGGCGTCGATGTTTGTACTTTGCGCGCCGTACCAAGAGCGGGCGACAACATCTGTAAGAGGAGTGATGTTCACGACTGTTTTCGCGTTGCTATCAGCGCTCACGCTATACAACTTTGTCGAACCGCTGGTCGTCGTAACGATAAACGGGCCCGTCATTCCGGTCGTATCAATGCTGTAAGAGCCGTCAGCCGCCGTCGTGGCAGATTTGGTGGCCCCGGTGCTGTCTTTTAGGGAGACCGCTGCCGCCGCGATGGATTTACCCGTTGCCGCAATTCCGCTCACGCTTGAGGTCGACGAGGGGGGCGTCGCGATTGGAGGCCCGGGCGTCACCGTTGGCGGGGCCGCACTCGACCCGCCGCCGCCGCCACAGCCCGTGACGAGTAGGGAGCACATAGCAAAAATGGCGAGCTTACTAAGCGTGTGGGTCTGTTTTGGCATGGGGTCTCCTTCGCGAGCGGCCGCTGGGGCCGAGAGCTCCATGATAACATAGCAGACCATCGCTTGCTAGCTCTGGTGCTGGAGCCCGCTCGACGGCGCCCTCGTGAGCTACAAAGTGCGGTCGACCTCGATGATGGCGTCGGCCAAGGTGCGCACACCGGTTTGCAAGTCATCGGGATGCGTGCGCTCTTCTCCGACGTGACTCAAGCCGCCGATGCTCGGCACGAAAATCATTGCCGCAGGGGCGACGCGCGCAAGACACATGGCGTCATGACCCGCACCGCTCGCAACATCCATGGATTCTGCGTGCCCGCGTGCCGCGCGGCGAATAGCCTCGCGCAGCTTCTCGTTCATGGGCGCGGCCGCGCGCGTTTCCAGCGTCTCTACCGCACCACTCACGCCACGTTGTTGATGCGCTTGCTCGAATGCCTTTTGCAACGCGCGTTCAACCTGCTCGATGCGCGTTTCATCCGGCGATCGCACGTCGAGCGAAAATACCACCCGCAGCGGAATAACGTTTGTTCCGCCCGGTTCGACCACGACTCGTCCAACCGTAGCAACACAATCGTCGAACGATCGCGCCGCCAATTCGATCGCTAGAAACATCTCGCTTGCGGCACTCAGCGCATCCGAACGACGATCCATTGGAACGGTCCCGGCGTGGCCGCTCTTGCCTTGCACCGTCACGCGGTAGCGTCGCTGCGCAGCGATCGCCGTTACCACTCCGATTTGGACGTTTGCATCTTCGAGCACGGGGCCTTGCTCCACGTGCAGTTCCAAATACGCGGCGACCGCGCTCTCCCGCCGGTGCGGCAGGTCCGGGATAAGCCCATCGGCGCCGGCCAGCGCGTCTTTGAGCGTTATGCCGTTTTCGTCAACGAGATTTAAGACATCGATCTGCGCGGTGAGATTACAAAACGTAGAACTACCTAAACACCCGAGCGCAAACCGGCTGCCTTCTTCCCCGACCCATGCGACGGCTTCAACCGGATGCTGGGTTACTGTATTTCGCGCGTTCAAGAGATCGAGCGCGCAAAGGGCGCCGAGCACTCCGTACGCGCCGTCGTACGCACCGCCGGTTGGGACCGTGTCCAGATGCGAACCTACCAGGATCGGTTTCGCATTCGCAATGATACCGTTGCGGCGCGCGAACAGATTGCCGACGCCATCCTGAGTGACCTCGAGCCCTGCTTGCTGCGCCCACGCAACGAAATGCTCGCGCGCGGCGCGCTCCGCCGGCGTCGCGAGTGCACGATTAATGCCACCCTCGTGCTTACCGAGCTTGGCAAGAATGGCGAGACGTTCGACGACGCCGGATGGCTTAGAGGTCGCGGGCATATTGAATGATTAAGGCGCCGGTTGAATCTTTCATCTGCTCGGGGGCTAGCGTAAAGCCTAAGCGTTCGTACATGCGCTGCGCGCGCACGTTATCTTGATGCGTCCACAAGATGACTCTTCGGAACTGTTTTGCGCGCAGCAAATCCAAAAGATCTTCCATCAAGTGCGTTGCGATTCCATGGCCCCAGTAATCGGGATCGACCGCAACCCAACTAACAATCGCGAGCCCATCAACGATCGGACCTTTTCCACGATCCTCGCGCACGCGCGAGCCGAGCAGCATGCCGGCGATCCTTCCCTCGATCTCGGCGATCAACAAGTCGCCCTCGTCATTGGTCATACGTCCGGCGATGCCCTCAACGATCACGTGCCCTTGATGCTCGACTGCCAAAGTACGGCCATAGTGTTTATTCGCGCGGTTCCACAGCTCAGCGGTCGACGGTAAATCGTCAACACTCCCGCGACGGACTCTTACTTTATCTTCTGTCATCATTGCGGGTCGTGGTTGGCGATCCAGTGACGCGCAATATCGACACGGCGGCAGATCCAAACATCTTCGTGTCTGCTCACATGATCGAGAAAACGCTCGAGCGCGGCGGCGCGTCCCGGACGTCCCGCGAGACGCGTATGCAAACCGACCGACATCATTTTCGGCGCCGTCTTACCTTCGCGGTAGAGTACATCGAAGGCATCGCGCATATATTCGAAATACCCGGAGGGTGCGCTAAAGCCGGGCGCGACGGAAAACTTCATATCGTTGACATCAAGCGTGTACGGAATCACGAGATGATGTTTCGTGCCAACGTTGACCCAATAGGGAAGATCGTCGTTGTACGCGTCGCTATCGTAGAGAAAGCCACCCTCTTCAACAACAAGCTTGCGCGTGTTCTCACTCGGCGCGTAGCGGCAATACCATCCGTAAGGACGTTCCCCGATGGTACGCTCGATCGACTCGACGGCTTTGCGCATTTCTTTGCGCTCTTGTTTTATGCTCATATCTGCAAAACTTACCCAGCGGTAGCCGTGCGAGCAGACTTCGTGACCACCGTTGCGAATTGCGGCGGCGGCTTGCGGATTGCGTTCAAGTGCAAGCGCTGCGCCAAAGACGGTGAGCTTGATATTGCGTTCGGCGAAGATGCGCAGCAAACGCCAGAAACCCGCGCGGCTTCCGTATTCGTAAACCGACTCGACGATGAGATCGCGCTTACCGCGCCCCAAACTTGCACCCGGGACTTCCGTGAGATACTGCTCGGAGTGGCCATCGCCGTCCGGAATGGAATACTCCGAGCCTTCTTCGTAGTTCATGACGATCTGCACGGCAATGCGAGCGCCGCCGGGCCACTGCGGGTTCGGCGGCTTCTCTCCATAGCCGACCATATCGCGCGGATACTGTCTCACCTCCGCATAGGTAATCGGCAGCGGTCGATTCAACCTTCCGTCTGATGTATCTCGTCTATGTGTTGCTGGCGATTTTGGCGGGCGCGGGACTGCCGGTGCAGCTTGGCATGAACAATCAGCTGCGCATTATGACCGGAAGCCCGATGAGCGCGGCTTTCATTTCATTCTTGGTCGGTACGCTAACACTCGGCGTGTATGTCCTACTCTTGCGCCAACCGCTTCCCAGCCCGATGCAATTCACCAATGCGCCCTGGTGGGTGTGGCTCGGCGGAGCCGTCGGAGTCGTGTATATCGTGGTTGCGATTGTGGTTGCGCCCAAGATCGGTCCCGCCGTGCTCTTTAGCTTGGTGGTTGCGGGCCAGATGCTCAATTCGCTCATCATCGATCAATTCGGGCTTTTCGGATTTGAAGTGCATCACATCTCGCCGCTTCGGGTTCTGGGCGTTGCGCTGCTCGTAGGCGGTGTCGTACTGATCAGAGCTTTTTAATGTCGACAACGCTTCTGCGTAACGCCGCATTCATCGGCACCTTCGACGACGCGCAAACCTGCTATGAAGACGGCTCGATCTTTATTCGGGATAACGTCATCGAGAAGATTGCACACGCCGCAGAGGTGCCGCAAACCGCGGATACGGTCATCGATGCGAGCAAACTCATCTTAATTCCCGGCCTCATTAACACGCACCATCATTTTTACCAGACGCTTACGCGCAACATTCCCGGACCGCAAGATTCGGGACTCTTCAATTGGCTGAAGACACTCTATCCGCTCTGGGCGCGCATGAATCCGGAAGCAATTCGCATCTCCACCAAAACGGCGATGGCCGAGCTGATGCTGAGCGGCTGCACGACGGCATTCGATCATTGCTACCTCTGGCCGAACGGCGCCCGCATCGACGACCAAATCGAGGGCGCACAAGAAATGGGAATGCGCTTTCACGCTTCGCGCGGCTCGATGTCGCTCGGAGAATCAAAGGGCGGCCTTCCGCCGGATTCGGTTGTCGAAGGCGAATCTGCGATTCTGAGCGATTCGCAGCGTATCATCGAAACGTATCACGACCCGCAACGCTATGCGATGCTGCGTATTGTGCTCGCACCGTGTTCGCCATTTTCCGTCTCGGGCGATCTCATGCGAGAGAGTATCAAACTGGCGCGTGCGCACAAAGTGCACTCGCATACACATTTAGCCGAAACGTTCGATGAAGAAGCGTTTTGCGTTGCCAAGTATGGACGACGTCCGGCCGATTATGCGGCCGAGCTGGGTTGGGCGGGTGAAGATGTGTGGCATGCCCACGCGGTGCATCTTTCCGAGCACGACGTTGCGATGTTCGGATCCACACGAACCGGCGTCGCGCACTGTCCGAGCTCCAACATGCGTCTCGGCTCGGGCATCTCTCCGGTCCCCGCGCTGCGCAAAGCCGGCGCGCGGGTCGGACTAGGCGTTGACGGCTCCGCCTCAAACGATTCGTCCGCCATGCTCGAGGAAGCGCGCCAAGCTTTGCTGCTGCATCGTGTGGGCGGCAATCCATCCGCGGTTACAGCGCGAGATGTGCTTTGGATGGCAACTCGGGGCGGCGCGCAAGTGCTCGGGCGCGACGACATCGGCATGCTCGCCCCGGGGATGGCTGCGGACATCGTCGGCTATCGCAACGATACACTGGGACTTGCGGGCGGCGCGGTGCACGATCCGCTTGCATCGCTCATCTTCTGCCGTCCGGGGAACGTGGATTTTAGCATGATCGACGGACGCGTGCGCATTTCCGGTGGGAACTTCGTCGATCTCGATCTTCCGAAGCTCGTCGAACGCCACAACCAAATCGCGCGCGCGCTAACCTGCTAGTCTCCAGCGTAGGATTAGGGTTTGCTCCAAGCCCAGGCGGTTACGCGCCATCCCGCAGCCGTCTTTCGCAAAGCGGCTGTCAAGGTCGCGCCCTTCTCGACCAGCGCTTTGCCATGTTGCTTGTACGCATAATTCGCAGGGAAGACCACATAGGCACGATCACCTGCGATATCGACGTGGCGTGGTTTCGCGAGCGTCACAATAGAATCCGTGACCCCTTCTTTCTTGCTGTCTGCGCCGAAGGCCGTCGCCCAGACTTGACATGCGCCCGGACCCTGCCATTGGTACGGCGGAAATTCATCAACGATGGACACGGGAGAATCACACGCGGCAAGTGCCGCCTTCAAGTCCCCTTTGTTGAGCCCGTCGATAAACTGATGGATGGTTCTTTGAACGTCCGCAGCCGGGGAAGCGGCGACCGGCATCGCAATGCTCAGAAACGCCAAGGTAAAAAGTAGTAATTTCTTCATGTGCACTTTTTTGTCATGAAACAACCTGCCCCTCCCTAGCTGCGATGGCTGCGAGCACCCGCTCAGGCGTCATCGGCAACTTGGAGAGCCACCCGCCGGTCGCATCATAAATTGCAGCTGCGACGGCGGCGGCGAATGGAACGAGGGGCATCTCGGCAACGCCGCGGGCTCCGAACGGCCCTTCGGGATCGGCAGATTCGAGCAGCACCGAGTGCACTTCGGTCGGCATATCGAGCGTCGTCGGCAAGAGATACGTGCTTAAGTACGGTGTGACGATTTTTCCATCTCGCGATTGCAGATGCTCGGTGAGCGTATACCCGACCGCCTGCGCAAGACACCCTTCGATCTGGCCTTCAACCTGCTGCGGATTGATAACTTTGCCAACATCGTGCGCGCTAATGATCTTAAGAATTTGAACGAGGCCGGTGCGCGTATCGACTTCCACTTCCACGGCTTGCGACACGTAACCGTAGGAATAGTTGGGACGTCCGGCGCCCGTTTGCGGATCGAGCGGGGTTGTCGGGGCCGGCATGAACTTCACCGTCGCTTTTGCATCTGGACCCGGAAATTTTGCTTTGGCGGCTTGCGAGGCGTCCTTGACGGCACGTCCGCCCATGAGCGTCATGCGCGATGCGGACGCGCTGCCCGCGTCGGGCGCTTGCGAACTATCGTCGGTAATAATGTCCACGCATTCAAATCCGATGCTCAGCGTTTCAGCCGCGATCTGCCGTAAGACTAAATGCGCCCCTTGCCCGACGTCGGCCGCCCCGATGCGCAGCACCGCACGTTCAATATTTCCGTTGCCGTACAATTCGACGGTGGCCGTCGCTTGTTCCGGAAATCCAAAGGAATACCCGACGTTCTTGATCCCGGATGCGATCCCGACACCCCGGCGTATGTGGCTCGCGCGACCGGTTTTGCGCATCCCGTAATCCAAACGGGCGCGCGCCTCTTCCATGCAGCGCTCCAGTGTCGCAACGGCACTAACGCCCTCAGGTAAGACGCTCATTGTCGGCTCGATGCTGCCTTCGCGATACATGTTCCGGCGTCGAATTTCAGCCGGATCCAAGCCGAGCGCGTGCGCGAGTCGCGTTACCATACTCTCCGCGGCAAATTGCGACTGTGGCGATCCGAAACCCCGGAAGGCGCCGCTCGGCACGTTGTTCGTGTACACGGCGTAGCCGTCGCTCGCAATGTTTTCGATTTCGTACGTTCCGCTGGCAAACAGCGTAGCGCCCTTAAGCACTTCGGCGCTGGTGGAAGCATACGCACCGCCGTCAGCAACGAGTTCTGTCTGCACAGCCAGAATTTTTCCGTTGGAATCGGCGGCCCACTTCGAGCGAATAGAAAACGGATGACGCTTGTGATGCCCGATGATCGATTCTTCCCGCGACCAGAGAATCGCGCAGGGGCGCTGCAGCTTCCAAGCGGCGAGGGCAAGTACCGCCTGAATACTTAAGTCTTCACGCCCGCCGAAGGCACCGCCGATTTTCGCATAACGAACGATCACGTCGTCTTCGGGGAGTCGGAGGCACTTGGCGAGTTGTTTACGGTCTTCGTGCAACCACTGCCCGGCCGTTTCGACAACCAGCTTGGCGCCTTCGTAGTAGGCAATGCCCGCATCGGGCTGCAAATAGGCGTGTTCTTGCCACGAGGTCTCGAAAGCGCCCTCCAGCACGATATGAGCGCCTGCAAACGCGCGCTCCGCATCGCCCTTGCGAATGCGCACGTGATGCAGTACGTTGCTTTCACGGTCCGAATGAACGAGTGCGGCTGCGGGCTTCATACCCTCGCGCGGATCGGTAACCGCCGGCAAATCGTCGTACACAATCTGCACGAGGAACGCTGCACGCTCCGCAATCTCTTTTGATTCCGCCGCAACCAGCGCCACTTTGTCGCCCCAGTAGCGCACCACATCCTCACATAAAACGGGCTGATCTTCGCAAACCAGGCCATACCGGTTGAACGGTACATCCTTCGCGGTCAGCACCGCCACAACACCGGGGAGCGCCAGCGCTTTACTCGCATCAATGGAACGAATCTTGGCATGCGGACGCTGCGCAAAGACAACCTTCAAGTGCACCATGCCCGGACGAATTAAATCCGCCGGATACTTCGCTTCGCCCGTAACTTTGCCAAGCGCATCGGGACGTGTCAGACGTTTACCGATTAAGCTCATCGCTTGACTTTAACGCCCTCGGGCACCACGAGCGCTTCGGCAGTTTGCATGACGGCGGCATCCGCCATGGCATCCAGGATTTTCTTGTAGCCCGTGCAGCGGCAAAGATTGCCGCTAATGGCCACTTGATGCTGCTCGAGCGTCGGCTTCTCAACCTCCTGGAGTAACTTCGCGCCGGCCATGATCATGCCGGGAATACAGAAACCGCACTGCACTGCACCGTGATTGATATAGGCTTGCTGCAACGGATGCAGGACGCCGCCTTTGGCCAAACCCTCAATCGTAGTGATCTGAGCATCATGCGCTTGCGCGGCCGGAACCAGACACGACATGACGGCCTGCCCGTCGAGCCACACCGTGCATGCGCCACACTCGCCTTCGGCACAGCCTTCTTTAGCGCCCGTCAGCAGCGCATTTTCGCGCAGCGCGTTCAGGAGCGTCTTCGATTGTGCATTTTGCATTTCAATGGTGCGCTCGTTGACGGTGGTTTGGATCGTTTCACCCAAAGGGGTATGCGCCGCACGCTTCGTGCCACCTGATTCCAACAGGACAGGTTTGGGGCCCGAGCCTTCGGCGCAGCGATCTTCTGCAATACGTTGCAAAGCCTCGCCGATAAACACGGCCACGGTTGTATTGCGATACTCTTTCGATCCGCGCAAGTCATCGATCGGAGCGATGTCACCGCATGCGAGGCGCCCCGCTTCGGAGCGAGTCGCTTCGTCTAATCGTTTGCCCGCCAAGTATGCTTCAGCGGAGGGGGAACGCACGATCGTCGGGGCCACGCAGCCGAGCGCAATAACCGCATCCCTAACAACATCGGATGCATCAAGCCTCAGCACCATCGCGACGTTGATGACGGAAATGGCTTGTGCGCGCCGCAACCCGAGCTTCAAAAAGATCCCGCGTTGATCCGGACCTATCTTCGTGAAGCGAATAGCGGTGAGCAGCTCGTCCGGCCGGGCAACTGTTTCGCGAAAGCCGGTGAAAAAATCCGCGATCGCAATATCACGCGTCGTGGAGCTGCTTTGCAGCGTTATCGTCGCGCCAAGCGCGACCAGCGGCGTAATCGTGTCATTGGCGGGCGAGGCGGTCATCAGATTGCCCGCAACCGTCCCCCGCGTACGGATCTGCGGAGCACCGACTTCACTACAGGCCTGCATCAGCGGGAGTCCAAAGGCAGCGCAGTCCGCCGACGCCAGCACGTCATTGTGCGTCGCAAGGCCGCCTACGAGAATGTCATCGCCCTCGCAACGAACGTAACGCAATTCGGAGAGCCTGGTGATATCGATGAGCGTTTCGGCCGGCTTGATCCCGCGCTGTAACTCGACCAGCACGTCGGTGCCGCCGGAAACGACGCGCGCTCCCTCACGCTCTTTTTCAAGCAATGAGAGGGCTTGCGCGACCGAGGTGGGTTGGAGATAGCGCTTCCACACGGCTGCGGTCTTCACCGCAGCCACGTCGAAGCCATGTTTAATGCTTGAGCGCGTGTCGTGCGGCGGTGCGAACGACCACATCGCGTGAGTGTGCGGCAAGTGCGAGTTCTGCACGTGCCTTGGACTTATTCGCCAGGTGTTGATAGGTCATGCCCAGCCAATAATGCGCGCGTCCGGAGCGTGGCGCGAGATCGAGCGCACGAGCAAACCGTTTGCGCGCTTGCCCGTATTGGCGCAGGCGATAGTAGCTTACACCGCCGTCCAGCCACAACTTCGAGCCCTTGGGATTCGTTTTAAGGGCGATGTCAAAGTTTTTGGCTGCATCCGCGAAACGATGCGCGTGAAATTGTGATGCCGCGAGATGAACGCGTGCGCTATACCATACCGGACGTGCCCGGAGCGCCGCGCCCAAGTCTTCTCCGGCATGTGTGTATGATCCAAGCCGCTCTTCGGTCAGCGCTCGATCGTATAATGCATTCGTACTATCCGGCGCAAGTTTGAGCGCGCGATCAAAGTGGTCCAGCGCGATCTTGTAGCTGTGATGACTGTAAGCGCGCACGCCGAGTTTTACCTCCGGCGTGGCGCGTTTCTCAGCGGCCAAAGTGGCGTTCTGACGCGCCACCGAGGGTGCGGAGTGCTTACCGCACCCCGCGAGCAGAAGCGCAGCGCCGAGCGCTACGATGAGCGATCTAGTCGCCGCCATCATCGCCCTCATCGCCATGGCCATGGCCGTGCCCGCGGACGAATCCGCCCGGCACCGCGACCGGTACCAATTGGCGCTGGATAACCTGCTGATAGACTTGTGCCGGCTCATACTGCTGCACGTACTGTTGCGGTTGGTAGTACGGTTGCGGCTGGCCATATCCGTATTGTGGCTGAGCCCGTTGCATCTGCGAGGCTATCAAACCGGTCAGCAGCGATTGAATAACGCTTTGGCTGTTCACGTGGCCGCCACTCACAGCGGCATTCACGAGCGTACCGACGACTGCACTCGCGACGGGGTCGCCACCATAGGTCGCACCCGCGTAATACGGATTGTTCGTGTAGGCCGGATTGTAGCCGTAGCCCTGGTAGTAGCCATTGTCGTCCTGCGGCCTGTACCCGTAGGGCGTGATGATCGTGTCGTTGACGGGAACGTATTGCGTTTGTGCAACGACGTAGTCGGACTGGACGGGTGCGTAATACAGCGGCTCAGCCACGGAAACGACGTCATCGTCGTTTTCATCATCGCCTTCGTTATCTACGAGTGCTCCGTTGTAATGTACGTATTCGTTTTGGTGGTGATGACCGTGCGCCGAAGCCGCCGCCGGCACGCCGAAGAGTGCCACGAGCGCCGCGACGCCGGAGAGTAAAACTGTTTTCATAGCCTCTCCAGCGTACCCGCGAGCGGCCTGCTTAACTAGCGAGCGCTCGACGTCGTGGCGTGCCCTTCTGTGGGAACCGTTCGGGCCCCCACCTTCTTGGCCCAGCTGTTGTAGGCGATCGCTTTTGCGACGTAGATCCGCTCGAGCCGGGCGTACAGCTGAAGGCTCGCCTGTGCGAGCGGCTCCTGTTGCAAGACGGTCATCACATCTTCGCGAAATTGGCCGGGCTTCTGAATGAAGTCTTCGAAGTTGGCCGGTGAGGACGTCAGTGATGCGACCATCGTATCGATGTTGTCGATCTCTGCTTGTGCAGCTTTCTTTTTTATCAGGTCTTCTCTTACTCGATGCAGTTCGTTTAGCATCGTATCCACACGTCCGAGTAAATCAAAGGTCCGGCCCTCTTGTGCGAACTTCGCTTCGTAGAGGCTTTGCGGCGTCGTTGAGAGCGGATCGGGCAATTTTTGGAGCGGGAACTTGTACGTCTTCCCGTCGAGATGAAATGCGAGCACGTATCTTCCGGGGGGAAGCGGCGGTCCAGAATCCGGCCCGCGGAAAAAGAACGGCGCGCTGGTGTAACGCACGGGACCGTCGACGGAAAAATCGTACAAGAACTCGTTCTTGCCTTGCGCGTTCGAAAGCCAGTGCGACGATGCGTCTTCACCCGTAAAGACATCGTGCTCGCCCTCGATATGACGCACGCGACGGCCCTCCACATCGTAGACGTCGATCGTCGGCCGGTTCTTCGCTTCTTTTGGAAGGTAGTAGTAGAGACGCGCAACCGCGCCGCCGCCGCCGAAGAGCGATCCTCCGGGCTGCGGGGCGACGAAATCCGAATAACTGCCTTCGGTATCGCGGTATGAATTGAGCGCGTACGCGGGGCGCGGGCCCACGACAACCGGAGAAACAGGCGTACCGCAGCCGCCCATTTGCACCGGACGCAGATCATCCATAATCCAAATCGCGCGGCCGTGCGTTGCGATCACCAAATCGTCGAACTGGGGTTGCATGCGAATGTCGCGCACTTCAACCGCGGGCAAGTTGTTTTGGAATGACTGCCATGACGTGCCGCCGTCGCAGGAAATGTGAATGCCGCGATTGGTTCCGGCATACACGATCCGTGAATTTCGAATGTCCGGGCGAACCGCGCGCACGTATTCGCCCGCGGCGATGCCGCTCGTATCTTTTTGCCAACTCGTGCCGAAGTTGTGCGTTACATAGATGTACGGAGCGCGATCGCCCATGGCGTGCCGGTCTGCCGAAACGAACGCCGTTCCGTCAACCAGCGTTGAGGGGGCAACGGTTTCGATCGCGCTGTCGGCGGGCAGCCCCCTCGGCGTCACGTTGCGCCAGGTTTTACCGCCGTCGAGCGTGACATGCACCAGTCCGTCGTCCGAGCCGGTCCAAATCTCTCCCTTATGCGTGGGTGAAGTTTCAATATCGAGCAAGGTCGAGTAGTTTTCGGCGCCCGATGAATCCGCGGTCACCGTATCTTTGGCGCCCTGCTGCTTTGATTTGTCATTGCGCGTGAGATCGGGGCTAATTGCGGTCCAGTGTTTGCCACGATCAGTCGTTGCAAAAACAACGTTCGAACCAATGAAGGCCGTCTTGGGATCGTAGGCCGCAAAAGCAATGGGCGATTGCCAGTTGAACCGGTAACGCGATCGCGCAAGCACGAAATCTTCGGCTGCCGTACCACGATACGGCCGAACGTTGGGCGCATCGTGCGAGCGGCGGTCGACCACGGATATCTCGCCATTTTCAGAATCCGCCCACACAAGATTTGGGTTCGTTGGATCGGGAACGGCCCACTCGCCGTCACCCTCGGAGACCTTAAACCAATCGCGATTGGTGATGCCGTCTTGACTGCCCGAAAAGGCGTTGGCACAAAATGCATTGTTGTCTTGCAATCCGCCGCACACGTAGTACGGGGCGGTATTGGAGAGGCCCACTCTGTAGACTTCTCCGACCGGAATATTGCGTGAATTCGACCAGGTCGCGCCGGAGTTTACCGAGGTGGATACACCGCCGTCGCCCGCAAGCGCCATGCGCGTTCCGTCTGCGGAAAGCCACATGTCGTGCAGATCGGAATGCACCGCGTAGGCGGAGAGACGAAATTTCTCTCCGCCGTCATACGAGGTTGCGAGCAACATGCTCTGCGCGTATACGGTATTCGCTTCTGTGGGCGAGACGTGCAAATGAGAGAAATAGAATGGGCGCTGATTGGCGAGCGAATCTTTGCTTTGCAACTTCCACGTTGCGCCGGAATCGTCCGAACGCCACAAGACGCCATCCCGTGATTCGACGAGCGCGTAAATGCGCGAAGGCAGTGACGGCGCAATGGCAAGTCCGATGCGTCCGATCGGCGCGCTTGGGAATCCACCGCCGGTGATTTGTCTGAACGTTCTGCCGCCATCGATCGATTTATACAACCCGTCGTCGCTCTTGCTGCCGCTCGTCATCGCCCATGGCCGCCGCAAGAGATGCCAAATACCCGCGTACAGAATATTTGGATTGCCCGGGTCCATTGCGAGATCGCTTACGCCTGACTGATCGGAGACATAGAGCGATTTTGCGAACGTCGCGCCGCCGTCGAACGAGGAGTACACGCCGCGCTCGGTGCTCGGACCAAACGCGTTTCCAAGCACGCCGATCACAATGTGCTTGGAATCTTTTGGATCGAGAACGATGCGCGAAATGCCGGTGGCATCGGCCGGAAATGCAATCGAGTTCCAACTTCGGCCGCCGTTGCTCGATTTATAAAGGCCGCTCTCCGGAATAACGTCGTTGCGGGGATTGGTCTCGCCCGCACCGAGCCACAGGGTTTGATCGTCGTGTGCATCCACCGCGATTGCGCCGACGGACGCCACATGAATGCTGTCCGTGATGTTCTGCCAGGAGATGCCGCCGTCCACGGTCTTCCATGCGCCGCCGCCGGCCGTTCCGGCGTAATACAACAGTGGATGCGCGTCGCTGCCTACTACCGCCGATGCGCGCCCCTCGGGCAGCGCCGGACCGAGTATACGCCACCGCATTTGTCCGACCGGACGATCGTCCGCGTGAGCGCATAAAGGAAAAGCGGCGAGCACAAGGGTGCCCGCCGCCATGAGAACTCGCGTGAAATTCACAATTACTGGCCCTGGTCTTGTACGACCGATCCGTCAACTTTGATAACGACATGAAGAGCTTTGCTCTGCGTGTTCATCCAGCTTCCGCTGACGAGCTTCCACGTGTCTTGCGACTTCGCGTTGAAATCCAGGTCGTGCTTGCCGTCGGGTGCTTGCAGATCGCCGGTGACATGTTGGCTGTCAATAACGACGGCGGTATTTGCATCCGGCGATGTCACGGATTCGAATGTGTTTTTGCAATCGGTACCATGAAACGTTTTAAGCTGCTGCTTCATCATGCCGACGACCTCGTCGCGCTTCGTCTCTTTGCCCTTGGGATCGATCGCGACGTAATCCGGGGTCATTTCGGCGAAAATCGCGCTCAGGTTTGCGTCCGTGGGATCCAGGATGAGCGTGCAATTTTTGGTGTAGATGGCGGTGATGGCATCATTGGTCGCCTTGGGGGCCACGGGGGCATCCGGCGCGCGCACTACGCCCGTCAGTAGAGTGCAAGCTGAGGCGAGCGCAAGGACGGTCTTCGAAAACATAAAGAGACTCCTGTGGAAAGAAGAAAGGAGCAGATCGTAGCTTCTTACGGTGCCCATCGGCAATTTGTTTCATTTTCCGCCGCGCCACGCAAACCTGACATTACGTGTCATATATCCCTTGGTAAGCTAAGCAAAACAACTTCTACGACAGGAGAACCACACATGAGCAATTCGGCGGCAACGACCGTGCGTACGGGGATTATCAAGGGCATCGATATCTCGGCCTACTTGGTCAAGGACCCCCAGAAGCAGACCGCATTTTACCGGGACGTTCTGGGCATGGTGCCGACGGAGACCGATCCGGACGGGCGGGGGACGGAGTTCACGCTTGCCGACGGCAGCACGTTCGGCGTTTGGAAACCCGACGACGGTGCAACCGGAGGCGCGTTTATGTTTGCGGTAGACGATATCCACGAGGCCGTCGCAGAATTTCGCAGCCGGGGCCTGGAGCTCGGCGATCCGATGGAAACGCCCGTCTGCCATATGGCCTTCGCGGCCGATCCGGAAGGCAATGCGCTGATCATCCACCAGCGCAAGAACAAAGACTAAGCAAGAAAAAAGGCAGCCGCTGAGCGGCTGCCTTTTTCACTTCGGTCCTGGCGCTATTTCTTGCGGCAGTAGCCCTTTACGTATTTGTGGCCCTTCATATAGCCATGCACGTACGTTTGGCCGACCGCACAGCCGTGATGCGGCTTATTCATATGGGTCATGCTGGCGCTGGCCGTTGCAGCTAGGGAGCCCGTTAGGGCCAGAATCATGAGAGACGAGAGAAAACGAGTCATTATAAGGACACCTCCTGCTTACGGAATTTGCCGATTGTGCGTCGCCTCCTATCAGGTGGGGTAAGACCGCACGCATATGGTTAAGCAATCGACGTATGCTCAGATGCTCAACAAAGTGCCGGAAGTCACGATCTATTTCTGGATTATTAAGGTGCTCGCAACGACGGTCGGCGAAACGTTTGCAGACTACCTGTCCACGACGCTCAATTTAGGCCTCGTCGTTACCTCGTGGGTCATGACCGCGCTCTTCGTTGCCGCTCTTATCGTGCAACTCCTGACGCGCCGCTACATACCCGCGGCCTACTGGATCGTCGTCGTCTTGATCAGCGTTGTGGGAACGCTCACGTCCGACTTGCTTGTCGATAAGCTCGGAATGGGACTCAAAACAAGCACGATGCTCTTTGGTGGCATTCTGGCACTCGTGTTTCTGTTCTGGTGGCTCTCCGAACGCACCCTTTCGGTTCATAGTATCGTGACAACCAAACGCGAGCTGTTCTACTGGCCGGCGATTCTATTCACGTTCGCCCTGGGCACGTCGGCCGGTGATCTTGCCGCAGAAGCCTCGAAGCTCGGCTACGCAAACTCCGTACTCATGTTTGCCGGAGCAATCGCGGTTACCGCGCTTGCGTATTATCTTTTAAAAATCAACGGTGTACTGGCGTTTTGGATTGCGTATATTTTAACGCGGCCGCTCGGCGCATCGATGGGCGATTTGCTCTCGCAAGCAAAGGCGGATGGCGGGCTTGGCCTCGGCACGACGGTCACAAGCGCGATCTTCTTGCTCACCATCCTCGCACTCGTTGCGTTCTTGAGCATTACCAAGAAAGACGTGATCGAACTCGAGAAGCCCGCCGCACGTACGAAATGGGAAGTTAGCAGCTAGCCACGAATGCTCCCAAAAACCAACTAGAGAGGACGCCGCAGTGGACAAAATCTCACGTGCCGAAGCGCTCAAAGGGCTCATCGTTCTTCCGCTCCTAGCCGCGGCCGTCGCCGGGACCGCGGGCCAAGCAGACGCCGGCAGCAAAGCCCAATTTAAGTATCAAAACAAGCCCAAGGGGTCCGCGAAATGCGGCAACTGCCGCTTCTTTCGTGCCCCGAAGAGCCACAAAGGGAACGGCGCCTGCAGCCTCGTTTCAGGCCCGATCAGCCCCAACGGATGGTGCATCGCTTGGGCAAAGAAATAGGCTGCCGCTAAACTAGGGGTTTCCCCCGATGTCCGGGGGGCGGCCGGAAGCTAGCATAAGAACATGCAAAGCCGTACTGCCGTCCCCCGCCCCCTAGCCGCCGACTCACTCCGGCGCGCGATCGCCGAGACGTCTGCCCTGGGATGCGCCGATATCGTACGCTCTCTCGAGCTTTTACTCGCCAGCGTCGACGAAATATCCGCTGCGGGAATTCAAATTGAGGTTTGCGCGGGCCGCGTACTCGTCGACGGCGTTGCCGCCAAGTTGACAAATCGAGAGCTCGAAATTTGCCTCGCGATCGCAACCCATCACCGCCCAGTCCCGGGCGAAACGCTTGCGGCACTCCTCTACTCGGACCTCGATTTGGATGCGGCACTCAATCGCGTCAAAGTCTACGTTCACCGCGTACGCGAAAAGGTCGCAGCCGATTTTATTCTTTGCGACCGCGACGGGTATCGTTTCCGGGACCGCGTTTGCATCGATCTCTACGAGCACGAAGAATTGCTGCGGTTGATCGAGCGCCGGCCGTTTCTAAGCGCCGGAGATCGCACCCAACTAGGGGACATATTGCAGAGCTTGCACGGGCGGCGGAATGTGCCGGTGTGGCGGTGGGAATGGTTTGGCGCAATCGAAGAGCACATGGCGTCGATCGCATCGCGCACCGCCTCAGTTCTCGCCTCGGATGCCTTCCAGCGTAACGCCATTACGGAGCTTTTAGAGCTGGCTCGCGCCATTCTCGATCGCGATCCGTGCGATGAACAAGCGCGTGAGATCGCGATCAAAGCGCATCTTGCGGCGGGCCGCCCCCTCGCGGCTCAGACGGAATTCAATCGCTATAAACAAGCGCTGGCTCGGGAACTCGATGCGCAGCCGTCCGCCCATCTGCAAAAGTTATTGCAGCCGGCATAGCGAAGGGCGCCCGATGTCAAGTGGAAGGCGCGAAGCGTACGACCAACTGCTCTCTATCACGCGCATGCTCGATGCGTCGCTCGTCTCGCTGTGCGAAACCGTCATTGGCGAACTCCCCGAGATTGCGGACCCGCAGCGCACCAGCGTCGCAAATGCGCTCTCAAAATTCGCGACCACGCTGCGCGACGAACTGGAACGCGGCGGCAATTTTATGAAACTGGCGAAAACCTTGGAAACGCAAGCGAAGGAGCTGCATGATAGTGCAGAGCGCTTGTCGGTCGTGCGTCAAGAGCTACAGTCGCTGTATAAAGCAATTTCCGAAAGTAGCTCCGTGCGCACGCGCTTGGTGGTGGCCGACGAACATTTGGCCGCGATCCAAAAGGCGCTCGTGCCGCTTGCGCCTACCGAGGAATCTTAGCAGCGGGCTAGGGGAGCAGCCTCACAAGTACAATACCTGCGAATGTCGCCGCGGTGCCTCCGAGAACACTTCCCGCCGCATAGACCAGCGCCAGGCCGGCGGCGCCTTCCGAAAGTAAGGTCACGTTCTCATATGCGAAGCTTGAGAATGTCGTATACCCGCCGAGGACTCCGACAAGAAGAAAGAGCCGTACGAATGGGGCCGCCTCCATTGCACGCGTCTGAATGACTTCGGCCAGGATGCCGATGAGCAGACATCCCGTCATATTTACGAACAGCGTCCCGAAAGGAAAACCGGGACCGTATCGCTGCGTAAAAAAGGCGGTTGCGAGGTAGCGCAGGACGGCGCCGAGGGCTCCGCCGCTGCCTACAGCGATCAGTGCAAGCCCGGTATTCATCCGTTTTTTGGTTCGCCGGCCATGTAACGGACCACCTCGATTGTCTGCAGCGTCATGAGGCCCTCGGAAACGATGGGATCCAACTCCGGGAGAAATGCGCGAATCTTTTCTTCCGTGTCGACGATTTCAATAAGCACCGGCAAGTCGGTGGACAAATCGAACACCCGCGCAGCATGGACGACCGAATGGGCGCCAAACCCCTCGATCCCTTTAAAAACCGTTGCACCGGCGATACCGAATGCGCGTGCCTTTTCCACAATCGCAGTGTAAAGGGGCTGGATACCGTGGCGGTCGCTCCCGCCTACGAAAATCCGCAAGAGCTTGCCCGTTCCTTCGAGCTTCATTAATGAACCCTACTTTCCGCCACGATGTAGGACCACGCGATCAAGCCGAACATGACGACAAAAAAAAGCACGGTTCCAATCAAAAGATACCGTTTTTTCGCCGGGCTCATGTTGCGGTAGCGGCTCATCCGCCAGGGAGTTCGCTAGCCCCATTTTGTAACCCCACTGTAACCGCCGCTTGCTTTACTAAAGGGGTGATCGACCTTGATATTCTCTGTGCCACGGCGAGCCAAGATGGAAGACTTCTCGATTTGCCACCCCGCGAACTCGCGCTCATATGCGCACTCGCACTGGGTCCCAGGGTGTGGCCATCGTATCAACTGATTCCGCTCCTGTGGCCAGACGCTCATGCCTCCCGCAGTTCTTCTTTAAAGGTGTACGTGCATCGCCTGCGCAGGCGGCTTGGCGCCGGTATCATTGCCAGTACCAATAAAGGGTACGAGCTCTCACCCACTGCCCGCATCGACATCTGGGAGGCCGAAGCGTTGGCGCGCAAAGAGCGTTTGAGCGACATGGAACGGCTGAGCCTTTCACGCTTCTATCTAAACTCGCTCAAAGCGGACCGTTCGTTTTTGAACCGCTGCGAGTGGTTCGACGGGACCGAAGAGCTCATCAAGAGCTCGCTTTGCTGGATCGCGACGCGCCTGGCACAGGACGCGATCGACCGCGGAGAACGCGACGAAGCCATGACGATCTTGCGCTCCGCCGGCGTCACCACAGCGGTGAAAAAAGGAAAAGTCGTCCCCCTGCGCCGTTATCTAGCCCACAGGCAGGCAACCGCCCTCTCTTCCTAAGTTTTCCCTGGCGCAGACCGACACTCTCTGTATGCGTAAATCTGCAGCGCTTATCGGCGTCGCCCTTTTTGTTTTCTCGGCATTTTCGTGCGTTCCAGCGCGAGCTGCCGCCGCGCCCGCCCCCGGCGTGTCTGTATACGCACGGGTGCTGCGCAAGATCAATCCGCGTCTGCAGCAGTCGCAAAGCCGCGATCTCGCCCAGCATGTACTCATCAATGCAGCACGCTGGAACATCGATGCGAACCTCCTGATCGCGCTCGTAACGGTTGAATCGCGCTGGCGTCCCTCGGCGCGCTCGCGCGTTGGCGCCCTTGGTCTCGGGCAACTGATGCCCGGAACGGCGCGCACCCTCGGAGTCAATCCACACAATGCCGACCAAAATTTATCCGGCTGCGCGCATTACCTGAGCGGCTTGATTACAAAATATGGAAATCATTCCAATCAGTTTCAACTCGCATTCGCTGCTTACAACGCGGGTCCCAAGGCCGTCGCGCGCTACCACGGCGTTCCACCTTTTAACGAAACGCAGCATTACGTCGTGCGCGTGATGCGCATGTGGCACCACTTCACAAAGATTGTCCACATTCCCGCGATCGATTCCGAACTCGCCACGGCGGCAGCTTCATCCGACTGGTACGCGAAGTTCGGGCCGGTAATTCCCAACCGCTAACCAAAAGATTTGCAGCAAGGAAAAGAGCCCGATCTACATCGGGCTCTTTCTTCTTGCTGCGTGTTATGAGGAGCTAGGGACTGACGGTAACCGCAATCGCCGCCGAATGCGAGGCACTGTCGGAAACCGTAAACGTGCATCCCGGCACATTCAGGGCAGTAGCGCCCATGACGGGGATTAGCGTGAAATTGGGTGACGTACCGTTCCCATTGACGGCCGCGTGGCAGGTCGAACCCGGTGTAAGCGTATAGGGCCCGGTACCGCCAGTGGCCGTAAATGCTACTGCCGGAAACGCCGGTTCTGGTCCGGGTGGTACATTCCAAGTCCCAAATTGCGCGTTGTTATAACCCAGCGCCGCCGTGGTTGACCAACCGATACTCTGAATTCCTGGGTTGATCGCAGTAGCGGCCTGGGGCGTCCATTGTAGCGGAACGTCAATCGGAGCGCCGCCCGTATAGTTTACGGAGTTGGAACTTGTCGTTTGAAGATCGAGGGTCGTTGCGGCAGCCGCACCCGTGTAGGTAAAGGTTGCGGTGCTGCTCGAGCCATTGAGATTTCCGCCCCCGTCGGACGTAGCAACACTGGTCGCAGTGGTCGTATCGTGATCGTTAACGCTCAGCGGCATGTCGTACCGGCCGACGATGACCGCTCCGTCCCCATCGTAGGCCACCCATGTGAGGGGCGCCGTGAACGGGGAACTGCCGTTTGTTGCGGTGCCGATTGAAGCAACGAGCTGCGCGACGATCGCGTTCGTAACAAAGTTCAGCACGTTGTTGACTTGTGGAT
>JBHEMH010000028.1:0-25648 GCA_046262675.1 Vulcanimicrobiaceae bacterium
GCCCTGGAGTTGGTTTGCTCGGCCGCGCGCTTAGCGATGCCTGCAAAAATTTTGTTAATGCCATCGGTTCCGTTCTGCTCGCGCACTTCACGCAACACTGCAGAGAGCATCTTATCGTACTGCTGCGGGAAGAGCTTTTCGGCCGCAGCGGTCAGCGAGAATTCATACGTGGGCTTGGTAGGCCCGCGCCGCACGGAAGTCTCAACGACAAGGCCATCCCGTTCGAGAACCACGAGCTGCTGGCGGATGGCATTCGGAGACAGGCCAAATTCGTGCGCGAGATCGACGGCAGAGGCCGAATGGCGGCGCCGGAGCTCGGCAACGATTTTGCCGCGGGTGGTCTGGAAGAAGCGATCGGATTGCATTCCTACGAGGAACTCTACCACGAAAAGGAAAGATAGTCCAGGCTTTCCTTGACTTTCTCCCGCCGCTCCCCTACGATTGGAAGGCACCCAGAACTTCGTCTTTAGGAGACCACCACGCGTGTCCGAACAGGGCCTTCGTATTACCGACTTGCGCGCGAGCGTCGCGGGCAATGAAATCCTCAAAGGAATTAACCTCGCCGTCGAGCCGGGCAAAGTCCACGCCCTCATGGGCCCCAACGGCTCCGGAAAATCGACGCTCGCATTCTCGCTCACCGGGCACCCAAACTACGAAGTGACCTCGGGCAGCGTAATTTTAAACGGTGAAGACCTGCTCGCGATCTCGCCCGATAAGCGCGCCAAAGCCGGACTCTTCCTCTCCTTTCAATATCCGGCAGCGATTCCGGGCGTCAAAGTTTCGAATTTCTTGCACGCAACGCGTCAAGCCATTAAACCGGGCGATTTGCCGCCGGCAAAGTTCCGCGCGCTCGTTATGGAGAAAATGGATCTGCTGGATATGGATCCGGCATTTCTTGGCCGCTATCTCAACGACGGTTTTTCCGGGGGCGAGAAAAAGCGTTTGGAAATGTTGCAGATGGCCGTGCTTGGTCCCAAATACGCCGTACTCGATGAGACCGACTCCGGTCTCGATGTCGACGCCCTGCGCGCGGTCGGCGAATCGGTGAAAGCCATGCGCGAAGATCCGCAAGGTAGCCACACCGGCTTTCTGATCATCACGCACTATCCGCGCATTTTGCAGCACATCACCGCGGACGTCGTGCATATTATGATGGACGGACGCATCGTCAAAGAAGGCGGGCCGGAACTGGCCAACCTGATCGAACGCGAGGGTTACGAAGCAATTCGCGAGGGAATCGGCGCAAGTGCCTGAGACGCTCACCCCGCTCGAAAATGGAATTCTCTCCGGCGACGAGCGGCGCGCATCGTTCGAAGCCTACGGGAGGACCAAAGCCGGCCGCGAACGGCCCAGCCGCTACTGGAAGATCGATCTCGACACGCTTGACTTTAGCGATTTCAAAGTCATTCCGTCTTCGAATGACGCGCAGATTTCCGGCGGAACCGCACGCGGTGTCGTCACGTGCGATCTGGAGACAGCCCAACGCGACCACGCAGCGATTTTCTCGAAAGCCTTCGGTGCCGCACTGGTCCTGTCTCCATCAAAGTTCGCCTATCTCACGCGTACGTTCGTAAGTGGCGGCGCTTTCATTTACGTTCCGGATGATGTTGCGGTCGACGAACCGATCGTCGTTCGCTATTCGCCCAAGAGCGGCGCAGCATTCCCCTACACGCTGGTTGTGCTAGGCAAAGGCGCACAATGCACCATCATCGAGGAACTTTCTTCGAATGACGCGGGAATTGTTAGCGCAGCCGTGGCGGAGATTGTTTGCGGCGAAAGCTCCCAAGTTACTTATGCCGCCATCCAAGAATTGCCCGAAGACGCGCAGACGCTCGCAACGCGCGTTGCGTTGCCGGCCAAGGATGCCACCCTCACGTGGGCCGTTGCTGAACTCGGAGCCCAACTCTCGGCCTCATCGATCGACGTTACGCTCAACCAGCCCGGCGTAAGCGCCAATGTGGCGGCAATCTTCTTCCCCTGCGGGGACCAGCACGTGGACATGATTTCCACGGTCGATCATCGCAGCGGCAGCACGCAGTCGCAAACGCTCATTAAATCCGCGGCGGTAGGCCACGGGCAAGCGCGCTATCTGGGAAATATTCGCATCCATCCGAATGCGCACGGTACCGACGCCAGCTTGCGCGACGACGCCTTGCTTCTTTCAAAGACCGCGCACATCGATTCCGTGCCGGCCCTCGAGATCGCAGCAAACGATGTCAAGGCCTTTCACGGCGCAACCGTCGGCGCAATTGATGAAGAACAAATTTTCTATATGACGAGCCGCGGCCTCGACCGGCGCGAGTCCGAGCGCATGATCGCGCTTGGCTTCTTTGAACCGGCACTCGAGCGTTTTCCAGGGGACGCCTTACGCGCTCGCCTGCGCTCCGCGCTCGAGAAGAAAGTGTTCTCGGAGTGATCCAGTCGCCGATGCGATCGACCACCCAAGATCCCAAACTCGCAAGCATCGTTGCGGATTTTCCGATGCTCGCAAATCCCACGAGTCGTGGAAAGCGCCTTATCTATCTCGATTCGGCGGCGACCTCGCAGAAACCCAAGGCCGTAATCGACGCCCTTGTGTCGTACTACGAGCACGATAACGCGAACATCCACCGCGGCGTCTACGAACTAGCCGAGCGCGCCACCAACGCATTTGAATCAGCGCGCACGAAGGTCGCGCGCTTCATTAACGCTGCCGAAGATGCCGAGGTCATCTGGACCCGCAATACAACCGAAGCGATCAATCTTGTTAGCTACTCTTGGGGAATGCAGAACCTCAAAAAAGGCGATGCCATCCTCACCACCCAGTTGGAACACCATTCGAACCTGGTTCCTTGGCAGTTGCTCGCCCAAAAAACCGGAGCGACGTTGCGTTTCATTAAGATCGACGACGCCGGCCTGCACGTGTTGGACGATCTCGATGTGCTGCTGGAAGGCTGCAAGCTCGTTGCGCTCTCACACGTCAGCAACACGCTTGGCACGATTGCGCCGCTCGATGTAATTATTCCAAAAGCGCATGCTGCGGGCGCGGTGGTCTTAGTCGATGGCGCGCAGTCCGTTCCGAATATGCCCGTGGACGTGCAGGCGCTGAACGTCGATTTCTTCGCGGCCAGCGGACACAAGATGTGCGGGCCCACCGGCATCGGGTTCCTTTACGGAAAGCGCGCCTTGCTCGATGCAATGCCGCCCTTTCTCTTCGGCGGCGACATGATCCGCAAAGTCACTTATCAGAAAACCACGTTTAATGAACTGCCGTGGAAATTTGAAGCCGGCACCAGCAACATTGCGGATGCGATAGGTCTCGGCGCCGCGGTTGATTATTTGCAAGGTATCGGCATGGACTGGGTCCGCTCGCACGAGCGCTCCCTCATGGCGTACACGTTGCAGGCGCTCGAGCCCCTGCAGAGGCGCGGCCTCGTGATGTATGGACCGAAAGACCCCGATAAAATTGCAGATGTGCTATCGTTCAACTTTGCCGATATCCATCCGCACGATCTGGCATCGCTGCTCGACGTGGAAGGGATTTGCGTGCGCGCAGGCCACCATTGCACGATGCCGCTGATGGAAAAGATGGGATGGCCCGCGACCACGCGCGCCTCTTTCTACATCTACAACTCCGAAGCCGACGTGGATGCGCTCGTCTCGGGGCTCGAAAAAGCCGCCACAATATTCAAACTATAATGAAGTTTGCGGCCAAGATAACATGGTTTGGAGCCCCCACGGGGAATGCTCATTCTTTCACAACGCGTCCCGGGCTCCATAGCTCGGGGGCCCCATCGTTTTACGATGGGGGGCGCGGAGCTAGGCGCAGCGCCTTTTAAACTGGACTGCCTGTTCAACATGGACGACTTTTACAAAGAGTACATCCTCGATCACTATCGCAATCCGAGAAATTTTGGTAAGTTCGAAAATCCTGACGCTTCCGCTGAAGATGTGAATCCACTTTGCGGCGATCAGATTCGCATCGACTTGCAGGTGCAAGACGGTAAGGTCTGCGACATTCGTTTCTCCGGCAAAGGCTGCGCAATTAGCCAAGCCTCCGTTTCGATGTTGACGGAGACCGTCAAAGGCAAGAGCCTCGAAGATATCGTCCGGCTTCCGCAAGAAGCCGTCCTTGAGAATGTCGGTATCGGAATTAGCCCTACGCGCATGAAGTGCGCCATGCTCGGTCTCAAGGTGCTAAAGAGCGCCGTCCTCGGAGAGATCGCGTCGTGGCCACAGGAATCCTAGGCTACTTCGGTCATCTGGTGGGCGCGATTTTGTGCGCTTCAGTCGGTTTGATCATTTGGGACATCGGCACGCGCTCGCCCGCGCATGTTCTCGCGGATGCAATATCAGCGGCTCGTTTGCCGCGGAGCCTGCTCCGGGGCATCCTGCGCTTCTTTATCGGGCTCATCTTCTTAGGGGTCTCGATTGCGCTGGTTTTTCTCTCGCTGCCCGAGAAGGAGTACGACCGCTATACGACCTACCAGATCATCGCCTTCGTCACGGCGCTTGCCGTGGAGTTACTCATCGGTAATGATGTGCGGCCGCTTGTTGGTCTCCGTAAGGGGAGCCGTGGCGCCTGAAGCAAAAACTGCCCCTGTATAGGGCAGCTTGTTTTTAATTAGGGGGCGATGTGCAGACTCCAGGTTCATCCGAGGCTCATCATCACTTTACAGCCACTGACTGGCAGCGCATCGAGGACGAGCCGCAATTCCGCTACCTCGTCAAGCAAAAACGCGGCTTCATTATCCCGGCTACCGTTATTTTTGTCGTCTACTATTTTTCGCTACCCATCCTCGTAGGCTATTATCCGCAGCTGATGTCGTACAAGGTGCTCGGCAATCTGAGCCTGGCATACCTGTTCGCCCTCTCTCAATTCGTAATGGCGTGGCTTATCATGGGTCTGTACCTCAACCGCGCAAAACGTTTCGACGAACTGGAGCAAGGCGTAGTCGATAGCATTCGGGGGGAGTTCAAGTGACCGGCAACGTTTTGGTCATGTTCGTCATTTTCGTGATGATCACACTTGTGATCACCGCTTGGGCGGCGGCGCGCAATAAAACGCCGCGCGCATTCTATAGCGCGAACCGCGGAATCACCGGTTTCCAAAACGGTTGGGCCGTTGCCGGCGATTATATGTCCGCTGCTTCGTTCTTGGGAATTTCCGGACTGATTGCGTTCTACGGCTTTGATGGTTTCCTGTATTCAGTGGGCTTTCTGGTCGCGTATCTTACGGTCTTGTTGTTGGTCGCCGAACCCCTGCGCAATACCGGAAAGTACACAATGGCGGACGTTCTTTCGTTTCGCATGCATGGCCGGGGCGTGCGCGCCGTGGCGGCGATCTCGACCTTGGTGATCACCCTCTTTTACATGGTCGCACAAATGGTCGGCGCGGGCTCACTCATTACGCTCCTCGTGCCTTCATTGAGTTTCAATACGGCAATTATCAGTGTCGGCGCCCTGATGCTGATCTATGTTATCTTTGGCGGCATGCTCGCAACCACGTGGGTGCAAATCATCAAAGCGGTCTTGCTGCTTGGCGCTACCCTCGTGCTCTCGATTCTGGTTATGGCTAATTTCGGCTTCTCGTTCGGGCACTTCTTTGATGCAATCGCTAACGTCCACGGTACGGTCAAGAACGCCGCCGGAGCGGTGATCGCAACCAAAGACTATATGCAGCCGGGCTTGCTCTACAATGGACATTGGGGCGCACTCAACCTTATATCGCTGGGCCTGGCATTGATTCTTGGTACCGCCGGTTTACCGCACATTCTGATGCGCTTCTATACGGTGCCAACCGCGAAGGCCGCTCGGACGTCCGTTGCCTGGGCAATGGTGTTGATCGGCGCGTTCTACGTGATGACGACCTTCCTCGGCTTCGGTGCGGCTACCATCGTCGGGAAACAAAATATCGGCGTGCATCTCACCGGCGGGGCAGCTCTAAAATACATCGTTAAACACCCGGCCGAAGCAGCAAAGCTCAACGCCGACTTGGCAAAGAACCAATACATCGTCCCCGCGACCAACAACAATTTGACGGCGTTGCTCTTAGCGCAGCGCCTTGGCGGCGACCTCTTCCTTGCCTTCATTGCGGCCGTAGCGTTTGCAACAATCCTTGCAGTAGTCGCAGGGCTAACCATCGCGGCGTCGTCCGCATTCGCACATGACATTTGGCTCAACATCGTACGGAATGGCGTTAGCCACGAACGCGAACAGGTCAAGGTTGCGCGCCTGACGGCCGCGGGAATCGGCATCATCTCAATTCTGTTCGCGATCAACTTAAAAAGTTTGAACGTTGCCTTTTTAGTCGGGCTTGCGTTCGCGGTCGCCGCGAGCGCGAACGTTCCCGCGATTCTACTCACCTTGACCTGGAAACGCTTTAACCGCGCCGGCAGCATTGCGGGCATGCTAACGGGTCTGATCTCGTCGCTCGTGCTCATTGCGCTTAGCCCCGCGATCATGGGCGTGGATGCAGCGGACGTGGTAGCAAAACATTTCATACAAGCGCCGCCGATTTTTCCGATGGATAATCCCGCGCTCATCTCCGTGCCGCTCGGTTTTATCGCCGCGATCCTCGGAACGTTGCTCGCCAGGGATCCGTCGGCTGAAGAGAACTTTGCGCAGCTCACCGTGCGCGCAAACACCGGCATCGGAGCCGAGGTCTAGTTACTGCGTTCTGATGCAGTAGTTGTCGGTCAGATATTCGCCCGCATCCCCGTGCGCGGTCTGGTAGGTGCAATAGAAATTGCCGTTACTGCCTGAAATTTCGGCTTCGACTTTATACGTGCCATCGTGGTTGTCGCTCGAGCGAATGTTCGTAATCGTAGACGTGCGGTTAACGATGCCTTCCTCGGGAAATACCGACGACCCCGCCGCGCGATTGAGAAGACGATTGGCCGTACCCGTATCTCCGCCGATCAGGGCACCAAGGTAGTTTCGCGCCAATTGCGATGCAGCCGCCGATCCGGTTGCCGGAGGCGCTACCGGCTTAGGTGTTGCGGGCTTCGGTGTTGCGGGTTTCGGCGTCGCGGGTCGTGCGGTGTGAACCACGGGCGGTGCCGGCGGCACGGGTCGCGGTGCAGAGGTGGGGGGCCGCGGTTTCGGTGAGGGCGTCGCAATGGCCGCCGGGCTCGCGGATGGTTTCACAACGGGTTTCGGATGCGGGGAATTCAAAGCGATCCGGTGCGGAGGCAGTCGCGGCGCGGGCGCCGGCTTCGGCGGTGGGCTGGGACTGGCCGATTGGCTTGCCGTAGGTTGCGCCGATTGCGTTTGCGTTGGTGCCGCGCTTGGAGCAGGCGTATTCGTAGGCGGCTGCGCCGGCCTCGAGCCGGCGACCGTTGTCGTCGTGGTTGTCGTGGACGTTGCTTGTTGCTGCTTTCCGAAATGGTGTGAGAGCAAGTAGCCTAATCCCAGTCCCGCCAGAACCACGACAATGAACAAAGGAAGGAGCGGGAACGCTCCCCGTGGTTCTTCCGGCGGTGGGCTTACGCTCCGCCTGCGGCGCGGGCGATCATCGCTCATGTAATAGCGAGGCGCGCAGAGATTCCGTCGACGAGACGGGTCGGCAAGTGCACTACCAAATCCGGGTGCTCCTCGATGAGGGTCATGGCAGCCTCCTTGAGCAACCCCGTGTTTTCGTTGACATAGAGTAGAAGTGCAGCCACAGCAGGTATGTCGCCGTTTTGCATGGCTTCTAAACCGGCGCGTGCAGCTTCGGCTACGTCTTCGGAAGACTCGCCGCGTCCGCGGAAGGCGTCCAGAATGCTCTCAACGAGAGCCTTGCGGCTATCCTCGGACATTGCGGCTTGGTGCGCGGCGATGTCTTTCGCGAGGTCGTCCTCATCCATTTTGGAGATGAAACGATCGGCGGCATCGGCAACGTCGCTCGGACTGTGCGTCCCAAACAATGACATTGCCGAAAACGTACGTTGCGGTGGCAGGCGGCTCCTCGATACGCGCTTAAAATCGTACGCGTGATTCGCGTCAAGGTCCCTTTGGATCTCCACGCCGTCGCGTCGACGGCCTGCGAAGCATTTGCCGCGGCGACGCCCATGCGGATCGATAAGGTCGTGGAGCTTGCCGTAAAGGAATCTCAAGGCCAGCGTGCGCCGGCCGATAAGGTTGAGCGCACCATCGCCTCCACGCTCGCAGGTCTCTCGGCCGGCCACTTCACCGTCGATGTCGACGGCCGCACTTTCGTCAATCCCTCCGATGTTGTGGTCTGCGCGGGCTGCGCCGTTGTGCGTTTCTTCTTGGCGAGGGGCTCGCGTAGCGGAATACGATCTGAGATTCTTGGATCCGAACTCTAAAGAAACGTCTGCCCCCGCGTCCCTGGGCGTGCTCGTTGACCGGGCGATTGAAATTACCGCGCGTCATTTCCAACTCTTCGCGGTGGTGACGATGCTGACGATTGCTCTTCAAGCGATCGTCTACTTTGCCGTGCGCGGTATTACCGGCGCGAACCTCGCGGGACTGCTTTTGCCGCCCATCATCACCACCATCGCCAACATTCGCTGCGCGTTGGATCTTCGGGAGGCAGAACTTCCCATGCGGGAGATCCTCGCGTGGGCCTTCGGCCGCGTTTGGGCCGTCATTTTAATCGACTTCATCTTCTCGTACGCCTTTGCGGACGGGACGTTTGGGATGCTCTCCGGCGACGCATCGGGCACATTCATGGGAGTTTTGACCGTTTTATTAACCTCGACGCTTATTTTTGCGGATGTTTATGCCAGTATCGAGGCGCAGCGTAACGCCTTTCTGCAGATTCCGCTCGCGTTCATGCGCAGTATTACGCTTGCATGGCAAAATGGAAACATGCTGCGCATCGTGCTCTTGGCTGTCTTTCAGATAACCCTGGTACTGGTCGCGATTATGCTCCAACAATGGCTGGACTTCAAACACGTTCGCGGCGCGATTTTTTTTGCGAGCGTCCCGCTCCAGACGCTCTTTGTTGCGCCACTTTCGGTACTGACAACCGTGGTGTATTTCGACTGTCTCGCGCGGGAGCGCGAAACTATTTCATAGCTTGATTGCGCGCCGATTGCATAAAGGCAGGAATGAGGCCCTGGTGGCTGATCATTAATTCTGCAAACAGTGCGTTCGGCCACGCGAAATCATCGCGCGTGTATGATTCGGGCCAATCGGCATTAAATGATTCGTGCAGACGGTGATCGCCCACGTCTGAGAGCGCGATGTAGTCGAGCGTTTGATTGATCTCCGCCTGATCGGATGATGTCAGCGCCTGCATGACAAGTGCGAGTGGCCAGATGTAGCCGTGTGGCGTATGCGGGCTTCCGATGCCGGCAGCCACCTTGCCGCGATAGAAAAACGGATTGCGATCCGAAAGAGCAAAAGCACGCGTCGCCTTGTAGACGGGATCGCGATTGCCGACATACCCGAAGTACGGGATGGAAAGAAGCGATGGAATGTTCGCATCATCCATCAGATTTGCATGGCCGAGTCCGTCAATTTCATAGGCATAGATGCGGCCGAAGGGCGGCAGATTGACTTGACCGTGCTGCTCGATTGCGGTCTGGATTTCGCTGCCTAACCCCCAAGCGTTGACGGCCATTTGGTTGTCGTGATACACCGAGCGCGCG
The DNA here is from genome assembly GCA_046262675.1 of Vulcanimicrobiaceae bacterium. Classification (GTDB taxonomy): domain Bacteria; phylum Vulcanimicrobiota; class Vulcanimicrobiia; order Vulcanimicrobiales; family Vulcanimicrobiaceae; genus JACRUB01. The sequence goes on from JBHEMH010000028.1 coordinate 9,582, forward strand.
ATTTCGCTCAGATGCCGAAGCACGACCACGGCAAACATATTATCCGGAATATTGTATTGGTAGCGCGCCGGATCATCCGAGGGCCGGAACCCGGTCCAGACCATGCCGGTATAGCCGACCGGGCTGCCTTCCCCGTTGTAGCCAAGCTGCGGGTGACGATAGTGCGAGCGGACTGCATGGTGCTGCTCGATCCGCAGCGTGGCCATCACCTTCGTGAATGCGCGCTGCACCTCAGGAGTAAAGATCGAGCGGTCTCCGCTTGCCTTCCAATACAGGTAAGAGAACCAAATGGGGTAGAGGAGTGAATCCATCTCGAACTTGCGCTCCGCGACGTGATAGTCCAGCGTAAACGCGTTCGCGTAGGGGTCGAGCAGTATGTAACGTGCCTGACGGACGATGACGCCTCGCATGGTTTTGGCAACGTCGGGGTCGGTCAGAGAGAGCCCAATGTAGGGCTTCATAACCGCGCTTGAATCACGCAGCCACTCGTTGTTGATGTCGCCCGTGGAAACGAAGGTCGTGCCGTCTTGCTGGATAATTGCGTGCCGGCTGTACGCTTCGTCATACGCGGTCTGGTAGATGCGTTGAAGAGTTACAGCAACGGCAGCGGCCCGCTCGGAGGGCGGGCCGTCGGCTTTTGGGGACGCCAGGGCAGCGGTCGACGTAAATGCCATGCCGAGTCCCAGGCAGAGCGCACCGATTCGGGCGGAAACCATGACTAGTTATATACCCAGATTCTCAAGCGGACCGGTCTCCCTGGAACGTGGTAACGCACGCTGGCCCTGTCCCTTACAAACGTTATCGGCATATTAACCGTTGAACGTGTATAGAGAGTTCCAATCTTAGTTACAAGCAAGTTCTTTTCGGGCATAATTGAACTGTCACAACAGAATAGAAACGGAGCGATCACCATTACCCGCCTGGCTCTCCCGCTGCTCTCCTGGATGGCGATCCTCGCTCTCGGCAGCCCTGCTCCGGCCGACCAACGTTATTCTATTGCCGGAACGGACCGCTACCAAATCGGCGCCCACGAATTACAAACCCGGATCAGTTACAGCGGCAAGCAGACATTGACCGTGACCCGGGCGGGCTCCGGCAAACACTTTAGCGCGCACGTGCGGTATACGCGATCGGACCAGACGGGCTCGGCTCCGGCTCAGGCCTCATTCGATGCTCTCATGCTGCCGAGCGGGGAGCAACGTGACGAAGCCAACGCGGACCCGAATTACCTTACGGTTCTCAACCAACCGTTTTCGGTTCAGCTCGACTTGCCGACCCTGCGCGATCTGGCCCGCCTCCGCGGCCGCATCCCGTTTGATTTTCCGTCGCCCATAACCGGCGGAACCCTCCACGGCTATTTGAGCCGCGGACAGTTCGCGACGGTCGCAAACCAGCGCGCGATCGGCGTGAACTTCCAGGCGGAGGGACCGATGCAAGGCCCCCTCCCAGACCGTCCGGCTATGACCCTGAGCGGCACGATGCACATGCGCGGCACCGCCTACTACCAAACAGATACGGCCTTATTGCTGGCGCTGGATGCCACGCTTACTATCAGCGGTAACCTGCAGGACCCGAAAAAAGCAACGCCCGTCTCGATCGTCTATAAGCGTTCGATACGGGCGGATAGCGCTTCACCGGCTCTCAAAGAAGCCAGCACGCATTAGTCCTGCACGATTATAAGGCGCCGACGAGTTCCACTTCGATGGGATGCGAGAACGGCACTTCGTCCATGTGAACGAATTCGGTAAACGCGAGATGGTTTTGATGACAATTGATGAGCATCTCGATTCCGCGTTTTACGCTTCCCGTTTCTTCGATATACTTATTCAGTTTTTTGGTGAAGTAGGTATGAGGATCTCGCAGCACTTTTGCATAGTACGGATCTTCAGTTAGTCCCGCGGGACTAACGCCTTCTTTTGGAACGAGCCACACGAACGACGGATCTTGGCCGTGACGATACCCGATGAGCAGCAAGGGGATAGCTCGCGTTGAAGCGAGTGTCGGAACGAAGCTGCAAATGGTATATGCATCGAAGGTAATTTCCGTTGTTTCGATGGCGGTTTCTATCATCGTGTCCCCTTCCGCGTAGCGGGGTCGCAAATAAAAAACCGCCCGGCAGCATCCCGCGCCGAACGGTTTTCGAAATCGTGTTTGCCCTCGTCTGGCGTCATAGGGCAAGGTTCTCCCCGCGCTGTTTGAGGGACCTGCGAGCTCCGTGTGAAACCTTTACCGCGAGGAGCCGTGTTGGGGCAAGCGTATGAGCGTGCTCGCACCACTCCTGAGGGAGTTTACCGTGTCACCGGCGGTCCAACCCGCACCCAAAGCCAAGACGCAGAAACCCGCGCCAAGCACCGAGCGTTTCGAATCGATTGTCGATGATTATCAGCGTCGTCTCTACGGCTTTGCGCTGCGCATGACCGGCAACCGCGAAGACGCGGAGGAGATCGTCCAGGATGCGTTCGTGCGCGCGTACCGGGCCCTTGGTAAGATGTCGTCCGAACAACGGGCGGAACTGCGCCTCCAGCCCTGGCTCTATACAATCACCCTCAACGTCACCCGTAACCGCCTACGGTCGAAGAAACCGACTAACGTGGCTCTGGACGCGCTTGCCGATCCGGACGCCTTGCTGCGCGCGACAAGCGAAGGCCCACCCCAGCCGGAAGCCATCGTGGAACGCGACGCTGACATGGTGCTTGTGGAAAAAGCGCTCCTCCAACTACCGATGCATCTGCGGGCTGCTGCAACGCTGCGCTTTATTGAAGGACGCAGCCATCCGGAGATTGCCGAGATTCTTAACCAACCGATCGGAACGGTGAAATCGCACGTTCACCGCGCCGTCCGGATTCTACGCCGCATTCTCGGTCCCCAAATCGGCCGAATTATTCCTCAAGGAGCTAGTCTGCATGCGTTGTCGTGAAGTAGAAGCGCTGTGGGACGAGTTGCGCACTGAGGGTATGCCCTCATTACGTGATGCCGTCAAGTTGCATTTACAGAGTTGTCCGCCGTGTCAGGAACTCTATGAAGAGTGCGAAGGCGTAGCGTTCTGCCTGTCGTCTCTTGCCACTCCCGAACCATCGTGCGATTTAACCAAAAAAGTTGTTGAACACATTGCCGATATCCGCACAAAATCTCGAATCGATCCGGTCCAGCTCGCTACGGTCGTGTCTCCGATCGGCAAACTCTACGTGGGTTTTAAAGAAAACAGAATCACCTTCATTGCGATATGCCGCGGCGAAGGCGTCGCAAAAATCTGCGAACAAGTTGAGAAGCGCTTGCGGCGCCAAGTCGTCAATACCGATCCTCCGCGGTGGCTGCTCGATACGATTCGTTCTTTTTTCGATACCTGGAAATTCGATGATTCTCACGTCGACTTAAGCGATCTCACCCCCTTCGAGCAAGAGGCGCTCCAGGCGGCGGCAAAAATTCCGCCGGGCGAAGTGCGTTCGTACGCCTGGGTCGCAGAAGCCATAGGCCGTCCTAATGCGGCACGAGCGGTCGGTCAGGCCATGGCCCGCAATCCCATTCCATTGCTTTTCCCGTGCCACCGCGTGGTCGATTCTGCCGGAAAGCTCCACAACTACGGATACGGCATTGAAATGAAAGCCCGCATCTTACAGATGGAAGGCTACCGGGCAAACAAGATCTAGCCAGGCATCTCAGAGCGGTGCAGGGCTCCGCCCCGGTACGGCGCGAACGGCATGTCTTGTAAGACGTCCGCGGCCCCTCCAAACTAGAGATAGCGGAGGTTAACAGACGGACCTAAGGGAGGTGATCATCGTAAACAGTGACTGTAGTAAATGCTTAGATAAAACGATGATTGGAGGTGCGAGCTCCTAGCTCGCATTTCATCAGAAAACAGACCACCTAAGTCCGCCGCCCGCCGCAGGGCGGCCTTTTTTATTTCCCTTTGAGACCCACGCAACTCCCTTGGTTCCTTTTGTAGCTCTTTCGGAGCGGGCTCCGTCATTCGCGCAAAAGACAGGATGTCGGAAGAGACTACAAAAGGAACCAAGGGAGATTCATGGGTCTTCTTTAACAAGCCGGAACGTGGCTAAGCATGTCCTCATCACTGGGTTTGAGCCGTTCGGCGGCCATAAAATCAACCCGAGTGAACTCGTCGCTCGCAGTCTCGAAGGACGCCTCATATCCGGGCGTCTTGTCGTCACACGCATCCTCCCGGTGGAAACGCGGTCCCTGCGCGATCGCCTGCAAGAAGCCATCGAGCTCGATCAGCCCGATTTGATTGTCTGCATGGGCGTGGCTGGTGGCCGCAGCGCCATCGGACTCGAGCGCGTTGCGGTCAACGTGCTGGATTTCAGCCAGCCCGACAATGTTGGAGTCATGCGCAAGGGCGACGCGATCGCGCGCGGTGGTCCCGAAGCGCGCCTTTCAAACCTACCCTTCGAGCGGATCATCGAGGCGTGGAAAGAGAATGCCATCCCCGGCTATCTCTCAAACTCCGCGGGCACGTACATCTGCAATCAAGCGTTGTACGAAGCGCTCAGTCTAACTGACAGGGCCGCCCCGCCGGTCTTGGCCGGATTTATTCACTTTCCGTACCTGCCGGCGCAAGCCATCGAAGCCGGTGCGGAGACCCATCCCTCGATGTCGTTCGATCTCATGAAACGCTCGATGGAAGTTCTTTTGGAAACGGTCATTCCGTGGATCGAACATGCACAGCCAGCGCGCGAACGCGCGACGGCAGGCTCGCAGATGTGGATTCCACGTGGTGTAAAGGAAGTAGAACGCTGAACGACCCACGTATCGTCGCCATCCCCGACATTCACGGTCACGCCAAGGGTGAGCACAAGCCATATGCCGAGGAACGCCCGATCGCCTATTCCGCTCGGATGCTCTTCCTTTGGTTCTATCATGCCTGCCGCCGCGGCTCACCGCGCTTCATGATGGTCTCCGACCATATCAACTATTTGACGTTCGAAGATCCCGCCGCAGTCAGTCTGGTTCGACGCGCGCTCAAGTTGGCCGAAGCCGGCGACCTTTATGGCGCAGCCGAAACGGCAGGAGTTGATGTTGCTCACGCGGCCATCGTTTCCGAAGGCATGCGCAAGGGCATGCGTTTTTCAATCGGCGCAGAGATCGACAACGATCCGCGCGCAAGACCCGATGCTCAGAATATCGTCGATGCGATGAAGCCCGATGGCATGATTCGTTCCGTACATTTCTTGACGATCCAGCATCCGGAAAAAGGCGCGGATTTTCCGTGGGCATTCGATAACGAAGAGTTCGTCTCGCTCTGGGATCACGTTGGGACCGATAAAACGTGGGAACTCTACATGGCTACGGTACTCGAGGCAATTGAAAAGCTGCCCGGGCAAATCGTCGGCCACTTCTATATTCCAGCGACACACGGTCATTGGCCCGCGAATATCGAGAAGTATGAAGACCAGCTCGTCGCCGCATGTGCGCAGCACGGTCGCGCGATCGAACTCAACACAAGATTTCTGTATCGCGAGTACCCGGAAGATCAAAAGAAAAAATTCCTCGACGCCAACCGCCGGTTGCTCAAGAAGGCCAAGGCCAAAGACGTCGGCATTGCCGTCGGCTCGGCAGCACACAGCCCCAAGGACCAAGGCGGCGCATTCGATGTCGTTTTGAAGTTACTTGATGACGCGGATATAAACGAGTTGGTTTTCCCGGTCGCAGGACGTCTTCTGCGCGTTGCATTGCGCGCCACCAAAGAGCACCTCGAGCGCAAAGCCGCGGTTACAGAAACGCCGCTTCCCGGCAGTAGTATCAGCGGATTCTCGCGCGCAGAGCTGACCGAACAGAACGACGGTGTCGAGCCCGAGATGCACATTACGGAGAAACAAGCCAAGGCAAACGCGAAGGTCAAGGCGCTGGCCGCCAAAGCGCGTGCAGCCACTACCAAAGAGCGGATTGCCGCCGAAGCACGCGCTGCAAAGGAAGCCGCCAAAGAGCAAAAGATTCGCGAACGCGAAGAGAAAGCAGCCGCCGCGAAAGCAGCGAAAGAAGCCAAAATCGTGGCAGCTGCGGACGCCAAACTCAAAGCCCTCGCCGCCAAGGAGAAAGAGAAAGAGCGCGCTCTTGTTGCCAAGACCAAAGCCGCTGCTGCCAAAGAGAAGGCGCGCGAAAAAGTTGCTGCCGCGAAGGCCAAGGCGGCCGCCGCAAAAGAGAAAGCGCGTGAAAAGGCCGCCGCCGCAAAGGCGAAAGCTGCCGCTGCCAAAATGAAAGCCGCCGCGCAGAAGGCCGCGAAGAAAACTGCCGCCGCCAAGAAAACCGCGCCCAAGAAGCCCGTAAAGAAGGCCGCGTCCGCAAAGAAGGCAGCGCCCGTAAAGAAGGCCGCGCCCGCAAAGAAGGCCGCGCCCCCAAAGAAGGCCGCGCCGGCAAAGAAGGCAGCGCCCCCAAGGAAGGCCGCGGTCAAGAAAGCGCCGGTAAAGAAGGCCGCAAACAAGCCTGCGCCGGCGAAGAAGCAAATCAAAAAGATTCCGGCGAAGAAGCCCGTCCCGCAAAAAAAGGCCGCGGGCAAGGCCAAACCTGCGCTCAAGAAAGCGCCCGCCAAGAAAGTAACGCCAAAGAAAAAAACTGCGCCAAAACGCCGCTAGGAGTCTTGTGGAATGTCAGACATTTCGCGCGTTAGGAATATTGCGTTCGTCGGCTCTCACCATGCCGGTAAAACCACTCTTGTAGAATCCATCCTCGCACACTGCGGGGCGATCGCGCGGCGAGGCACGGTGACCGAAGGCACGGCGACAACGGACTACGAACCTGAATGTATAGCCCACGCACAGTCTACTTGCGTGGGCTTTGCACATGCCATGTGCCACGACATCGATGTAACGATAATCGATTGTCCGGGCTTCATCGACTTTACCGAAGAGACGAAGCTCGCGATTTCCGGTGCCGATGCCGTTGTCGTCGTCATCGAAGCAGATCCCGGCCGCATTGCGCATACGCAAGCATTGGTCGATTTCATCGAATCGCGAAAACTGCCGCATCTCTTCGTTATCAACAAGCTCGACCGTCCGGGTAGCGACGTTCCCGGAACGCTCGCGGAATTGCAGCGCGTCTATGGGCGTCACGTCATTGCCGAACAGGTTCCACTGGGCACATCGGAAGATTTCAAAGGATTCATCGATCTTGCGGAACTGAAGGCGTACACGTTTGAAGGCACCGCCCAGAAGCTTGCAGAGATTTCCGAGGGCATGCGGGCCGAAGCAGAAACCGCGCGAGGCGCTCTGCTTGAAGCGCTCAGCGATTTCGACGATCATCTGATGGAAGAGCTCCTGGATGGCGTCGAGCCGCCGCTAGAAGAGATTGAAAAAGATCTCTGCGAGGAATGCTCGCACGATCAAATCATTCCGGTGCTCTTCGCCGCCGGTTTACCGGGCTTCGGCACGCAAGCGCTCATCAACGCCATCGAGAAATGGTTCCCGTCCCCCCTGGACGCAGCGCAAGTCGATGCCGAAGGCCGCCCAATCGAACCGAAGCCCGACGGACCGGTCATCGCGCACGTTATCAAAACCTTCATTCATCCACAATCCGGTAAGCTCTCGGTCGTGCGGATTCTATCCGGTACGCTCAAAGCGGATGCAACCCTGACGAATATCTCGCGCGCCGGTGAGAAAGTACGCTGCGCCGGTCTCTTCCGCTTGCAGGGCAAAAAGCAAGAAGCCGTGACATCCGCCGGCCCCGGGAAGATCGTCGCAATTGCGCGTCTCGAAACGGTGCACACGGGCGATACACTGACCAGCGAGGGCTTGAAGATTCTTCTTCCGCGCGTTCCCGCGAGCGAGCCGATGTTTGCAATCGCAATTCGTCCCAAAGAGCGGCTGGACGAAGCGAAAATTTCGCAAATGCTGGCACGCATCTTAGATGAGGATCCCTCGCTGCGTCTACAGCGAGCGGAGTTTACGAACGAGCTTCAACTTCTGGGCAATGGCGAGCAACATGTCTCAACCGCGGTCGAACGCCTCACGCGCAAATACAACGTCGCAATTGAAATGCAGCCGCCTGCCATTCCCTATCAAGAAACAATAACGGCCGGTACGGAGGTGCATTCGCGCTACAAACATCAGACCGGCGGGCACGGCCAGTTCGGCGATGTCTGGCTCAAGGTCGAACCCCGCGAGCGTGGGCACGGCGTCACCTTCGAAGAGAAAATTGTCGGCGGCGTCGTCCCCCGGCAGTTTTTCCCGGCAGTTGAAAAGGGCGTGCGCGAAGCGCTGCTCAAAGGGCCTAGCGGCCATCCGATCACCGATATTCATGTGACGCTTTTCGACGGCTCGTATCACAGCGTCGACTCAAGCGAGCAATCCTTTAAGACCGCAGCGGCCATGGGCATGCGCGACGCAGTCCCCAAGTGCCACCCGGTCGTCCTCGAGCCGGTCGTTCGCGTGCACACCCGCGTTCCAACCCATTACACCTCGGCCGTCATCCAGCAACTCACCGGCAAGCGCGGCCAGATTCTGGGCATGAACCCATCCGAGCAGCCCGGTATCGACACCGTCGAGGCCGACGTTCCTCAAGTCGAGCTTGCGCGCTATATCACCGAATTACGGACGGCAACTCAGGGGCTCGGCAGCTACACTTGGCGTCACGAACGGTTCGATCCGGTCTCTTCCAAAGGACCAAAAGCAGCCGTTTAGAAACCAGTTCAAGCGCGTTTCCTCGCGCTTGATTTTTTTAGGGCGCCCCGCCACATTGTGTGCGTTGCTATTTTAAGGAGGATCATTCATTTGAGAAAATTGCTCGCTCTCTTTGCGCTCGGGGCGCTGCTCGCCGGCTGCACTAAGGTCGGCACCTCTTCGTCTACGGGGGGCGGTACGAACGCCGGCACGCAACCAGGCATCGTGCGCGTGGCGATTCAGAGCGAGCCGAAAAATCTCAATCCGATTCTCGCGTCGAACACGACTGACGGCATGATCGCTGGATTCATGTTCGACTTCCTCGTCACCGCCGACCCCAAAGGCAACCCCTTGCCTGATCTCGCCAACCCCGTTCCCACCGAAGCGAACGGCGGCATCAGCAAGGACGGATTGACCGTCACCTATCACTTGGTCAAGGGCGTGAAATGGCATGACGGCGTTCCGTTCACGAGCAAAGATGTCAAGTTCTCCTGGCAAGCGGTCATGAATCCGGCCAACAACACCACGTCGCGCAACGGCTACGACCAAGTTACGAGCGTCGATACCCCGGATGCGCACACGGTCGTGTTCCATCTTAAAAAGAAATACGCACCGATCGTCAATACGCTCTTTGCCGAGAGCGATAATCCGATCTGGGTTGTCCCGGAGCATTTGCTGGCCAAATATCCCAACATCAACAACCTGCCCTTCAACGGCGAGCCGGTGGGTACTGGACCGTTCAAGATTGCTGAATGGGTGCGCGGCGACCACATCACGATGGTCCGCAACGATGATTACTTCATGGGCAAGCCCAAGTTGGACAAGGTCATCATAAAAATCATTCCGGATGAGAACACCACCATCAACGAACTCAAGACCCACGACATCGACTGGATGTTCCAGGCGTCGCCAAACACATGTAACCAACTCAAAGGCATCAGCGGCATCACCATTCCGTTTAGCACCGTGGATGGCTACGAAGGCGTTCTGTTCAACACAAGCCGCGGACCGCTGAGCGATATCCGAGTTCGTAAGGCGATCGCCTATGCAATCGACAAAAAGGCACTGGTTGATAATCTTACTTGTGGAACACAGAAGATTGCGACGGAAGATCATCCGGATTGGATGTGGGCACACAATCCAAACGTCACGCAGTATCCCTATAACGTGCAACAAGCAAAAACACTTTTGCAACAGGCGGGCTTCACGCCCGGCCCCAACGGAATTATGCAAAAAAACGGTCAGCCGCTTTCGTTGCTCGGCGTAACGAATAACTCAAACACCACACGCCACAAGCTGAGCGTCATCGTCCAGGCGCAACTGCGGCAAGCCGGCATCGACCTGCAACTCAAAACCTACCCTGGAGCACAACTCTTCGCGCCGGCTGGTGAAGGTGGAATCCTTCAACTCGGAAGGTTCGACTTGAGCTTCTCGGGCTGGTATGCAGGCGTTGATCCAGATGATTCATCGCAGTTCCTCTGCAAGATGGTCCCGCCCGGCGGCTACAACTACGACCGGTATTGCAATCCCGCAATGGAAGTTGCGCAGAACGACGCGCTCACGCACTACGACGTGCCGGCCCGGACGGCCGCGTACCACAAGATCGAGAGCCTGCAGGCGGATGATGTGCCCCAGATCTACTTCTGGTGGGTGCGACAAGCGCAGCCAATTAATACCGACCTCAAGGGTTTCGATCCAAACCCCGCTACCGAGAGCTGGAACGCGTATCAGTGGAGTATTTAGGCGCGGGCGATTCGCTTAGCCGGCTTCCGGAACTGAACTGGCTGCGCAAGCAGATTATGGAGCGTGCGCTGACGCGAGGGGACTATGTCCTCTCCGGTGGTGCGCGCAGCGATTACTATATCGATAAATTCAAGCTTTTTTCCGATCCGCATATTCTGCGCCGCATCGCGCGTATGTTCGTCCCGATCGTCACGGAATTTGGCCCCGATCTCATTGGGGGGACGGAACTCGGCGGCGTGATAATTGCAACTGCCGTGTCGCAGATGACCAACTTGCCGATGCTTGTCGTGCGCAAGCAGCCCAAATCCTATGGCGCTTTTCCCGATGAATACGTCGAAGGCGCGTACGATGCCGGCCAAAAGGTACTCTTACTCGAAGACGTCGTCACCAGCGGACGGGAAGTCCTCAGCGCCCGGGCTCGCCTCGAAGAATTGAATCTGCGGGTAAGTGTGTGCGCGGTCATTAGCCGTGGACTCGCCCCGGTCAACGCGCTTATAACGTTTGCACTGCCGCGCGGCAAGGCTCAAACCGAAAACTAGGCGGCGAAACTCACCGGCAGCAGCGCCTTAACGACGGAACCGCAATGCGGGCGTGAGACAATCTCCACACGCCTCGCTAGTGCGTTGACCAAGAACAATCCGCGACCATTTTCGCTCAAGACATCCGCCGGCAATTGCGCCGGGCGGGCCTCAAAGCCTGGACCACGGTCTTGAACGCTGAGAATGCAGTTCGGCATATCGCAGTCCACCCAAATGCGAACGGGCGCACGCCCATGACGAAACGCGTTGGATATCAGCTCCGCGAAGACCATCTCCGCCGCGACGAAATCAGAGTCATCGGTACAATGTTCATGGAGGTATGCGGAAAAGGCACGACGCGCGCGAGCAGCGGCCGTCGGCTCGCTTGCGTTGAAGTTCCAGTATCCGCATGTGTCTCGCTTCATCGACATACATAGGTGCTCTACCACACATCTGTCGGACATAAACAGAAATCTTCGAAATTATTGAGCTTCAAGAGCGCTCGATTGCTCTTAAATAAGCACTTGCGATCAACCCACTACGAGTTGCAAGAAGTCATCCGCTACGCCGCAGTCGCCGCTGAAATGGCGCCGCGCTTCTTCGCTGAGCGAATCCGGCGGGACGCCGCTTCCGTAGTGCGTGAGTACGAGCGATTCAACATCCGCTTCACGAGCCATCAACGCTGCTTCACGCGCGGAACAGTGCCCCCGCATGGCCCCCTCAGTTTCGTAAGGGCCGAGGGTGGCCTCGCATAGGAAGAGATTTGACCCGCGGGCGAGTTTGACAACGTCGTCACTCGGCGCCGTGTCGGCCGAGTACGTGACGGAGGTACCGCCGGCCGCAGTCGCGCGAATCGCGTACGCTTCAATATAATGGATGGTCTTGCTGAAGGTAAGTTTGAGGTCTTTGACTTCAACGCTGTCTTTTTCGGTGAAGACTTTGATATCGAAGACTTCGTCCAGAAAATCATTATCGCTCTCAGGTGAAAAGGCACTGACGAGCGTGCGAAGCATCGCCTCCCCACCGGGCGGCAAATAGAGCTCGAGCTTGCCGTGACGGCGCAGCGAGCCGTACTTAAGTGCGTAGCGCAACGGAATGATATCCAGAAAGTGATCGGCGTGCATGTGGGTAATCACCACCGCATCAAGTCGATGGTAATCCACGAATTGCCGCAGATTTGCAAACGCACCGGATCCTATATCGAAAACCACAGTTGCCTGTCCGCTCTGCAGCAGGTAACAACTGCAAGCGCGGTTCGGTCGTGGGATCGATGAACTCGAGCCCAAGACGGTCAAACGCAGGCGATGGTTCGCTAAGATATCGATTTTAATACCTCTTCCGCGTGCCCCTCAACCGAAACTTTCGGCCAGACCTTTTCTATTGTTCCGTCGGGGCCTACCAGGAAGGTGGAGCGCTGCACGCCTTTGCTCACCTTTCCATACATATTCTTCTCGACGATGACTCCAAAGGCATCACACAAGCTGGAATCCGTATCGGCTATAAGGACAAAGTTGATTCCATATTTTTCTTTAAACTTCTTATGCGAGGCGGCCGAATCGCGGCTTACCCCGACGATCCGGACGTTCTTTTTCTTGAACGTTGTTAAGGCGTCGCGAAACTGCGACGCTTCGTTCGTTCAACCCGGGGTGTCGTCTTTCGGATAGAACCAGAGCACCACCGACTTTCCCTGAAAGTCATCGGTACTGAAGCTCTTCCCCTCGTCATCCGTTACGCTCAAGATTGGCATCTTCTGGCCTACTGCTAACACTCTAGTACCTTTCACCTGGCGGTCAGGTCGCCGCAAGTTCCGTTGCTGAACCGTGTTCGCCCGATTCCGCTGGCGGGGCTGAGGGAGTGCGGAATTGCGAGAGCGGAACGATAAAGAGAAGCCGGTCGTATGGCTTCATTTCGGCAAAATCGTGAAGAGGGATGAGGTTCCCTTCACGCCAGACATAAAGCGGAATGCAGAAGTTTGCCGGTGGCGGCGCGGGAATGGCGCCTTGGAGGCGTTCCCCCACGTTGTAATCTTCATTATCAAAGGAAACGCGACCGCGTGTTCCCGGGAAGCGCGAGAGACCCGCGATCGCCGGGGCCGTTAACTCCGTGGTTGAGAACGAACGGTTGATCTGAAACTGCCGTCCGATCGAATGCGCAAAGGCTGGTTCCATGACGCGCAAGATCACGTTGAGCTCGGGGCACTTGGCACGGGCCCCAAGCCCGACCTCAAGATTTGCGGTGTCGTTCTCCGTAAGTGCTACCAGGCTGCGCGCATGTGGAAGATCGCAGAAGTTCAACGTGACGTCATTGGACGCGTCTCCCGTTAATAAATCGATCTGGCGATCCCGTGCCCGCTCAATTAGGAGGTTGTCAGGATTCTGCTCGACCACCACGACTTTTTGATTCATGCGCAGCAGAAATTCGATGACGCGTGTTCCGACGTTGCCCGCGCCGCAAACGATGACATGATCGTTGGCACGCAAGCGGCGTAAGCCGCGCAACGCGGTCACTTGAGCGCGGCTTAGCGCGGAGGACATCGCGGCGATGAAAACGCCCGAAATTGCCAAGCCTGCGATCATTGTAAACATAGCCATGTAGAAAGAAAGGGGTGGCCCTTTCGCGCCGTATGGGGAGATGTCGCCATAACCGGTTGTCGTCATCGTGGTCATCACAAAGTAGAACGCTTCGTGAAAGCTTAACTTGAGCGCAACCATAAAGTACAAAGTCGACAAGAACAGGATTGCCACTCCTGCAAAAAAGATCTTCACGAGAACCGGCTCCGTGCGCTTGACGGCGCGTATGAACTCCGCCCGATCGGCGTGAAAACGCGTGGACATGGTCTGCGAGGAGGATTCTTTCGCGGGCTTCGGCCACGAATCGCGCAGGTTCGTCATCGGTCCAAAGGCGACAACCTCTTCGTTCGGATCGATAACGCGACGCATCTCGAACGTCGTTTGCCCGGCGACTGAAATGATGCGCGAGTTAAGCCGCTTCTCCGCATCGGGAACGGTAAGATTGGCAATCCGAAAATCTGAAGCCGTTCTTTGCGAGAATCCTAAGAGCGGTCCATCAAAGTCGGGGAACTGCAGCGCGAAGAAACATCCCGCATCCACGGCGGCGCCCGCATACGTTGCCGCGGCGTGCGAGGAAGCCGAAACGGCAGAGCAATCCGGAAGATTCTGCTCGATTTTTCGTGCAAGTGTCCGGTTGAACTGACGAACGACAACGCGGATCTTCGGATTGAGATCGCGTGCCTTGAGCGCGACCTGCAGATTGAGGCGATCATCTTCCGACACCGGCATGATGGACGTGGCGTGCATGACGCCGACCGTCCGCAAGGACTCGTAGTCGTTGGGCATGAGGCCCACAAAAGCCGCGCCGAACCCCCTGGCGCGTTCCGCCAGCGTATTATCGGCGAACCACAAAAGCACGACGTCATGGCCCTGCGTCGAACAGAGTTCTTCGCAAACCCGCAAGGCGAGCTCATCACCGCCACAGACGATAATGAGAGGCTGCTGACTCATATGTCAAAATCTTCGCCAGGAGGGCAAGCGAACTTTCCTGGCCCCCACCCGCTGGCGGTCCGCCTTATCGCCGAAATGAGCACCGTCGGTGCCCGAATACTCGAGATCGGCACGGGTAGCGGGAGGAACCGTCGCGCGCTCATTGCCGCAGGTTTGAATGTAACCTCAATCGAGGCCGGACATCCAGTACCCGCGGCGACGTTCGATGCGGCACTCGGGACGCACGCGCTCCTGCACGGTACGCCCGCAACCTTACAAGCTGCCCTCGAGGGCATCCACGTGGCCCTTCGGCCGCAAGCGCGCTTGTACGCAACCCTCGGTTCCAAACGCGATGCGCGCTACGGTAAAGGGGAGCAAATCGCACAGCATGTCTTTGCGCCCGAGGACGGCGAGGAGGCGGGCGTCCCGCACACCTATTGGGACGAGCCCGAGGTTCGCATTTTACTCGCCAATTTCACGATCGTCGAACTCTCGCAAGTCCAAGTCGACGACATCGCCGGCTCCTGGGCCCATGCAAAAAGCCCGCTCGCGCAGGCCCATCATTGGATGGTGGTCGCACAGCGCTAGCTACGTGCGCTTGGGCGTTCCGATAAGATCCTGCATCGGGCTGGATGCATTTGCGTAGAGGCGTTTTTCCATGCGGCCCGCGAGAAAGGCCTGGCGTCCGGCAATCACGGCATTGCGCATTGCGCGAGCCATTAAGACCGGGTCGTTCGCGGCGGCAATGCCGGTATTCATAAGCAGGGCATCGACCCCGAGTTCCATCGCGATTGCAGCATCGGAAGCGGTGCCCACACCGGCATCGACAATCACCGGAATTTTCGCGCGTTCCTTGATGATTCGAATCGAATACGGATTGCACACACCAAGACCGCTGCCGATTGGAGCGGCAAGCGGCATTACTGCAGCGCATCCTACCTCTTCCAAACGCTTGCACGCGACCGGATCATCGACGATGTATGGCAGCACCGTGAAACCGTCCTTAACGAGAATTTCCGCCGCGGCAATCGTCTCGGAGGTGTCGGGGTAGAGCGTATCGGTGTCGCCAATCACCTCGAGCTTAATGAGATCGGTCTGCAGGGCTTCGCGCGCAAGGTGCGCCGTCAGGACGGCATCTTTGGCGGAAAAGCAGCCGGCAGTGTTCGGCAAAATGGCGTACTTGCTACGATCGACGTAGTCCAAAAGGGTTTTCCCGCTTGGATCGTCTAGATGGATGCGCCGGATAGCCACCGTCACCAACTGCGTTCCGCTGGCTTCATGCGCTTGCTGCATTCCCTCAAGTGACGGATATTTTCCCGTGCCGACGATAAGCCGCGACGTGAACTCGTATTTGCCGATACGCAAGACTTCTGGATTCATTTAACCCCCGGCGACCGCGCGAATAATTTCGATCCGGTCGCCCTCACGAATTCGTTCTTCACCAAGAGCCCCGCGTCGCAAGACTTGATCGTTGCGCGCGACGGCGATTCCGGATTGCGCAACACCGAGCTGATCCAGCAATTCGGTAAAGGTGAGCTCGGTCTCGAATTCGCGTGCCTCGCCGTTGATGGTAGCCTTCATTAAGAAGAGCCTTCTCCTAGAGCGCTGGCTGTTCCGGTATCTCGCGCGCTTGCCTCACATATTCGTGTAGACGGGCCCCTCACCACCCTGAGGCGGCACCCACGTAATGATCTGATAGG
>JBHEMH010000029.1:0-25266 GCA_046262675.1 Vulcanimicrobiaceae bacterium
CCATTTAACGGCGCGCGAGCAGTTCTGGATCGATACCCTGCACCCTAGCTTGAACGTCCTTCGCGTTGCTCGTAGCGCACGCGGATACAAACACACCGATGAAAACAAGGAAAAAATACGGAAGGCCGCCTTCGGGAGGCGTCACAGCCCGCAGACCATTCAGTTGCTGCGTGAAATAAATAGCGGAAAAAAAGCCAGCCTGGAGACCCGGACTAAGATGAGCGCGGGACGTCTGGGGCATTTTGTCTCCGAGAGCACGCGGGAAAAGCTAAGGCTCGCTAAACTTGGATCCAGACACTGCACCAAGACGATCGAGAAAATGCGTGCCGCAAAAATTGGACGGATTCCCTCAGAAGCGACTAGAGCAAAAATCAGTGCAGCGTTGCTCGGTAGACGCAAGAATGCGCAGATCCAGCAGACGCTATGCGGGCAGGAACCCGAAAGGGACCATCGCCAGAACCAATGTTCCGAATGAGTGCCAGCACGAGAAACGCGGAGAACCCCATACCGCCTTCAGACGCTCGACCGCAACGCCGCAGGACCCTTCTACATTTGAAGCGCCCCGCCGCCGTCAATCGGCAAGGCCTCGTCGGTAATATCGATGACAATGCCGATGTTGCGTACGCGGTCGCCCTTCCAGTCGTAAAAATCGGCGCCGCGCTCGAGGACGCGACGAATCTGGCCGCTGGGGCGAACAACGCGGTAGATCACCGAATACGCACTTTTTGTTTTCCGCGCACTCTCAATCGTTTGGGTGACACGTTCGCGATCCTCCGGATGATCGAATTTCCAAAGCTCGCCAATTTTAAGTTCGCTGGTTGGCTCGATACCGAGAATGTTGTAGAGTTCGGGCGACCACCAGATCTCGCTACTCACCAGGTTTGCATCCCACGTTCCCATGGACGCTATGCGCTGCGCATCTGCAAATGACGCTTGAACGCGCGCAAGCTGTTGTTGGACCCCGACGCGATCGGTGATATCGAGAATCGTGCCGACTTCATGCACGCGGTTGCCCGCATGATCGAACGTGAAACTCGCTTGCTCGAGCACGCTGCGGATTTTTCCGTCCGGTCGAACGAGACGGTGCTCGATGGAATACGGCATGCGCTGCGAGAGCGCATGATTAACGGTAAGCTCGATCAGGCTTGCATCATCCGGATGATCGTATTGCCAAAAGCCACGTTTTGAGGGAGCTTCATCTGGCGAAAGACCGAGGATTCGATACAATTCTTCGGACCACCACAACTCGCCGGTCCGATAATCTTGCGTCCAACTTCCAAGGTGCGCGATGTATTCGGCGGTCGCGAGAGCAACTTGGGCTTTCTTTAGTTCTTCTTCAAGTTCGGCGCCCGCGGTGGCATCAAGGGCCGCACCAATGACGCCGACGATATCACCTCGCGCGTTAAAGAGCGGACCGAGCTGGGCGTGCAACGACCGCCCGTAAAAGGCACAGTCAAATGCCGACTCCTCGCCATGAAGCGCGCGCCCGTGGGCAGCCTCGATGCGCTCCCATTGCTCGCCTGCAAAAATCAAACGCACGTGACTGCCGGCGAGACCGCTCTGCGCGCTCCCAACCCGGTCGAGTATTCCGCCGAAACTTGAGGTGAGCAACAGCTGCTCGTCCGTGGTCCAGCAGAGGGCCGGCAGTTGAGCCAGCAGTCGCGAATTTGTCTTCAGCCGCATGGGAGGCAACCGACATTCGCCACATCGCAAGCGCATCCGCCTGGAGTACCATCGGAGCATGCCGCGAATCAAGACACGCCTTACCGAATTGCTCGGGATCCGCTTCCCGATCATCAATGCTCCGATGACACCCCAGGCCGGCGGCGCACTTTCGGGAGCCGTCAGCGACGCGGGCGGACTGGGAATGCTCGGATTCGATGAAGACGAATCGGCGGAACAAATTCGCGAACAGATTGCGCTCCTTAAAAACCGTGAAAACCCCAACTTTGGTATCGGCCTGGTGGCGTGGGTCTTGCAGAAGCGGCCCGAATTGTTGCAACTTGCAATCGATGCGAATCCGAAACTCGTGAGTATTTCATTCGGTGATGCAACGCCGTGGGTTTCTGCATTGCACGACGCGGGAATCCTGGTTTCGTGCCAAATTCAGAATCGTCAATGGGCGCAAGTAGCCCTCGACGCGGGCGTCGACTTCCTCGTTGCGCAAGGCACAGAAGCGGGCGGTCATACCGGTGCAGTCGGAACACTTCCGCTTCTGCAAATCGTCTTGGAGATGACCGACAAGCCCGTTATTGCAGCCGGCGGGATCGCAACCGGTCGTGGCGTTGCAGCCGTCCTCGCGGCCGGCGCAAGTGGGGCGTGGATTGGAACGCCGTTTCTCCTTGCGAAAGAAAGCCGCACGACCGCCGAGGCACAACAGCAAATCGCGGCAAGTAATGAAACGCAAACGGTGTTGACCAGCGTTTATGATCGCGTTCAGGGAAAGGATTGGCCTAAGGAGTTTCGTGGGCGCGCTCTGCGTAATCCATTCGTTGAAAAATGGCACCAGCGCGAAGACGAGATGATCCAGGATGTAAACGCGGTTGCTGAATTCAAGGCTGCAAAGGCCGCTCGCGATTTCACTACCGCGAACATTTACGCTGGACAATCGGTGGGAATGCTACACGGCTTGCGCAGCGCGCGCGAGATTGTTGAGCAGCTCGCGGCCGACGCGGCCGGCTGCCTTAAAGAAGTTCGCGGACTCCTGTCTTAGTCGGGCGTATGAATGAGCGTTATTTGCGCGTCCTGCAGCATGCTGCCCGCTAGGCAGAGCACGCACGTAATTTCGGGCTCACCGGTATCTTCGATCGCATGTTCCTTACAAAACTTGTGGCTGTTATCGCACTCGAGCACCGCAATGCGCCGGCAGCGCGTAGAGCCGGAGAATATTCCCTCGCAGATGGGCATCTCTTCCGGTGCGAGACGGGGCAAAAATCGCAATTTCATAAGCACACCCTGACTTAGAAACCCGCTTGCTTCCCCCTTGTGACCTTACCGCAATTTCACAAATGGGTTCGCACGGTCACTTGCAAGAGTACCCTTAACTTGTAATTGCATGAGACTAGACGGCGAAGATTTCTTGAAGAGTCATCAGTGCGGCACGAAGGGGCTTCTCAGCTATACCAAGTCGCTTCACAAGCCGCGCTTTGTCCATCGCACGGATTTGATCGAGCAGCACCAATCCGCGCTTGCCTCCAAATGTAATTGGCGTTCGAAAGGGCGCGGCTCTACTTCCGGTCGTCATCGGAGCGACGATAACTGTTCGAAGATAGTCGTGCATTTCGCTCGGTGAGATGATAAGACAGGGCCTGGTTTTCCTGATCTCGCTTCCGACCGTCGGATCGAGGTTGATAAGCCAAACCTCACCGCGTTTCACCATGTAAGTGAGTCGTCGGCCTCATTGCTCCACTCAGGCCAAACAAGCGCATCCTCGCCCGCTGAGCCAACGGCCTTGGACTTTTGAGCCCACCCGGCGCGCGGCTCTTTCCGCAGCTTGCGCAGGACGATGGCGTCACTTTCAACGGTCATCTCCATCTCGCCGTTCGTCAACCCAATCTGGGCTAAAATAGGCTTGGGCAAGATCACGCCTTGCGAATTTCCGATACGGTGCAACGTTGTTTTCATGGTAATAACAATGGTATAACAGACCTGGCCCCTTGCGTCAAGTCTCCAACAAAGGAAGCAACCACGAAGTCCGGATCCCGCTAGTAACGACTACCCACGGTAGCGCAAAAACGCCGGGACTTCGATGTCGTCCATGTTGAGTGGAGCCACCTTATCGATCGGCGAGTCGAGATTGAGGGAAGCCGCGCGCGTGTGATAATTGCGCGTGCCGCCAAAACCTGCTGCGAGCACCGTAACGCGAACTTTGCCGGTCATGTTCGGATCGACCGATGCGCCGAAGATAATTTGCGCATCCGGATCGACAGCGCGACTGATCATCTCGGCCGCTTCGTTGACTTCGTACATGGCCATATCGGGGCCGCCTGTGATGTTGAAGATCACGCCGCGTGCGCCTTCGATGGTGGTTTCCAGCAGTGGCGATGCAATCGCTTTTTGCGCTGCGTCGGCCGCACGGTGCTCGCCCGTTCCCTCACCGATGCCCATCATTGCGCTGCCGGCATCGCTCATGATGGTCTTCACGTCCGCGAAGTCGAGGTTGATGAGGCCCGGCTGCGTTATAAGATCGGAGATACCTTGAATGCCTTGACGGAGCACGTCGTCGGCAAATGCAAACGCTTCATTGAGCGGCGTCCGCTTTTCAATAACTTGCAGAATGCGTTCGTTCGGAATAACGATGAGCGTATCGACTTTACCCTCGAGTTCCGCTACGCCGTTTTCGGCGGCTTGCATGCGCTTGCGGCCTTCGAACGCGAACGGCTTCGTCACCACGGCAACGGTTAACGCGCCCGACTCACGCGCAATCTCCGCAATAACGGGAGCCGCGCCGGTACCGGTACCACCACCCATGCCGGCGGTAATAAACACCAAGTCCGCGCCGTCGCAAATCATTGCGAGATCCTCGCGTGATTCTTCGGCCGCTTCCCGGGCGAGCGTAGCGTTTGCGCCGGCGCCTAGTCCGCGCGTCAAACCCGTACCGATTTGCACGGTATTCTCCGTAAGCGAACTGCGCAGGGCTTGCACGTCCGAGTTGATCGCGAAGAAGTCGACACCGGAAAGACCGGCTTCGATCATCCGGTTCACTGCATTACATCCGCCGCCGCCTACTCCGACGACTTTGATGGTTGCTGAATGCTCAGGGACGTAGCGCCTCGCATCTGCCATTGTTTTTGGTTCCTCCGCAAAAAGTTGGGGTTGATTATCCAAGAACTAGTTCCACAAGTCGCTGAACCAGCGGCCCATCTTCGTGAACACTGTGTTGCTTCGTTTGGTGTAGTGACCGTTAAGCGCCCCTCCGCCGTTGGGGCCGAAGAGAACTAAACCGATTGCCGTTGCATACTCGGGTTGTTTGATCGCTTCGGTTAAGCCGCCGATGGCCGTTGGCATACCGACGCGCACCGGTAAGCCGAACACTTCTTCTGCTAAAGCTTCAATGCCGCTCAAGTGTGCCCCGCCACCCGTAATGACCAGTTCGCCCAAAATTAAATCGCGCGGCACGTTCTCGATAATCTTGTTCTTCGCCATGCGGAACGTCTCAACAACGCGCGGGACAACGATTTGGCGAAGCTGCACGCTCGAAACTTCTTTCGTGCTGCGCCCATCGAGCGTCTTGACGGGAAAGATCACTGCGGCATCGTCATCTTTGGTTCCCGAGCCGTACGTGCGCTTGATGTGTTCTGCTTCGTTCGAGGTGGTTTTTAAGCCCAGCGAAATATCGTTCGTGAGAATATTTCCGCCGACGGGAATTGTCGAGGTGTAGATCGCCCCGCCGCCGCTAAAGACCGCGATATCCGTCGTTCCGCCGCCGATATCCAAGAGCACCACACCGACTTGCTTCTCTTCGTCTAGGAGTGTTGCTGCCGAAGACGCCAGCGGTTCAAAAACGAGACCTGTGGCTTCTAAGCCCGCGCGGTGCACGCACTTGAGCACGTTGGTAATGAAGGTCGTGCCGCCCGTAATGATATGCGTATCGACTTCCAAACGGCCGCCAGCCATGCCGACGGGATCGTCGACGCCGTCTTGCCCGTCGACCGTAAAGAAGCGCGGGATGGCATGAATGATTTGGCGGTCCGCCGGCAAGTTGATGATTTTCGAGGTATCGACAACGCGTTTGACGTCGGCCGCAACAACCTCGCGATCGACGCCTGAAACGGCAACTACGCCGCGATTATTCGTACTGCGAATGTGCTCGCCCGTGATCGCTACGTACACGTCGGAAATGTGCACGCCCGCCATGCGTTCAGCTTTTTCGGTGGCAGCTTCGATTGATTTGATCGTCTCTTCGAGGTCGGTCACGACGCCTTTGCGCATGCCGAGCGAGGGCGCCTCGCCCACGCCGATGATTTCGAGTCCGTTGGGACCTTCCGCCGCGACGACAGCACACGTCTTCGTCGTCCCGATATCGAGCCCCGCGACGGTCTCGTGCTTCATCCGCAAATGCCACCTAACAAGAAAATTTTGACCCGGTTCGTACCCCGACCCGGTTAAGCCCTATATATTGTGTGTCGGCCAGTCCATCCCTACAAATTATAGAGCAGTTTGCGGGGATGTTTGCGCTATTGGCCCTCCAAAAACGGGCTCCTTGAGGATAAGCCTGTGGAGCGATTGTGCAGTCTGTGGAAGCGGCTTCAGCAGCTTGACAAGAACGAACGTTCGTTCATAATTGATGGCATGGATACGGCAGCGCGCAAAACGCAGGTCTGCATCGCAGGCGGCGGCCCTGCGGGGATGATGCTCGGCTATTTGTTGGCGCGGGCCGGCGTCCAGGTCACCGTACTGGAAAAACACGCCGACTTCTTCCGCGACTTTCGCGGGGACACAATTCATCCGTCCACGCTGCAAGTGATCGACGAGCTGGGTTTGCTCGATGATTTCCTTAAGGTGCCGCATACCGAGGTTTGCGAAGCGAGTGCTATCCTCAGCGGCACGGAACTCAAGATGGTCGACTTTGCTCACGTCCCGGGCCGTTGTAAGTTTATGGCCCTCATGCCGCAGTGGGATTTTCTCAACTTTCTGGCCGGTCATGCGGCATCGTTGCCGGCCTTTCACCTGGCGATGCAAACCGAAGCGCGAGATCTCATCGTAGAAAACGGAATTGTGAGCGGAGTTCGCGCCGTGCGGCTCGGAGAAGAATTCGAAATCCGCGCGGACCTGGTGGTCGCCGCTGATGGTCGCACATCCAATCTCCGCCGCGCCGCCGGCATGGAAGTCATTCAAAGCGGTGCGCCGATTGACGTGCTTTGGCTGCGCCTCTCTCGCAAGTCAAGCGATCCCGATCAAACGGTCGGGAATATCGCGCAGGGCGCAGTCTTCGTCATGCTCAACCGCTTTGAATACTACCAATGCGCGTACGTCATACGCAAAGGCGGGATAGACGAATTCAAAACGCGCGGCTTGGACTACTTGAGGGCGGCAATCGTTCGCCTCGTCCCGTTTCTGGAAGATCGTGTGCACGAGCTCGAGTCCTGGGACGACGTCAAACTCTTAACCGTGTCCGTCGATCGCGTTAAAACGTGGTACCGCCCAGGCTTGCTTTGCATCGGTGACTCCGCACACGCAATGTCACCGATCGGTGGGATCGGCATCAACCTCGCGATCCAGGATGCCGTTGCAGCAGCGAACATCTTATGGAAGCCGCTCTCGAAAAAGACGCTCGATATCACACATTTGAAAGCCGTACAGTCGCGCCGGGAACCGCCGACGCGCTGGACGCAAGCGATGCAAGTCTTCCTTCAAGACCGGGTTATCAACCGCGTTCTCGCAAGCACGAAGCCCATCCAGCCACCGGCCATTCTCACCTTCTTGACAAAATTTCCGTGGTTCCGCTCTATTCCAGCGTATGTTGTCGGGGTCGGCTTTCGTCCCGAGCACGTGCGGTCGCCGCAATAATGCAAACGAAAAAACCAACACGCACGCGTTTGCTCCAAGCGGCGCTCGACGCATTTTCCGAAAAAGGTTTCGACGGCGCTTCCATTCGCGAGATCACTCGGCGCGTCGGTATACGAGAGAGCGGTTTTTACGCGCACTTCGCCGGCAAGCGCGAAGCCTACGACGAACTCATGGCCGAAGCGGGCCCCGGCGCCGCGGTACGCGCCATGCGAGCGCTCGAGAAGATTGAGGACCCGAATGAATACTTACCCGCACTCATGCGCGTCGCCATCAAGGCCTGGAGTGCGCCTCGCGCGCGCAAATTTTTGACGATTGCCCTGCGCAATGCATTTGCCGGAGAGGGCCACGACTGGCGCACGATTTTGAACGGAGTTGATACGGCGCTCGCGACGCTTACGCCCCGCATTGCAGTATGGCAACGCGGTGGCAAGATAAGCGCGAAAGTCCCGGCCGCGCAGCTTGCCTATATGTTCATGGCTCCCGTTGCAGTCGGGCGGATTATGTTTTTCAACAGTGCGGCAGGGCCGGAAGAAGCCGCACGCGGCCATGAAATGCTTGAGGCGCACGTAGAGTCGTTCCTAATTCTGACCCGCAACTAGCGGCAACAAGTTGAGGTTTTCGCACTGTATGCATCTTTTCGATCCGATCACACTGCGTGGCCTCACGCTTCGCAATCGCGTCGTCGTCTCGCCCATGTGCGAGTACTCGAGCACCGACGGCTTTGCCACCAAGTGGCACTTTGTCCACCTCGGGAGCCGGGCGGTCGGCGGCGCCGGGTTGATCTTTACCGAGGCCGCTGCGGTCTGCGCAGAAGGCCGAATTTCACCACAAGATCTCGGCATCTATCGTGACGAACACGTGCCGGCGCTCAAAGAAATTGTCGATTTTATCCACGAGCACGGTGCAATCGCGGGAATACAACTCGCGCATGCGGGTTTTAAGGCCAGCACCGCGGCGCCGTGGAATGGCGGCGGCCCTGTTGAAGTGCGCGACGGCGGCTGGCGGCCCATTTACGGACCGAGCCCGCGTCCGTTCAAAGACGGATCGATTGTTCCCAATGCGATGACAAAAGAACAAATCGGCGAGCAAACGCAAGCTTTTGCCGGCGCGGCACAACGAGCCCTAAGCGCGGGCTTTCGAGTGGTCGAAATTCATGCGGCGCACGGTTACCTCTTGCACGAGTTTCTTTCACCGCTTACCAACGAACGCACCGACGAATACGGCGGCTCGTTTGAGAATCGCACGCGTTTCTTGCGCGAGGTTGTCTCTGCGGTCCGCGGCGCTTGGCCCGAAGAACTGCCGGTGTTCGTGCGAGTTTCGGCAGTGGATTGGATCGAGAACGGCTGGCAGATCGAAGATTCCGTCCGCTTAGCCCTCGACTTAAAACACCTCGGCGTGGATCTCATTGATGCCTCTTCCGGTGGAATTTCGCCCCATGCGAAAATTCCTGTCGGGCCGGGCTACCAAGTGCCGTTGGCGAGGCGGATCCGCCAGGAAGCCGGGATTGCGACCGGCGCCGTCGGGATGATCACGCAGGCGCGCCAAGCCCAAGAGATACTCGAACGAGGCGACGCGGATGTTGTACTCATCGGGCGTGAACTTTTACGGCAGCCGTATTGGCCGCTGATCGCAGCCTCGCAGCTCGGCCGCGAGGACGTCGCGTGGCCACGACAGTACGAGCGAGCGAAACCCGTTACATAAGGATGTTGTACAGCGAAGTGATCTTCAGCAGCCGCTCGAGATTACTATCTGACTCGAGCGCAACGCTAAACTTCTCGCCGAAGTTTTTCTTTGCGCGGACCAGCACCGCGAGACCGGCCGAATCCATATACCGGCAGTTGGAGAGATTTGCTAAGATGCGCGTCTCCAAGGAATGCGGCCCATTGAAACACCGTTCGAGCTCACCTACGTTGGCCATGTCAACATCGCCGTAGACGTGGATGAATTCGATGTCCCCCACACGCTCGCGAATAAATGCTCCATTTGCAGAGTCAGTT
This sequence comes from Vulcanimicrobiaceae bacterium, assembly GCA_046262675.1. Classification (GTDB taxonomy): domain Bacteria; phylum Vulcanimicrobiota; class Vulcanimicrobiia; order Vulcanimicrobiales; family Vulcanimicrobiaceae; genus JACRUB01. Next base: position 9,507 of record JBHEMH010000029.1, read on the forward strand.
AGCCCCCGGTCGAATTCTTCTACTGGATTGATCATGATCTTAGTGTGAGGGTTTGATCGCCAGCATACAAGTTGTGAGCACCGCATGGACCGGGGGTGCATTCGGAGCGGCGAATTAGGGTGTGATTATTGGTGGTTCCCGGAGCGCGCCGCGAAGGCGCGGGCGGCGTGCATGAGCGGCTGCTGGATGTGCCGCAGCGGTTCGCTGCGCAGCAGCAAGGCGGGCACTCTGTCCTCGAGATGCGGATTGCTCCCAGCAAACCAGGCACGCGCGCGCTCGGGATCGCCGCTCGTCGCAATCATGGTCGCCAACTGAAGCGCGAACCGCAGGGCGTCTTGACGCTGTGGCCCCCGGTTAGACATCCACTGCTGCACGGCACGGGTCTCGTTGACGCCCCCGATGACTGCGACGGTGGAGGCTCCGAGCAGATCCACGAGCTCTCCGACCACCTGGGCGATACGAAGGGACATGACGTGCCCGTGGGCATCCAGGTCCGTGCGAACCGAGTCGAAGTTGCGTTGCGACATACTCATGTATGCCGCTTATACCCCAAAATCGCAGGGGCAATCCCTTGCTTAATGCCACCTCGAATCACGGCGGCCTTGCCGCGCCACAGGCTCGTTTGGTCCGCCGCTCTAGGGTGTTCGGGCTTAACCAAGGTAAAGAAAGAGGGTCAAAATGCCGATTCCTTGGCAGACATGCATGAACGCCGCACGAGCCTCGAACGGGGCCTGACTTACGCTTTCGGACTGGTCGTCCTAGTCGTCATCGCGATGATTCCGGTCGCCTTCTTGGCGATGAGCGGCATCACGGTACAGGCCCAGCACCTGCATACGATCGTGCGCGGAGAGCTCGCCTACACACAAGTTGCCGGCGACGCCGACACGTTGCAAGCAGCTTCATTGGAAGCAGCGACCAATCCAGACGCCGCGAAAGCAAATTCGTCGCTTGAGACTGCAAAGGCGATGATCAAGCAGTTCCCCGAAGACGCGCGCAAGATGGTCGATGTCTTCTGTCCGCAACAGGCCGGCAAGGCTGGAGCCGACACGATCGATGCTTCAACCGCGTGCGCCATGCGCAAGGACAAGATCGGCGCACTCGTCACGGCCTTCAACAACAGTGCGAGCGCCTACGACTTCCAGTCACTCTCGGGCGTGCAACTGCTCACGACCGGTAAGAAAGCCGAATCCCTCAAGCAAACCAACGGTCCAACGCTCGATGCCTACCTCAAACAGCGCAACGACGGACAAGCGCTGCTCAATACAATCTCCGCAGATTCCGACAAGCGTTGGCAGGCACTGCTCGCGGCGAAAAATCTCGGTTTAACATTTTTCGTCATCGGCGCTATCGTTGCGGCAATCGTGGCTTTCTTGGGAATGATGTGGTTCCGGCGTACAATGCTCTCAGGGGTCGGGCGCTGCGTCGATATTTTCGAGTCGATGGGCCGCGGCAATCTTACGGCGCGCATTGGCTGGCACGGCAGCGATTTGTTGGGCCGGCTTGCACAGGGCGTTGATGAGCTCGCCGAACGTTTAAGCCGCATGATCGGCGCGATTCAGTCCTCCGCAGGCACCGTATTCAATGCGAGCGGTGAGAACAACCGCATTTCACTTGAAGTCGACGAACGCGTGCACGAAGAAATTGCAGCACTCGCGGACGCACATCGTTTCTCCGGCGAGGTGTCTCAAACCGCCGGTATGGTTGCCGAAAACGCGGAGCATGTTGCCCGCCGCGTGACGGACATTTCTAGCGCCGTCGCCGAGATGACGGCTTCCATTCAAGAGATGGATCGCAATTTGCTCAGCCTAGCAACGGTGGTTGAACAAGCCGTTGCGAACACGCAAGAAATGTCCGCTACCATCGTGCAAGTCGCCGGTAATGCGGATCGCGTGCGTAACGAATCTACCAAGACCGATCAGCAAGTACGTGAAGGGCGCAATGAAGTTGCCGCCCTTTCCGAAGGCATGAAGTCGATCAGCGAAACCGTCGCGGATGTGGTAACGGAGATGAAAAATCTCGATGGCGCGTCGCGTCAGATCGGCGAGATTCTCGGCCTCATCGAAGAAATCGCGGATCAGACCAATCTGCTGGCCCTCAACGCCGCTATCGAAGCGGCGCGCGCCGGCGAACACGGCCGCGGTTTTGCCGTCGTCGCCGAAGAGGTCCGCAAGCTTGCAGAAAATTCCGCCAGCTCGACAAAGCAGATCGGCAAGCTCGTCACCGACATCCAGAAACGCACGGGCGCGGTGCTCGAGCGGACGGGCAAGGCGAACAGTCTCGTCCAAAGCAATGCCGCGTCAGCCACGAGCGTCACGCAGATGATCGAAGCGATCTCACACCGAGTTTCTGAAATGGCCCAGCTCGTGAGCGAGATTAGCATCGCCACCACCGAGCAGGCACGTGCATCCGAGGAGCTCGCAAAAGCGAGCGAACAGATGGGCGCGATGACCCAAGAAGCGGCAGCGACGATGCGCGAGCAGACGATCACGTCCAACCAAATCCTGGACAGTGTCTCCGAGATCGAACAGCGCACCGGCCACGTGGCGCGGGCCAGTATCGAGCAGCAGACGGCGATCGACGCCCTGGGAGCCCGGGTTCAGAAGAGTTCCGACTTAACGGCCAAGAACGCGGAAGCGGTTACCGGCATGAAGTCTATCTCGGATAACGTGCAGACACAGGCGACCTCGCTGCGCCAACTGGTCGACCAATTCGAAGTCAATCAAAGTAAAAATGGGCAAAAGGCGTCCGGTGCCCTGGAAGAAACAGGTTCACTTGCGCTATCATCTTAAATCACCGCGGTCCACTTCACTCCGCCTATTGCTGGCATCCTCACTTATGGGAGAAACATGCGTAAACCGGTAGCCCTCGTTGCCCTTCTAGCCGCCCTCGCGGCGCCTCTTGCCGCCGTGGCCAGCTCGACCGTCGACGCTAGCCTTATTCCGGATGGAACGTATGTCGTTAAAGTCGACAAAGTTGTCGACGCGAACCATATGGTCATCGTGATGCAGAACTCGGTCAAAACGCAGGTATCTGCAAACCGCCCCTCCATGGACTTTACAAAGCTCAAACCCAATGCAGACGTGAAACTCTCGCTGGGCAAGGGTAAAGTATTAGTCTTCGTTCAGAACTAACGAGCGGACAGTTGCGTTCTAGGATCATTGTACACTACTTCGGAGACGGAGCACTTCATGCGTAAATCCATCGCCGCAATCGCCTTGCTCGCTACGACGACCCTTGCCCCACTTGCGGCTAAGGCGGACGTGGACGCGAGCTTAATTCCGGACGGCACGTATACGGTCAAGGTTCAAAAAATTGTCGACGCCCAGCACATGACCGTCGTCATGCAGAATGCCGTGAAGACGACCGTGAGTGCAAACCGCGCCACTATGGATTTCACAAAGCTCGCTCCGAACGACAACGTGAAAATGTCGTTGGGCAAGGGCAAAGTTCTCGTCTTCGTCAAGCAGTAATCTAACAAACGCTTCTGAAACAAATCGCTGCACCCGCGGCGATTTTTTCTATTGAAAGACGACGACGGGGGTTTTGGGAGCCCGCAAATCCAGCGTGCGGACGTGCTTGCCCTGGGCTTGCGTTTGCGACAGAATCGGATCGATCAGCGCGGACTTCGCTTCAAGATCGGTGTCGTCTCCGAGCTTGAGCGCAATGCCCGGCGAGATCGCCGCAGTGAGGTCTCCCAGACGGTCGCGCTCGAGCGACCGTGCATCGACGTGGGCCCTGGCGAGCGTTTGGAAATCGTGCAAGAGTGACCGCACGCACTGATCGTGAAGAAAGTCGCCCGCTTTAGGTTCGGGAGTAAGTCTGCATTTCAAACGCGGCAAGTCGCTGCGGCCTGAGCGGCTTTCTAAGACCCGGAGCTGCTCGTCTATGATCGTTTCGGGCTCAGTTCCACCGGCGACCACAGCGTAGGGGTTGCGCTCCGTAACGACGATGGCAACCCTCGCCGGCAAGCCGCGCCGGATGCGCACGTGGTCGATATACGGGATGCTGCGAACGCGAGCGGCGGCCGCACTTGCACTCTGCAACCAGAGGTTCTCGTGGAGATTGATCGCCGCATGCTGGACGATTTCCAATCGCGAAACGGCTCGGTTGCCTTCCACGGAAACTGTCTTCGCTCGAAAGCCTTGCCAATTGGCGCCGTAGTGCGCGCCGGCTGCTGCAGCCGCAAGCAAGAGCAGAATCGGGATCCAAAATGGCCGTACCCGGGAGGCGGCGGACTTCTTCAAACGCCGGCCTTTTGGTTTACTCATTGCAAAACGAACTTCTCGACCGCTTCGGCGACACCGTCATGATCGTAATCCGCAACGACGGCGGCGGCGACCGCGCGCAATTCAGCAGGCGCCGAGCCCATGGCAACCCCGAAACCGGCTGCTTCCAACAGAGGCGCATCGTTCCAGGAATCGCCCACCGCCATCACCGCTTCCATTTCAATCCCGAGACGTGCGGCCACGAATCGAAGGGCGTCCCCCTTATTGACGGCCGGATTGAGCACCTCGATAAATTCCGGACAGCTGCGCGTGACATATGCTTTCCCGGCAAAGGCCGTCTCGAGTTCTTTTCGATACGCGCTAACGGCGTCCGGGCGGTCAATAACCACGGCCTTCGTAGCAGGCGAGGTCGAAAATTGCACCTCGAGCGCTTCCACCACGATGGGATGCGCCCGGGAGAGTTGCGCATACAGGTCCGAAAACTCATTCTGTTCTTCGACATAGTATTGATCGTTGGCAAACAATTGCAGATGTTTTCGATCCGCCTTGCATTTTGCAATCAATTCGCGAACTGTTTCGTTTTTTAGCGAATCATGGCGCAACACTTCATCGGACTCCGGATCGATGATCGCGGCTCCCTGATAGCAGATGACGGGCGTATCGAACATGAGTTGGCGCGCAAAGGGAAGGGCTGCACGGAACATGCGGCCCGTTACGATGCAGCCCCGCACGCCATGAGCGCGTGCCGTCGCGATCGCCGTTTTCACGCGCGGTTGAATCTGGAGTTTCTTATCGATAAGGGTACCGTCGAGATCGAGCGCAAGGAGTTGGATACTCCTCACGGAGCGGCCTCGCGAACGTTGTCCTGCCCGAAGATGCGTTCCAGCTGGGACTTGACGTGATGACTCGATGAGAGATCGCGCACCATACGCTGCGCCGCCTGGCCGACATGCAAAACCACCGGAACAGTGCCGGGCCACTCTTCCATCAAATGTGCCAGGCGGTCGATCTGATCGCGCCGCTCCGCGGTCACGTGCCAGCCCGCGGGCTCGCGGTTCTGCGGCGGGCGGACAAAGGGAGAAACATCATTGACCGTAAGCGAGAGTTCCAGCGGCGCATCCTCCCCGGGTTTACCGCCGAACCGCTCACGCGAGCGCACGCGCCCTTTAATGATGACGATCTGATCTTGTACGAAGTGCGCTTGAACCTGCGGATACACTTTTGCGAACGCAACCACCTCAATGCTGCCACTCATATCTTCAATCGTAGCGATCAAAATCTGCTGCTGCGTCTTGGTAATCGTGCGGCGCACGGCCGTGACCATCCCCGCGATGGTCACGAAAGATTCGTCGGGCCGGCCGCGTAAGTCTTTGACAGAAATCGCGCCCGAACGCGCGAGCGCTTCTGCAACGTCAGCGAGCGGATGACCGGAGATGAACACTCCCAATGTCTCCTTCTCCCAACTCAGCATCTCAAGATTGGTCGGCGGCGGAATGGGTTTAAGGCGCGGCACGAGCCCCGTGAAATCTTGAGTCTCTTCTCCGAAGAGTGAAGCTTGTCCAAAGAGCGCATCGCGTGAGGCTTGCGCGCCCAGTTCGAGCGCGACATCGATTGCCTCGAGCAGCGCCGCACGATTGCCCGGCAATGTATCGAGCGCGCCGCATTTTATGAGCGCTTCCAGCACCCGGCGGTTGACGACTTTGGTATCGACGCGCTTGGGAAGATCGAAAATATCCTTGAACGGTCCATCCTTGTCGCGCGATTCCAGGAGCACCTTGACCGCGCCCTCACCGATGCCTTTGACGGCTGCAAGGCCAAAGCGAATCTGCCCCTCGACTACGGCGAAATTGACCAGCGACTGGTTTATGTCGGGCGGCAGCACGGCAATTCCCAACTTGCGGGTTTCGTCGAGATATTCTACGAGCTTATCCGTGTTGTTGTTCATCGAGGTCAACAGCGCGGCGAAATACTGCAACGGCTGATTGGCTTTAAGATAGGCCGTCTGATACGCAATCCATCCGTATGCGGCGGCATGGGACTTGTTGAACCCATAGCCGGCAAACGGCTCGATGAATGCGAAGATCTTCTCGGCAAGGGCTGGGGCCATTGCCGATGAGTCTACTGAGCCCTGGACGAACTTCTCGCGATAAATCGGGATCTGGTCTTTAAGCTTTTTCCCCATCACTTTGCGCAACTCGTCAGCTTGCCCCATGGTGAAGCCGGCAACATCGCGCGCAATCTGCATGACCTGCTCTTGGTAGCAATTGTGGGTAGCAACACCATTTGCAATGAAGTACGGGGAGACCTGATCCTCCATCTGTAAATCGAAACAATCAGCATCGCCCGCGTCTTCTATTCGATCGATGAACACTGGCCGAGAGTCCCCAAGATACAATTCTTCGTATGACCGGGCATAGGCTTTCCAAAATCCCGGGATGCGATTGAGATAGGCACTGTGTGGCAGAACCTTCGTTAGTGCAAATTGCGAAGCTCGCTTGAAGCACTTGCGAGCAGTGTGGTCAGCCTGCGCCAGTCCAAGCCCTATGCGCGTGTTCAGGGATATCGTGAGAACAGGCATCACGTTTTTTTCAAACCGCTTGAGATACCGCTTTGCAGGCAGGAGAGGTTTACCGAGGAGTGTTGAGAACCGCGTGCGGTCCTGAACATAAACGGCGGTTTCGCGTCGATAGAACGCAATCTTGAGAGAACTCAAGAGTGCTGCCATCTGTTCGATCAGTTCAACCGAAATGGACCGGAAGTATTGTCCACTCCCGACGTACGTGCCGTCGCTATCCCACAGCCCCCGCAGCAGAGCAATGCGCTCCGACTCCGGCAGACTTAAGAATATCGCGGGCAGTCTCTTCTTCTCGCAGCGTTGTTTCCAGGACCGGTCGCCATAGATGTCATCCAGCCAAAGCGTGAGAGGTGTTGGCTTCGGGGTCGTATCAAAGGCTGGACGGACGCACCAAACACGAGTATGGCGATACACGGTTGTCCGGCATGGGAACGATACCTCGAACATCGATGCTATAGCATCTGCATCCACACGACTAGCGCATGCAATACTTACAGACCCGCCGGTCTTGAGCGATCCATCGCCGATAAGCAGTCCAAGAAGATATGCACGATCTTCACCAATTGATTTGGACTGCTTAGGTGTAACATGCTGCCACTGCTCGAATAATATCGATCTCGGTTCAGTATACAAATAGCTGTAGTTTCGTTCATACGCGACATTTGGCTTCAGGTGCCGCGCGAAAACGTCGCCGTCGGGGGTCGGAAAACGATGGTCCTGTGAACACTCTATGACGGTCCCGGTCGAGAGGGTGATGCGCAAAATCCTTTTTTGCCCACTAGGCCATATTTTGGCAGCCTTGGCCTTGCGAATGTTGCCACGATCGAAGGTTAGAATTTCGTCGCCCGGCCTTACGGTTTCAATCGGTTTCTTCACACCATTTGCATACCAAATAGGTGTGCCAGCACGTAGGCACGCTATACCGTAAGTGTCGGCCAAAATTGGCTCAAGTTTCGGGTGCAGATACACGACATTCGTACGTCCGTGCTTGTTGCTGATGAATTGCGGGATCCACTCCATCGGCCCCGGGCGATACAGTGCCACAAGTGCGATGATGTCTTCAAAACTCGAAGGCCGCAGGTCTTGGACGACGCGTTTCATTCCTTCGGACTCAAGTTGGAACACGCCCATCGTCTCACCGCGGCCGAGCATGTCAAAGGTGCGTTGGTCATCGTCCGGAATCTTCGCCAGATCGAAATCGGGACTTGTGGTGCGCCGGATTTCATCGACGGCATTCTTCATCACCGTCAGGTTACGCAGGCCGAGAAAATCCATCTTGAGCAAGCCTATTTTCTCGATCCAACCCATCGAGTATTGCGTATTGATTTCGCCTTCACCGAGTTTGATTAGAGGGGCGTAGTCGACCAGTGGCCCAGCGGAAATCACAACGCCGGCAGCGTGGGTCGATGCGTGACGGGCGAGCCCCTCGATTGCTTTTGCCGTGTCGAGCAATTTGCGAATTTCGGGCGAGCCTGCATAGAGTGACTTGAGATCCGTGATTTGCGCGAGCGCCTCGCCGATCGATAGCCCCGTCGGGCCCGACGGAATCAATTTTGCAACCCGATCGACATCTGGCAGCGGGACGCCGAGCGCACGTCCTGCGTCGCGCACAGCAGCGCGCGCCGCCATAGTGCCAAACGTGACGATCTGCGCAACCCGTTCGGTGCCATATTTTTCCGTGACGTAGGCAATGACTTCATCGCGCCGCTCCACGCAGAAATCCGTGTCGATGTCGGGCATCGAGATGCGCTCGGGGTTTAAGAAGCGTTCGAACAACAGGTTGAACTTGAGCGGATCCAAGTCCGTGATCTTGAGGCAGTAACTCACGACTGAACCGACCGCCGAACCGCGACCCGGGCCGACCGGAATGTCGCGGTCGCGGGCAAATTTGATAAAATCCCACACGATGAGAAAGTACGAGGCGAAGCCCATCTTATTGATGATTCCAAGCTCGTAGTCAAAGCGTTCGCGCAGCGGGTCATCGCTGCACGCGCGTACCGGGCCGTAGCGCTCGACCAGCCCCGCCTCGCAGATCTCGCGCAAATATTCTTCCGCGGTAATCGTGGGCGCACGCTCGGGAACCGGGAAAGCCGGCAGGTGGAAAATCTTCTCCGGCAGGCGCATGTCGATGCGGTTTGCGATTGCCACGGTGTTGTCGCACGCTTCGGGCAAATCGGCAAAGAGCTCGCGCATCTCTTCGTTGGATTTCACGTAGAACTCATCGGAGTAGAATTTCATCCGGCTCGTATCGGAAACCGTCTTGCCTGTTCCGATGCACAGCAAGACGTCATGCGCCGGTGCGTCGGTTCGGTTGAGATAATGCGAATCGTTTGTCGCGACGATCGGCACCTTCAGTTCGCGCGCTACTTGCACGAGCCCATTGTTGATAACTTCTTCTTCCGGCATGCCATGGCGCATAATTTCCATGTAGAAGCGGTCGCCGAAGATATCGATGTAGGTCTGTGCATTTGCCTTCGCGCTTGCGTAATCGTTCTTGAGGAGCGGCGCGGCTACGAGGCCCGACATGCACCCCGAGAGCACGATGAGCCCCTCGTTATGCTTTGCAAGCAGATCTAAGTCGATCCGCGGCTTGTAGTAGTATCCTTCGAGAAAACCTTTCGAAATTAACGTTACAAGGTTGCGGTAGCCGACCAGATCGGCAGCCAGCAGCGTAACGTGGGCTTCGTCACGTACCGTACGGTCGAAGCGGCCTCTGGGAGCAATGTAGGCCTCACACCCGATAATGGGGGTAAGCTTGTGCTCCTTTGCAGCGTAGTAGAACTCCATCGCGCCAAACATGACGCCATGATCGGTGAGGGCGACGCCAGGTGAGCCGTCCTCGGCTGACCGGCGGCACAGGTGATCCACCCGGCAGGCCCCATCAAGCAGCGAATACTCGCTGTGAACGTGGAGATGGACAAACGAACTCACCGGACCTGGACGGACCCCTCTGATAAAGCTAAAGTAAACGCGGACTTAAGACGTTACAGTAAGAAGCAGGCTCGGACCTGTCATTTTCTATTGCCCTTGGGGGCACCCAAGTGAGGATGTCCGCCGCCCCGATGGTTGACCCAAGCCAGATCGGAGCGCCGTCAGAGCACGGTGAGCTCCGGGAAGAACTCGAGCGTCTGCGCACCCAGATCGTTTCGCTTGAAGCCGAGCGGGATGAGTACGCGCAACAGAACGCCGAGCTTTTCGTTCTCCAACAAGTTTTCTCAACCATCAACTCGACCCTTGATATTAACGATATCCTTTCGATGGTCTTGCGCGGCGTCTGTGAAGCGCTCAAGTTCAAGCGCGTCATTCTGTTTGACGTGCTCGAAGGCGGCGATCTGGTGCGCCGGCTTGAAGGTGACATCGACGGCAACATTACGCCCGCGGCTGATCCTCAAGAATTCATTGACGGGAGTTCGCTTAAAGCGGTCGCTAACGGAAGCGAGCAGGTTGTCATCGGGATGGGCGACGAGGGCGAAGCCAAGCCCCTGCACGACACAAACGGTTCCTACTGCATCGCCCCGCTCCTCGCGCGCGATATCATTCGCGGCCTTCTCTACGTCGATCAGCCGCCGGTAGAGCCGATCACGGAAAACCAAGTACGCATGCTTTTGGATTTCGCCTCCCAAGCCGCGATTGCCGTAGAAAATGCCAGGCTGTACGAAGAGACTCGACGTCTCCTTGAAGAGACGCAACGTCTCGCTCTGACGGACCACCTGACCGGAATTGCGAACCGGCGGGCGCTCAACGAAATGCTGGAGCGCGAACTCCATACCGCGGAGCGCTACGACTCCCCCTTCTGCTACGTGATCTTGGATTTAGACGATTTTAAATCGATCAACGATACCGGTGGGCATTCCGCCGGCGATACAGCGCTCCGGAAATTTGCGGACTGCTTGCGACGCTCTGCGCGTAAGGGCGACATTGTCGGACGGTACGCGGGCGATGAATTCATTGTGGTCATGACGCAAACCGATAAGATTGCCGCCGAACACGGGATCGAACGCATCATGGCCTCGCTGCGCAAAGCGGGCATTAAATGCTCGATTGGGGCCGCGATGTTTCCGTACGATGGAACGGACGGCCAAAGCTTGCTGTTCGCGGCGGACGAGGCGCTTTATCAAGCAAAGCAGGCGGGCAAGAATCAGTACAAGTTTTTCCTGCGCGGCAACGCGGCCGCCCAAAAAGCCCCGTAGGATAACTCGCCGGCGGCTGCTAGGAAGCTAGGTTGCCCGATTCGTGCGCGACCCATTCAGCAATCTTGGCAAGATCGTAATTTGCGTCGCGAAAACGGCTGCGGGCGGAGAGCCAGTGGCCGTTCATGGCAAGATCGGCGACATCGTTCATACTGGTAACGATTGCATGTGCGCCGCCCATCGCGGCACACCCGCGAATGCGGTGGGTGAAGAATCGAACCTGAGCCACATCTTCGTATCGGATAGCCGTCGCAAGTTTCAAAAACGAGGTCTGCATTTCCGGTAACCAAGCGTTTCTGGAAAAGGCCAGCATCTCGGCCTCGTTCGCCGTGGTGCCACGCCCGGTCCGACCCGACGGTAGTACGTGATACATAGGTGTCTCCCTAATAGTAGAGTGGTGTTGTCTACATATTAGTGGCCGTCGGTAACAAGCAGGGGTCTCCACGGTGACGTTACCTGGCGTCCAGCGACAAGACGTCCCCGACGCTAAACCGGGCCTTCTCAGAGGCGCCAAGCTCGATGATGCTGGCAGCTTGCGGACAGCAAATGTTAATGCGATTTGCGCCCACGTTTCGCTCGACGGCAAGAACTTCAAGCGAGTCGTCCAGGAAAACGACATCGATGCGGGCTCGCATACCCAGCGTGTGCACGCCCGTACAGCGGTCGAACCACATTGCTTCATCTTCTTCGATAGACTTGGAGTCGAGAAACCCCACAAGGCGCTCCCACGGGGTCCTCGCAACTTTCACCCGCGAGGACACGATGGTATTTTTCGTTCGATTGTGCAGCGTTGCCATTTACGCAATTCCCGAGAGAGCGGCCGAAGCGGCAATCGCCACGATAAGGTAGGGCGCAAAGGCGATCGGGTCGGCCCGCCGTCCGCGCATAAAAGCAATGAAAACGGCGGCGGCACAAGCGATGCCGAATGAGAGCAGCGCGGTTTCGAGGCCGAGAACGGCGGCACCCAACGCGACGAGTTTGGCATCCCCCCACCCCATTCCGCGCCCCTTCGAAAGTAGTGCGGCCGCGGCGAACGGCACAAATACCACGGCGCTCGAAACGAGCATCGGCCAGTGGTGCATATACACCGCCGCCGCCAAGAGCGCGGCCAGCGGCCCGAGGGTGAAAACGTCAGGAATGATTCCCGTGTGAACATCACTGTACCAAATCGCGCACAGACACAGACAGAGCAGCGCAAGCAGGCCAAGCTGCGCCGTATCGACGCCCCGCAGCGCAACCGCGCCTCCGACGAGAGCCGCACAACCGATAAGAAACGGTACGGACGTTTTGGCCGGCGTGGGCCCGTCTTCAAACGGCACGATCGACTCACAGAGGTGCGACGCGAGCAAAATGCCCAAATAGGCAAGGCATGCGCAAAGTCCGGCGGCGGCAATAATGCTTAGGACGTTCATTTGGGTGCGAAATACCCTGCAGCGACGGCGCCGAAGATGACGACGAAGAGTGCGGGCAACATGAAGAATGCCATCGGAATAACCATCTTGACGGCCAGTTGTGCGGCTTGTTCTTCCGCGCGGAACAGTCGCTTTTGTCTGACCTCTGCCGCGAGATTATCGAGCAAACTGGAAAGGTTCGAGCCGAGCCGGTCGGCTTGAATAATCGCGCGCACCGTCGTCTTGAGGTCGTCTTGGTCGACACGATCCGCCATCGCCTTCAAGGCTTCCGCGCGGCTTCGGCCGACCCGCATTTCGGAGAGGACCGCTCGAAGCTCTTCGCCTAGCGCTCCAGGAGTCGAGGGCGCCGCATACGCAAACGCCGCATTGAGCGCAAGTCCGGCTTGCACCGTGCTTGCGAGCATATCCAAGAGATCGGGTAACGAGCGCGCGATTTCCGTTTGGCGTTTCTTGATCGAAGCGCCAATGCTTGAAAACGGTGAATACGCAGCCAGAAGCGCGAAGAGCACGCAGAAGTCGATAAACAGCAACTGTAAATGGTGCGTAAAGAACAGCAGGCCGAGGCCGATGCACAGGGCGGACACTCCATAGACGACCGACTTCATCCCGAGCTTGCGCGGCGTGAGGTCGTGCAGTCCCGCACGGGCAAGCCGCGCTTGCAGGATGCCCGGATCGTTGCGAAAGATGCTTTCAAGCGATTTGTCCGTGGCGAAGGTTTTTCCGCCGGAGGAAAGATCTTTCATGCGCGACGCAACGGAGCTTTGTCGCGGGAGAAAGAAATACAGCGCAGCAAAGACCGTACCCGCTCCAAAAAGCGCGATAAGCATCGTAAGTACGAGCGTCACGGATCGAACCTCATGATCTTGCTAAGGGAGAAGCCGGCAGCGGCTTCAAGAAAGATCGCCAGCGCGATTGATGCCTGACCGATCGGTGTAAAGAAGAGCGCGTGCCCCATCGTCGGCTGCGCGACGCAGATGAAAGCGCCAATCCCAAACGGAAGCGAAAGGATCACGAAACCGCTGATGCGGCCCTCGGCTGTGAGCGCCGACATCTTGCGCTGTAAGGTCCGCCGCGCCTGAATCGTTGAGGCGACGTTGTTCAAAACGTTTGCCAGGTCTCCGCCGGTCTGCGACTGCACGCGGATAGCGCGGGCGGTCATCAGCATCTCGCTGCTCGGCATGCGCTCCGACATTTCATCAATCGCATCCAAAATACTGATGCCGATATTGGTCCGGCCGATGATCCGCAGAAATTCGGTTCGCGCCGGCTCGGGGACATCTTCCGTTACGAGCACAATAGCCTGCCGCAGTCCAAGGCCCACGCTGAGCGAACTGGCAATCATACGTAGCACAAGTTCGAGTTGTGGCATAAACGCTTTTTGGCGCTTGGCCACTTGCACGCTTAGATACAGGTTGCCGGCCCCGTAAGCACCGACGCCCCCGACGAGCAGCAAAACCATATCGATCATCAAAGACGCGTGTAAAACAAAGATCAAGCCGCCCACGAGAAGCGCCGTGAGACTTCCACTGACGATCAATACCTTTGATGCGTTATGAGGCAAATAACTGACCTTTGCACGAAGGTCGGCCTTTTCGTACAAGCCTTGTGCGAAGGTGGCCCCCTGACTGCCGTAGGCCATTGCAAGGGCACCCGCGATCCCCGCAACGCCCAGCGTAATTAAAACCACAACGACCATTACCGGAGCCCTGCAGCAAGACCAATGCTGCCCAGTTGCGTTGCGTCGAACGCAATGCCGTGTTCCTCGAAGCGCTTGATGCACTGCGGTTGAACGCCCGTATACTCGAACCGCCCCTGAACGACGTCGTCCTTAAGGCCCAGCATCTTGTAGGTCACGATCTCTTGCATCGTCACGATATCGCCTTCCATACCGACGACTTCGGCGATGCTCATTATTTTGCGGGTGCCGTCGCGCATGCGAGCCGTCTGGACGACTAAATCAATCGCGCTTGCCACTTGCTCGCGAATGGCGCGGATCGGTAAATCGAATCCGGCCATCATCACCATTGTCTCGATGCGCGACATGGCGTCGCGCGGTGAGTTTGCGTGGACGGTCGTGAGCGAGCCATCGTGTCCGGTATTCATCGCTTGGAGCATATCGAGCGCTTCACCACCGCGGCACTCACCGACGACAATTCGATCCGGACGCATGCGCAGCGAGTTGCGCACCAAATCGCGAATCTTGATTTCTCCACGGCCTTCGAGGTTCGGGGGCCTTGATTCCAAACGGACGACGTGCTTCTGCTGCAGTTCGAGCTCCGCAGCGTCCTCGATGGTTAAAATGCGATCGCCGGCCGGAATGTATCCTGAGAGGATGTTTAAGAAGGTCGTCTTGCCCGAGCCCGTGCCTCCGCTAACGATAATATTGAGCTTGGCTTGCACGGCGGCACGTAAGAAGTCCATCACGCCGGCGGAAACGGCTCCCAGGCGCACCAGATCTGAAGCTTCCAGCTTTTTGGTGCCGAAGCGCCGGATGGTCATCGTGGCGCCGTCAAGAGCGAGCGGCGGAATAATTGCATTCACGCGAGACCCGTCAGGCAGTCGCGCGTCAACCATGGGTGCAGACTCGTCGAGCCGGCGCCCAAGAGGCGCGATAATGCGCTCGATAATCAGGCGCAACTGATGCTCGTTCAAGAATGATTTGTTGGTGAGTTCGAGCTTTCCAGCGCGTTCCACAAAAATCGAATCGGGACCATTGACCATGATTTCGGAGATGCTCTGGTCACGCAGAAGTCCTTCGAGGGGTCCGAGCCCAAGCGCTTCGTCCATGACTTCTTCGCAGAGCGGATTGGCTAGCTCGAGCGAGAGTGTTCCCGGCTGCTCTTCCATGATCCGCATGACGAACTTGCGTATGCGTTCGCGAATTTCGGCAATCTTGGCTTCATCCGACCGCGCGACCGTTGCGGCGTCAATTTCGGTCGCGAGCGCAGAATGCACTTTGCGTTTGAGTTCTTCCCACGTTTCCAGGGATGTTTTTGTTTCTCCGAGCGCAAGCGCCAGACGCGACTCTTCGCGCAAAGCGACGGTCCGCATTTCGTCGCGCCGTTCGTCCGTGCGGCGCTCCCCGATCGGCGTCACGCTCACGGTAAGTTCGTATGCACCGTCGCTTGGCTCGATCTTCAACAATGCCGCACAAAGATTTGCGATTGCTTTTGGGTAACCGCGATCCGTATTCAGAGGGATGTCTGCGATCACTGGAAGCCCGAGAAGGGTCTCCACTTCGTTGACCGAGACCTCGGGTTTGCGTCCGTCGCGGCGCTGCAGAAATCGATCAAGGGGCGCGAGGTGGTGCGCGCCTCGGGGCGCGAGGCGTACATCACGTATCCCGACGGCCAGGGC
>JBHEMH010000030.1:0-24680 GCA_046262675.1 Vulcanimicrobiaceae bacterium
GCGCCCGCTCAAGTGGCGCGAGTAATTCTCGACGCCGTTGCAATATCCGACTTCGCGCAACATATCGAGATCGTAGCGGGAGCGCATTTCCAACCGCTGCGCCTCCAGTAATTTGCCGTTCGATTTGAAGTACTCAAGGCGCTGCGCAAGTTCTTCCTCGATGCCCGTGATGGCACGCTTGAGTTTTTCCTCCGGTGTGATGAAGTGCTTGGCCGGGAAGATTGTGATCGTATCCTTGGACTCGACATACTCGCCGGTCATGATGTTCACGACGTTGATTGCTTCGATCGTATCGCCGAAGAACTCGATGCGGTGAACGAGCTCTTCTTCCACGCCCACGAATTCGAGCGTATCCCCTCGCACGCGGAAGGTGCCGCGGACCAGGTTGAGGTCGTTGCGCCGGTACTGCATATCCACGAGCTTGCGCAACAGAATGTCGCGGTTAATCTCATCACCGGTCGAGAGTCTCAGCGAGAGTTCCATATAGTCGGCCGGCGAGCCCAAGCCGTAGATGCACGAGACCGAGGCCACGATCAGCGTGTCGGGCCGCGTCAGCAGCGACTGCGTTGCCGCATGGCGTAACCGCTCGATCTCGTCGTTGACCGAGCTATCCTTTTCGATGTAGGTATCGGTGTGCGCAATGTACGCCTCGGGCTGATAGTAATCGAAGTACGAAACGAAATACTCGACGGCGTTGTTCGGAAAGAAATCGCGAAATTCGGCGCAAAGCTGCGCCGCCAGCAGTTTATTGTGGCAGAGAACGAGGGTCGGTTTCTGCACGATCTCAATCGTGCGGGCCATCGCTAAGGTCTTGCCGCTGCCCGTCACGCCCAGCAGCGTTTGCATCTTGCGGCCCTCGAGCACGCCACGAGCCAGCGCTTCGGTCGCTGCCGGTTGGTCCCCGGCGAGCGCGAATGGGGTTACGAGCTCGAATTTGTTGCGCGGCATGCGTCCAGTTTAACGGAAAAACGAGTCTGGCGGTTGCAAGAATAAAGGACCCTTCGAGGACTGCGCAAGGGAAGCACCAAACAAGCCATTCCCGGTTCCCTCGTGCCTGGAGAGTAGTAGCTTTGAGCCACAACCCCCTGATCTTTAGCGGCAACTCGAATCCGCAGTTGGCTGAAGAAATTGCAAAGAAGCTGAAGCTGCACGTCGGCAAGGCGCTGGTTTCCAAATTCAAGAATGAGGAATGCCGCGTCGAGATCAGCGAAAACGTGCGCGGCTCGGAGGTCTTCGTCGTGCAATCGACGTGCAAGGCTCCCAACGGCAATAGCGTCAACGACTCGATTATCGAGCTGCTCCTGATGATCGATGCGCTCAAGCGGGCTTCGGCAGCGCGGATTACAGTCGTCATTCCCTATTACGGGTATGCCAAGCAAGACAAGAAGACCAAAGGCCGTGAGCCCATTTCCGCCAAGGTCATCGCCAATCTGCTCAAAATTTCGGGGGCCAAGCGCATGGTGACCCTGGATCTGCACGCAGCGCAAATCCAAGGTTTCTTCGATGGGCCGGTCGACAATCTGATGGCGATGCCCAGCCTTTGCAATCATCTTAAGAATGTAGGCCTTCGAGACGACAAGATCGTGGTCGTCTCGCCCGACGCTGGAGGCGTCCATCGGGCCGAGCTCTTCGCCAAGCGTCTCAATAGCACGCTGGCCATCGTCTTCAAGCGGCGCCCGGAGCCGGACGTCTCCGAGGTGACCGACATCGTCGGCGACGTTAGCGGCAAGATTGCCGTCATCGTAGATGATATGATCTCCACCGGCGGCACCCTGGCTAAGGCGGCCGAAGCCATCCTCGAACGCGGCGCCACCAAAGTCTACACGGTCGCCACACACGGCATTTTCGCCGGCGAAGCGATCAAAGTGCTCGAAGATTCTCCGATTGAAAAAGTGATCGTGACGAACACGATTCCGTTTCCGGAGATTGAAAATCACCCGAAATTTGCCGTGCTGTCCATCGCGCAGATTTTGGCAGATGCGATCAACCGCATCACCACCAACCGGTCCGTCTCGGAGCTTTTCAGCGACGACGAGTTGCTAGCGCCTCCGCCGATCCCGGTACACTAAGGAGTTCCTCGTGGCTACCAAAGATCTCACCCTAAAAATCGAAACGCGCGACGGCGCGGGCACGACCCATTCGAACCGCTTGCGTCACGAGGGTAAAGTGCCCGGCATTCTCTACGGACACGGCGCGGATCCGCAGCCGGTTGCATTCGAAGCCAAAGCGTTCGAAGACCTCGTACATCATGGCGCAATGAGTTCGCTTGTCACGCTGACAATGGGCGGCAAAAAAGCCGACACGGCCCTTATTCGTCAAGTGCAGCGCGATCCGCTCACGCGCAAAGTTGTCCACGCCGATCTGCAACGCGTTTCGGCCAACGAAGAAGTGCGCACGAAACTGCAAGTCATCACCATCGGCGCGGCGATCGGCGTCCGCGAATTCGGCGGCGTCCTCGACGTCGTCAATCACGAACTTGAAATCGAAGGCCCCGCGAACAAGATTCCGGACCATCTTGAAGTTGACGTCACGGAACTCGGTCTGCACGAGCACATCAACGCCTCGAAAGTTCAGCTCCCGGACGGTTTTAAGATGATCTCGCCACCCGACATGCTCGTCGTCGCGGTCGAACCGTCCAAGACCGAGAAGCAGCTTGAAGAGCCCGTTGCGCTCGAGCAGGCCGAACCCGAAGTCATCGGTGCCAAACCCGAAGGCGAAACCACGGGGGCATCTTCTTAAGTCAACCGCTCGCCATCCGGGCTGGCATTGGGCCACGCGCCACGCGTGGCGCCTCCGCAACCGGCACGATGTTGCCGGAGGACGTCGCCTAAATGGAAACTCGTTTGATTGTCGGCCTGGGAAATCCAGGCGAGAAATACGCGCGGACCCGTCACAACATCGGATTCATGGTTGTCGACGAGCTCGCGCGTCGTTTTTCCATGGAAAACTGGAAAAGAAAAGACGACGCGTTACAAGTCTACGATTCGCACCGCAAGCTTGTGTTGGTCAAACCCACTTCGTTCATGAATAGCAGCGGCGTGCCGGTCCGGCTGATCGCATCCTGGTATCGCAGCGAACCCGCAGACGTTCTCGTCGTCAGCGACGAGATGGACTTACCGTTCGGCGCTCTGCGCATGCGCGCCAAAGGCGGACACGGTGGACATAATGGCTTGCGCTCCGTGATCGGCACGATGACACAAGAGTTTCCGCGCATTCGAGTCGGTATCGGCCGTCCGGAACACGAGTCGATGGATCACGTATTGAGCACTTTTAGTGCTGATGAGCTTACGGCGCTCCCGAAGATTACCGACGTTGCAGCCGAGGGCGCGCAGCGGTGGCTGGCCGACCGAATCGATCTGGCGATGCAATACGTTAATAGTGCAAAACCGCTGGGCGAAGCGATTTCAGCCGATACTCAGGGTAAGAAGCCTTTGGATGGCGAGTAGCTGGAGGTAGACGATGAGCGAATTTGCCGGAAAAAACTTTGTGCTACGAGTCGACGAGCAAACCGCGCACGCCGAGGATTCCACCTTCTTTGCGGATCTCACGTTTCTGGCCACCCACGACGTCCACGCGATTGTCGTCGCTCCGAATGCATCGGCTGCTCGTGCCCTCGTTCGCACGATCAATCGTTCCGGAAATGCCGCGGTCGGACTCAACGGCGCCGATGCAGCAATGCTTCCCGGAGCCGGCACGGGCTTGGGCAAAGTGCAAACCGGAATCTTGAGGACGCTTACACAAAACGGCTATATTCCGGTGGTTGAACCAACGGCTTTCGGCGTATTCGGCAACGACGTCGAACTCGTTGCGGACGATGTTGCCCAAGCGATCGCGGCCGCCACCGAGGCCATTCGCGCAATTTTCTTCCACGCGCTCGGCGGTGTGCCGGATCCAACAACGGCGGCGCTCATTGAAGAGCTCACCGCCGCCGAAGCATTGGAAATTGCGGATCAAGCAAGCGTTCCGGCGGATTTGCGTGCAGCCATCCGGGCCGCGGCGCAAGGCGTACGCGCCGGGGTCGGGGCGGCGCAGATTCTGGACGGTCGCGTCGCGCACGCCACTATCGTGGAAGTTTTGACGGCGAGACACTTGGGAACGCAGGTAACCGGCGGCGTCTACACCGGAGGCTAACATGTTCAAACGAGCGATAACCCTTCTGGCCCTTCTGCTTTGCACTTCCCCTGCGGCCATTGCGCAGGATGCAGGCAATCAAGGCTTCACCGCGCACGGCACGATGGTGGCGCAGGTAGTGTTCTCAGGTACGAAAATCAATCTGGGAGGCGATATTGCAATGATGTCGCGCGGCCAACAACTACGCTTCGACTTATTGCGCCTCTCCATCCCAGGAAGCGAACCGACGCTCAACGCCTTGCTCACGCAGTTCTTACCGCAAGGCGGGATCAGCGCGGTGCTCGATCAGACGACCGGCAACACAACGGTTTGGTCCGAAGCGCGCCGCAAATTCTACGTCTTCGCCGGCAACAAATCGCAAGTAGCCGCGCCGAGCGCATCCTCGGCATCTGCTCTCCCCGGGCCGGCTGGCTCGATCGTGCAAATGCTTGAGAGCGGGAAAGTCATTGCGGGCTACACACAATTTTCGGAATCGATCAATATGACGGGCCGCAGCACCGTAAACGGGCATCCCGCAAGCAACATCCATGTTCAACTCCGGACGCAAAAGCGGGGCGGCAAGCTTACAGACTTGGTCGGGGATCTTTCACTTGCCGAAGATGCGGGCTATTTGCCGGTGCGGATCAACGCAACCGATCGAGCGAGCCACATGTCCGCGAATATTAATTTTACGTCGCTTACGCCAACGGCACCGGATCCCGGGGTCTTTAATGTGCCCTCAGGCTACGCGCAGGCAAGCGATCCGTCTGAAGTATTTGGAGCGGGAATTCCCCACCCATAGTGCACGGCTAGCTACGGACACGGGTTAGGCGAACCGTTGACGCTGCTGATGCGCGTGCCGATCGGCGGGTGCGTGTACCAATAAATGCGCGCAAGGCGGCCCGGGCAAAGCAACGTCACGCCTTCATCTGCAAAGCGAACGAACGCCCGCGTTCCCGAGACGCGATCGGGATCGAGCTGTAAAGCGTATTGATCCGCACTCGATTCCAGGACACGCGAATAGCCGTTGATAACGGGCAAGAACAAGAAGTACATGCATGCAAGGAGGGAGCCGACCAGCGCTAGGCGCGAGAGTGGATCGTCGTCCCGGCGGAAGCCGACGCGGTCTGCCATGAGCACGGCGAAGGCAGCGCCCAAAATAAAGATGACCGCCCCGAAGATTGAGCCGCGGACGGTGTCGTGGTGCACGTCGTGACCGAGCTCGTGTGCCAAAATAAAGATGATTTCACCATCAGTGCTATGGCCCAGTAAGGTATCACCGATCACGATGCGTTTGCTCGGACCGATGCCCACCACGTACGCATTGCCAGCGTTGGTGCGTCGCGAGAGATCGCTTACGTAAACGGGAAGGTCGCCCGCACCGGCTTTTTCGGCGAGTTTGTGAATGTTGGCGGTGAGCTGGCGGTTCGCCGGAAGGGGCGTGAAATGATTGAAGATGGGCTCAATGGCAACCGGATAGATAAACGAAAGAAAGAACGCCGCTGCAAAGATGCCGCCAACCGTCCACACCCACCACAGGCGCGTGCGGTCAACGAGCCACAGAATGATCGCGACGGCGATGCCGAGCAGCACCATGTCCAAACCCGCGCCTAGAACGACGTCGCTCCACCAACTGCCCGGGCTTTGCGTGGAGATCCCCATGATCCGCAAAATACGGTAGTCGAAGAACGCAGACGGCAACCCCGCAACGTGCGCCGCGAGTGCAAGAAACGCGCCAAAGAAAAACCGGACAAAAACGATGTTGGGCAGCCCTCGCCGTAGCCAGTCCCTCACTCGGGCCGCCTTGCCCGAACTCCAGAGGTAGAGCAGTAGCAAAATCTGCAACCCGATCCAAACAAACCAGGCCGGGCGTGTGTAGCGCGCAAAATATTGTGCCGCTCGCTGGCGGCTCGGATCAACCAGTTGTCCTGGCGATTGCGTTAGGAGTTGCGCTGCGGGGATGGCGCTGACGCGCCGGTCAATGCCCGTTTGCGCATGCGCGCCGCCCGCCGTCACGCTCATGATGACGGCCAGCAGCACGCATGCTAACGCAAGCCGGGCTACGTTAGGAAAGCTTAGCCAGCTCTTCGAAGCACTGCTCCACATCGGGTTGTTCGGCGATGTCGTGAACGTCGATATAGCGGATAACCCCGTCTCCGTCGATTATGAAAACCGCGCGCTCGGACATTCCATTTTCTTCCCGGAACACGCCGTATTTCTGAGCGACCGCACCGTGCGGCCAAAAATCGCTAAGGAGTGGATACGAAATCCCACCCATCGATTCTGCCCAGGCGGCGTTCGCGTGTTTGTGATCGATCGACATACCCAAAACTTGGGTATTGAGGCTCTCGAAGCGCTTTAAGTTGCTTTCGAAAGCCGGCATTTCGCTGGTTCAAACCGGTGTGAATGCAAAGGGATAAAAGGCAAGAACGATATTTTTGCCGCGATGTGCGGAAAGTTTCCACTTCTCATCATTCAGATGCGAATCCAGCTCAAAATCCGGTGCGTGATCGCCGGCCTTGAGGGTCTTCGATTGGGACGCGGTCGACGTGCGCCCAACGTTAATGGCCATTGTAGACGGTACTCCTTTCCCATCCGAGCGCTTCAGCGACGACGGGAAGCTGTTCAATAAATAGCTCTTTTGCGGCGAGCGCAATCTCGCGGTGCTCTAACTGAGTTCCGGGATCGGCCCGCAAGTTGATATAGTGCACCCAATCGCGGACCGTTCCTTTCATATAGATGGTCGTACCCGAAGCCATGGGTAGCAAAAACCGGGCGGACTCTTTGGCGATCCCCTTAGCCAGGGCCTCATCGTAGAGTTTCTTGGCCTCGGCGAAATGCTCGTCTTGGGCCTTGGCAAACCATTCTTTCGTTTCTGCTGTCAAGTCATCGTGGGACGACTGACGGTTCTTGAGGTCTTGACTTCGCGGACTGACCTCTTCTATTTTCTGAACCGGAGCATAGCGTTGACTATTATGAACCACGATCTTGTTAGCTACATAGTTATGTGAGGGGTGATCAACTTCAATGTCATAGGTATCTTGAATTCCCAGATACTCGACTTTCATCACTTGAGTCCATCGGGCTCTTAAGGTGTTCCCACGGCCTCGTCTTGCCCACATCTTTGGGTCGCCATGGATAGCATGCTTTTTGTCGTGGCACGCCTTGCAGAGCACTTGAATGTTCTTGTACTCGTAGGCCAAATCTGGACGTGAGTAGACCGGTTCGATATGATCCAGCTCAAGCTTCTCATGGCTTCCACAGAACAAGCACTGAAAGCTTGCTTCGGCAAGCTTCTTACGGCGAATTGTGCCGCACCAATCCGCAATGCGTAGACGGTCGCTGCGTTCTACACCCCCTTTCCACCAGTTGCTCTTAGGACCCGAACGCGCCGCGCGAATGGCCGCCAGATGCTCCGGGGAATGCTTGAGAGAAGTCTTATAACCAAATTTTCCCTTATTCCAAATAGGCGTGTACTGAGCTACTTCAATTGGGGAATATTGAAGTTGATGAATTCTCAGCCACTTGCGAATTGTATGCGTAGACGTGTCTGCTGCCCGGGCTATTTGCATTAAGGAACGCGGTGGTTTTAGACGACGAGCATTCGCTAGCCACTCGTAGTCCTGATGGCAAGGGACGCCGTTAGTCCCGAGAAAGCCCGTCTTCGTCATAGCCGCTCGATCGCCAACCATTTCAAGACCGATCACATCCTCGAGCGGCCGAAAGCCGTCTCGGGTGAGAAATTTGTGCTCTTTCGTGCATTTTATCTTCTTGCCGTCGGCAAGAGTGATTTCATAAACAGGCTTTGCGCCGGTGAAAAATATGTCCCGAAAGCCGGCAGTCGTAAACGCCTCTTTTTCCTCATCGTACACGCGCAGCTGGATTCCGCGATAGTTCTCCCAACTCTGACGCTCGTATAGCTTTTTGATCGGAATGTATGAGGGCAGGCCGGAAGCCGGCAAAATCGTCGTAATCAGCGAATCCCCGGTAATGCAAAACTCCTGGAAGTGAAAACTTCTGTGCCGAATGATCTGTGCGCTGATTGCGCGCGTCGTCTGAATTTCGATGCACATGTCGGCCATCTCAAAAACTGACCAGTGCCCGTTCTTCGCACAGAACCGCAAGAGTTTTGCAACGTCGGGGTTCTCTTGATTCTCAGGGTTGCTTACACGAGCGCAATATCCCATTAAACGCTCGGCGTCGGGCGTAATCCAAATGAGGCGGCAAGGCATACGAGGCAATTCGGCCTTAGGTGGGCAGCCCCTCGTGTGTGAAGCACTCAAAGCGCAGACCTTCAACCGGGAAGGAGACACGGTTTCGACCGTTGCGCTTACTGTGATACATCGCGGCATCGGCGACCTCAAGCAGTTCGTGCGCCGAGCTCACATCCGTCGGATACGTCGCAACGCCGATGCTTGCACTAATGCGAATGTCTACGCCGAATTCAAAGGCCGCAACCGCTTCACAGAGCCGTTGCGCGCGCAAGATTGCTACACTTTTTGGAACGCTCTTAACAATCGCGCAGAACTCATCACCGCCGTTGCGCGCAACCACGTCCATGCCCGGGGTCCCGTGCGCGCCCAAGATTTGCGCCATGCGTTGCAGGACGATATCGCCCGCTGAGTGGCCGTACGTATCATTGACACTTTTGAAATGGTCCGTGTCGATAAACCACAGGGAGACGCTTGCGGTGGAAGAGACGCGCGCAACCGCAATTTCGTCCGCAAGCGTAGCGCGAAAGGCACGCGCACTTAAGAGTCCCGTGAGTCCGTCGTACGTTGCGTTCGCGTGATCCGCTTCGCGCTCGCGCGCGAGCGCAAAGGGGGGGCCGGCTTGTTCGATCAGCCGCACGAGCGTGTCTTCATTTTCGAGCTTTTCGGTGCGGGCCGTTGAGAGATACACGAGGCTCAGCTGGGGGTGCTTGCAAAGCGGGACGGCCAGTGCCGCGCGATCGGTGGGAAGCAGCGCGCTCACACCCGGGCTTAAGCGCGCCCGGTGGCCATCCAATGCTGCGCGAGTGAGCACCGTTGGGGGCCCGTCAATGCGATAGCGCACGTGGTCAAAGTGCGCGGCCCGCGCGCCGGCGACCCGAATCGCGCCCAGCTCCTCACCCGAGGCTTGGAACACAAGGACGGTATCGACCGACGGCGCCGCGGCCCGCAGGCCCCGTTCGAGTTCCAGTAACACCGCATGGCTGGATGTGCGGGAGGCCTCCGTCAGGCGAGCAACCGTTTCCAACACCTCGCCCTCGCGCCGTTCCACGAGCGCAAGACGCAAGCGCAACAGGCGAAGCTGACCTGCACATCGGAATGCGAAGATTGCGAGAAGCAGCATGCAAACCCCGGCCAGACTGCAAACAACCAGCGGCACAACACCCGCCTCAGTGCCCTCACAAGGACCTATGAAGCCATCGACCTCTAACGAGCGAGCCGTTACAGAGCGCAATCAGCGAGGCTTGAATTTTCGCTCCGCGGGCCGCCACGCCGAGGCCATCGCCACGTTCCGCCAAGCGATTGAACTCTACCCGAACGAGCCGACTCTCTACAACAACCTTGCGGTGACGCTCGAAGAATCGGGCGACGGGATGGAGGCGCTTGCCGTATACCGCCAGGCGGCGGAAATCGATCCGTTGCTCTGGCCCGCACTCTTCGGTGCCGCCACCCAACTCGTCCGTGCCGGTCAGTTCGAGGAAGCGGAGCAATTCTTCAACCGGACACTGCAAGTCGCGCCCGACCACGTCCCCTCGCATCTTGCGATCTACGAACTAGCGCAGATCCGCAAGGACCGCGCTACGGCGCTCATTCATCAGGCGGTCGCGCTCACGTACCAGCAGCTCTTTACCGAAGCCTCACCGACGCCGGCACGCACGCTCCTCGCCCTCATGGCGCCCGGTGACTGGCAAGTCAACGTGCCGGTCGATTTGCTTTTCGATCGCAAGAGCACGACATGGCACAAACTCTATCTCTTAGGGGACCGGCAATTGGAGAGTCCGTTACCGCCGTATGACGTGATCTTTAATGCGATCGCCGAATCCGACGAAGCGGCCTTGCCGCTGGAGCTGTGCGAAAGACTTATCGCAAAAGAGAACAAGCCCGTCATCAATGCACCGCAAGCCGTTCGCGGTACAAAGCGCTCGCTCTTGCCCGGCCTCTTGAGAGGAACCGGCTGCAACGTTCCCGATACAAAGCGCCTGACGCGCAAGCAGATTGAGCTTGGAGAGATTGCTTGCGAAGTTCCGTTCCTTATCCGTCCGGTCGGCTCGCACGCCGGGCTCAACCTTGAGAAAATAGAGAAGGCTGATGCGCTCGGCGATTATCTCGCACGCGTGCCGGACAAAGAGTTTTATCTCACGGCGTTTGTAGACTACCGCAGTGAGGACGGGTACTACCGCAAGTACCGCATCATCCTAGTCGACGGCGTGCCGTTCCCCTTCCATCTTGCAATCGCGAAACGGTGGATGCTGCACTTCTACAATTCGGACATGTTGGAAAGCGGCAACGATTGGATGCGCGCAGAGGAAGAACGCTGGATGGCGGACTTTGACCGGATTTTCACTCTGGCTCAACAGCGCTGCCTGCGTGAGGTTGCCAAGGCCCTGCAACTGGACTACTTCGGCATCGATTGTGCCCTCGATTCCGATGGGCGCGTGTTGATTTTTGAGGCGGACCCGGGCGTGATCGTTCACGCCGCCGATTCACCAGAACTCTTTCCCTACAAGCATACATATGTTCCCCGCATCTTCCGCGCGGTGGAACGCCTGATCGATTCGCGCATTGCTCGATCCCGCTGACTGGGAGGCGTTCCGCGAGCAGAGCCATCGCATTCTTGATGCGATGGTTGACTATATGGCGGCCGTTCGCGAGCAGCCCACGTGGCAAGCCATTCCAGAGGAAGTAAAAGCCGCACTGCGCGCACCGTTGCCGGTCGAGCCGTCCTCTTTAGATGCGGTCTATGCCGAGTTCGCGCAAAACGTGTTGCCGTATCCCACCGGAAACATTCATCCACGCTGGTTTGGTTGGGTGCATGGCAGTGGCACTCCGGCGGGAGCGCTCGCCGATTTCCTGGCGGCCGTCATGAATTCCAATGTGGGCGGCCGCCAGCATAGCGCGGTCTATGTCGAACGTCAAATCATTCGCTGGTTCTGCGAACTCTTCGGTTTTGGTAAGCAGGGCTCGGGCGTTCTGCTCGCCGGAACATCGATGGCGAATTTTGCGGGCGTGCTCGTCGCGCGCACCGCAATGCTCGGTGCGGCTGCCCGCACGCACGGTTCGGACCAAAACCATCGTCTGGTCGGGTATGCCTCCCGCGCAACGCATAGCTGCCTCAAAAAAGCATTCGAAATGGCGGGTTTAGGCAGTGCGGCGCTGCACGTCATCGACACCGACGATGACCACCGGATCAACCTCTCAGATCTCAAAGCCGCAATCGCTCGCGATAAAGCCGCGGGCGCAACGCCGTTTCTGATTGTCGGCAACGCTGGCGCGGTGGATACGGGCGCGATCGATCCGCTCGATCATCTAGCAGATATCGCCGAGCGCGAAAACATTTGGTTTCACGTCGATGGCGCCTTCGGTGCAATGGCCATGCTCTCGGAGAAGCTGCGGCCTGGGCTGCGCGGCATCGAGCGGGCCGGAAGCATCGCATTTGATTTTCACAAGTGGCTGCACGTTCCGTACGACGCGGCCTGCTTACTTGTGCGCGACGAGTCGCTGCACCGGAAAACCTTTGCATCCGAAGGACCATATATCACGCGCATGGAGCACGGCACCGCCTCGGGAACTCCGTGGTTTGCAGACTTCGGACCCGATCTTTCGCGCGGTTTTCGCGCCCTAAAGGTGTGGTTCACACTCAAACATTTCGGAACACGGCGGCTGGCCGAAGCGATCGAGATGAACTGCGATCAGGCGCGGCACTTGAGCGAGCTGGTTTCGAACGATCCCGACTTTGAACTGGCGGCCCCAGTAAAACTCAACATTGTCTGCTTTCGAAGCCGCCACGGCGACAATGATGCGATTGCGATTGCGGTACAAGAAAGCGGTCGTGCCGTTATCTCGTCCACTACAATCAAAGGCGAACGCGTACTGCGCGCATGTTTCACGAACCATCGCACGCGCAACGAAGACGTAGCAGAACTTTTTGCAGCGGTTAAGGCAGGTCTGAGGACTTCTTCGGGAGCGGTTTAGCGGGATTGCCGGCGACGCGATCGCCCGGGGCGATGTCTTTGGTTACGACGGAGCCCGCGCCCGTAAGTGCGCCGTCCCCAATCGTTCGCGGCGCAACGATCGAGGTGTTTGAGCCGATGGCGACGTTCTTTCCGATGCTGGTCTTGTTCTTTTTCGAACCGTCGTAGTTGCACGTAATCGTACCGGCGCCAATGTTCGCCTCTTCGCCGATTTCGGCATCGCCCAGGTACGCGAGGTGACTTGCCTTTGCGCCTTTTTTGAGCTTTGAATTCTTGATTTCGACGAAGTTCCCGATTCGCACATCGGCCTGCAATTCCGTATGGCCGCGTAGGTGCGCAAATGGCCCGACGGTGCAGTTCTCGCCTACAACGCTATCGGTAACCACGCTCTCGCGGACAGTTGCGCGCGCGCCGAGCGTGGCGTTCGAAAGACGGCTCCCCGGACCGATGACGCATCCTTCACCAATGACGGAGAGGCGCGCGATACTTGAGTGCGGATAGATCACCGTATCCCGGCCAATCTGCAGTTCCGGTTCCAGATACGTTGTAGCCGGGTCGATAATCGTAACCCCTGAGGCCATGTACCGCTCGCACAGGCGCTCGTTCATCACCTTGCCGGCGCGCGCAAGCTCGATACGGTCGTTCACGCCGAGCACATCCCGGTGGTCCTCGGCTCGAACCGCGACGGCGCGCTTGCCGCTACGCGCAATCGACGCAACCGTGTCGGTGAGATAATACTCTTTCTGCGCGTTGTCGTTTTTTAATTCGCCGGCCGATTCTCGCAAGGCACGCTCGTCGTAGGCATAGACACCGGCGTTCATCTCGTCGATCGCGCGCTGATCCGCGGTGCAGTCGCGCTCTTCCACGACTGCGGTTACAAATTCGCCGCTGCGTAGAACGCGTCCGAAATTTGATGGCAGAGGCATCCGCGCAGTAATCATTGCGACCGCAGCGTCGCTGTGCCGGTCGAGATGATGCAAAACCGCGCTAAAGAGCTCGGCGCCCAGAAGCGGCATATCGCCGTTGGCAACGATGATCCGGCCGTCGCGTTCTTCGAGCTCGCGCAAGGCGATCTGTACGGCATGCCCGGTACCAAGCTGCGGCTCTTGCACGACACCCTTCACGCCAAACTCCCCGATGCGTCCGTGCAGTTCGGGATTCGTTACGACGAGAATTTCATCTACACCGGCATCGCGCAAAGCGCGCACCGCATACCACAGCATCGAGCGACCGCAGATTTCGTGAAGCACCTTTGGGTGTGCACTCTTCATCCGGGTGCCTTTGCCTGCCGCGAGAAGAATGGCCCGGAGCATCATACCGCCGAGCCGGTCGACTGTGCCGCGAGAAACGAGCTAACACGGCCGAGGGTCACTTCACGTCCTAAGACCTCAATGGTTTGGAAAATTCCGGGCGAGACGGACGCGCCCGTCACTGCGACGCGCAAGGGTTGGATGTAGTCGCCCGCCTTAACGGCCGTGCCTTCTGCAAGCCCACGAAGGGCGGCCTCAAGCGGCACTTTGTCCCATTCTTCGCAATTGCGCAGGGTCTCCGAAAGTTCGCGCAGCCGGTGCAGGGCTTCCGGCGTTCCCGCGCGTTTTTGAACGGCTTCTAGATCCCACAGGAGCGAATACGATTTTGAAAAGAGATATTTGTTTGCTCTAATGATCTCAGCGAGCGTTTTCGCGCGCTCGCGGAGCAATTCGCAAATCGCGGTTACGTGCCAGCGGTCAGTCCGCAGATCGGCGACATCGGGCTCCAATTCGATCAGGTCCAGCACGCCGTCGACAAGAGTGTCGATCTTTGCGACTTTGATATACTCGCCATTCATCCACGTCAGCTTGACCGTATCAAAGACGGCGCCGCTCTTCTGGACGCGCTCGAGGTCAAAGAGCGCGAGCATCTCGTCGATCCTCATAATCTCCTTATCGCCGCCGGGCGACCATCCAAGGAGTGCCAGAAAGTTCACGAGGGCCGGAGCAAGATATCCGAGGCGGCGGTAGTCGCCCACCGCTGTAGCACCGTCGCGCTTTGAGAGTTTCTTGCGGTCGTTGTTGAGCAAAATCGGTAAATGCGCAAACTGCGGAGGCTCGTATCCGAGCGCCCTATACATGAGCAACTGTTTGGGAACGTTGCCCAAATGTTCTTCGCCGCGAATGACGTGCGTGATCTGCATTTGTGCGTCGTCAACAACGCACGCAAAGTTGTACAGCGGGGCTCCGCCGGCTTTGGTAATGATGAAGTCCTCAACCTCGCCGGGCGGAAAACGGACTTCTCCGCGAACAAGGTCCCTGACGTCGTGCGATACCGCGGGGTCAACGCGAAAGCGCAGCGCAGGCTCCGTGCCGGCTATCCTGATGCGGTCCGCGATTTCGGGCTCGCTGAGGACATGGCAATTGCAACGCGAGGCCTGTTTGGCATCGTCCCTTTCGTCGTCTTGGAAATCCGCGGCTTCGTCGAAACGCGCACCGCAGAAGCAGGGATAAACAAACCCGCCCTCGCGAAGTTTCTCTTTGGCTTGCGTATACAGGTGCAGGCGTTCGCGCTGCGTGTACGGCCCGAACGCGCCGCCTTTGCTTGGACCTTCGTCCCAATCCATGCCCAGCCAACGTAGAGCATTGAAGATTTCGCTTCGATATTCGGGACGTTCGCGCGATTCGTCCGTATCTTCAATCCGTAGCACAAAGACGCCGCCGGTCACGCGAGCGAAAAGCCAATTGAACAAGGCGGTGCGCGCGCCACCCACATGCAAAAATCCCGTCGGTGACGGCGCGAAACGTACTCTCGGTGCGGGCATTGAGACGGCTATCCCACCAGCTCCCGGCGTTTGCCGCACTCACGCGTTACAAAATCAATGATGTTCGCCAGGGGAGCCCCAGGGGTGAAAATCGCTTGTACGCCACGCGCCCGCAATTCCTCGGCATCTTCAGGCGGAATCGTTCCGCCCCCGAAAAACACGATATCCTGCGCGCCTTGCGCTTTGAGTTGTTCGACGATGAGCGGAAAGAGCGTCATGTGTGCGCCGGAGAGAATCGAGAGGCCGATTCCGTCGGCATCTTCTTGAATCGCGGTTTGCACGATTTGTTCCGGGGTTTGAAAGAGCCCCGTGTAAATTACTTCCATACCGGCATCGCGAAGCGCCCGTGCGATCACCTTCGCTCCCCGATCGTGTCCGTCCAAACCGGCTTTTGCAACGATCACTCGCAGCGGTCTAGCCACGCTTGTACGTCTCTTCTTCTTTGATCTTGGAGAGGCGCAGCGCCTCTTCCAACTTGCGCATCACCAGTTGCAGCGTTGCGCGCACTTCTTTGTTCGGCCGCCGGATGTGTGTGTGAATCCTCATAATATTTAGAACGCAGCGCGCTCGGTATATCTCCCGTAAACTTCGACCATGGCTTCTACAATCTCGCCTTCGGTCGCGTAGGCGTTCACCGCCTCGATGAGATGCGGCATAACGTTATCGCTGGGATCGCCGCACGCTTTCGTCAAACGCCGGAGCATTGCAGAGACTTCTGCTTGGTTGCGGTTGTTACGAACGGCCGCAACGGCTTGGGCTTGCCCGCGCTCCATCTCTTCGCCGATGCGAAGCAAATCAAGATCGCTCTGATCTTCTTCTTTTTGAAAATAATTGACGCCGACAATGACGCGGTCTTTGGTTTCGAGCGAGCGCTGATAGCGGTACGATGCATCGGCGATTTCGCGCTGAAAGAATCCGGCTTCGATGGCTTCGATGCACCCGCCGAACTCTTCGATCTGGCGGAAATACTCCTCGGCCTGCTTCTCCATATCGTCCGTAAGCGCTTCGATGAAGTACGAGCCGCCGAGCGGATCGACCACGTTGGTAACGTTGGTTTCGTAAGCCAGCACTTGCTGGGTACGAAGCGCAATCTCCACCGATTTTTCCGACGGCAATGCGAGCACTTCGTCCATCGAATTTGTGTGCAGCGACTGCGTGCCGCCCAAAACGGCCGCCATAGCCTCGTAAGCGACGCGCACGATGTTGTTCTCGGGCTGCTGAGCGGTTGCGCTGCACCCGGCAGTTTGCGTATGGAACCGCAACTGCCACGATCTTGGATCCTTCGCGCCGTACTTCTCGCGCATGCGGCGGGCATAGATGCGACGGGCCGCGCGAAACTTGCAAATCTCTTCAAAGAAATCGATGTGCGAGTTGAAAAAGAACGAAAGCCGCGGTGCGAAGGAATCCACGTCCATGCCGGCTGCGATGCCGGCCTCGACGTATGCAAATCCATCGGCCAGCGTGAACGCCAGCTCTTGAACGGCGGTTGACCCAGCCTCGCGGATGTGATAGCCCGAGACGGAAATGGTGTTCCACTTCGGCATCTCATCGCGGCAGAAACGCATCATGTCGACGATGACCCGCATGTGCGGGCGCGGCGGAAAGATCCATTCTTTCTGTGCAATGTACTCTTTGAGAATGTCCGCTTGAATGGTGCCGCCGAGCGCCGCGCGCGGAATGCCTTTTTTCTCGGCGGCGGCGACGTACTGCGCGAGCGCGATGCAGGCCGGACCGTTAATCGTCATCGACGTTGTGATATCACCCATGTCGATGCCGTCGAAAAGTTGTTCCATATCCGCAAGCGAGTCGATCGCTACGCCGCACTTTCCGACTTCGCCGCGAGCAAGTTTCGCATCGGAATCGTAACCCATCAGGGTGGGCATGTCGAAGGCGACCGAGAGACCATGTTGCCCTTGCGAGAGCAAGAAGTGGTAGCGTTCGTTCGTTTGTTTGGCGTTTCCGAATCCGGCGAACTGACGCATCGTCCAGAGACGGTCGCGATACATGTTCGGATGGATGCCGCGCGTATAGGGATACACGCCGGGATAGCTTACATCGCGGCCGAGATCGAGGTGCTCGAGGTCTTCTGGGGTGTACAGCGCCTTGAGCGGAAGGTCCGAAATGGTGCGGTCAACTGCGCCGGAGCCAGGCCCTTTGCGGCCTTTGCCCCGCGCGGAAGTAGCACTCCACTCATCTTTTTCGTGCTTAAAGTCGCTGGTCGGTTGGGCCGCCGGGTCCGACGGCCGCTCGATCATCTTGGCCAAAGAAAATTTCCCTAGTTAGTCGTGAACGCCGTCCTTTCGACGCCCTCCCTGGATTTCCCAAGCCGGGAGCTAATGGAGGCCTTTGACCGTCGCCCGGGGCCGGGCAGGCCGGCCCTCCTCGCCTTCGGAGGCCTCCGAACGCATCCCGAATTCCCCAAGGATCACCTCGGCGGCGGCATAGGGGTCGACGCCGGGACCGACCTCGGTTCGCAAGTGGTGCTCGAGTTTGCGCTCGATCTGGCCGAGCGCGAGTTGGCGAACTTGGTGCGTAAAAGCTTCGCGCCGTTTTTCTTTGACTTCGCCCGTCGAATGCAGATAGGCGACATGCTTTTCGATCGCATTCCAAAGATCGTCGAGGCCTTCGCCGATTACCGCTTGCGTCATCACCAGCTCAGGAACCCATCCGGAGAAATCCAGCATCTCCATCATCGAGCGAATCTCACGCTTGAGTTGGTTTGCCATCGGGTGGTCGGCTTTGTTGATGACGAAAATATCTGCGACCTCCAGAATGCCCGCTTTAAGCACTTGGATCGAATCGCCGCTACCGGGTTGCAAGGCTACAAGCGTTGTTTGCGCAAGTTCGGCAATTTCGATTTCCGATTGGCCTACGCCGACGGTCTCGATGAGAATCACATCTTTGCCGAAGGCATCCATTAACAGCACTGCGTCCGCAGTCGCGCCGGCGAGTCCACCCAAATGTCCGCGGCTCGCCATCGAGCGAATAAATACATCGGCGTCCGTAAAATGCTCGGTCAATCGAATGCGATCGCCGAGCAGCGCGCCGTGTGAGAACGGTGAACTGGGGTCAACCGAAATAACGCCGACCGTTTTGCCAAGCGAGCGCGCTTTGCGTACCAGTGCCGAACTCAGCGTCGATTTTCCAACACCCGGCGGCCCCGTTAAACCGATCGTCATTGCGCGTCCGGTCTGAGCGAACAACTGCTTGATAAGGTGCGCGCCGCGGCCACCTTCCGCGTGCGAAATAGCGCGAGCGAGCGCGCGCGGTTCCCGGGCACTGAATTCGTGCAGAAGTTGCGACTGGTTTTCCAGATTTGCCAAAGCGATACAAGGATTGGGGCCGCCACCATGGCGCACCTCCATCCCTATGTTCGTTCAGATAAGTGCCCTACTGCTGGGTCTGACCGTGGGCCCGCAACAGATTCACCGAGTGGACGCGGCCATGATGGACGCAATCCAACGCGGACATATCGCGGGCGCTTCGATTGCAATCGCGCGCAACGGAAAGATATTGTATGCTCACGGCTACGGCTACCGGGACGCGGCACTCAAAAAGGCGGCGGACAAATCAACCATTTACGAGATCGGCTCGGTAACCAAGCAATTCACAGCAGCGGCGGTGCTCATGCTCGTGCGCGATCGCAAACTTTCACTCGAGGACCCTCTCGCCAAATTCGTGCCGGAGTACCGGAACGCAGCGGACGTTACGGTGCGAGAGCTCCTAAACCAAACCTCCGGAATTCCCAATTATACGGACGATCCGGCCTTTGAAGTTTGGGGCAACAAGGAGACCACCCCGGCCCAACTGCTGGCGCATATCCAGGCGCAGAAGCTGGGCTTTTTGCCGGCCACGCAGTGGGAGTACAGCAATACAAATTACTTTCTGCTGGGCATGATTATTGAGAAAGTCGCGGGGATGCCCTACGCCACGTTTTTGCAAACGCGAGTTTTCAATCCGCTTCATCTGCATTCTACGTCCTATACCGATCTGCAGAAGTCCGGCACGGATGACATTGCGGCCGGAACCGCTTGGAAGAATGGGGCATTTGCGCCTTCTGCGGTCGGCACGATGACCACGCCCTTTAGCGCGGGCGCATTGTCCTCGAATGTTGAGGATCTGACGGCCTGGGACACCGCACTTTTTGGCGGCCAGGTTCTACCGCATGCGCTGAGTAAGCTGATGATGACCCCTGGCACCCTCGCGGACAACACCTCGACTGATTATGGAATGGGCCTGGGGCTCACGCGCATTTACGGCCGTCTCTTCATCGATCACAATGGCGGCATCAACGGTTTTAGTGCATATACGGGGACGGAAGCCGAGAGCCACCTGCAGATAACCGTTTTGAGCAATACCCAAGGCGTCGATCTAGGGCCGATCGTCAAGACACTCATCTCGATTGTGCATCCGCCGACGAACACGGAATTGGTAGCCTCGGCGTTTCACGCAGCAAAAAACGAAGATCCGAAAATCACGGCGCTGGTAAAGGCGTTTTTTCTGGATGCGCAAGCGGGCAAACTCGACCGCTCTCTGCTGACGCCCGAGTTCAGTGCTTCGCTCAAACAGGAAAACGTCGTGCGAACCGGCGCGGCGCTCGCGTCATTTGGAGCTCCGACCCTCTTTGAATTTGCGGGCTCGGAGAAGAAAGGCGATTCGATGCTCTACACGTATCGCATCACACTCAAAACGCGCAAACTGATGATGACGCTAGGTATCACGGCCGCCGGGAAACTTTCCGCCGTGGTTTTCGACAACGCCGATTAATTGCCGCACTCGCTAGCCCGGTTTTCCGCGCTCGCACTCACACTTGCGCTGCTGCCCGCGCGTGCGCTCGCTACACACGCGATGATCAACGCTCCGGCGATGAGGCAGGATCGCTTTCTTTCCGTGCCCATGACCGGACGCCGCCTCCGCGGCGTCTCGACGACGGCGCTCTTTCACACGCTCTTCAACGATTTTGCAAGCGAAGCCGACGGCACGACCTACGTGCAGACCGGGGATATTCCGGCAATGTGGCTGCGCGATTCGGCAGCCCAAACGGTTCCCTATCTTCGTTTCCAGCGCTTCTATCCGCGACTGCGCTTGCGCTTTGCGGGCGTCCTCGAGCGGGATGCGCGAAGCGTCGTCATGGATCCCTACGCGAATGCCTTTACGAGTAGCTACCATGTCTGGGAGCGCAAATGGGAAATCGATTCGCTTGCGGACGTCGTCGGCCTCGCGTGGCTGTACTGGAGCTATAATCACGACCACTCGGTTTTCACAAGATCGCTGCACGAGGCTCTTCGCACCGTAGTAAACACCTACTCTTGCGAACAGCAGCACGAGACGTGTTCGCATTACAACTATCCCTATCGCTCGCAAACGCATTACAACTACGCCGGTAAGACGGGATTGATCTGGTCTGCGTTCCGTCCTTCCGATGACGCGGTCATCTACCGCTACAATATTCCGCAAGAAATGGCCGCGGTCGTCGCGCTGAGTCAACTGGCCATCCTAGCGCGCGACGGATACAGCGACTTTGCGTTGGCTCAGCACGCTGCGCTCGTTGCAGCCGGGGTGCAACGTGGCATCGCGCAGTACGGCCGCTACTACGATTTCAAGGCGGGATGGATGTATGTCTACGAGACGGACGGCGAAGGGAACGTGTTGCGAATGGATGATGCGAATGTTCCGGACTTACTGGCGATTCCGTTTATGGGGTATGCATCGTCGCGCAATGGGACCTATTTAAGCACGCGGCGTTACGTTCTTTCAGCGGCCAATCCTTACTATTTCCAAGGTCGGTATGCGAGCGGCTTGGGAAGTCCGCACACACCGCAAGGCTGGGTTTGGCCGCTCGGAATCATCACACGTGGGCTCACCGCGACGTCATCCGCGGAGACGGCCGAAGCCATCACTACCTTGGCTCAGACCGATAGTGACGATTATCTTATTCACGAGAGTTTCGATCCCAATGCCTACTGGCGTTTCACGCGGGCGGAATTCGGGTGGGCAAACGCCTTTTATGCGGAGCTGATTTTTCGCAGTGTCGCGGGTTTTCCGGCCGAAAACTACGCCCCCAGCGATCGGGCATTTGAATTCGAGCTCACGTCGCAAACTCCGACGCTGACCTCACCGTTCGAGCAGCTGGAGAACCAGGGCCGAATCATCGCTGCCCTGGGTCAACTGCTCTACCTTTTAGATCCTACTCCCCAAAGCGCCGCTGACGCCGCGCATACTCAGCCACGGCACTCGCAAAATGCTCCTCGGAGAAGTCGGGCCACAAAACGCCGGTAGTAAAGAGCTCAGTGTAAGCAAGTTGATACAGCAAGAAGTTTGAGATTCGCAAATCTCCGCCGGTTCGAATAAGCAGATCGGGATCGGGACAGTGCGGTTCGTAGAGACGCCCGCGGACGACGTTTTCATCAATTTTCTCGGGAAGCAGTATGCCGCTCTCTACATCGCGCGCAATGGATTGGATCGCTGCGAGAATTTCGGCTCGACCGCTATAGTTGAGTGCTAGCACAAGGGTAAGTTTGGAGTTACGCGAGGTGGCGCGCACGAGTTGTGCGAGCGCGGCGCGTGTCGCTGAAGGGAAGGGGGAGATATCGCCAACGATGCGTACTCGCACGGCCTCACGGACCAGTCCAAAAAGCTCGGACTGTGCGGCGCCGGCACAGATTTGCATCAATAAGGAAACTTCCCCGGCCTCGCGCCGCCAGTTTTCCGTGGAGAAACCATAGACGGTCAGCACTTCCAGATCGTGCGCGAGGGCCGCCCGTACCGTTGCCCGCAGGGCGGCCACGCCGCGGCGGTACCCCTCGTTCAAAGTCTCCCCGCGCTCGCGGGACCAGCGGCGGTTGCCGTCCATGATGATCGCTACGTGGCGCGGTGAGGACCTGAGGGCGGGAATTGAGACAGCCATCAATAACTTTGTAGCACAAAGTTACCCCTTTCGCAAGCCCGCGCAAGCGGAACGGCGAGGCGGCATCGCAAATCTGTGCCGTCGCAATGGATCAAGGCTATTATCGTTACCCCACGATCGCGCAAAACCAGATCATTTTTGTCTGCGAGGACGATCTCTGGTCCGTCGATGTAGCGGGCGGCCTGGCCTCTCGTCTCACCGTGAGTCCGGGCCAGTGCGTAACGCCGCGTCTTTCCCCCGATGGAAAATGGATCGCGTTCTTTGCAGATGACGAAGGCCATCTCGAACTGTACGTGATGCCTGCAAGCGGCGGCCCGCCGCAGCGGCTGACGTACTTCGGCACAACAATGGGGGCGGTAAGCACCTGGAGCAGCGATAGCGCAACCATTTACTTTACAAGCAACCGCAACGCATGGTACGAACGCGAGCAACGCGGGTTCGCGATCGCCCGCGAGGGTCAAGCGCGCGAACTTAATCTCGGTCACATGAAGTCGCTCTCGCTCGGGCCGGGCAACGCAATGGTGGTCGGCCGCAACAGTGATGATTGCGCGCGTTGGAAACGCTATCGCGGGGGAACCGCCGGTGATCTGTGGATAGACGCAACCGGCGCGGGAACATTTTCACGACTGATTACACTAGATGGAAATCCCGTGTGGCCGATGTGGATCGCAGACCGCATCTATTTCATCGACGATCACGAAGGCATAGGCAACCTGTATTCGTGCCTGACCAACGGCTCTGATCTGCGCAGGCACACCGATGAGCGCGAGTATTACGCCCGCTACCCTTCCACCGACGGAACGCGTATCGTGTATCAAGCGGGCGGCGAGATTCGCCTCTTCGATATCGCGAGCGAGACCGTGGTCAGCGTTCCGATTTCATGCGCGTCGGCGGCTCCACAAACGGCGCGACGGTTCCTTGCGGCGTCCGACGAATTCGAGCATTTTGCACCACACCCGGACGGAACGGGCCTTGCGCTCATTTCACGCGGCCAAGCCTTTACGATGCCGTACTGGGAAGAAGCTGCCGCACAGTATGGCACGGGAAGCATCGCACGAAACCGGCTCTGTGAATGGCTGCCGGACGGCACGCACTTTGCCTGCGTCACGGACCGTAATGGTTTCGAACAGATCGAAATTCACGATACCGGCGCCCCGCAGAAACCTCGCATTCTTACAAAAACCGATATTGGTCGTGTCAGCGACTTGGTTTGTTCTCCTGCGAGCGAGTGCATTGCAGTCGCCAATCACCGTCACGAACTGCTGCTGATCGACGGCTCGGACGGGGAAGTTCGAATCATCGATAAGAGCCGCGGCAATCGCATCACCGATCTTGCGTTCTCACCCGATGGGCGCTGGCTCGCCTATTGCTGGTGGCCTACTTCAGATGCATCGATCATCCGGATTGCACGTGTCAAATCCGGCAAGATCCACGATGCTACACCCGTGCTGCGCACGGATTCGTGCCCGGCGTGGGATCCCGAAGGCAACTATCTCTACTTCATCTCGACGCGCGACTTCCATCCGGTCTTCGATGCGTTGCAATTCCATTTGAGTTTTCCGCAAGCGATGCGTCCGTTCGTGGTCACCCTGCGTGACGATGTCCCCTCGCCGTTTCTTCCCAAACCGCGTCCGGTGCACCGCGACCACGATCGCGACCATTATCACGAAGACGAGAAGAAACATGAGAAAACCGAGCCGATCGACATCGATTTCGAAGGGATAACGGGGCGCGTCCTTGGCTTTCCGATAGATGAGGGCGAATACCACCAAATCGTTGCAACAAAGCGCCGCGTGCTTTTCACGCGTTTTGAAGTACGCGGAGAACGTCCCGCCAGCCGGTCTTGGGACGACGCCGACGAAGCGGGAACGCTACTCGCCTACGATTTCGAACAAATGCGCCTCGCAACGTTTGCGCAAGATGTCAATGAAGTGCGCATGGCGGCGGACTCTCGCACGTTGCTCTACCGTTCGCACGAGCGCTTGCGGGCCATCGACGCGCAAGCCGAATTGCCCGAAGAGGGCGAGGATCAAAAACCACCGCAGGAAATCGGCCGCAAGAGCGGTTGGCTCGATCTCGATCGTATTAGCGTCGAGATTAACCCGCGTGCCGAATGGGCGCAAATGTATCGCGAGGCATGGCGCTTGCAGCGCGAACATTTCTGGGTCGCCGATATGTCCGAGGTCGATTGGAACCGGGTTTTCGAACGGTACAAGAAAGTGCTGCCGCGCATCCGGACCCGTTTGGAACTTTCCGACCTCATCTGGGAGATGCAAGGCGAACTCGGAACGTCTCATGCCTACGAGTACGGGGGCGACATGCGCGTTCCACCGCAGTACTCGCAAGGCTTTCTCGGCGCGGACTTTTCGTGGGAGGAACGCGAATCCGGCTATAAGATCGATCGCATCTACCGCGGAGATTCATGGAACCGCGAATACGATTCTCCCCTGGCGGAGCCCGGTCTTGGCATTCGCGAGGGCGATATCATCATCGCAATCGGCGGCAAACGGTTAACGAAAGACTTTACCCCCGAAGAGGCGCTTGTCAATACGGCCGAACGCGAGGTGACGCTCGCAGTTGAGGGTAAGAAAAACAACGAGCGGCGCCTTTTGGTCAGGACGCTTGCGGACGAGCGCGGCTTGCGTTACCGCGCGTGGGTTGAGGCCAACCGGCGCTTCGTGCACGAC
>JBHEMH010000031.1:0-24669 GCA_046262675.1 Vulcanimicrobiaceae bacterium
CGCAGCGACAAGGCGTGCATTCATGACGTTGGAGCCATGGTACTCAGCCTGCTTGGGAATTCGCTGTGCGAGGAGCCCGACAGGCTCCTACACTCGGACCGTTACCGTCGTGCCCTGGCCGGGCGCGCTATCAATTCGAATATCCCCGCCCGCGCGTTCGACCGCGCGCTTGGCAATCGCAAGGCCCAAGCCCGATCCGGTGATTTCACCACGCTCGTCGCCGCGATAGAAACGCTCAAACGCATGGACGCGCTGCGTCTCTGTCATGCCCGGGCCTCCGTCGCGCACGAAGAGCGAGGTTTTTCCATTCTCACGCCGCGCACCTAAATGAATGGCGGTGTTGGGAGCATACTTCATGGCATTTTCAACAAGATTCCAAAGTGCTTCGCCCAGTTCCGCGCGGTCGCCGGTCATTTTCGCGACCCCTTCGACGCTATAGTCAATTCGCAACGATGGATCCAGCCGGTGAGCCGCCTCCACTTGGCTGCGCAACAGCTCGCTCACTTCAATGGGACCTTTTTCAGGCGGTGTTTCGGAATCGAGCCGCGCGAGTCGCATGAGGCGGTCAATCAGCGCGCGCATGTGCTCTTTTTCGATTGCCATCGTGTTCAGAATTTGTTTTGCGACCGTCGGTTCGTCGACGGCGCCGCGCCGTAGCACATCGATATAGCCCGCGATAACGGTCAGCGGCGTACGAAGCTCGTGCCCGGCGTCCGCAACGAATTGGCGCATGCGCTCTTCGGTTCGCTTGCGCTCTTCCATCGATGCGGAAACGTTCGCCGCTGCGTCGTTGTACGCCGTGGTCAACGCGTGCATTTCGTCGCCGCTCGAGAGGACAAACCGCTGCTGTGCATATTCTCCGTGCGCTAGCGCCCGTAGCGCATCGGTCACATCGTTGAGCGGGCGCAACGCTTGTTTTGAGAATTGCCATCCCAAGAACCAGGAGAGCGCAATTGCAACGATTGCCAAGCTGACGATGAATTCCCAATACGGGAGCAGCGTCACCGAAATAAGCGCCCACGAGGGCGCGAAGGCGACATACCCACCGTTGACGACCGCGAGTCCCGTTGGCTCTTCATGCGGTCCGGTGGGTCGCGCCAAAATCTC
This sequence comes from Vulcanimicrobiaceae bacterium, assembly GCA_046262675.1. Classification (GTDB taxonomy): domain Bacteria; phylum Vulcanimicrobiota; class Vulcanimicrobiia; order Vulcanimicrobiales; family Vulcanimicrobiaceae; genus JACRUB01. Next base: position 1,108 of record JBHEMH010000031.1, read on the forward strand.
GCGCAATACAAAGGATTGCCCTACCCCGTGATGGCGGTGATGCGCCATCGCCCCCGGCGGAGGTGTCGGAAGCGCTTCGAACACCGAATACGAGCCCCGAGGATCAAAAGCTGTGCCGCCTGCCGGGGGACCAAACATATCGAAAGGCGGCTTGTAGATGTAGATCTGTCCGCTCTTGCGATTCTTTGGGATCACCGCATGTAACAAATCGTTAAACGTTGGCGTCTCACGTGCCACATTGCGTGCCGCAAACTGGTCGAGCAGATGAGGCCGCAACTCCATGTCCCCAGCCAAATACCGCCCTTTTGTATCGAAGACGGCAACCCGCAATCCGATACCGCTGAGTTGGTCGACCAAGAGCGGAGCTGCCTGCTTAAAAGTCTTACCTTGCGACTTGTACTGATCGACTAAGATTCGGGCTTCCTCGTGTTTTGAGGTCATGATATCGCCCGTCAAACCGCCTAGTTTATAGACCAAGACGATGGATGAGGCAAGGATGACGAGCAGAACGATCACGCCGAGCATCAACGCATAGAGCGTTGCCAGGCGTGAGGCAATCGATCTACGCAAGCCCGTAGCCTACCCCGCGAACCGTCCGTATCAACGAGTTCTCATGCGGTTTATCCAGTTTATTGCGCAGATAGGAGATATACGTCTCGACGATATTCGTTCCGCCCTCGAAATCGTGTCCCCAAACCAGTTCCAGCAAATGTTCTTTATTAAAAACGCGTCTCGGTTCGCGCATGAAAACCGCTAGCAAATCGAACTCGCGCTGCGTGAGTTCGACCGCATGATCGTCGCGAAAAACTTGGCGCATCGTTAGGCTGAGGGAGAGGCCATGCCAGCGCATGGTTCCGTCTTCTATAAGTTGGGGGCGCCGCAGCGCCGCGGAGAGGCGCGCAATCAGCTCCTCGAACTCAAACGGTTTGACGAGGTAGTCGTCCGCACCGGCCGAGAGGCCCGTGACCTTATCGGCGATTTCGCCTTTGGCCGTGAGCATCAGAATGGGTGCTTGAGAAATTTGACGCAGCATCGGAAGCAGCGCGAAGCCGTCGATCTTCGGCATCATCACGTCAAGGACAATGACTTCCGGCTCCCACTCCTTTACGAGTGCCAGTGCTTGTTGCCCATCGGAAGCCGTGCGCACCGAAAAGCCTTCGCGCGCCAGTCCCAATTCCAGCATCTCGCGAATGTAGCGGTCGTCGTCTACCACCGCGACGCGTGATTTTGCGGTCATCATCCATATAGTACCCCATCCCCGGCTGAAGCGCGGCTGAGAGCAGTTAAGCGGCCCGGGGCTCCCCCGGCCAAACCCGGAAGCGGTGCTCGGCAATGACGGCTGCGCGGTCGATCGATTCGAGTGGGCGACTCTGCAGGCGTACACCCCTGGCAGCAAGCTCGGTAACGACGTTGTGCGGCGCCGTCCAGCGGGCGAATAAATGGACTTCGTCCGTCTCGGCCTCATGTGCGAGAATCGCCGCCACTTCAGCCACGCCGCAGACACCCGCTTCTAAGAGCCGTGCGGTGACGGTCGTCTCGAATCGCTCGGCTGTCATGCCTACGCCCAAGGCGACGAGGCGGCGCAGTTCTTGCATCGAGCTGCTTTCGAAGTCGATGAGCACGGCGCGGTGCTCAGACTCCTCGGCCGACAATTGCGCATGGAGTGTCACACGGGTGATGGTGCTCCGCTCTCCTGCTTCCAAAATGGCGCCGCCGCCGATCAAATAAGTCTCCATGAGCGAAGTATGCGCGGTCCGAGTGCCAACTGGGTGGCGCAGAGGGGTTGGCTATGCCAGGGAATCGACCGCCGGTTGAGAGTGTTCCGTGCCGTCATAAAAACCCAGCAAATGTTCTTCTAATTTGAGCATTGCGAGGTCCTTATCGAGACGAGCATACTGCACGGCGAAAACGCGCCGGAATTCGTCCCACTGCGCTTTTGACTCCCAGACATCCACCGTGAGATAAACAGACGTATCGGATTTGTGTTTGAAGAGCCGCGTGCGGCGAAAGCCGGGGTGTTGCGAAAACAACGCGGCCCACGGCCCATTGGAACCATAGGCATGTTCAAATGCCTTGGCCTGGTTCGGATGGACGCGATACCGGTAGAAGATTTCTACCATAACCGATTCACTTTGCCATACAGCTGGCACCCGCCTTGCGCACAATCGTCTCTATCCACCAGAAAGGGGTGTGTTTTGCCAACCAATCTCGATACCACCGTTCCGAAAATCGAAGCCGTCATGCGTCAGGTCACCGCGCTTATTTGGAAAAGCCTGCCGGCGGAGCGGCGCGATGGGGAGGAGCTGCAAAGCGAAGCGCTTCGGGTACTCGTTCGCGCAATCGAAAGCTTCGATCCGCAAGCCGATCACAGTATGTACGCACGCGTCCGCGAGCGCTTTCCCAACACGGGAAAGCCCTGGAGTGCGGAGGCCGACCTCGAGCTGCGCAAACTTTTCGAGTCCGGCAACGGCATCAACGACCTCTCGCTCTATTTCCAGCGAACGGCGAACGGCATTCGTGCAAGGCTCGTAAAGCTGGGGCTGCTCGATGCGGGCCAGTATCAGCCAAGGTTCATAGCAGCTTAGCCGGACCCACATCAGTTGCGATAAACCGGTCCACGGCACCAAGGCGCTCGCCCGCGAGCGCCTCCAAAGCACGCGCTTCGCGTTCTTGCTCGACCGTGGGCGCTTGCCACGTATCGAAGGTAAAGAGCAGCGACTGAACGCGCTCGCGCAGCAGGTCGGTGAGAAAATCATCGTCCTGATCGTTGCGCGGATTCGAAGTGATCGTGCCTTGCAACGCAGCCGCCTCCGCCTTCAATTTATCGAGATGGCGCTTCTCGGCTTCTTTCTGCACCTTTGTGAGCGTGTTAAGAGCAATATCTATGCGTGACCATAGCGCATAGAGGCGATGTTCGAGCGCATAACGTGCGGCGGGATTCATCGGGTTGTTTCGCTCTCGCGGATCCGCCACGACATCGACCGCCGAGCGCAACGTCCGTTTATCGTCGTGAATGACGATCGTGTATCGTCCGGGCAACACAACAGCGCCGTTATTGAATTGATTCCAGCTCGGCGAATCGTTCCACGCGACGGGCTTATCTTCGGTCAGATCCCAACTCGCGCGGTTGAGACCGGCTTGGTTGGTCAAATCCGCGACGGATTTCCCGTCATCGAGATGCGAATTGAAATGGCGGATCACGCGCCCGTGCGAGTCGAGCACTTCGGCCGTAGGATTTACCTTTGCCGGGGTCTTCAAATAGAACGTCACGATCGCCCCGTACGGTGGATCCGCACCGGCACCGTTATACGTATTGGTCTCTCCGTGAATCTCATACAGATATGCTCGCCGGACAGGAAAGATGTAGGCATCGTGTGTCTGCGCTCGCGAAAGCTGCTGCACGGGCGTGAGATCGTCTAGAATCCACGCATCGCGTCCGTGCGTTGCGAGCAAGAGATCGTTGAAATCCGGCTGGATCTGAATATCCCGCACCGATACCGGCGGCAGGTTCTGTTGAAACGCTTGCCAATGCGCTCCGGCATCCTGCGATGCGTAGAGTCCAAGCTCCGTACCGAGATACACGATATCTGGATTTTTTGGATCTTCGCGCACCGTACGCGCATATTGATCGGCCGGCACGCCCGCGGTGATCGCCTTCCAGGATTTTCCGAAATTCGTCGTCTTAAAGACGTAGGGCTTACGATCGCCTTCCATATGGCGGTCGTAAATCGTATAAGCTTCACCGGCGTTGCGCCGCGACGCTGAAATGCTCGAGAAACGCCCGAATGGCTCGATGCCGGACGGCGTCACATCGCGCCAGTGCTTTCCGCCGTCGCGGGTGAGTTGTACGACTCCATCGTCGGTGCCGATCCAAAGCTCTCCCTTGGCAACGCGGGATGGTTCGATGTAGAGAATGGTATCGGCAGTCTCGGCGCCCGTACCCTCAAGTGTCACGCCACCGCTCAATGCTTCATGCGATTTTTCGTCGCGCGTAAGGTCTGGACTGATGCGCTTCCATGAAGCGCCGCGATCGTGCGAGGCAAACACGATGTTGCCGCCGATGAAAGTTTGAGTTCGGTCGAATGGATCAAAAGCAAGCGGCGTTTCCCAATTGAAACGGTATCGGAGGTTCGCGGGCGCCACGACGTTTTGATCGCGCTGGTACGGGGAGACGTCGGCAGTCTGTTTGGTACGATCGTTAAAGACAAGCGTTTGCCCGGCATTGTTGCCGCCGGCACTCGTGACCCAAACGTTGTGTGGACTGCCCGGCTCGGGTTGAACGTAGATCGCATCGCCACCGCCGATAGAGCTCCACGCCGCAGACGGAATTGCACCGCCTTGCAGCGAGTTGCTGGGACCGCACCATCCACCGTTATCTTGGAGTGGCGCGCAAACACGATACGGATTGTGGCGATCGAACCCGACATGATAGAGCTGTCCAATCGGAATATTCCAGCGCATCTCCCACGTCGCGCCCGCGTTGTATGAAATCGCAGGACCGCCGTCGTTTGCTTCGATGATGCGCTTGCCGTCACTGGCGATCCATAGACCGTGATGATCGCCATGCATGCGTAGATCGCGGCGATGCCACGTCTTGCCTGCATCGGTACTTTCAACGAGATGCACGGATTCCGAGTAGAGGTGATCCGGATTGGTCGGATCGACTGCGAGTTCGCTGAAATAAAATGGGCGTTCGTCGGCGATCGTATCGTTGGAAACCATCTGCCACGTTCCGCCAGCGTCTTCGGAGCGCCAAACCAATCCTTGCTTAGATTGAATGATGGCGTAGACACGATTCGGATTCGAAGGCGCAATTGCAAGCCCGATCCGGCCGAGTTCATCCGTCGGCAGCCCATGGCCCTCCAGCCGCTCCCAGGTTGCGCCGCCGTCGCGGGAACGATAGAGTCCCTCAGCCTCGCCGCCGCTTTGCACGGACCAGCCCGTGCGGCGGAACTGCCAAATGCCGGCGAACAGGAGATTGGGATTGCGCGCAGCGCGAGCGACGTCCGAAGCGCCGCTCTGCGGCCCGAGAGAAAGCACTTTTGACCACGTTGCTCCGCCGTCCGTCGTGCGATACACGCCGCGTTCGGAGTTGTTCGCGAACGGATCGCCCAGGGCGGCGACGACGAGGTGATTGCTGTTGCCCGGATCGATGCTGATTTTCCCGATCGCGACGGTCTCTTTGAGTCCCATGAGTTTCCAGCTCCTGCCGCCGTCGCTGGTCTTGTAGATGCCGCCTCCAGGCGAGACATCGTTACGAGGATTGGCTTCGCCGGTGCCTGCCCAGACAACGTCATCGTTATTCGGATCGATCGCAACCGAACCGATCGAGGCAACAGGTTGTTGGTCAAAAACAGGTTGCCATTCGGCGCCCGCGGTCGTCGTTTTCCAAACGCCGCCGCCTGCGCTCCCTATGTAATACAGGGCGGTATCGCGGTTACTCCCAGCGGCCGAAGAGATTCGCCCCCCGGCGATGGCAGGCCCAATGTTGCGAAAATTCAATTGGGACAATGGCGCGGGCGTCGGGGTCGGACCCGGCGTTGGGCTACCCTCGGCACCTAAGAACGCGAGAGCAAAACACAAAACGAAATAGCGCATCTTAATTGCCTTTGCCAGATGAAACGGATTCCATGCTAGATGAGCTGCGCGCTGCCGAAGCCCGTTACCGGCTAATCGCTGAAGCGATGCCGCAATTCGTTTGGGTCGACGCACCCGACGGAAGCGCCATCTATGCCAACCGCCGCTGGCTGGACTACATTGGACTCACAGCTGAAGAGAATGCCGGCTTCGGTTGGACACTCAGCGTGCACCCCGATGACGCGGCCCGCCTCGACCCGGTTCGCAAAAAGACCCTGCGCACCGGCGAAGACTTCGAGAGCGAGTGCCGTTACAAAGGAAAGGACGGGAAGTACCGCTGGTATCTCTTTCGCTCGATTGCCGTGCGGGGTGACGAGGGCGAAATTACGAGCTGGGTCGGCACAGCAACGGACATCGACCGGCAAAAGCGGGCAGAAGAACAACAAAAATTCTTCGCAACAGCGAGCGAACTCCTTGGCTCAACTCTCGATGAGCGCACGACGCTCGAGCGTATCGCGCAGCTTTGCGTCCCCGGCCTTGCCGATTGGTGCATCATCGATCTGCTCGGCCACCCAGATTCAAGCCTGACGACGACGCTTGTCGAACATTCGGATCCGGAAAAGCGCGAAAAGCTGCAACGACTCCTTGGACCGACGCACTTCGAGGCCGTAACGGGGTTTGGTGCGCCGCACGTGATTGATACCGGCGAGCCGCAGATTTTTCCGTTCATCGAGCCGTGGATGGTTGAGGCAGCGCTCCCCGCCTACACGGACCGGTTGCTGTTTACAGAAAGCGGCTACTCATCAGCCATGATTCTTCCGCTAAAGTGCGGCGAAACCGTCTACGGTGCGCTCACGCTCCTCTCTGCCGACCCCGCCCGCTTGTATAACGATTTCGATTTGACCAGCGCGATGGAATTTGCGCGCAGAGGCGGCATCGCAATCGAGCACTCCCGGCTCTTCGCGCGCGAACATATGGTTGCGACGACGCTGCAACGCGCACTGCTTCCACCAAAATTACCCCAAATGGGCAACGTGCACTTCTCCTCGGCGTACGCTGCCGCCGTCAAAGGCGAGGAAGTCGGCGGCGATTGGTACGACGCATTCGAATTGCCGAATGGTCGCATTGCGCTTTCGATCGGCGATGTCGCCGGTCACGGCCTGGAAGCTGCCGTAACGATGGGGACCGTACGCCAAGCAATCCGCACCGCGGCGCTCGAGCGCTCGCAGCCTGGCGACGTGCTTTCCCGCGCAAACTCAGCACTTTCGCTCGATAAGCGCGATACAATGGTGACGGCCATCTTCGCGACCTTCGAGCCGGCTTCGCGGGTCTTAGAGTACGCGATCGCCGGACATCCTCGTCCGCTTGTGGTGGATACGCGCGGGCACGTGCAGACGCTCGAAGGGAGCGGGCCGCCACTTGGGGCGCTCTACGATACGCAGCGAGTGGAACTGTTGCGTGTGACGCTGCCTACCGGTTCGTCCGTCGTATTTTTCACCGACGGACTCACGGAATTCGATCGCGATATCGCGCGGGCGGAAAAACGGCTGACCGAAATGCTCGAATCCAGACGGCACTCGATTGCGGAGAACCCGGCACGCGCGATCATCGATACGGTACTCTACGCACCGCAGCGCGACGACATCGCCGTCCTCGTGATGACGCTCGAAGATCAAGCCGAGCAGGTGGATATCTTGCTCCCCGCCACGCCGCGCTCCGCGCCGGTTGCGCGCAACGCATTGCGCGCCTTCGCACGCTTCCACGCGCTTGATGAGAACCGCACCTTTAGTGCGCTTGCGGCTGCAGGGGAAGCCGTGGCAAATGCGATCGAACATGCGTATGACAACGGCGAAGGCATCTTCATGCTTCGCGCGGCCGTTACGCGGGGCCAGGTCAACCTGGAGGTCACCGACCACGGCAAGTGGGGTAGCGGGAACTCGGTCGACCGCGGGCGCGGTTTGACCATCATGAAGGCGATGGCAAAATTCGTGGACGTCGAGCGCACTGCCGCCGGCACAACTGTCCACCTGACGCTCTGAGGGATGACCGTCCGCGCGCCCGATCCATATTTTGTTAAGACTTCAGCTTTGCTTTGATTATGTTAAGTTGCCTCGAAGCCAGTGGGGGCTTGCTTCCAGTGTGTCGATGAACTAATCGTGATCGAACGGAAAGCGGCGCCATCCAACCGCCGGGAAACATACCGTCAGAAACTTGATCTGCCGATCGAGGTAAAAATTCTCGGATTGCATGGCGAACACAATCGCGCCGCAACCTTGATGGACCTTTCCGCAAGCGGGTGCCGCATCCGCTCGCAGCACACGTACGAAGTCGGCACGAAACTTGGTTTTGATTTGCCCACTTCGGAAAAGGGCATGAAACTGAGCGGTGCAATCGTCACCCGCGAGAAGAGCGTTAGCAGTTTCATTTTTGATTACGGCTTGACATTCGCCGGTCTGTCGGAACAACAACGCGAAGCGATCGTTGGGGAGCTCATGAACTTTCAGCGCCGCGACGCCGTTGCAGTCTCGTTTAAGAAATATGACGGCAGCGCCAAGGACGCGCCGCAAACGCGTCTCACCTATCGCGAAGAAGTCACGTTTCCCGTTCGTTTTATTCACGGTCAATCGGTGCATGCCGAAGGGTACGCCTCCGACATCAGCATGGATGGGATCCGTCTATGGGGGGACACGGCCTTACAAAGCGGCGCGCGCCTGCATCTCACATTTACGCTTCCGGACTACGTGCTCTATCCGGACGCGGATCCCGACCAAATGCCGCGCCCGCAAGGCAAAAACACCCAATCGTTCAAGCAAATGACCGCCAAGGGCGTTGTTGTCGCCCGTCTTCCAAGCAATACCCGTAAATTGCCGCACGGCATTAAATTCGTCGACCTCCATCCTGTCGATCGCGAAGAACTCGCACGTTTCATTCATCTTCTACAAATTTACAAGCTCGCGAAACGCAAAGGGCAGCCGGCAAAGAAACCGGCCCAATGATCCGCCACTCGGTTCCGCTTCATCAGCGGCTTTCGCGTGCATTAGTGCACGACGAATTCGAAGTCAACTATCAGCCGCTCGTCGAGCTTGCCACCGGGCGCATTGCCGGGGCCGAAGCCTTGGTCCGGTGGAGGCACAACGACGGCAGCTTGATCTTTCCGGATGCGTTTATTCCTCAGTCCGAGCAGACCGGTTTTATTATCAAGCTCGATCAGTGGGTGCTCAACACGGCGTGCGTGCAATTTGCGCAATGGCGCCGGGAGTACGATCCAAGCTTGTTTGTTGCCGTCAATCTTTCGGCGTCGCAATTCAGCCACCCATTGCTGCTTAACGTCGTACGGGACGCCCTTAAGAATTCGATGCTGCCTGCCTCCGGACTTGAGCTCGAGGTCACCGAGAGCGCGACGATGCGCGATCCGAACGAAACTGCCGGTATCATCAAGCAGCTCGGCGATATGGGGATTGCGCTCTCACTCGATGATTTCGGTACCGGCTTCTCATCATTAAGCTATCTGCACCGTTTCGCGTTCCATACGCTCAAAATCGACCGTTCATTTATCGGCGATTTCAGCAACAAGAAGCGTGATTCAACGATTGTCTCGGCGATTGTGGCGCTCGCACACGCCCTGGAGCTGGAGGTTGTCGCCGAAGGCATCGAAACGGCGGAGCAGCTCGCGTTTTTGCGCGCTGCAAAGTGCAAACTCGGCCAGGGGTGGCTCTTTGGTAAGGCAATGTCTCCCCAAGACTTCGAAAAAGCGCTGAGCATTACCGGTGGCTATGCCCACATCACCGAAAAGCAGCGGCTCAGCGCTTAAGTCGCGACTCGAGGAATCTAGCAATCAGTTGGCCCAAGGAATGCAGACGCGGCTGTAGCCACGCGCTTTGCTGCGGGCAGGTGAGCTCGCCCAACTCCAGGACGAGAGCGGCATCCGATGCGTCCACTTGGCGAAACCCGTAATAGTCGCTCAAATTGTCCGTGAAGTTATCGGGCTGAAACCGGAACTTCCAGTGCTGCGTGTACAGCGACCGCCACGCATCCGCGGCGGCCTCGTCTTGCTCACGGTGATAGCCGATGGAAGCACCGCTTCCGCAGCGGGTGGTGTTGCCGTCGAAGTGAATGAACACCGCATCCTTAACGGCGAATGTGCCCTCGAAATCCGCGGGTTTGCGAATCACGCTAAATCCATCGGCGCGCAACACGCGTACCACTTCGTCGGCGACGCGCGGTGTGAGTGCTCGCTCGCCCGCCGTGCCGAGATTGCACTTATGGTTTGGAAAATGGACGCAGCTTGCAGGGCGGCCTTCATGCCCCGCGGAGATCAACACGTCTGCAGTGGCCGTAACGGCCGCAAGAACCAGCTCTAGCATGGAGAACGTGCTTCGACGTGCCGAAACGTCTCGCTGCTAACCCCGGGGATTTTTCTTCGCTCTTTTTGAGAATCGAAGAACTGATGCTCGCTTCTTCGGGCGCGGACGTCTTTGAAGAGACGCTTAAACTTCTAGCAAGGAAGCTCTATGACGAAACGGGCAACCTCACTCTCCTGGAAAGCGCAGAAGATCCGCTTTTTTCAAAGCTGTCTGCGAGCGTTCGAGAGCAATGCACTGCGTTGCTTGCGCCCTTTACCTTAAGTGAAGCGGGCGAAACACTCGACGCTCTCTTCGAGACACTGATCAGCCGAACCTCAAAAGGCCAGAAAGGACAATTTTTCACACCGCGCTACATCGTTGATTTCTGCGTTCGCTTGGTGCAACTTCAAGGTGGAGAAGCAGTGCTCGACCCTGCATGCGGGTCCGGGGCGTTCTTGAATGCCGCACTCGAGCGCGGCGCCGGTTCGGTATCCGGATATGACATCGATGCCCGGGCGGTGCGTGTTGCCAAATTGCTTATGCTCGCCCGCGGCGCAGACGCCGGCTCCATCCGCGAAGGCGACGGCTTGCGTGAAGTCCCAAACGAAAGCGCCGACATCGTGCTTACCAATCCCCCATTTGCAGGGGAGATCAACGATCTCCATCGCCTCGCGGAGTTTGAGCTTGGGGCGGGCCGCAAACGGATTGAGCGCGACGTGCTCTTTTTAGAACGCAGCATAAAAGCTCTGCGGCCCGGTGGAAAAATTGCGATTGTCTTGCCGCACAGCAAATTTGCCGGCAAACAGACGCGATACATTCGCGAATGGCTACTCGAGCATGCGCAAGTGCTCGCCGTCATCGGCCTCGGCCGCAACACATTTCTTCCGCATACGCATCAAAAAGCCAACGTCTTGCTCGCCCGGCGCCGCACGCAACCACGCAATGGACGCAGGCCTGCGGTGTTCTTCGCTCAGAGCCGGATCGACGCAAAAGATTCACGAGGACGACCGAGCGGCTCAAGCGACCTGGATCTGGTTCTAGAGGCGTACACTCTGCGTCAGGCGGATGAGGCGCAACTGGACGAAAATCTCACCCTGGCTCCGGAACGCAACACCGGTGCCGCCGCGCCGGCACGAGCGGCATGCATCGGTGATGTCGCAAAAAACACGTCGACGTATTGCAAGCCCGGAGAACCGGGCCCGTTCGTGGTCGTCGATACGACCCACGCCCTCGACGGCTTCATTTCCACTCGTCCGCTCGAAACCGTGAAGGTCTTACGAAGCAACAAGAAGCGCCTGCAGGCCGGCGACGTAATTGTTTCGCGCCTGCGTCCCTATTTGCGCCAGGTCGCATATGTGGATGCCGAGTTGTTGCAACGATTTCCGGGCGCACAACTGTGTTGCTCAACCGAATTTTACGTGCTGCGAACCGACAGAGACGAGGATGCGGCCTTCCTTGTGCCGTTCTTGCTGACGTCCGAAATTCAAGTGCTCCTTGCACGCTCGCAAGAGGGCGGCCATCATCCACGGGTCCCTTGCGGTGTGGTTACAAACATTGCGCTTTCCGCCGGCCTCTTGAGGGCCCGCCACCCACTCTCGACGGAGTTTGCCCGGGTAGTCGCCGCCTTTCGAGAGGTCGAACGCGCAAGAGAGCTCCTTGTCCGACGATCGGCAACACCGGCGCAATAAATGCGGGGTATCGTTGGCTCATGCAGATCCAGCGCAAAGGCAATCACGAGAAGACTATTGCGGACCAAATTGCGGCGGCTTATCCGAAATCCGAGCGCAAGACGGTTGGGCAAACCGTCCTCAACTTGATGGCAGAGATGCGCAAGGACGGTATCAACGATGCACGCCAGCAGGCCGATATCCTCGGCCAGACCTCGCTCGAAACGACCCTCGGCACCGACATGATCGAGTACACGAAAAAAGGCGATTACGAAGACCGCGCCGATCTAGGCAACACGCAAAAGGGTGACGGAGCTCGTTATAAAGGCCGGGGCTACATTCAAATCACCGGGCGCGCCAGCTATACCTACTGGAGCCACAGGCTCGGCGTCGACCTCATCAAGCATCCGGAACTTGCCGCGCGCCCCGACATGGCCGCCAAAATCGCGGTGCAGGGGATGCGCGACGGCACATTTACCGGCATGACTTCCGGTGGAAGCCTCATCAAGGGCGGCGGTAAGAAACTCTCAGATTATTTCAACAACACCAAAACAGATTTCTTCGGCTCGCGCCAAATCGTCAACGGCAGAGACCGCGCCGGCGAACTGGCGGAGAAAGCAAGGGCGTTTCTTGCAAAAATTACGAAGTCTCATTAACCTCGCGCTCCTCCTTACGCTCACGGCGTCGCCTGCAGGCGCGGCCGATCACCATCGCGTCGAAACCGACTACAAGTCGCTCCTCAAACAAATGGGGGGCATTGAGATTCCCGTCATTCTTCCGACGCAGTTCCCCGAGGGGAATGACGGACTCTATGCCGGTAAAATCGACCTTGCCAAGGACGATTATATGATCGGTGTCTGGGAGACGCCGGCTTGTCACGACCACACTTTCTGCCGCTACGCGCATATGTTCGGCGGCCGTCCGAGCGCAGAGAAACTCAAGGGCAAACCTGTGTACCTCAACCAATTTGGCGTCACGGGCTATTTCGAACTTGGCCCATGCAGTTTCGGGTGCGCGGATTCAACACTCGCTTTCCAGATACACGGTTGGCGCTACGTCTTGGGAATAAAAGGCGCGGGCGAGCGGTATCTGGTTAAGGCGGCGCGCAGTCTGCGCTACGTCAAAACGGATTCATTTCGCTCGTTCTAACTGCAGCACGGCGCGCGCGAGTGTACCGCCTTGGGGCGCCTTCTTCACGTCGAACTCGCGCGTCAGTGCGTTTACGAGAAAGAGTCCGCGGCCGGCTTCGCTGAGCATATCCTTGGGTAGATGCGTCTCGAAATCAAAACCGGCGCCGGAATCGAGCACGGTGAGTTCCGGATAGTTGCCGCTCCAATCCAAGCGCACGGTAACTCGACCCGCCGTATGGCGGACGACGTTGCCGATCAACTCGCCGAAAACCAGCTCGGCGCTCGAATAATCATCCCCCGGCGCACCAAGCTGCAAGAGATGGCTGAGGAGCAATTTGCGCGAGTCGTGAGCAAGCACTGCATCCTCCGAGTCGAAGGACCACTGCAGGGTATCGGGCGAGCAGTCGTTGCACGCACTGAGGATGCGAATGGTGAGCAACGCAACATCGTCGCGCGAGCCGTCATGTAAAACTGTCGCGCGGATGAAATGCGCGGCTTCGCGATACGTTTCGGGAGCCAGTTCGGTGAGCGCATTGATAATGCGGCGTTCGCCTTCGCTCAGATCGTGCGTTGATTCCAGCAAGCCGTCGGTGTAAAAGAGAATGATATCGCTGCGGCACAGCTGGACGGTGACTGGGGCCTGCTCTTTCTCAGTGCGCAGCCCGAGCGGCAATCCGTTGCACGGTAACTGCACGACCCCTCCGCCGGCGCGGCGCAAATACGGTGGCGGGTGACCTGCGGTCGCATAGGTGAGCGTACCGGCACCTGCATCGAGCACCCCGACGAGTGCGGTGACGATCGCCTCGCTGTGACTGCTCCGCAACACGGTGTCGGCAGCATCCAATAATTTCTTGGGATCCGATTCGTAAAGCGTGAGTGCCTTGATGGCATGCCGCATCTTGCTCATAACGACCGCGGCATGGATGCCGCGACCGGTGACATCGCCGATGGAGACTGCGATGCGCCCATCGGGTAGCTCGAAGGCATCGTACCAATCGCCCCCGACCGACGCTTCGTCGTCCCCTGGTGCGTAGACAGCGTCGAACTGCAGTTCTTCCACCTTCGGCAAGTGGGCGGGCAGCAACGCCTCTTGTAAGGTTTCGGCCAACCGGCGCTGGCGCTCGTAGGAGCGGGCGTTTTCAATTGCACTGGCGGCGCGGCGGCCCAACTCTTCAAGTAAGCGCAGATCTTCTTGCGTATACAGACGTTCGGAGCCGCCGATCGCCATAAGTATCCCGCCGAAAACGCCGCGATTCTTCATTGGAACGACGACCGCTTTCTTAAGATCGAACCGTTCCGAAAGTTCGCGAACGTACTCGCGGTAGTGCGCATCGGCGCTTGGATCGGCCGCGACGCTATGCAGGTCGTCGATAACTTCACCTTGCCCCGATTTGCGGACCCGCTCCGTGATAAGAAAACTGGAGGGGCCGGTCTGCTTGAGGCGTGCGCGCGTTTCGATGAGTTTGGAGAGCACTTCGCGGTCGCGATGAAACACGTGGAACATGCTGGTGCTGCCGTCTTCATCCATGAGTGAAATCGATACGCAGTCCGCAAAGCGCGGCACCATGATGCGCGTCAGTGTATCGAGGACGGCGCGCATGTCGAGCGACTCCGAGAGTTCCTGGCCCGTTTCCGCGAGGTAATTCAGACGAGCGCCGAGTGCTTCGTTCTTGCGCTGGAGAACGTGGTGCTCCGTGACGTCCATGAAGGTCGCGACGGAGCCGGTAATCGTGCCCCGCGCATCGCGCAGCGGCGCAGCGGAGCCAACCAAATGAAAGACGCGGCCGTCATCCATATGGAGTTCGAGCTCAGCGTTGCGCAGTTCACGGCCGGTGGCGACGGCAATGCGTATCGGTAACTCACCGCTTTCCAGTTCCCGGCCGTTGCGTTTATAGGTGTAGGGACGCGTCCATACGCCGGCTTTGCAGGCGTGCGCTTCGTCTTCGCGTGGGAAACCGATGAGATCGGTGAATGCCCTGTTCATGCGCACGGAAGTGCATTCCGGATTGAGCGCGATCACGCTCGGCGTGGGAAGCAGGTCGAGCAAGGCGACCAGTTCGTCCGAATTGCTGGGAAGCAGGGTGAGATCCACATCACCTAGGTTCGTAATGCCACACGTATGGCACCTGGCGAGTCTATCGTCAGCTCATGGACGGAACACAGCTCGCAGACGCAACCTTTGCATTCGTCGACGTCGAGACGACCGGCATCTCCCCCACCACCGCCGCCGTCGTCGAAGTCGCATGCCTGGTTGTGCGCGCCGGGAGAACCGTCACCGCCTTCGAGACTCTAATCGATCCGATGATGCAGATTCCCCCATTCGCAACGTCGATCCATGGAATCTCGGATGCTTGCGTTGTTGGGGCACCTCGTCTAGACGAGGTGCTCCCGCATCTGCAATTGCTCGTGCGCAACAGCATCGTCGTTGCGCACAATGCCCGTTTCGATATGGCTTTTCTGCCGACACTCCGTTTCCGGCCCGTTGCGTGTTCCTGGCGGCTCGCCGCCAAGGTCTGCCCCGATGCGCCGAACCACAAAAATCAAACCTTGCGCCACTTCTTTAATATCAATCCACCGGAGTTGCTTGGCCGCTCGGCTCACCGCGCCATGGGCGACGTCATCGTCACGCGCCACGTGTTCGACGCCTGCATTGCGCGTTATTTGCAGATGGGGAATACCGATCGTGTCGAAGCACTGCTTGGATTCATAACTCCGCTGCGCACCAGGGGGGCCGCCTTAGTTGCAACTGCTTGACGGGCGGCTGATTTACTCAGCCACCGATCTCAACAATTTTCTCGAGTGCGAACATCTTATCGAACTCGAGCGGCTCGTTGCGCTGGGCGAGCGCGAGCGGCCGGCAAAATCCGCGCAGGCGCAGCTGATCGCGAACAAGGGCATCGAGCACGAAGCGCGGCACCTGCAGCGCCTGCAAACGCGCTTCGATGACGTCGTTACGATCGAGGTTTCCGGCGAAAACACTGCCGAGAGCCTCCAATCCGCAGCCGGTTCCACGACCCGAGCCATGCAAGCAGGCGCGCGAATTATTTATCAGGGCGTCTTCTTCGACGGCACTTGGCTCGGCAAATCCGACTTTCTCGTGCGCGTCGAAACACCGTCGGCGAAGTGGGCGTGGAGCTACGAGGTCGCGGATACCAAACTCGCGCTGCATACAAAACCGTATTTTATTCTTCAGCTGAGTTTTTATAGCGATCAGCTCGCTGCCATTCAAGGCACGCTCCCGGCACATATGCACGTCATTCTCGGTGACGGCCGCGAAGAGGACCACCGCGTCGAACACTATCGTGCCTACTACCTTCGACTAAGAGAACGCTTCGCGGGCGGTCTCGCCCTAAGCCCCCCCGAGCGTAGCTCAGCCAGCTACCCGTTTAAGGTCAAACACTGCGATGTCTGCGCTTGGGATCCGGTTTGTAAGCAGCAGCGCGAGGACGACGATCACTTGAGCTTAGTCGCTCGCATCCGGCACGATCAAATTCGCAAGCTGCAACGCTCGCAGATTTCGACGCTCGGAGCACTCGCGTCGGCTACACCGCAGCAGAGGCCGCCGGCCATGCCCGAGACCACGTTTGTCACCCTGCACCGGCAAGCGCGCCTGCAACAACAGCAGCGCGCAGCCTTTGCCTCGAACGGCAGCGCCGAGCAAAAATATTTTTACGAGCTGTTGGATCCCAAGGAAGAGCAACAGGGCTTCGCACTCTTACCCGAGCCGGCGCACGGCGACATCTTTTTCGATATGGAAGGTGATCCGCTTTTTATGCCAGGCCGCGGCCTTGAATATCTTTTCGGCCTGTATGCACCTGATGACACCAAACCGTTCCGCAGTTTTTGGGCGCACACGCCCATGGAGGAAAAGCGCGCCTTCGAATCTTTCATCGATTATCTCACGGAGCACCGCAAACAGTTTCCGCAGATGCATGTGTACCATTACGCGCCCTATGAAAAAACCGCCCTGCGAAAGCTTATGGGGCTGCACAGCACGCGTGAAGATGAAGTGGACCATCTGTTGCGTGGCGAGGTCTTTGTCGATCTGTACGCCGTCGTACGCCAAGGCATAGCAATCTCGCAGCCATCGTATTCCATTAAAAAACTTGAAGCGTTTTACGAAATGAAACGCGAGACCGAGACAAAATTCGGCGGCGATTCGATCGTCATGTACGAGACCTGGCTGCAAGACCGGGCACGCCAAGATATTCTCGACGATATCGAGCGCTACAATCAAGATGATTGCCGGTCGACCTGGATGCTGCGCGAGTGGCTTCTCGAGCTACGCGCGCAAGCGGTGGAGCTCCACGGACAGATGCCCTGGTACGCTAAGGCCGATTCAGAATTGTGTCATGCCGAGCCCCTCGAAGGATGTTCCCGCTGTCAACGCCGCCAGAAAGAAGCTACCGCTCAAACCGGTCGCCAAAAACTGCGCGACGACTTGCTGCGCGGTCTCGCAGATTTTGATGCGTTCACCATCCTCGAGCGCTCCGAGGACGAACGCGTGCGCTGGATGCTCGCGCATTTGATGGAGTATCACCGCCGCGAGCAAAAGCCGGTGTGGTGGGCCTTCTACGACCGTTGTGAAAACGCCGATGATCTCATTCACGGCGACAACGAGGCCATCGGCGGTCTACGCCTTTGTGAGGACGTCGAGCCGTTCAAGCTCAAGAGCACCGAGAAGAATCTTGTCTACACGTACGGCTTTCCAGATCAGCAGTACAAACTCAAACTCGGAACGGTCTTTGATCCCGCCACCCGCAAATCCGCGGGCGAACTTATCGCTGTCGATCCCGAGACGAACCGGTTGCAACTCAAGCGCAGCGCGGCCCTGCACGGCGGGAAGGCCCCCAAAGCGATTATCCCGGGGCGACCCATCGCGACCGACGCGCAAGACGCTTCCCTCGAGCGCATCGCGCGTTCCCCAAGCGGGTTGCTCGAAGACTTACTGCTCCGCAAACCACCGCGCTTAAAAGATCGCCCGCGCGGCGCCCGCGTTCAACCCGAGCACGTCTCCGCCGAAGCCCTCACGCAACTCGTGTGCGCGCTCGACCGGAGCTACCTTTTCATTCAAGGGCCGCCGGGCAGCGGGAAATCAACAAAAGCCGCCTCCGTAATTGCCGAACTGTTGCGCAGCGGTAAACGCGTCGGCGTCCTTTCGAACAGCCACGCGGCAATCCACAACCTCTTGCACAAAGTTGAAGAAACCGCTCTCGCACTTGGGGTGCGTTTTCGGGGATTGAAAAAATGCGGTTCGGACGAGGACTCGGAATTTGTCTCGCGCCTACCGGTTGCAATGATTGAAAGTACCGGTGAGAATGCACACTTCGTCACAAAAGAGTGGGACCTCGCAGCCGGTACTTCTTGGCTGTTTGCCCGCGAAGAGATGCTAGGTGCTCTCGACTACCTCTTCATCGATGAGGCCGGCCAAATCGCGCTTGCGGATACCGTAGCGGTTGCGCCGTCCGCCACAAGCATGGTCTTGCTCGGAGATCCGCTGCAACTGGCGCAAGTCTCCCAGGGAACGCATCCGGATGGAATCGGATGCTCCGCGCTCGAGCACCTGCTGGGCGACGACGCCACGATTTCGCCTTATCGCGGCGTCTTTCTCGACGAAAGCTATCGCATGCATCCAACCTTGTGCGATTTTATCTCCGAGAATGTGTACGAGGGCCGTTTGCATAGCGCTCCGCAGACAAAGCAGCAGCTTGTCTCTGGTGCGGGCGTACGTGGTGCGGGCTTGCGCTTTATTCCAATCGATCATGCGGAGAACGCGCAAGAATCGGGGGAAGAGGCACAGCGTGTGGCTGCCGAAATCCAGACGTTGCTTCTTTCAAGCTGGACCGATGCAAAAGGGCATACGCGCCCCCTGAGACCCGATGATCTCCTGGTAGTCACGCCCTACAACGCGCAGCGCCGCTGCATTGAGCGCGAATTCAAAAAGCGCAACGTGAGCGTGAGAGTGGGCACCGTCGATAAGTTTCAAGGGCAAGAAGCGGCGGTCGTCTTCTTCTCTATGGCGACTTCAAGCAGCGAAGAACTGCCGCGTAACATTGAATTTCTTTTCAGCCGCAACCGCTTTAACGTTGCGATCTCTCGCGCGCGATGCCTTGCGGTGTTGGTGTGCTCACCGCGCCTGCTGGATCTGCGCTGCTCGACCCTCGAACAAATGGCGCTCACCAATCTGCTTTGTTCGTTCGTGGCGAGCGACTCAGGGCCGGAGGAGCCCGATGCACCGGCGGATCAGCTCGCCCTGTTTTAGCCGCCTAGATAGTCGAGCGAGGCTAGTATTGCGGCCTGCTGCTCGAATTGCGAGTGCGTTTGGGTGCAGTCACACCCTTGGCGCGTGCAGCCGAAAGCATCGTGACCCGTAATCTCGTCGCGGCAGGTGCAAAAGTCGATTTCGCCTGTGATGATGCTCATAAGAGCGACTATATACCCTAAGGGGCGGCCGATATAACGGTCGCCTGCCTGAAAGACCGACGAGGCGTCCGTAAAGCGGCGGAAGAACACCTCTCGATGCAAGCACCGCCCATTCTGCGCTCCATCGGCCATCACATAAACGGGAGAACCATCGCGGATGCCGGCGGGCGTCAGGGGGACGTTTTCGACCCAGCGCGCGGCGAAGTGCAGGCGCGCGTCGCCTTTGCGGATCAAGCGACGGTCGATCGCGCGGTGCAAGCAGCCAGGGCTGCCTACCCCGCCTGGAGCCGGACACCGCTCGGCAAACGAGCGGAGATTCTTTTTGCCTTTCGGCAACTCGTTCGAAACCACACGCCGGAACTCGCCTCGATGCTGGCAAGCGAACATGGCAAGATCGTCAGTGACGCCGAGGGCGAAATTGCTCGCGCGCTCGAAGTAATCGATTTTGCGTGCTCGCTTCCGCAAGCGCTCAAAGGCCAGTTTAGCGAGAATGTCTCGCGCAGCATCGATACGTATTCGATTCGCCAGCCGCTCGGCGTGTGCGCCGGCATTACGCCGTTCAATTTTCCGATGATGGTGCCCGCATGGATGTTCGCGGCTGCGATCGCCGCGGGGAATACCTTCATTCTCAAACCCTCGGAGCGCGATCCGTCTGCTGCCGTGCGCGTGGCGGAGCTCTTTGTACAGGCGGGATTGCCGGAGGGCGTCTTTAACGTGGTCCACGGAGATAAGGTCGCAGTGGACGCGCTGCTGCATCACCCCGATGTTGCGGCGATCAGTTTTGTCGGCTCGACGCCCATCGCGCGCTACATTTACGAAACGGCTGCCAAACAAGGCAAACGCGTGCAAGCCTTGGGCGGTGCAAAAAACCACATGGTCATCATGCCCGATGCCGATATCGGGGCCGCAGCAGATGCTGCGGTCTCTGCGGCGTACGGCTCCGCCGGCCAGCGGTGCATGGCGATCTCCGCTTCCGTCACGGTGGGTGATGCGGCCGAGACGTTTATAGCGGCGGTGCGCGAGCGAATCGCAAAAATCAAAGTCGGACCCGGCCACGACCGCAGCAACGACATGGGGCCGCTTGTGAATCCGCCGGCCCGTGACCGCGTTCTGGATCTCATTGCGCAAGGCGAGAGCGACGGTGCCCTCCTGAGCGTCGACGGCCGCTCTTTAAAGGTTGCGGATCACGAGCACGGATTCTTCATCGGGCCGACGCTGTTCGATAAGGTCAAGCCGGAGATGTCGATCTATTCCGAGGAGATATTCGGTCCGGTGCTTGTAAATCTGCGCGCAGCCAACCTCGAAGATGCGCTTGCAATTATCGCGCGCAACCCCTATGGAAACGGAACATCCATCTTCACACGTGACGGCGCGGCCGCCCGGAAGTTCCAAAGCGAAGTCGAAGTGGGCATGGTCGGCATCAACGTCCCGATCCCGGTGCCCGTTGGGTACTATAGTTTCGGCGGATGGAAACACTCGCTGTTCGGAGACCTGCATATTTACGGCGAAGACGGCTTCCGCTTTTACACGCGCGGCAAGGTCGTGACCAGCCGCTGGGATGAAAGTAATGCGGGCATGAATTTGGGGTTCCCAACACATAAATAGCAAAATGGAGTATCCCGCGCTCGGCGAGCCGATTCACAAACCGCTCACCGACCTCGAAATCAAGCTCGAAGCCAACCGGTGTCTCAACTGTTATGATGCGCCGTGTATGAACGCATGCCCAACGCACATCGACGTCGCTTCATTCATCGGCAAAATCGCGACGGGCAATCTCAAAGGCAGCGCCCGCGTTATTCTGGACGCCAATGCCATGGGCGCCAGCTGCGCGCGCGTCTGTCCCACCGAAGAGTTGTGCGAAGGCGCGTGCGTCTATAAGAAGGACGATACGCCCATCCGCATCGGCGACCTACAACGCTACGCCATCGACTGGGTGATGAAGAACGATGTTGAGATATTCACGCCGGGTAAATCGACCGGGAAGCACGTCGCCGTCGTCGGCGGCGGTCCGGCCGGGCTTTCCGCGGCCCGTGACTTACGCCGCTTTGGGCACGCGGTCACCATCTTCGATGCAAACGAGCGCCTCGGTGGGCTCAACACGTATGGCATCGTTCCATTCCGCCTCTCCGCGGAAGTTGCGATCTGGGAAGCGCAGCAAGTTCTCAACCTCGGTGCCAACGTCGTGACGAATGCCCACGTTGGACATGATATCACGCTGCCCTCACTGCTCAAGGATTTCGACGCCGTCGTCATCGCTTGCGGTATGGGTCGCGTACCGAAACTCGGCATTCCGGGCGAAGAATGCGCAGGCGTGTTGGATGCCCTCGAATTTATCGAAGCCGCAAAGCTCGGCAAAGACGTCGGAACTCTCGGTAGGCACGTTGCCGTTATCGGTGCTGGCAATACCGCGATCGATGCTCTCACGTGTGCCAAGCGCTTGGGAGCGGAGCACGTGACAATGTATTACCGCCGCGGAGAAGCCGAGATGACCGCCTACGAATTCGAATACGATTTCGCAAAAATGGAAGGTATTGAGTTTCGCTTTTTCTGCGCGCCGAAACGAATTATCGGCGAGAACGGCCGCGTCACCGCGGTCGAATTCATCAAGACGGAATTGAACCTCGCGCAGGTTCCGAAGAGCATTCCGGGCTCGGAATTCATCGAGCCCGCCGATACGATTATCAGGGCAATCGGCCAATCGCGCCTGCTCGATACCTTCGCGGAACTTGGCATTCGCACGCGTGAAGGCGTTGTGGATGTCGACGAGAGCTTGCAAACCTCACGCCGCGGCGTGTTCGCGGCGGGCGACTGTATCTTTGAGAAAGGCCAGCGCGAAGCGATGGTTGTCGAAGCGGCAGAACAGGGCAAAGTCGCGGCACGAAACGTCGATGCGTACTTGAAGGCGTCCACCAATGGCTGATCTTCAATCAAATCTCGCCGGCATCAAGAGTCCCAATCCATTTTGGCTTGCCTCCGCACCGCCGACCAATAGCGGCTACCAAGTCATGCGTGCCTTCGCAGCCGGATGGGGAGGCGCGGTTTGGAAAACGCTCGGCACGCCGATCGTGAACGTCACCTCACGCTTTGCGGCCCTCGATCATAAACAAAATAAGATTATCGGGCTCAATAACATCGAGCTAATTACGGATCGTCCACTTGAAGAAAATCTCAAGGAGATTCGCGAGTGCAAGGCGGCGTATCCGGATCGCGCGATCGTCGGCTCTTTAATGGAAGTTCCCGAACGTGGGCCGTGGCACGAGTTGGTCAAGCGCGTGCAAGCCGCCGGCGTCGATGGCTTCGAGCTCAATTTCGGGTGCCCGCACGGTATGAGCGAACGCGGCATGGGTGCCGCAGTGGGTCAGCATCCCGACATCGTCGAGATGATCACCGCGTGGGCGGTGGAAGCCGCCGAAGTTCCCGTCATCGTCAAGCTGACTCCGAATATCACCGATGTTCGCGCAACCGCCCGTGCGGCCAAACGAGGCGGCGCACACGCAGTCTCAATGATCAATACGATCAACAGCCTCATCGGGGTCGACATCCAAACGTGGAATCCGATTCCGCACGTTGACGGAAAGAGCTCGCATGGGGGCTACTGCGGGCCGGCTGTTAAACCGATTGCACTCAATATGGTCAACGACTGCGCGCGCGATGCGGAAGTCGCAATTCCGATTTCCGGCATAGGCGGGATCTCCAACTGGCAAGACGCGGTCGAATTCTTTTTGCTAGGCGCCACCAATGTACAAGTCTGCACGGCCGTCATGCATCACGGCTTTCGCATCGTTGAAGACATGGTCGACGGGCTTTCCAACTATATGGATTCACGTGGGATCCTAGCGCTGGATGGGCTTATCGGTCAGGCCCAAAACAAGATCACCACCTGGGAGAATCTTAACCTCAACTATCAGATCGTGGCCGAGATCGATCAAGAGAAATGCATTCACTGTAGCAAATGCTACATCGCCTGCGAAGATTCGGCGCACCAGTGCATCGACCGGATCGTCGTCGATGACGTAGCCGTGCTCAAGGTGGATCAGAACCACTGCGTCGGCTGCAACCTTTGCATGATGGTGTGTCCCGTCGATGACTGCATTGAAATGGTGCAAGTCGCCAATGGCCTGCCGCCTGAAACGTGGAAGCAACGCAGTTCCGCCGTGACGGCGTAAATTGCCCCCAACTCTGTTTGCCGACGGCGCACCGGACCGCCTCACCCGCTATCGTGTTATCGCATTCGTTTGCTTCATCATCATCGCCGGCGCCTGGTCTATTGCCTACAGCCAATCGGCGCGCATATTCGCCTGGCAATGGGACACGTTAGCGGCCCTCACGGTAGTAAACATCGTCGTCTTTTTCCGCTGGTTTCGCTTCGGCCGCACGACGGTGCTCGGTCTACTGGCCGCAGGACTCTCCATGGCACTCATG
>JBHEMH010000032.1:0-24137 GCA_046262675.1 Vulcanimicrobiaceae bacterium
ATCAAACTGCCCGAAGGCGTTGAGATGGTCATGCCCGGCGACAACGTCGCAATGGACGTCGAGCTCATCACGCCGATCGCGTGCGAAGAGGGTCTTCGTTTCGCAATCCGTGAAGGCGGACGGACGGTCGGCGCAGGCGTCGTCACCGCAGTTTCGGACTAGCTTTTTGCCCGCAGTGTCGTTGCTGGAGCCCTCGTGTACCGAACAAAGTACACTTCGGACTCCAGCGCCTAACTGCGAACAAAAATCGTCGTCCTCAAACAGACATCGTTTAAAGAAAGTAAGGAATGGCTAAGCAGAAAATTCGCATCCGCCTCAAAGCATACGACCATAAAGTCCTCGATCAGTCGGCGGAGCGGATTGTTGATACCGCCAAGCGCACCGGCGCCTTTGTCAGCGGCCCGGTGCCGTTGCCGACGGAAATCAACCGTTTCTGCGTCAACCGTTCGCCGCACGTCGATAAAAAGTCGCGCGAGCATTTCGAAATGCGCACGCACAAACGCTTGATCGACATCCTTCAAGCCTCACCGAAGACGATGGATGCGCTGATGCATCTGGACTTGCCGGCAGGCGTGGACATCGAACTCAAGGCGTAACCGGCACAGCGAAAACCGAGGGGCCAGGTTGAAACCTGGCCCCTTTTTTGTTGTAGTACGCGCTATGCTGTATCAAAATACGCGGGTTGGCGTAGCCAGCCTCGGTGTTTGCGTGCCCCTGATCGGGCTCTTTTTATGGCTCCGGCTAGTGACGCATTCCGGTCCGCTGGACGCATTTGCGCCGCTCGTCATACTCGTGGCCCTCGCCATAGTGTTTTCGAGTTTAACGGTGCGAATAACGGCGACCGGAATCGAGTGGTGGCTCGGCCTTGGTCTGTTGAGACGATCGCGGCGCTTTGAGGAAATCGCCGCCGCGAAGACCCGCGAGATTTTTCCGCTCGCGTTTGGAATACACTGGGATCTAAGGGGCGGAATCAGCTACATCGTAACAGGCGGGTCCGCCCTTGAACTGCTTCTAAAAAACGGAAAACGGGTCACGATAAGCTGCAACGAACCCCAGAAGATCATCGCATTGCTCGAGCAACACGGCGTTAGGCCTGCCGGCTAGCGAGCCCCATCCCCCCAGGCCAGGTGCGAAAGAACGTCGGTTTCACGCTGCGGCGTAAGCCCGGCTTTCCATTCGTATGAAGGCTCGCGGCTGTTCGCCCAGGCTAACGTGTCACGAACCGTTTGCTCGAGCGGACGGATTCGCAAATCCATCTCAAACGCACGTTTCGTGTCGATGTTTAAAAAAGCGGGAACCTCGGACCACGATGCGATCCACAGCGGCATGTCGATCCATTCGCCGACTTCATGCTCTTTGAGAAAAGATTCGTCCGCGTAGCGAATATCCGGTTTCGCGTTTGCGACACGTCCCGCAGTGCGCAGCATATCGTCCAGCAAGATTGTACGCGGTGCGCCGGTGACATTTACGGCGCCGGCGGTTCCACGTTCCACCTGCAGAACGATCCACGCGGCAAGATCGCGCGCGTCAACAAACTGCACGAAGTACTGCGGACCAACGGGTGCCAAGATCGAACCGCCGCGCGCTACACGTGAGGGCCAATAGGTGAAGCGGTCGGTGGGATCATAAGGACCGACAATCAATCCCGGTCGCACAATCAAGGCACGCTGCGCAAATACATCGCGGAGAACCGCTTCACAGGCGGCCTTCAATGGCCCGTACGTTTGCGGTGTCATCTCCGTGAGGCTCGCCTCTGCAGGCATTGCAAGCGTCGGCGTGTTCTCGTCGGCGCGTTCGCCGCTCAAATCAAGCGCGGATATGCTGGAGATAAAAACGTACCGCTTTACTTTATCGCGCAGATAGCGCGCCGAAGTCTCGAGTTCGTTCGGCAAAAACCCGCAGGTGTCGAGGACTGCATCCCATGGTCCCTCACCGAGGCGTGCGAGATCGGTTTCGCGCTTGCCGTGAACTTGCGCAACATCCGGGGGCGCATTCTCCGGATGCGTACCGGTATTAAAAAGCGTGACAACATGTCCGTGCGCGAGAAGTTCGTCGACGAGATGGCGGCCGAGAAACCGCGTGCCGCCAAGAATGAGGACGTTCACCGTGAGGCGATTCGGCCGCACCCGCGAATATCCTTAAGGCAATGAGCCACCCGAGCGAGCTTTCACCGACGACGCGCTTTAGCGAGCGCGCCGACGATTACGCGAAGTACCGGCCCACCTATCCGCAGGCCGCCATTGACTGGATTCTCCAGGGAATCGGAATGCCGCACACATTGCGCGTCGCCGATATTGGAGCCGGCACGGGGATCTCGTCTTGGCTGTTTGCAGAGCGCCGCGCGCAAGTGGCAGCTGTTGACCCGAACCCGCAGATGCTGGCGAAGGCCAAACGCCACACGCGCATTCGCTTCGTGGCGGCGACCGCCGAACGGACGGGATTGCCCGCACGCTCGTTCGATCTCATCACCTGCTTTCAAGCATTTCATTGGTTCAAGCCCGAGCTGGTGATGGTGGAATTCCGGCGCATTCTGAAGGCTCGCGGGCGTCTCGCCGCGGCTTGGAACAACCGGGACTATGAAGACCCGTTCACACTCGAGTACTCGCATTTGGTCGAATCCTTAGGCGAAGAGGCGATCGCCGTTGAGCGCGGACGAGGCATGGGTCCGGTGGTCCAGACCTTCGAGCAGGGCGGATTCAAAAACGTCGAGCGCAGTGAGTTCCGCCACTTTCATCGCATGGATGAGGCCGGTTTTATCGGATACGCGCGCAGTGCATCCTATCTCCCGCGGCAGGGACCCGATTACGAGCGAATGCGGGCGGGCCTCCAAGCGATCTATGCGCGGCACGCGGATCCCGGCGGCTACGTGGTCTTTCCATACCGGACGACGGTCGTTCGGGGAGATCACCTGCGAAAATAGGCTCACCAGCCATCGGGAAGTGACCCGGATGATTTAGGCGAATGGGCATCCCATGCCGATTCCCTTACATGAAAAGCGCGCGCGTACGTACTCCGGGACCAAACGCCGGATATTTCAGCTTTTGGTCGATATGGGCACGTCGAACGATATCATCTGGCCGTTCGCCGCGCAGCCCTTCATGCGTTCGCCCGGCCCATTGCTCCCCGGCAAGACCGAGGAATGGCATCATGGCTTTCACGCGATCCTTGAAGAAGTCGTCCCGGAAGAAAAAATTATTTGGCGGATTCAGAACGACGGGGTGAACGGCACGCACGGGTTCTATCTCTCGACCGAAGGCAAGCTCACGACGCTGGAGCACCGCGTTGATGCGGACTTGAGCGATACCGAGGGCCGCTTATTGTGGCGCCGCCTTGAAGACGCAAACGAGCGTTCCACCGAGGCGCTCTTCGATAAACTGGCGCGGGTGCTTAAGCGCTGA
Organism: Vulcanimicrobiaceae bacterium; assembly: GCA_046262675.1. Taxonomy (GTDB): domain Bacteria; phylum Vulcanimicrobiota; class Vulcanimicrobiia; order Vulcanimicrobiales; family Vulcanimicrobiaceae; genus JACRUB01. The sequence goes on from JBHEMH010000032.1 coordinate 3,399, forward strand.
CATGACCACGATCGCGAAGGAGCGTACAAAAAAGCCGAGCGCGCTTGATTTTCTGGACATCGATGCGCTGCTAAATGAAGAAGAACGCCTCATACGCGATACCGTTCGGTCCTTTGTCCGCAACCGGATTCTTCCAAATATTGCCGAGTGGTTTGAAGAAGGCGTGCTGCCGAAAGCGCTCGCAAAAGAGTTGGGCGACCTCGGCCTGCTCGGCATGCACTTGCAAGGCTACGGCTGTCCGGGCACCAGTGCGGTTGCCTACGGGCTTGCCTGTTTGGAGTTGGAAGCGGGCGATAGCGGAATCCGTTCCTTCGCATCGGTGCAAGGATCGCTTGCGATGTTCGCGATTCATCATTGGGGCAGCGACGAACAAAAAAACACATGGCTGCCACGCATGGCTGCGGGTGAGGCCATCGGCTGTTTTGGCTTAACCGAGCCAGATTTTGGAAGCAATCCGAGCGGCATGCGCGCCAATGCGCGGCGAGACGGATCCGATTGGATTCTCAACGGCACCAAGATGTGGATTACAAACGGCGGCATTGCGGACGTAGCTGTTGTCTGGGCGCAAACCGATGAAGGGATCCGGGGCTTTTGCGTCCCGACGAATATCAAAGGCTTCTCGACCACGAATATCGAGAAGAAACTCTCGCTGCGCGCCTCCGTCACTTCCGAACTCATCATGCACGATTGCCGTTTACCTGCGGGCGCAGTTTTTCCCGAAGTGCGCGGCCTCAAGGGCCCTCTCGCGTGCCTAAATGAAGCCCGCTACGGAATCATTTGGGGCACGATGGGGGCTGCCCGTGCATGTTATGAGTCGGCGCTTGAGTATTCCAAGAACCGCGAGCAGTTCGGAAAACCGATTGCGGCGTTTCAATTGACGCAAGACAAACTCGTGAACATGTTACTCGAACTCGGCAAGGGGACACTGCTCGCGTTGCATATCGGTCGCATGAAAGATGCGCACACCGCCGCACCGGAGCACGTGAGTTTTGGAAAGCTCAATAACGTGCGCGAGGCACTGGCAATTGCACGTGAAGCGCGTTCGATTTTGGGCGCAAACGGCGTGACGCTCGAGTATCCCGTCATTCGCCACATGAATAATCTCGAATCCGTGCTCACGTATGAAGGCACGAGCGAGATTCACACGCTCATTCTCGGCGAAGCTATAACCGGAAGCGCCGCTTTTAGTTAGCGGACGCCTTTAGGTTAGGCTCTTATGCGCCCGCCACGTACCAGGCTTCGATGTGCGGCGCCGGTAAGACCTATGCTTCGAGATCGCGGCGTTCCATTGGGGGGACCTTCACCGCGTTACCGTCTCCATGCATCTACATCCCAGAATGGGCTGGCCGGTGAAAAGGTTTGATGTTTGATCCATTTCGGAAATGCGTTTACTTGCACGACCTGGTAGATCAGAAGCATCGGCAGATCCCCGCTCACGATGGATTGTATTTTATTGTATGCAAGCTGTCGCTGAGCGCGATCGAATGTTGAGACGCTTCGCGCGAGGGCGGCGTCCATCTCTTTGCTACAGTAGCGCGGCTTGTTGAATCCATTCGGCGGAACGCGATCGCATGCGAATTGATCCGTAACATCAGGGTCGAGGCCCGGAAGAAAGGGATATTGAGCGATCCCAAATTTGCCGCTGTAGACGGGCCCACCGAGAGCAGGCGGAGCGGCAAATTTTTCAACCGCAAATTCCTTGAGCGTTACGTTGGCGCCGAGTGCCTTTTCGTACTGCTGCACGGAGTTCGCAATGATCGCGTATGACTGACTGGCTTTCTCGGAAATGAGCAGTATGTCGAGGGGCTTACCGTTCTTACTGCGCATCCCGTCCGGGCCGGTTATCCATCCCGCTTGATCGAGCAGCCTGCGTGCGCCCGCGGGATCGTAACGAGGCATTGTGAGAAGACCCGGATTGTACGCCCATTTGAAGAGGCCGCGTCCCGCGTCTGCGGCCGCATATACATTCTGCGAGGCTTTCGCTACCATCGCTGCGACATCGATGCCCATCGAGAGCGCACGACGCACCCGCACGTCGCGGGTGACTGGGTCCCGCATATTGAAAATCAGCGCACCTTGGCCGTCGATCGGCGTAAGCGTGACTGCGACGGAATCGATGGCGCGTAGTTGAGGCACGACCGAGGGATCGGTATTGAAAACGGCATCGACATCATGACTCGCTAGACGATTGACCATCGCATTATGATCGGGCGTAAAGCGCAGCTCGATGCGCGGAATACGCGGCGTCCCTTTCCAATACAACTTGTTTGCTTGCAACACAACCCGATCCCCGCGGCGCCATTCGACTAGCGTGTACGGTCCGGAACCGACTGGATGGCCGCTGAAATCGATTTGATTAACATCGGGAAACTTTGCGAGTATGTGCTTGGGCATGACGGGATAGACATTTCCCGGAGCGCAAAACATCACGAGGAACGGAGCCCAGGGACGCTTGAGCGTTACTTCAACCGTGTAGCGGTCGCGCGCATGGAGCCTCTCGATCTGGTCGTATCCGAGGCGGCTTTGAATGAGATTTTTTGGATTGTTCACGGCGCTCGCCGTAAAGACGACGTCGGCCGCCGTGAGCTCGACACCGTCGGAGAATTTCACGCCGTGACGCAAGTGGTAGATGATGTGCCGTTGATCTGAACTAACGCCGCCATTGCTCAAGCTGGGGACTTCGGTCGCGATGCCCGGCACGAGCCGTCCGCGATCGTCTATCTTTAGAAGGTAGTCATAGATGAGATAGGCGGACTCAAGCCCGACCGTGCCATTGAGCAGCAGCGGATCGAGCGAAGCGGGTTCTTGGAGCTGTGCGATGCGTAGCTCTGCGCCGGGCTTAGAAGTAGTTCCGGTTTGGACCGACGTGCACGAACAAAGCACGAGGAGCACGGCCACCACGCATGAGCGAATCATCGCCGGAAGATTCGGTTAACCCCGACGCATGCCTCGGCTCCCCTGCGGCGAATGAGCCTCCCATTCACTTGCTTGGAGGTAGCATTTTGCTGCACCGTACATTTGCCGCGCTAGCGGCCGCGATTTTCCTAAGTCTTTCATCCGGTGCCCTGGCCGCCGGGCCGCCCAAGGGCATGCCGGCCCTTCCGCCGCAGCCGAAGGTCCATCCCGCGGGAATACCCGCTAACTACATGATGGTCAGCCCGTGCATCGTCGGCATGGGCGAGCACTGGGCCAACCTGAAGGCCGGCATTCACGGGACGACGCTTTACGGCACCTATCAAGGAAAGCCGGTTTTCACTGAGATCATGCTCTTGCCGGCCGATTTTGCATCGGGGAAGAGTTATGAGAATGTTCTCAGACCGGTGCCCGGGTACCAGATCGACCACGTCGACATCGAGTATCTCAAGCACGGACACCCCGGAATGGCGTTTGCCCATTACGACATTCATGCTTATTACGTGACGCCCGCAGTCGAGCATAAAATATGCCCTGGCGGCGTCCCCGTCCCCATGTAGCTAAGCGTCCGGCGGGAGCGCAAAGCTCCCGCCGTGCTCTGCGCCATTGCTTTCACGCCTCCCGACCTGACTTCAGGGCTTGACGCTGACCACGGGCAACGGTATACTGCTCAGGTTGTGGTCCACGTCGGCCCCGGCTTCCTTTTGCCGTGCCGACGAAAAGAGCGTAGCAGTACGCGTGGATCCGTGTACTTACAGTCTTACAGGACGAGGATCTCGATGAAAAATATCCTTGGCCGCAAGGTTGGGATGACGAGCGTGTTTACTGCGGACGGGCAATACGTGCCGGTCACAGTAATCGAAGCCGGTCCCTGCACCGTGGTCGAGCGCAAGACCAAAGACAAGCACGGCTACGAAGCCGTCGCTCTTGCGTTCGGTGATGTGTCTAAAAAACGCACGAACGGTGCCCTTGTCGGATATTATAAGAAGAACGGGGTCGACGAACCAAAGCGCTGGATTCGCGAATTCCGCGAAAACATCGACGGCGTCGAAGCCGGAGCAACCATTACCGTAGCCGATTTCGAACAGGGCGACCGCGTTGACGTCGTCGGTATCTCGAAAGGCCACGGCTTCTCGGGCGGTATCAAGCGCCATAACTTTTCAGGCGGTCCCGGAAGCCACGGTTCGATGATTCACCGGCAACCCGCATCCAACGGCGACACGAATGCCGGACGCGTCCCCAAAGGCGCGCGCCGTCCGGGTCACTTCGGCGTCGATCGCACCACCCACCAGAATATGGAAGTAGTTCGCGCGGATGCCGAGCGCAATTTGCTGCTCGTTCGCGGTCCCGTTCCGGGCGCGAAGAACTCGCTCGTGATCGTGCGCACGACCGTCAAACCGAACCGTCAGCCACAATCCGGAGGCAAGCAGAAGTAATGCCGAATGTGATTGATTCGACCGGCAAGGTCGTCCGCGAAGAAGCAACCCCTGAGATCTTCACGGTTGAAGCCAAGCACGCGAAGGTCATCAACACGATCTTCCGCGCCGTGCATCGCGAAATGGCCAGCCCTCGTGCAGGGACTGCGTCCACCTTGCGCCGCGATGAAGTTCGCGGCGGCGGTCGCAAACCGTGGAAGCAAAAGGGTACCGGCCGCGCGCGTCAAGGTTCGATTCGTTCACCGCAATGGCGCCATGGCGGTGTGGTGTTCGGTCCCAAACCGCGCAGTTACAAAACCGACCTTAATAAGAAAGAACGTCGCGCAGCATTCATTGCCGCGCTCTCGGATCGTTTCAAAAGCGAAGCCGTGACGCTGCTTGATACGGCGTCCTTTACGATCGAGAAGACCCGCGATCTTGCCGCGCTGCTGTACGGCAATGTCAAGGACGCCAAAAAAGGCCCGACGACGCTGATTGTTTTCGGACAGAATCAGCACGAAGTCGGAGAAACGCTGCACCGCACCGGTGGCAACCTCCAAAAGGTCGCCATCACCCACAGCGGTGCACTTGACGTTAAAGACGTGCTGCGCTATTCACGCCTCGTCTTCACGACCGAAGCTTACGGCGAAATTCAGAATAGCCTCACCAAGTCCAAGTCCGCGGAGGCCCCCACCAATGCAGTTTAGGAGACCCCTCGGGGAATCGGTGTCTTCCGCAATGGTTCTGGGAGCAATAGTTTTGGGGGCCCCAGCTTTGCTGGGGGGCTCGCAGTTCAGAACGGAGAGCCTTTAAGAATGGAAGCACGCGACGTTATCATCTCGCCGCGCATCACCGAGAAATCGATGAGCAACGCGCTGCACACGCAGTATAGCTTCGAAGTGCATAAGCACGCTACGAAGACGCAGATCCGTCACGCGATCGAGGAGATCTTCAAGGTCAACGTACTGAAGATCAATACGGTTAACGTTCCCGGTAAAAAGCGTAACTTCGCGCGCGGTGCCAAGCGCACGATGGGCTTCCAGTCGGACTGGAAAAAGGCCATTGTCACTCTCAAACCGGGTCAAAAAATCGAACTCGGTGGCGTCAACTATTTTGAGCAATAGAATGATGAGATTCACTGCCAACAGCAACAACTTGCCTTCCGCGGAGGCGCCACACGTGGCGCGTGCTCTGCGTGATGGTGCGGAGCAGCATCACTGATGCCAGTTAAAAAATATAAGCCGACTAGCGCCGGACGCCGATTCATGACGACGATGGATTTCTCGGAACTGAGCAAGGTCGCTCCCGAGCGTTCACTCGTTGAAGTCAGTAAAAAGCATTCCGGACGCAACAACAACGGGCACATCACGGTTCGCCACAAAGGCGGCGGCTATCGCGTTCAATACCGCTTGATCGACTTCAAGCGAACGAAGGACGAGATTCCGGCCAAGGTCGCGACAATCGAATACGATCCAAACCGTTCAGCGCGTATTGCGCTCGTGAACTACAAGGACGGCGAGAAGCGCTACATCCTCGCACCGGTCGGTCTGAAGATTGGCGACAAAATTGAGTCCGGTCCCAATGCGGATATCAAGAACGGCAACTGCTTGCCGATCAAAAATATTCCGCTCGGTACCGTCATTCACAACATCGAATTGCGTCCGGGACAAGGCGGCAAGCTGGTTCGCAGCGCCGGCAGCTCCGCGCAGCTTATGGCCAAAGAAGGCGAGTACGCACAAGTCCGCATGCCTTCTGGCGAAGTACGAAAGATTCTCATGGTGTGCCGCGCGACCATCGGTCAACTCGGCAATGTAGACCACGAAAACGAAATTGTCGGTAAGGCCGGACGCCAACGCCATCGCGGCATTCGTCCGAGCGTCCGCGGTATCGCAATGAACCCGGTCGACCATCCGCACGGCGGCGGTGAAGCGCGTTCCACCTCGGGACGTCCGCCGACCACGCCCTGGGGTCAAATGACCATGGGCAAGAAAACGCGCCGTAACAAGCGCACCGCAAAGATGATCGTACGCAAACGGAGTGCCAAATAATCATGGCGTTCAGTAATAACTCTAAGCTAGTCGGGCCTTTTGCGGAGGCGCCACGCGTGGCGCGCGCTCTGCGTTGCAGCCCGGAGGGATGCAACTAATGGGTCGTAGTTTAAAAAAAGGTCCGTTCGTTGCGGATCATCTGATCAAGAAGATTGAGAAGATGAACGAGTCGCGCGATGGCAAGCGGGTCATCAAAACCTGGAGCCGCGCTTCAACGGTCGTTCCGATTATGGTTGGCCATACGATTTCCGTGCACAACGGAAAGGCCCACGTACCGGTATTTGTTACCGAAAACATGGTCGGACATAAACTCGGTGAGTTTGCGCCCACGCGTTTGTTCCGCGGTCACAGCGGCGACAAAGCAAAGGTGACGGCATAATGGCTGATACCCAAACACAAGAGCGCACGGAAGCCGTCGCGCATCTCAAATTCGCCCGCATGGGCCCGCGCAAATTGCGCCGGGTTGCCGATGCTATTCGCGGCAAGACCGTTCGCGAAGCGCTCGTGCTGCTGCAATTCGCCGGCGTCTTCGCCGCCGAACCGATGGAGAAGCTCGTGCGCAGCGCCGTTGCAAACGCCGAGAACAACCACAATATGAACACGGATGAACTCTACATCACGCGCGTGACGGTAGACGGCGGCCCCGGCGGCCGGTTTACCAAGCGCCTGGATCCTCGTGCTCAAGGGCGTGCGAACTTTAAGCGCAAGCGCATGTCGCACGTGACGGTTGCCGTTGGCGAAGCCAAGCCCGCTAAGCAGCGCAAGATTCGAGGCGGAGCATCTATTTCAATGAAACGCGCGACGGTTCGTCGCGGCGCGGCCGCAGGGACGGCAAGTCCAGCCAAGCCCGCAACCAAAAAGGCTTCAACCAAAAAAGCTTCACCGAAGAAAACGACACCGAAACGCAGCACCGAGAAACCGCTGCCACAGGCCAATCAAGGCAAACCGGCCGGAGGAAAAGACTAAACTATGGGACAGAAGATTCATCCGGTCGGCCTTCGTCTGGGTATCACGCGTACTTGGGATAGCCGCTGGTTCGAAAAGAAACATTACCAAGATTGGCTGCACGAAGATGTTGCCATCCGTAAGTATTTCACGCGCTGGATGCGTCCGGCTGCAATTAGCCGCATTGAGATCGAGCGCCGCGCCAATCAAGCGCGCGTCATCATCAACACCGGCAAACCCGGTATCATCATCGGCAAGCGGGGCGTGGGCATCGAAGAGATTCGCAAGAATCTTGAGAAGCTCACGGGTAAGAGCATTCAGGTCAATGTCGTCGAGATCAAGCACATCGAACTCGACGCGCGCCTGGTTGGACAAAACATCGTGGACCAGCTCGAGAAGCGCATCGCCTTCCGCCGGGCGATGAAACAATCCATCATGCGCAGCATGAAGGCCGGAGCCAAGGGCATTCGCGTTCAGGTTTCGGGACGTCTAGGCGGCGCGGAAATCGCGCGTACCGAGCGCAATCACGATGGAAAGGTGCCGCTGCATACGCTGCGGGCCGACATCGATTACGCGCACGTTGAAGCCTTCACAACGTTCGGACGCATCGGCGTCAAAGTATGGATTTATCGCGGCGAAGTTTTGCCGGACCAAGTCAACCGTACGGAACAGGTTCGTCCGCAGGCCGAGCGCGCCGAACGTGCAACCTTCCGCGACCGCCGCGACCGCGGTGGCCGTGGTGGCGCCGCACGGCCGCGCCCGCCCGCAGCAAATGCATCCGAGTCAACGCCCGATGATATTGCGAGCACCCCGAGCGACACCGCCCAAGCCCCGTCGGCAGAAGCCGTCGTGGAAGCCGCCACGCACGAAGTGCGATTGCAAGAAGCACTCTCGAGCGAGTCGGTTGCTCAAGCACCGCACGCACCGGTTGTAGCAGAGACGCCGCAGGCAGAGACGCCCCCGGAAGCGACACCGGCCGCAGAAGTAACACCGGCCGCAGAGGCGACACAGACCGCAGAGGCGACACAGATTACCGAATCGACGCCTGCTCCCGTTCCGGAGTCAGCGCAACCGACTGAAACCTCACCGCAAGGCGAGACTCAACCCTCGGCACCAACCACAGAGAGCGCGGAATAATGATGCGCTCTACGACTACCTTAAAGATCATGATGCTCATCGCGGAGGCGCCACGCGTGGCGCGCGCCCTGCGTTGCAGCCCGGAGGGATGCAACTAAATGCTTACACCAAAACGAGTAAAATGGCGCCGCGTTCACCGCGGACGCATGACGGGAAAAGCGATGCGTGGCAACACGTTGACGTTTGGTGAGTTTGGTTTGCAGGCGCTCGAGCCGTGCTGGATGACCAACCGTCAAATCGAAGCCGCACGTATTGCAATGACGCGCCACATCAAGCGCGGTGGCAAGGTATGGATCAAAGTATTTCCCGATAAGTCGGTTACGAAGAAGCCGGCTGAAGTTCGCATGGGCTCCGGTAAAGGTAATCCGGAATTCTGGGTTGCCGTCGTGCGCCCCGGACGCGTCCTGTTCGAACTTTCCGGCGTCGATGAAGCGACGGCGCGCCAAGCGCTTCGCCTAGCGTCTGCTAAATTGCCGATCGGGACGAAGATCGTCTCGCGTGCGGAGGCCGAAGGATGAAGAAGAACGAGTTGAAAGATCTGCGCGATCTCACGATCCCGGAACTTCAAAAGAAAGCTCGCGAAGCAAAGGAAGAGCTTTTCAACCTGCGCTTTGCGCTGCGTACCGGCCACCTAACGGACTTCAGCAAAGTGCGCGCCATGCGCCGCACGTATGCGGTGATCCACACAGTTATCTCAGAGAAGCGTATCACCGAGGGAGCAGCGTAACGTGACCACCACAACAGAAACCGTCGAGCAGCGCAACCGCCGCCGGCTCAAGCAAGGCCGCGTTGCCTCGAATAAAATGGATAAGACGATCGTAGTTGTCGCCGAGACGCGCGTTCCCCATCCGGTCTACGGAAAGATTGTCCGCAAATCGGTGCGCTTCAAAGCGCATGACGAAAAGAACGAAGCCAACATCGGCGACACCGTGCGCATTGCAGAATGCCGCCCGCTCTCGCGCGATAAACGCTGGCGTTTAGTTGAAATCGTAGAGAGAGCCAAGTAATGATTCAGCAAGAGACGCGACTCAAGGTCGCAGACAACTCTGGAGCGCGCGAGCTTCTCTGCATTCACGTGCAGGGCGGCAGCCGTCATCCCTACGCGCACGTCGGCGACATCATTGTCGGTACGGTCAAGAGCGCGATTCCGGGCGCCGCGGTCAAAAAAGGTCAAGTCGTCAAAGCGGTCGTCGTTCGGACGTCCAAGCCGATTCGCCGCCCCGACGGCTCGGTCGTCAAGTGCGATGACAACGCTTGCGTGATCATCAAAGGTGAAAAAGACAATCTCGATCCGCGCGGCACCCGCGTCTTCGGACCCGTGATGCGCGAACTGCGCGACCGCGGGTTCCTCAAGATTGCCTCCCTCGCACCGGAGGTGCTGTAATGCCGAACCTCATCAAGGGTGATACCGTGATGATCCGTCGCGGCAAAGAGAAGGGCAAACGGGGCACGATTAAATCCGTCTTCCCGAAAGCCGGCATGGCGACGATCGAGGGTCTCAACATCGTCAAACGTCACACCAAAGCCGGTCAAGCTCAACAAAGCAACATGGGCGGCTCCGTGAACAACGGCGGAATCATCGAGAAAGAGAATCCGCTGCCCCTCTCGACGCTGATGTATGTCTGCGTGAAGTGCGACACGCCGACGCGTGTTCGTCACCAAGTCACTGCGGATGGGCATCGCCACCGTGTGTGCGTGAAGTGCGGCGAACCCGCTCGCGACAGTGTGAAGGTCTAGAATGATGGCGTTTAAGACTCACCTAAGCAAAATCGGGCCGATTACGGAGGCACCACACGTGGCGCGTGCTCCGCATTGCAGCCCGGAGGGATGCAAGTAATGGCTGAATTGCGTTTAAAAACCAAGTACAATTCCGAAGTTCGCAAGAAATTGCAGGACAAGTTCGGCTATAAGAACGTCAACATGATTCCGAAGTTGGAGAAGGTCGTCATCAACATGAGCGTTGGCGATGCGATTACCAACAGCAAGATTCTCGATGTTGCGGTCAACGAGCTCCAATCCATCGCCGGTCAGAAAGCCGTCATCACCAAAGCCAAGAAGTCGATCGCGGCATTCAAGCTGCGTGAAGGCATGAACATCGGCGCCAAGGTGACGCTGCGCGGCGAACGCATGTATACGTTCCTTGATAAGCTCTTTAACATCGTGCTGCCGCGTATTCGCGACTTCCGTGGGCTTCCGCGCAAATCGTTCGACGGCCGTGGCAACTACAACATGGGCCTCAAAGAACAGTTGGTTTTTCCAGAGATCAACTACGATAAGGTCGAGAAGGCGCGCGGCATGGATATCGTGATCGTCACGAGCGCCAAGACCGACGAAGAAGCGACAGAATTTCTCACCGAAATGGGACTACCACTCCAGAAGGTTCGCGCATAATGGCTAAAACCGCATTAATCGAAAAATCCAAACGCACGCCGAAGTTCTCGACGCGCGCTCACAACCGTTGCAAAACGTGTGGCCGCCCGCGTGGCTTCTATCGCAAGTTCGCGATGTGCCGCATTTGTTTCCGCGAGAACGCACACAAAGGCTTCATCCCGGGCATCACCAAGGCGAGCTGGTAACGATTATGATGAATTCTGGCAATACCCCGGAGGGATGCAAGTAATGGGAGTAATTACAGATCCGATCGCCGACCTGCTGACACGCATTCGCAACGGTAACACGTCCAACCACAAGACGGTCGACGTGCCCGCTTCGAAGATGAAGATGGCCGTCGTGCAGATTCTCAAGGATGAAGGCTTCATCACGGATTTCGAGCGCCTCAATGAAGGTCCGCAAGGGCTCATTCGCGTGACTCTTAAGTACGGGCCTGAAAAAGAGAAAGTCATTACCGGCTTACGGCGCATTTCGCGTCCCGGGCTGCGCGTCTACACCAACAAGACGGAGATCCCGCGTGTGCTCGGCGGCTTAGGGTTGGTCATCATGTCCACCTCGCGCGGCATCATGTCGGGCAAACGTGCAAAAAAAGAAGGCTGCGGCGGCGAGGTCCTGGCGTATGTTTGGTGATGGAGAAATTTGTTATGCGACCCCTAGGGGAATCGATGCGTGCGAACCACGGCGAGGGAGCTATGGTTTGGGGGCCCCAGCTTGGCTGGGGGCGCGCAGCTTACAGCGGAGCGCCTTTTAAAATGAGCAGGATTGGAAAACTACCGGTCGCAGTGCCGAACGGCGTCAACATCGACGTCAAAGAGAATGAAGTGCACGTCAAGGGCCCCAAGGGCGAGATGACGCAGCATATTCTTTCGCATGTCGTCGTCAAGCTTGATGGCGACACGCTGAGCGTCGACCGCAAGGGCGACAACAAGGATCAGCGCGCCGCTCACGGTCTCACGCGCACGCTCATCAGCAACATGATCGAGGGCGTGACCAAGGGCTTTCGTAAGAGCCTTGAGATTCAAGGCGTCGGTTATCGCGCTGCCAAGAGCGGCGAAAAGCTGAATCTGACCCTCGGCTATTCGCATCCCGTGAGCTACGATGCGCCCAAGGGCGTCAGTTTCACCGTCGAAGGTACGAATAAAATTCACGTTGACGGAATCGACAAGCAACAGGTCGGTCAAGTCGCCGCGGAAATTCGCGATCTGCGTCCGCCGGAACCGTATAAGGGTAAAGGCATTCGTTACGAAGGCGAAGTCGTTCGCAAGAAGCTCGGCAAAGCCGGTAAGGCTGGTAAGAAGTAATGGCGGGCGTAAGTAAAGATATCTCGCGTCAGAAACGGCACCGCCGCCTGCGCGTGAAACTTGCGGGTTCGGCTGAGCGTCCACGCTTGCTGATCCGCCGCACACTCCATCATATCTATGCAACGGTTGTTGATGATGCTAAGGGCCACACCATTGCCTCCGCTTCAACCCGCGAGAAAACAACGGCTGACGGCCTCGGCTCGAAGACCAATCTAGATGCTGCAAAGAAAGTGGGCCAGAGCGTAGCCGCCAAGGCCAAACAAGCCGGCATTAGCTCGGTCGTGTTCGACCGCAGCGGTCTCAAATATCACGGACGCGTTAAGGCGCTTGCGGATGCGGCGCGTGAAGCTGGACTGGAGTTCTAGTATGCATATCACTATTTGTGTTGCGCGAGCGGAGTGCCTTTAGATGAATTATCGTGGGGGTCGCGATCGCGACAACAGTGGATTCGAAGAGACCGTCGTGCGCGTGAACCGCGTTGCGAAGGTCGTAAAAGGCGGAAAGCGTTTTAGCTTTAGCGCCCTCGTGGTCGTCGGCGACCGCAAGGGCAAAGTCGGCTTTGCGATCGGCAAAGCGGGCGAAGTTCCGGAAGCGATTCGCAAAGCCGTCGAAGCGGCAAAGAAAAACGTCATCACCGTACCGATGGTGGAGAAGACCATTCCGCACGCATTGACCCATTCGGTTGGTGCGGCACGCGTGATGCTCAAGCCCGCCTCTCCCGGTACGGGCGTTATTGCCGGCGGTGCGATGCGCGCCGTCCTCGAGCTGGCCGGCCTGCATGACATCGTCACCAAGTCTCTGGGTACGAGCAACCCGATCAACGTCGTCATGGCGACGATCGAAGCGCTTCGCTTGCTCAAAACCGTCGAACAAGTCGCCGCATTGCGCGGCAAAACCACTGCCGAAATTTTCGCGGCATAACAAATAGAACTTTGGGCTCCCTCGGGGGATGCTCATCTTTAGAGAAAGGTTGAAGGAGCCAAAAGATTGGGGGCCCCGTGAAGCGGGGGGCGCGCAGTTGGACGGAGTGCCTTTAAAATAAAATGGCAGAGAAGAAGAGCGGCGCAAAGAAATCAGCGGCGAAAAAATCGCCGAAAAAAGCGTCTGCAAAAAAATCAGCGGCTAGCGCAAAGTCCAGCACGAAGGCCGTTGCGACCAAGAAGGCTGCGGCCCCGACTGTTTCGCGTGGGTCCGGCTTAGCCGCATCCAAAGGCGGACTCACGCTCGGTGCGATCAAGCCGAACAATCATTCACGTCCGAAACGCACGCGCGTGGGCCGTGGACACGGGTCGGGCATGGTCAAGACCGGCGGCGAAGGCGGCAAGGGTCAGACCGTTCGTTCGGGCGGCGGCAAGGGTCCCGCGTTCGAAGGCGGACAAACGCCGTGGGCGCGCAGACTGCCGCACAATCGCGGATATTCGCAAAAGGCTCGCGACATCGGTCACTTCCGCAGCACGTTTGCAGTCATCAATTTATACGATCTCGCCGATTGGGATACATCGGTTGAAGTGACGCCGCAAACCCTTAAAGTTGCGCGCAAGATCAAAGATCTCGAAGACGGCGTGAAGATTCTAGGCGGTGCTAAAGCCGGCAAGACGCTTCCCAGCGGATTGCGCTTTAAAGACGTTCTCTTTAGTAGCAGCGCCAAAGAAGCGCTCAAAGCTGCCGGCGCAGCGATCGAAGGCGAATAACCTTGCTCAATACCTTTCGCGCCGCGCTTTTAGTTCCGGACATCCGTTCCCGGATTCTGTTCGTGTTCGGTGCGTTCACGCTTTTCGTGTTCATGATTCACGTTCAAATCCCGAATGTGAACCAAGCGAATTGGGACAGAGTCCTTACCAGCGGGACGTTCTACAGTTTTCTTGGCTTCCTCTCGGGTGGCGCGCTGCAAAAGCTTTCCGTCATTGCGATGGGCATCACACCCTACATTAACGCCTCGATCATCATGCAATTGATGACCGTCGTTCTGCCGCAACTCGAAGAGATGGCGAAGAAAGGCGGCGAGGAAGGCCGAAAGAAGATCAGCCAATACACGCGCTGGCTGACAATCGTTCTCGCGGCCGTGCAAGCGACATTCATGACGCGCGCCATGGCGGCGAGCGGCGTGTTTTACGACAACACCATGATGTTCCAGATCTTCGTGATTCTCACGATGGTTGCGGGAACGATGTTCCTGATGTGGCTCGGCGAGCAGATCACCGATCGCGGCATCGGCAACGGCGTCTCGCTCATCATTTTCATCGGCATTGTGCTGCGCTATCCGAGCTACGTCAAAAACACCATCATGGCGGCCTCAGGCGGCGGCATTTCGGTCTTCAACCTGTTCTTGTTCCTCGCGATTGCGCTCGTGACGATTGTCTCGATCATCTTCTTGTATCAGGGCCAGCGCCGCGTTCCGGTGCAGCAAGCGCGCCGCACCGTCGGGCGCAAGCAGTTCGCTGGGCGGTCCACGTACATTCCGTTGCGTCTCAACAACGCCGGCGTTATCTCGATTATTTTCGCGATCTCCATTCTCTTGCTGCCGCAGCAGGCGCTCTCGTGGTTCGCCCACGGCGGCCAGACCGGCTTCGGCGCGAACGTTTCCAATTGGCTCGCGGCCTACTTCAGCCCGAACTCCGGCTTGTACAACCTCGTCTACTTCTTACTCGTCGTGATCTTCACGTTCTTCTATAGCGCGATCGTGGTGAACACACGCGATATTGCGGATAACCTCAAGAAGAGCGGCTCGTTCATTCCAGGCATTCGTCCGGGGCAACCGACGGTGGATTACATCAACCGTATTCTGCTGCGCATCACGACAGCCGCCGCGATCTACCTCGGTTTGCTCGCAGTGCTACCGACCACGCTCGAGCGCGGCCTCGGGGTGACGACCTTCTACCTCGGATCGACCTCTCTGCTCATCGTCGTGGGCGTCGCACTCGACACCATGACGCAGATTGAAGCACGCTTGGCGATGCGCGATTACCGTGGGTTCATCAAACGGTAACATGCGGCTGATCTTTTTAGGACCACCGGGAGCCGGCAAGGGTACGCAAGCGCGTATTCTGGAGCAGCGCTTTGGTGCGCGCCAAATTTCGACCGGCGATATTCTGCGCAAGCATCGTGAGAAAAAGACGCCACTTGGGCAAGCGGCGCAGGGCTTCATGGATCGCGGCGATCTTGTTCCGGATGAATTGATCATCAAGATGATCGAAGGCGAACTCAAAGGCGCTTCCGGCTTTATTATGGATGGTTTTCCCCGCTCACTGCCGCAGGCTGAAGCGTTTGATCACTTGCTGCAGCAGAACAATTGGGATATCGACGGCGTCGTAATCTTTACGGCCGATCGCGATACGCTCATTGGGCGACTCTCCTCGCGCTGGACGAATCCGCGTAACGGCCGCACATATAACAGCATCAGCAATCCACCGGTGATCGCCGGCATTGATGACGAAGATGGCGGCCCACTGATGCAGCGCGACGACGACAAGCCGGAAACAGTTGCGAACCGCCTCGGCGTTTTCGAAGCGCAGACCAAGCCGTTGATTGAGTATTATCGCAAGCAGGGCAAACTTATCGAGGCCAACGGACTTTTGCCGGTCGACCAAGTGACTGCAAGCATCATGAACCAACTGCAAACGCGTCAGGGCGCGCAAGCGTCATGATTACAATGAAGTCCTCGCGGGAGATCGAGACAATGCGCCGCAGTGGAAAGATCACGAGCAAAGTGCTCGGCGATTTGATGCGCGCCGCAAAACCCGGAATGACCACTGCGGATCTCGATGCGATGGCCGAAAAAGGCATTCGCGATTTGGGCGGCGTGCCGACATTTATGGGCTACCACGGCTATCCGTCGTCAATCTGCACGTCGGTCAATGATGAAGTCGTGCACGGTATGCCGGGCAACCGAGTTCTCAAAGACGGCGATTTACTTTCCATCGACATTGGAACCACGTTCGAAGGCTACGTGAGCGACAGCGCAGTGACCGTACCGGTTGGAGCGATCTCCGAGGACGCGCAGCGCTTGCTTCGCGTGACGCAAGAATGTCTGATGAAGGGCATCGAGCAGATGCACAAAGGCAAACGGCTTGGCGATATCGGAGCCGCAGTTCAGAATCACGCGGAGGCGGCCGGTTACGGCGTGGTTCGTGAATTAGTCGGGCATGGCATCGGGACCAAGATGCACGAGGAGCCGCAAGTGCCCAATTACGGCACCGCGGGCGCCGGAATGGAATTACGCATCGGTCTGGTGTTAGCCATCGAGCCGATGATTACCCAAGGCAAATACGCCGTCAATACCCTCAAAGACGGCTGGACAGTCGTGACCGCAGATGGTAAACTCGCAGCGCACTTCGAGCATACCATCGCAATAACTGAGGAGGGTCCGCGGATTCTCACGTTGCGCGACATCGGCGAACACCCCAGCGTCGCGGAATATCGCCCCAAGGAAGATATTGCAGCGTGAACCACGTTCACAAGCAGATTACTAACGGTACAAATACATACGATCCATGTAGCTTAAGGCGACCCACGGGGAATGCCAAACCAAAAAAAATGAAGAGGAGCCAATGTTCTGGGGGCCCCAGCTTGCTGGGGGGCACGGAACTAGGTGGAGTGCCAGTAGAATGAAAGTTAGACCTTCAGTTAAAAGAATTTGTGAAAAATGCAAAGTCATTCGTCGCGAAGGCAAAGTGCGCGTGATTTGCACTGTCAACCCCAAACACAAACAGGTTCAAGGGTAGGAGAGAAATATGGCTCGTATTGCCGGTATCGATCTGCCGCGCGAAAAGCGCATTGAAATTGCTTTACAGTACATCTACGGCATCGGTCCCACGACCGCGAAGAAGTTGCTGGAAGAAACGGGTGTAAGCCCGGACCTTCGCGTCAAGAATATGAGCGAAGAGGATGAGAAGAAGCTGCGCGACGCGATCGACGGCAAGATTAAGGTAGAAGGCGACCTCCGCCGCGAAGTCTCGGGACACATCAAGCGTCTCGGGGACATCGGCTGCTATCGTGGTATCCGCCATCGGCGCGGCCTGCCCGTGCGCGGACAACGGACCAAGACCAACAGCCGCACGCGTAAGGGACCGAAGAAGACCGTCGGCCAGAAGAAGAAAGTCGCCGCCAAGAAGTAGGGCCCGTAACGGAACCGGCAAACGCCGGGCCGTAAGTGCCGGTAGATGAATGCGGTTATTACGGCGGGTGGACGGGTCACCGGCGATTTCGCTCTTGAGATCGGCACGCCCGTCAAAGCGTTAGCACCAATCGGCGGCTCTTCATTATTAGACCGGGCAGTTGCAGCCGCTCGCGAAGCCGGGGCGACCCGTATTGCGGTTGTGGGCGGAGACGAAGTGCGAGCTTCGGGCGCTAAGGTCGATTTCTTCATTCATGAAGCGCCCACGGGCGCACAAAACGTGCATTTGGCCCTTAGCGCTTACGGCGACGAAGCGGTCATGTATCTTACAAGCGACTTGCCCTTTATCTCCGGCGCGCACGTTCGCGCTTTCATGGAGCGCACACCGGTGGGGAGTCTTGGTGTCCCGCTGGCAGCCGCCGGTGACTACGAGCGCCGGTTTCCTCGCGCGCCGGAGCATGCCACCACCATCGGCCGCGAACGCATCTCAAACGGTTCCGTTTTTCTGATCCCCGCGGGTGCAGCACGCGTCATCGACTCGATGGCGCAAAGACTCTTTAGCGCCCGCAAGGATTTAGCCCGGATGGCGGTGATGCTCGGTCCGAGTCTCTTGCTCAAATTCGCGCTCAGGCGGCTAACGATTGCCGACGTCGAACGCAAAGCGGCCTCGCTCCTTGGATTCTCTGCATTCGCGGTACGGGACTGCGCTCCGGAGTTGTGTTTTGATATTGACACCATCGAAGATTACCGGTACGCGCTCGAACACGCCTAACGCCGCTCTACTAGCGGCGTTTTGGTTTGGCATTCAGGCTCTCTGGGGCGCACTGCTCGGCATCTCACTCCAAGCCCGCGCGACCAGCCTTCATCCCGTCCAACATGCGATCGCCTACGGTGAACTGGCTGCAATCGGAGCAGTTACTGCGTCGATCGTGCAACTCATTGCGGGCCCGCTTTCCGATCGTCTGCGCGCACGCGGGTTTGACCGGCGCTGGTTTTTCCTTGTGGGCGCACTCCTCGGGTCGCTCGGCATTTTTGGATTCTACTTAGCGCAGTCGTTTTTACTGCTGGCGGTCGCTCTTGTCTTCTTGCAAATCGGAATTAACATTGCAATCGGGCCGTATCAGGCGATTATCCCCGACTACTTTTCGCGGGCAAAGGCCGGCTTGGCGTCATCGTGGATGGCGGGCCTGCAAAGTTTGGGAAATGCGGCCGGCGCCGTATGCGCCGTCGTCCTTTCATCTCAACCCCTTGTATTGAGCTCCGCGCTGGTCTTCGTATTGCTTGTAAGCTGCGTTATCACCGTCGCGCACGTCGCTGGGCTGCGAGTGCGTCCAATTGACCGCGTGCCATTTAAAGTCGGACGCGCTGCAATTGACTTGTTTATCTCGCGCGCGATTTTATGGACCGGCTTTTATACGATGCTCGGCTACATGTTTTTCTATGTTCACGATACCTTGCAAGCCAAGGATGCGGTGACCACAAGCGGGATGGTCATCCTGATCTTCACGGTGTTCGGTGCCGCCGGAGCGGCCTTCACTGCAAAACCGGCAGACCGCCTGGACCGCCGAATGGTCGTCAATGCAAGCACCGGTGTGTTCATCTGCAGTCTGATCGGATTCGTTTTTGTGCGCGATGTGCGCATTATGTTCGTGCTTGCGGCATTCGCGGGAGTTGGTTGGGGCGGGTTTCTTGCCGCCGATTGGGCGCTCGGGTGCAGCATTTTACCCCAAGGTATGATGGCGACCGCAATGGGGGTATGGAACCTGGCGGTCGCCGTTCCGCAGATTATCGCGCCTGCTCTTACGACTGCCATAGTGCTCGGACTTCATCCCCAGGGACACCGCGTGCCCCTCTACGCCTTTGGGCTCGCGGTGCTCGAGACCGCGCTTGGAACCGCATGGATCTGGCGCCTCCCGGCCGCCGCCGGGAAAGAAACATAATTCTGTGTTTTTTCTGAGGGGTTTTGGGAATAAGGGTCCAGGTATGCTGGTTAAAGTGAGCAGGGCAACCTGGAACTGACCTGGCATGAGACTCGTAATACTACACGGACTCTTATTTAGCTAAACAAAATAAATAAGCGATAGGTCCCCTACCTTGCAAGTTAGGAGGAAACTCTTGAAACGACTGAGCACCGGAGTCCTCACCCTGCTGATCGCAGCGGGTTTAGGACTTAACGCGGTTGCCGCTCCGTCAGGCCAAGCAGCAAAGGGTAACATTGGATCCCAAGTGCTTGCTCAGGCTACGACGGCGCCAGCTGCTATGATGCCGGCGGCCGACTTCGGCTCGCCGCCATCCGGCCAAATCCCGATCTTATTCAACGATCACCACGTGTACGCAAAGCCTGATAAACTCAAACAGGGTCGCGTACTCGCCGCACTCGTGCGTGGTGGGACGATCCTGATCCCCCTGCGCTCGATGTTCGAGCAAATGGGTGCCACGGTTTCGTACAATGCGGGCTCGCGCACGGTTGATGTGAGCAAACCCGGTTCGGACGTCAAAGTCACCGTTGGTAAACCTGAAGTGGTTATCAACGGCGAAACGCGTCCGCTCGACGTTCCCCCGGAAATTTACCAGGGTCACGTCGTGGTTCCGGTTCGCGTCATTTCCGAAGGCATGGGCGCCTACGTCCAGTGGGTTCCCGAGAAGAAACTGGTTGTCGTTCGCTACGTAGCAGCAACGCCGCCGCCGGCCGTAACTCCGGCTCCGGTAGCGACGCCTGTTCCGACTTCGGTTCCGACGCCGGCTCCGGTGAAGGTGCCGTACTTCGATAAGTTCATCGTCGGTGATTACATCATTTCGCCGAAGGTGTACAACGAATTCAGCCCTGGCAACACCGGCAAAAGCGGTGGTTCGTATTCCATCCGTGGCGGCATCGAAGTCCCGATTTCGGGTCTGCCGTTCATGCTGGAAGGCGACTATCGCCAGTACAACTACCCGCATAACCAGGGTATTGCGACGCCGGCAGGCGGCGCAGCAAGGGCCCAATGCAACAATCCGCCCGTGTTATTAGCTCCCGGAAATACGTCTGCTAACGGCGATCAGGGTTGCGTTACCGTCATTGGCCGGCAAGGACAGACCTTCGTCCCGGCGTTCATCGCACGCGACTACGACTTTGACGGCCGCTTAGGCTTGAAAGTCGCGAGCCCGCGTATCTACATCGGGGTCGGCTACATGTACCGCACGGGTAACTACGGTTATCCGAAACTGAGCGGCGTTGGCTTCGGCGCAGAAAAACTGCCCGACCTCGACCAACCGTTCTCGGTCTACGGCAGTGCATGGTACTACCCGAACGTGCGCGGCACGTGCGGTACCGATGTCTGCCCGTCCGGTCCTTACACGCTCGCGTATAACATCCTGAAGTACCAACTCGGCGGCACGTTCAACTTCGGAGCAAGCCCGCTGTTCCTGGACTTCGGTTTCTTAGGCGATCGCGGACGCAATAAGTCGAATGCACCCTCGGACTTCACGCATAACGG
>JBHEMH010000033.1:0-21318 GCA_046262675.1 Vulcanimicrobiaceae bacterium
GCGCTGCTCGGCGTGCCGGTTTCTGCGGTGCCTGTTCCGGGATCGCCGGCTGCGGCGCAGGGGCCGAAGTCGAACGGTGTGCCCCAGACAGTGGAGGGAATTCCCGCACCGTTGCTCTGATCGTAGTAACGCGAACCTTCGTTGTACCCGCCGAGGCCGACGTAGTACGAGAAGAGACGGTTGGGGCTTGCGCCACCGGCTTCTCCGTTGAGCTTATGATAGAAAATCGGGGCGCCCAGACCAATCTGCGAGTCACCAAAACCGGGATACGTTCCGGTGCGGATGACCTGATTGATGAATCCGGCAAGACCCTGACCTTCAGAGTTCGCCGGCGCTGCGCCCGTGTAGACTTGAAGTTCTTGTTGACCGAGCGCCGATGCGTTGGTCGAAGGATAGTTGTCGAACGAACGGTTGACGGGGACGCCGTCAAATTCGTAACCGACTTGGTCGTAGTCGCCGCCGCGGATGTACACGGCTTGGAACCAACCTGATTGGCCAACCGGCACGTACGCACCAGGGACAGAAGCGATTGCCGAATAGGCGTTATCGAGACCGCCGCCGCCGCCAAGACCGGTCATCTTCTCCGCTTGGGATGCATTGACCGAGTAGACGTCGGAGGTCGTTCCTGATTTCACCAGGCTGGTCGCAGACCGGCTGGTAACGTTGCCGATCTCTTTTAAGGCTTCGAGGTGTGTGGCGAGCGAGATGGTTTGCGTTTGATCCGCAAACACCGAGATGCCCGCTGACGAGATCGGCGCATAGCCGGTCTTTGTCACTGATACGGTATACGTATCGGGTGCAAGCGAAACGAACACAAAGTGTCCGGACGCGTCCGTAGTGGAGGTAGCTGAGCCGGACGGCGCTGTCGCCGTGACCGCAGCACCTGAAACAGGTGCATTTTTCTCATCTACGACAACGCCGGTGAGTCCGCCCGTGGTTCCTGCCAGTGCCCATGTTCCCTGGACAAGAAAAGTCACGAGCAGCATCAAAGCGATGCCCACTTGACGGAGGGTTTTAATAGATTTCATTCTAGCCCTCATGTTGAGTGAATATGTACCAAAATACGTCGCGGCCCAAGCCCCGACGTTATGATACTGTTAAGTGCCATTCTGGTGGCGCGGCGACGGTCCTGCTATCCATTCGGCCTCCTCGGGCCGCATGAGGCGCGCCGCCCGGGGCTCGTTTGCCCGGAGTGCGAAGAGAGGAGCATGAAAAAGCGCCTATCATTCCTCGCCCTCTTTTGTGCCGCCTTGGGGTCCACTGCCTTTGCTGATGCTCCCAAGCCCTTGCGGCACCTTGTCTACAACTTCACGGTGGGTATCTCCACCAACACCGCCATCGGCTCCTCGGGAATTGGAACCGTCGGCAGCGGCATCGCAAACTTCGGCGCGGGTATCGCCGACAAGGGCACGATTACGGTGGATGTCCTCCAGGCCGTCGACGATAAAATCGGTAAGGCGCTCGTGCTCAACGTCAGCGAGCAGGCTCAAAACGGGCGCACAGCGGTCGCAACGCCGTGCATCGTCTACGGCGACGGCAGCATCGTCTTCGATCCCACTCTCAAGCTCAACGACGAGGAACGCTCAGTCATCCGTTATCTGGGCCGGGGCTTCGTCGATACTACGAAACTGGATGCGAATAACCACTGGCGATTCACAAAAACCAACTCGCAGGGGAACCTTCAGGACGATTTCACCGTGAAGTCTGCCACGAACGGCATGCTAAGCATTGAAGTGCAATCAACCATGCATATTGCCGGCGCGCAAGCTCTCGATTCAACAACCAATGGAACACTCGTATACGACACAAGCAAAACCCTCTTGCAGAAACTTCACGAGGAAACCCTCGTACGCCAAGAGGAGGGCTTGAGCAGGTACAGCACCTCGAGAACCAACGTCGATGCGACGCTCGCATCAGATTCAATGTAAAGACGTAAGCGGTCGTCCAATAGAAAAAGGCCCCGCTTGCGCGGGGCCTTTCCTTTTTCAGAACTCGATCTGCGTTAGATCTTGAACTGAACGTTGAGGTAGGCATTGAACGGAAGCAATCCGCCATAGGGTGCGTAGGGTTGCGTGAACACCTTTGGCAAAGCAACACCATTGACGGGTGCAGTCGGGCTTCCACCGTTGTAGAAGTTCGACTGGAAGTTTCCACCATTGGTATTGTATCCGCAGACGACGTTGCCAGGTGCGAAGTTCGAGGACCACGGGGTGCTCGAACCACCGAAGCAGCGGTTCACGATGTTTGCAAGGATCAGGTTGGCGTGAGTCTTATTGCTCAAGTCATAGCCGATCTGCGCGCTCATGTTAAACTGCCACGGTTCGCGGTACTGGGCAAGACTTGCGAACTTGCCCGTCTGTGGATTCGGGATGGCGAGGTACCCGTTACCGGTTGCAATCGAAGGATTGCAAGAGGTAAAGTCTGCCGCGTTCGGGTTCGAGCCCGAGGCTGCGACGATTGCGGGATTACCTGCATTGGCTTGATTGTTGCTGCATGTGCGCGGATCGTAGCCGATGATATCGACCGGTGAACCGTATGCGTTTCCTTCCGCCAATTGGAAGTTTGGGGTGACCGTTAAGCGGTCGTGCTTGTAGCTCAGGAAGCCCGCGAACGTGTTAGGACCAAACGAGGTAGTTTCACCACCGGTCGGTTGGAACGGGAACTCGTTCGGATAGACTTCGTACGCCGCATTGCGATCGAGTAAGGGCTGGGGCGCACTACTGTAGTACGGGTTGCTGATGCCGGTGCTGGCGCCGCCCGTGCACGTGTCGGGGGCCGCAGGCGTTAAGTCACCGGCGGTACCGCTGTTGGGTGCGTAGCAAGGCTGAGGAGCGGCGGCTGGCAGCGGTGTGCTGCCCGTACCGACGCAGCGGGGATCCGTCGTATTTCCGGCGCACGCGGACGTTAACCGGTTGTACTGAACGATGTAGTCGTTGAGCGGATCGATTGTATTGCGGCCGTTGCTGAGGTTACTGAATGAGACGCGCGCACGGGTGTAGGTATATGCGAGCTGTCCCGACAGACCGTTACGCGATGGGTCGCCTTTATTGATTTCAAATTCAACGCCGGACGTGCGCTGCGTACCAACATTCAGCGCCGAAGCAAAGTTCGGGCCGATGCTGATAGTGTTCAGCTGATTGGTCGTGTAACGGTAGAACGGCGAGAGTTTGAACGAGATATCCGTACCATGCAGGCGCTTCTCGAGAGAAATATCCGCATTGTTGGAGATCTGCGGTTGCAGTTGGTGGATCGGCGTATTAAAGCCGTAGGCGAAGAAGTTCGAGAAGTTAAACGCCGCCGAATTCTTGCCAGCTTTATCGAGGTACTGAACGTACGCCGTGCTCATCGGTTCCGCAAAGCGGCCGATCGATCCACGAATGACGGTCTCCGGATTCAGCGTGTAAGTGAAGCCGAGACGCGGCGAGGTGACATTACGGAAGATAACTCCCGCTCCGCCCGAGTTAAAGACAATGCCCTTCGTGTTTGCCGGATCGGATGCTGAGGGATGGGCAAAGCCGGCCGGACATGCTCCGTTGACGATCGTAGGGGCTGCCGGAGGCGGAGCGCCGCCGGGCTTAAGGGTGTTTAGGAGCGGTGCCAGAGTGTTGACGTTATAGCAATACGAGTTGGCCGCCGCGTTGTACCAGAACGGGAAATCCGGTCCGGGTTGCGAGAGGTTGTATTTGTACTGCTCGAAACGCAATCCCGCGTTAATCAAGAGCCGGTCGTTCGGACGGAACTCATCGTTGATGGCCTGCGATGAGAACTCCGGACGCACGGTGTTGAATGTGCCGCGCTCGCCGGGGAAGGTTACCTCGTACTTCGCGCCCGCCGCTGCAGCCGCACCGACGATCGGATTGGCGGGAACGGGGACCGCAAAGCTGCCGGCAGTGGAACTACTCAAGCAACTCGCCAGAGCGCCGGTGGTTTTGCTGTAGCAGTTCGTTCCGTCGGTGAGATTCGTCGCGGGCGTATTTTTCGAATTACTCATCGTACCGTTGTTAAAACGAGCCACGGTCGAGGTAACGTAATTGGCCGTCACCGTGAGAAGGTTCTTGGCGTTGAATTGGTCCGCAAATTGGACCTCGCCGCCTTTGGTATGCGCGTTTAGTTCGTAGTCGCGAGAAACGGCTCCCGAGCAGCAGTTGCCGCCGAGGACGTATCCAAACTGCGCGTACGTTGGCCCGTTCTGGAGCCAATCGGAGTAGAGTGAATAGCCGTACGCACGGACATAAGCATTCGAACCGATATTCTTCGTGTACTGCAGTTTGACGACTGTAGAATCGTTGAAGATCGTATTGCGCTGGTTGTCCGGCATAGCCGATCCCGGGAGGCGGTTTTGTGGGCTGCTCGGGAAGAGATACGGCACGGCCACAGCAGTGCCGGCGGGTTGTCCGAACTGCGTTCCGGGTTGGAAGGTCACCGAATCTCTGTACGGGAGAGTAGCAGCCCCGGTCGTTACAGGGGTCGTACCACCGGTAACGGGGTCGAACGTCAATTTGTAACCTGGGCAATACGACTTGCCGGTCACGAATGCCGTGTATGCGCAGTAGTCGCCGCCATATTGATAGTTCAATCCCGCAAGTCCGCCCAGGTCATTGACACTTTCCGCGTATCCGGTGAGGAACGATGCGGTCGTGTACAACAACTGAACGTCGTCACGTCCCTGATCGTGTTTGTGCGGAATGCCGAAATGCAGGTTGAGGACGTTTTCGCGATCTTGGTTATCGGACTGATAATCGTAACCGCCCGCAGGTCCAGTCGCCACGCATCCGGCGTCAGCGGCAGCCGGCGTTGTCGGATTTCCAACGCCCGAGTACGGAGCGCCATTCCCGTTGGGCGACGTGCCGTCCGGGTTACAAATCGGCGTTCCGTTTGAATAAAACCCCGTCGTGGCCGCGGATGCTCCTAAAAACAAACCGCTATTGACGGCATTCAGATTTGCGCCATTTTGCTGATTGAAAAGGCGGAATTGCTGATTGTAGCCACCGGTTGCAGCGTAATAGGAGAAGAGACGGTTCGGGGCTGCACCACCGGCTTCCGCGGTGAGCTTGTGGTAGAAAATCGGCGAACCGATTCCAGCGTCGAGCGTTCCCGTTCCGGGATACGTTCCGGTTTTGATGACTTGATTGATGTAGCCGCCAACCGTTGAACTTGAAGTTCCGGCCGGTCCCGAGCCCGTGTAGACCTGCAACTCTTGCTGGCCGAGGTTCGAGAGAGACGAGCCGGAGTAGTTATCGAACGCGCGGTTAACCGGCACGCCGTCAAACTCATAGCCGACCTGGTTGTAGTTCGATCCGCGGATGTAAAAGACTTGACCGACGCCGTAGTTACCGACGTAACTGCTCACGCCCGGTTGTGAATAAATCGCGGAGTACGCATTATTGAGATTTCCACCGCCGCCGAGCGCCTGGACTTTCTCGGCGGTCGCGGCGTTTACGGAGTAGACGTCGCTGGTGGTGCCGGACTTGACTAAGTCTCCGGCCGAACGGGAGGTAACACTACCGATTTCTTTGAGCGTGACTTTTTGAGTCACGATCGGAACGGTGATGTTGTTGTCCGCGAATACGGAGATACCGCCCTGCGAGATCGGGTTGTACCCGGCCTTCGTCATTGCGAGTGTATACGTATCGGGGGCTAGTGTCAGGAAACCGAAGTGTCCTGCCGCATCCGTCGTTGCTGTCGCTGTTTGCGAGGGTGAGCTCGCAGTGACGGTGGCGCCTTGAACCGGCGCACCGCTAGCGTCTGTAACATTGCCGCTGAGTTGTCCCGTCGTTCCAGCCAGTGCCCATGTTCCCTGGACAAGGAATGCAACGAGAAGCATCAGCGCGATGCCAACTTGACGGAGGGTTCGTTTGTTGGATTTCATTCCATACCCTCATGTGGTGATGTGTGATAACAAAATAAGGCCGCTGCCGGCGCATCCGGGTAAGCGGTCCTTAATCTGATGTTAACCGCTTCTCCAGTGCCTCTCAGGCCCCTCTAAGAAGCGACTAAAGTTGCTTTGCTTGGGCTAGGCACCAACGCGGACGAGCATTTGCTCCTTGAGCATCTGCGGGATCTGCGATGGACGGTCTGCGACCGGTACGCCCGCGTCTTGAAAAGCCGCGATTTTGCTCTGGGGGGTACCGAAGTCGCCGGAAATGATGGCGCCGGCATGGCCCAGCGATTTTCCGGGCGGGGCGTTGCGGCCGCCGATAAATGAGACAATCGGCATGCCGGGCATGTGCTCTTTAATGAAAGCAGCCGCATCCTCTTCGTCCGAGCCGCCGATCTCTCCGCACAACACAAGCGCCTCGGTCTGGGAGTCGTTGGCGAACTCGCGAAGGCAGTCGACAAATGTGGTCCCGATAATCGGATCGCCACCGATACCCACGCAGGTCGATTGGCCGAGGCCCGCCCGGGTGAGCCCGTCAACCACTTCGTACGTCAGCGTGCCCGAGCGCGAAATCAACCCCACGTTGCCCTCTTTAAAAATGTGACCCGGCATGATACCGATGGACGATTTTCCCGGCGAGATCAGTCCGGGGCAGTTCGGCCCGATGATGCGCATCCCGGGGGTCGCCGAGACGACGCGAAGCACGTCGTGCACCGGAAGTCCCTCGGTAATGCAGACCGCAAAACCGATGCCGGCATCGTAGGCTTCGAAAAGTGCGTCGGCCGCAAAGGGCGGCGGGACGAAGATGCACGTATGCGTCGCCCCCGTTGCCGCGACTGCATCCGCAACCGTATTAAAGACGGGTAGGCCGTGTTCGGATTTCTGCCCGCCCTTGCCGGGCGTGACCCCGCCCACAATCTGCGTCCCGTACTGCACCATGCGTCCCGTGTGATACGAGCCCTCAGCACCGGTAATGCCTTGCACGATCACCTTGGTATTTTTATCTAAGAAGATGCTCATGCGGCCCCCGCCAGTTTTACGGCTTGGGCTGCGCCTTCGTCCATCGTTTCGACCGGCGTGATTCCGGCTTGCGCTAAAATTTCGCGGCCTTCTTTTTCATTCGTTCCTGTGAGGCGCACGACAAGTGGAACTTTGCGCGATGCCGTTTCATTGAGCGCTTGCACGATGCCCTTGGCGACTTCGTCGCCGCGCGTGATGCCGCCGAAGATATTAATGAACAGCGACTTCGCGCCCGTGGAATCAACGATCAACTCGTAACAGTTGCGAACTTTCTGCGCGTTCGCGCCGCCGCCGACATCCAAGAAATTCGCAAAAGAGCCATCCGCGTTCTTCACGGCGTCCATCGTCGCCATTGCAAGTCCGGCGCCGTTGGCCATCGTACCGACCGTGCCCTCAAAGCGGCGGAAATTTCGAATACCAAGCCCCGCTTTTACAGCGAGTTCTTCATCCTCATCGAGCGGCAACGATTTTTCCCACTCACGGAACTCGGGGTTTTTGAAAATGCCGTCGTCGTCGATTTCAACTTTTGCATCCGCTGCGATGACTTTTCCGTCCTTGGTAAGCACGAGCGGATTGATCTCGACAAGCTTTGCGCCATACTTGAAAAACAAGTCGTAGATGCCGGCGACGATTGCGGGGAAAGCTTTGCGGTATCCGGGGTCGAGATTGGCTTTGAAGGCGAGATCACGGCCGATGAAGGGCCAGTACCCGGCGGCAGGGTCGACTGCCATTGTGGCAATTTGGTCGTGCGGAACTTCTTCGATATCCATTCCGCCCGCGGCGCTTACCATAATGACCGGCTTCTTAGAAGTACGGTCGATCGTGATTGCGCAGTACGCTTCTTTTGCGATCTCCAGCGTCTCTTCAACGAGCAATGACTTGATCGGTTCGCCTTTTGGATTTTGCCGGTTGGGCGGCATGGGCGAGGACATGATTTCTTTGGCCATGGCGGCGGCTTCATCGGCGTCGCTTACAAGTTTGATCTTGCCGGCTTTGCCGCGCCCGCCCATAAGCACTTGCGCCTTAATCACCCAATTACCGGGGTTCTGTTTAACAAAAGCGGCGGCGTCATCTGCCGTCATCGCATGCCGGCTGCGCGGCACCGCAATGCCGACGCGCCGGAAGAGCTCTTTGCCCTGATGTTCCATGAGGTTAATTTTAGCGGTGCTCCATTTTAGTTGAAAAGGCGCTGCGCTCGACGCTCCGCGCCCCCCAGCAAAGCTGGGGCCCCCGGACCATGAAGCGCGTGAGGATCTTATCCAGTAACGATACCCCGAGGGCGCTTCCAAGAGCCGGTGTGGCGGTCCTTTTGACTTTAGTCGATTGTAAGAGCCCCTGCTTCCCAACGGACTTGCGCTCCTCGGAAACTGCGTGATTCTAGAAGGCTGGGACGTTTCGATGGGGTCGACAGCGGGATTGATACTCTACGCTGCCGCGAGTTCGATTCTCGCACGTTCCAGTCGCGTTCGAGAACTTGTTTCGAGCACGTTCGGTGTGATACTGTAGAGTTGAGTATCAGTCCCGCTATCGCACCATCGACGAGGCGTTCGCAAGAACGCCTCGTTTTTTAGTCCATTTTGCCGAGCAGCGAGCGTGCGATAATGATGTGCTGGATCTCTGAGGTACCCTCGTAGATCTCGGTAATTTTTGCGTCGCGGTAGTAGCGCTCCACGGGAAACTCGGTGGTGTAGCCGTACCCACCAAAAATTTGGATCGCTTCAGATGCGTGCTTGCGCGCGGCGGTGGATGCAAACAACTTCGCTTTGCTCGCTTCGGTTACAAAGGGCAGTCCGGCCGTGCACAGCGCCGCCGCCCGGTACGTTAACATGCGCGCGGCGTCTAAGTCAGTCGCCATCTGCGCAATCTTAAAGCTGATTCCTTCAAACGCGCCGATCGGTTTGCCAAAAGCAACGCGTTCCTTTGCATACTTCACCGATGCCTCAAGACATGCCGCTAAAATGCCGCACGCTTGCGCAGCGATGCCGATGCGTCCGCCGTGCAATGCCGCCATCGCACTGCCGAAGCCGTCGCCTTCTTCTCCGATTAAGGCACCGTGCGGCACCTCGACGTCGTCGAACGCCAAGTCGCACGTGTTGCTCGTATGGATCCCCAGCTTTTCCGTCGTCTTCTCAACCACGATGCCCGGCAGGTCGTTGTCGATCAGAAAGGCGCTGATCGCCTTGTGGCCGCGCTCGCCCGTGCGGAACATCCCCATGATGACGCCCGAGTAGCCACCGTTCGTGCACCACTGCTTGCGTCCGTTTAACGTATAGCCGGTCTCCGTTTTGCGCGCGCTCGAGCGAATGTTACCGGCGTCGGATCCGGCTTCAGGCTCCGTCAACGCAAAGGACGCGATCATATCTTCGGCCCCGAGCTTCGGCAGATAACGATCCTTTTGTTCACCGGTGCCAAGGCGCAGAATTGCCGAGCAAATCATCGAGTGCACGGAGACCGTTACGGCCGTTCCCGCGTCTACCCGCGCGAGCTCTTCGATCGCTATTGCATACGAAACATAATCTGCTCCGGCGCCGCCATATTCGTCCGGAACCAGGATACCCATGATCCCGGCACGCGAGAGTTTGGTATACAGCTGGCGCGGAAAGGTGTGCTCGCGGTCCCACTGCGCGATGTGCGGAGCGATTTCTTTTTGCGCAATCTCGGCCGCGAGATCTCCGATCTGACGCTGCTCTTCGGTTAAATCAAAAGCCGTTCGAGAAGGGACTTCAAGCATCAGTACGTGTAGAATCCACGGCCGGATTTTTTTCCATACCAGCCGGCCGCGACGTACTGTTTGAGCAGGGGGCAAGGCCGGTATTTCGTATCGGAAAATCCATCATGAAGCACTTGCATGATCGCAAGACAGGTATCTAAGCCGATGAAATCGGCGAGCTCTAGCGGACCCATGGGATGGTTCATACCCAGTTTCATAACCGTATCGATTGCGTCGGCGGATCCGACGCCTTCATAGAGCGCATAGATTGCTTCGTTGATCATCGGCATCAGCACGCGGTTGGAAACGAATCCGGGAAAATCGCGCACTTCAACCGGTGTCTTGTCGAACTTCTCCGAAAGCGTCTTCGTAAAATCATACGTGTGCTGCGAGGTTGCAATGCCGCGAATGATCTCGATCAGTTTCATAACCGGCACCGGATTCATGAAATGCATGCCGATGACTTTGTCCGCGCGCGTGGTAACCGCGCCGAGCGTCGTGATTGAGATCGACGAGGTGTTGCTCGCTAAAATCGCATCGGCCGGCGTCTCTTCGTTGAGCTGCCGGAACAGATCGAGCTTGGTGGGAAGATGCTCCGTCGCGGCCTCGATTGCGATTGCGACATCCCAGTCCGCAATTTGGGTCGACGGCACGATGCGCGCAAGAATATGTCCGCTCTGTTCTTGCGTCATGCGGCCCTTCTCGACGCCGCGATCCAAATTTTTACGGATGACCTCGAGGCCGCGTTCTACGAACGCGCCGTCGCGATCGTGCAGAATCACCTGCGCGCCCGATGCCGCGGCCACCTGAGCGATGCCGGACCCCATTTGCCCTGCACCGACGACTGCGATGCGCAAAATTAGCCGACCTTGATTAATACGGCGTCGCCCTGACCTCCGCCGCTGCAAATCGCGGCGACTCCGTAGCCGCCGCCACGTTTGCGCAACTGGTGAACGACCGTTGCGATAATGCGCGCGCCCGAAGCACCGATCGGATGCCCCATTGCAACCGCGCCCCCGTTGAGATTCATTTTCGCGGGGTCGATGCCTAAGCGTTTGGCCGAGGCGAGCACCACGGCGGAGAACGCTTCGTTGATTTCCCAGACCGCGATATCGCGCGTGGAAAGGTTGTTTTTCTCGAGCAACTTGTGCGCGGCCATTGCCGGCGTGAGGGCTATATACGGCGAATCCCAACCGACGGTTGCGTGATCGAGAATCGTCGCGAGCGCTTCGTGACCGTTCGAACGTGCCCAAGACTCATCGGCGAGCACCAGCGCAGCTGCGCCGTCGTTGACGCCCGGCGCATTTGCAGCCGTAATCGTGCCGTCTTTATCGATCGGTTTGAGTTTTGCCATGGTTTCGAGTGAGGTATCTTCGCGAATCGCCTCGTCGCGTTCGAAGAGGACATGCGGCACATCGCCGACGGTAAAGGGAGACCATGCATCGGGGTTCGGCGCAAACTCATCCGATGGAGCATGATCCCAGACCGAACTTCCGTGCGCTCCGCCCGCCAGTGCGGGAATGCGCGCCCGCGCCGATACGGGCATCTTCTCAACGACGAACTTGCCTTTGAGTTTGCTCGCCACCCGTACCGGCAAGACTTCTTCTTTCATCTCGCCGCTTGCATAGGCCGCCGCGGCGCGACGGTGGCTCTCGAAGGCGTATGCGTCCTGCTCTTCGCGGCTAACGCCAAGCTCGCGCGCAACCTTTGCACCCTGCGTTGCCATCGTCATCTCAAAATAGTAATCCCACAGACCGTCGTTGATCATCGCATCGACGAGCTTTCCATCGCCGAACCGGTAGCCGTTACGCGCTTCCTTTAGGAGGTAGGGCGCCCCCGACATCGATTCCATGCCGCCCGCCGCGATGACCGCGTTCGAGCCATCATTGATCATGCGCGCCGCGCTCACGACGGCGAGCAAACCGGATGCGCAAACCTTATTGACTGTTTCGCTCGTCGTGGTCTTTGCAAGGCCTGCTTTAAATGAAGCTTGGCGCGCGGGCGCCTGACCGACACCGGCTTGAAGCACTTGGCCCATGATGACGTGCTCGACCTCGGAGGGATCAACGCCGGAACGTTCGATGGCACCGGCGAGCGCGGCGGCCCCGAGACTCGTTG
Organism: Vulcanimicrobiaceae bacterium; assembly: GCA_046262675.1. Lineage (GTDB taxonomy): Bacteria > Vulcanimicrobiota > Vulcanimicrobiia > Vulcanimicrobiales > Vulcanimicrobiaceae > JACRUB01. The sequence goes on from JBHEMH010000033.1 coordinate 11,727, forward strand.
CGGGAATCGATGAGAGGGCCCCGCCAAGGCGGCCAAAAGGCGTGCGGGCAGTACCGAGAACGACGGTTTTTGAGTTCATAGAAAGCATAACCGCGGCCCTTTCGGTTTAGGTGCGAATTGCCCCTATGGTCCGCCCACCCTCGTGCAGATCACGCGGTCGTCGGGCTCACAGCTTTCGCACTCGAATTGCAGGGTCACGTGGGCGATGCCGTAGCGGTCGCGGAGAACCTTTTCAAGTCCGTGCAGCACCTGCGTCGCCTCGCTGATGCGCCGGTCATCCAGCAGAACGTGCGCTGAAAGAGCGTAATCTTGCGAGCCGAGCGTCCACACGTGGAGGTCGTGCAACGCGACAATACCGGCTTGCTGCCGCATCGCGGTTGCGATCTCCGAGATGTCCATGTTTTCGGGAACGCCTTCGAGCAAAACGTGCGTTGCTTCACGCAAAATGCGCACGACGCCCGCAACGATGATCGTCGCGACCAACAGCGAGAGGAGCGGATCGAGCCACGCGATGCCGTACCGCCAAATAAGTGCACCGCCAAAAACCACCGCCAGCGCGCCCAGTGCATCACCGGCAACATGGTAGAGCGCAGCACGCACGTTCATGTTCGTGTGGCGGTCACGCAGCAGTACGAGCCCGACGGCCATGTTGACCACAAGCCCAATCGCCGCAACGGCCGTCATCACGTTGCCCAGGGGTTCCACGGGCGCGCCAAAACGCCGCACGGCTTCAACCGCAATTAGAATGGTTGCGGCAAAGAGCAGCGTGCCATTCGCAAGCGCGGCTAGAACCTCAATGCGGCCGAAACCGAATGTCTGACGGTGCGTAGCAGGTCGGGCAGCCGCAATTGTTGCCGCGAGCGCAATCGCAAGCGCGAAGACATCCATGCAAACATGAATCGCATCCGAGAGCAGCGCGAGACTGTGTGCGCGCCAGCCGCCCCAAAATTCGATAACCGCCACCAAGGCGGTAAGCGCAAGCGCGAGCTGCAGTCTCGCGCGCGGCATTATGCTTTAAGAGCCTTGAGTGCGAGGATCGCAAGCACGGCGCCGAACGTCGTAAACGTTTTGCTTTCCGCTTCGCGAATAACTCCGGGCTTGTATTCGCCTCGTCCATCGGCTATGGGCGCAGAAAGCGGCACGAGCGGCGGCACGCGTTCGCAATACCGCTCGAAGTCCGCGCCAAATTCAGAACGCAAAAATTGCTCTTCATGCGGAATGATGGTTGCGTAGACCGCCGCCATCGTGCCCAGCGAAAGTGCGAGCAGTCCCAGACGCGCGCGTGCTGAATTCTTGCCGGTAAACGCAATCGCAAATCCGGCAGCAGTGATGAAGTTGCCGACGTAGAGCGGGTTGCGTACGTGCGCGTACGGCCCCGCCGTTACAAGCGCGGGCGCCTCAACACGATCGCCGCGCGTCGTTACGCCCGAATACCCCACGGCCCAACAGCGAATCGCTTCGCCGAGAAACGCGAGCGGCAGCCCGGTTGCGACACTAAAAGCACTTGGTTTTCCGAAAAGCGTCAGCAAAACGGCCGGAACGCTTAGAAGCGCGCCGCGATTCTTGAAAACAAGGGCTTGGACTTCTTCTTTTGTCAGGTCGGTCACAAGACTCTACTTGACGGCGGCCGCATAAATATCCCGCAGCGAGGTGTCGAGCGAAATCCGAGGTTGCCAGCCGGTCGCATCACCCAATTTGGAATTATCGCCGTAGAAATACGCAACGTCCGATGGCCGCATACGGGCCGGATCCTCTCGCACTTCCACTGCTGCGTGCGCCACGGTGATCAACCGCCGGAGTACCTCGGAGATCGCAACGGCCGTTCCGCTGCTCACATTGTAGATCTCGCCGGGCTTCCCACCCTCGATGAGTGCGACGTATGCCCCGACTACATCGCGCACATCGAGAAAATCGCGCTGCGCGCTCAGATTTCCAACCGAAAGAAACGGCGCATTTCCTTTCACCACCGCGGCTAGCTGCGCGGCAAACGATGCAACGACGAAACGGTCGCTCTGCCCCGGGCCGATATGATTGAACGCACGCGTGACGATCACATCGAGTTCATAAGTCCGCGCTTCGGCGAGGACAATCGCCTCCGCCGCGGCTTTGCTTGCCGCATAAGGATTGGCAGGATGCGTGGCTGCGCTTTCGTTGAGCGGAAAGTCGGCGGGCACGTGATGGCCGTAGACTTCCGCCGAACTCGCGAATATGATGCGCGGATTTTTCTTGTTCGTGTCTCGCAGTTCGCGTATGGTTTCTAGAAGCCGTGCTGTTCCGATGACGTTCGCTTGGTAGGTTGCCTGCGGTGAGCGAATTGCATCCGGCACAAATGTCTGCGCGGCCAGATGAAAGACCACCTCCGGCGCAGCCGCCTTCACGATCGCTCGAACGCTTGCGGAGTCGCCTAGATCGAGCGAGTGCTGCGAATTGGGACTGTCCGGGCCGGCGGCTTCAAAGACGTCATGTGCTGCAAGGCGAAGCGCTTCGCACAAATAGCGCCCGACGAAACCGTTCGCGCCGGTTACGAGCGCGCGCATTTTTTTAGCGGCTTCCTTACGAGCGAGCAAACGGCGTGAGGCGGTCGATGTCTGCCTTGACCATCGTCTCGACCAACTCCTCGAAGCTCACTTCGGGAACCCAACCTAGTTGCTTGCGGGCTTTCGACGGATCGCCGATCAGTAAGTCGACTTCCGCCGGCCGCATGAACCGCGGATCGGACTTCACGAAGGGCTCGTAATTTCCAAGGCCGGCCGCCTCGAACGCAATGCGGACAAAATCGCGCACGTAGTGCGTGCGGCCTGTTGCAATCACGTAGTCATCCGGCGTTTCTTGCTGCAGCATCAACCACATTGCGCGTACATAGTCGCCGGCGAAACCCCAATCGCGCTGCGCGTCGAGATTCCCGAGCAAGAGCTCCTTGCTCAAACCAACTTTGATGCGTGCGACCCCATCCGTGATTTTGCGAGTTACGAACTCTTTCCCGCGACGTTCCGACTCATGGTTAAAAAGGATCCCGCTTACTGCGAACATGTCGTAGGACTCGCGGTAGTTGACCGTGATCCAATGTCCGTATACTTTCGCAACGCCGTACGGGCTGCGCGGATAGAATGGTGTTTCTTCGTGCTGCGGGACGTTCTGGACTTTGCCGAACATCTCGGAGCTCGAGGCCTGATAGAACTTGATCTTGCGATCGACGTTGCGAATTGCTTCCAAGACGCGTGTCACGCCGAGGGCGGTAAATTCGCCCGTCAGCACGGGTTGCGACCAGGAGGTGGGTACGAATGATTGCGCGGCTAAATTGTAGATTTCGTCCGGTTCGATCGCGGCAACGATCTTCGTCATCGAACTCTGGTCGAGCAAATCGCCGGAGACAAATTCCATATCGTCAACAATATGTTGGATGCGCTCGTGCACGTCCGTTGAGGACCGGCGCGTCATGCCGACCACGCGGTAGCTTTTTGAAAGGAGCCATTCTGCCAAATACGAGCCATCCTGGCCGGTGACTCCCGTAATGAGCGCCGTTTTCATATCAGGCGCTAGTTTAGGATGATAATGCTTTCGCCCTTGTCATCAAAGACAAAGCGCGTTTCGAACATCTCGTCGCCTTCGGCCCCAACGACCTTTGACTGGATCGTCAAACGATGCATGAGCTTATCGCCGTGCCGCACGATGCCGGAATAAAAATACTGCGTGAGCGGGGTCACTTTATCTTTGAGCGGCGCGAGGCGCCGGCGGTCGACAAGCATTTGCAAGAGACGCAGTTGGAGTTCGTGCGGAAGTAAACGATTGGCGTCGTCCGGCGTCATGCGCACAGTGGTTAACTCTTCTTGCGCTTTATTATCGTCCGCTACCGGTTTGTCGGTCGTGAAACGGATCACGGAATCCCAATCGTCCGCCGATATTCCGGTAAATCGCATCCCGTAGCGCCAAACCGACTTGCCCTGATGCGTGACGGTATCTTGCCAAACCGATTTTGCGCGTACCCGAACGACCCGGCTTTCGATCGTGGCGCGCACTTCGAACTCGTCTTTTCCGACGGGCTCTTGCGTGAGGACGCACAATCCGCCGCCGCTGATATCTAAACCGATAGCAGGTTTCTGCGTTACGCCGCTATCAATGGAAAATGTCGCGCGATACGGTTTGCGTTTTCGCGGATACTTGCGACGGTTAACTTCTTTACCTGTAAACCAGGCTAAGAGTTCGGGAAGCATGTGGAGGCATCTTTACGACGCCCGGCACCCTTTCCCGCTCAGATCACCGTCGAGCGCAGGGCCGAGAGCGCTTCCGCGACACTCAAGAAACGCCGGTAGCGCTCGTAGCGGGCCGTTTGCCGAGCCTCGCCGGTGATAAATCCGTAACGCCCCGAAAAACGGCTTTCAATTTTCGTGGTTGCCCAGAACCCGGGTAGCACAGCCGCCCGGTCGATGCCGACAAGCGCTTCTTTCGCGTGGATGTTTCCGAAGGCGGGCTTTACACCGGGTGAATATTCTAGATGGCGCACGTGCCCGTCACGGTCGATAATCATCCGACCGTCGCCGTGATTTGCGTCTTCGAGGGCCGCTGTGAACGTGATGGTCGTGTCACCATCGAGACAACCGGTATCACATGCTGCGCGCGCGAAGCGGTACTCATCGAAGTGACGGCTATCGAACGGAACCGCAAAGCCGGTGGGACCCGCCGTTTCGCTTTGCGAGAGAATTCGCTTGGTCTCGGCGTCGAGTTCCGGTTGGCCGCTTTTGTGCCCATTGTCGATCTTTTCCAGCGCGCGCGCCCCGACGAGGCGGTTTCCTTCGTAGACATAGGCGCTGCGATAGTGGAAGGTTTGTTTAAACGGACCGCCCCGCGCGTGGGTATCCCAGATGATTTGAAAAGAGATGATACCGCGATGGTCGGCTTCCGCTACTGCGGCCGCATGCCGCAGCTCCGCAGGGGGGCCCGCCGAGGTTACACCGGCAGCCGTTAGAAGAACTGCGCAAAGCAGCGCAGCTCGCTTCACGCAACACCCGTGAAGGCCGGATCAGCCATTCGCGTCGCTACAAATGCGGCGACCTCGCTCGGCAACGTGCCGCGACCAAAGCCGGCATCGTATCCCAGTTCGGTCGCCATCAAGTTCGTCACACGCGGGCCGCCGCAGAGCAAGACAACCTGGTCACGCATGCCTTCGGCCTCCAGCAGTTCCACGAGTGCAGTAAAGTTTGCAATGTCACTTCCTTTCTGCGTAACGACCTGGGAGGCAAGAATGGCGTCAATCGATTTTTCTTTTGCAAAACGCACCAGCTCTTCGACCGAGACCTGGCTGCCCAGGTTATAGGTCACGAACTCCCCGTAGCGCTCGAGGCCGTAGTCCCCCTTATATCCTTTCATATTCAAAATTGCGTCGATGCCGACCGTATGGGCGTCGGTGCCTATGCAAGCGCCGGCGATGCGCACCTTGCGCTTGACCTTCTCGCGAAGAAGCGCGTCGATTTCTTCCATCGACATCGCATGCGTCTTAGCGGAAGGCGCCGCGATGGTTGCAACGTCGATCGACTGCGGTGTACGCGCGTAGACAACAAAGAACGAAAAGCCGCTGGCGACGGGCCGGCCTTCAACAACGGCGACGTCCACGAATCCCATCTTACCGACGAGCTGGCGCGCAGCTTCATCTGCGGCTTCGCTCCACGTGACCGGCAACGTGAACGAGAGCTGCATTGCGCCGTCGTTCATCGTATCGCCGTACGGTTTCACAAGCGAACTCACGTGGCGGCAACCGCAGGTGAGAGCGCGTCTTCAAACGGGCTCCAGTACTGCGGCGCTCGCTGGAAGACGCCGTCGAAACCGCGGCCGCCGTCTGGCGGGCGCGAAACGTCGGCAAAACTGCGTTCTTCGATTGCATGCATTAAGCCACGCTGTGCAACATGCTCGAGCAACTTGTGCGCGCCGGTTAAAACATGGCCCGAACGCGTTTCGATAATGCCGCCGGGCTTGAATTCAATTTCGTCCCCAAGGTGGCGCGCGGTCCCCATGACGTACTGAGCATTTTCGATTGCAAGGGCACGGTCGTGTAGGAACGGCGTGTGAATCGCTTCCGTCAGCATGCCGCACAGATGAATCGTCTGTCCCGTGGCCACGGAGGTCAAATTGAACATCGCGTCCATTAGGTGGCCCTTGAAAATATCGCCCGTCATATGTTTGGTCGGCGGCATATATTTGAGCGGCGAGCGTGGGAAGATCTGCCGCGTCAGTTGGGCTTGCGCCCACTGGTAAAGCAGTCCGTCCTCCAGATACGGATCGATCTCGTAGGCGTCACCGAGGCCAATTTGCTCGTCGGGCATGCCGGCACGATGCGCGAATTCTTCATTAATAAACTGCGATGCGAGCACGGCGGGCGCTTGCTCGACGGCATCCGCAGTGGTTAGATAATTATCCTCACCCGTGTTGATGATAATGCCGGCGTACGCATTGAGCATGCGGCTGAAATGCTGATCGATAAAGGTGCGCTTCATGTTGATGTCGCGAAACAGAATCCCGTACATCGAATCGTTGAGCAGCATGTCGAGGCGTTCGAGCGCGGCCATCGAGGCGATCTCCGGCATACACAGCCCACTCGCGTAGTTCGTCAGCATGACGTAGCGTCCAAGGCGCTCGGAGACCTCATCAAGGGCGGAGCGCATGATGCGAAAATTTTCCTGGGTTGCGTAGGTCCCCCCGAAGCCTTCGGTTGTCGGACCAAACGGCACGAAATCCAAGAGTGATTGTCCGGTCGAGCGGATGACGGCGATGATCTGTGCGCCCGCTTCGGCTGCGGCTACGGCAGCCGTTCTATCTTCATAAATGTTTCCGCTCGCCACAATCACGTACAGCAGCGGCGTGCGTCCCTGCGGCAACCGCGCGAGCATCTCCGTACGCACGGCGCGCGTCGCTCTGATGCGCGCAAGGCCCGCTTCGACATGCTTGCGGAGCGCACCGCGTGCGGCCGCAACCGGCACGTTCGTAAATTGTGAAAAGCAGAGTTTACCCGAGCCAATCTCCATAGCCGCGGCCTGCGGAGCGAGCCCGGTCTCTGCGAGCACGGCACCCAATGCCGTGGCAACTCCGCGGCTGCGTCCGGCCGGGTCCAGCGTGTCGACAACGAGGTTGGGCAGAGAAACTTCATCCGCTCCGACCCCGTCGACGCCGAGCAGACGCAGCACGGAGCGTTCGACCGAAACCGTCGAATGCGCGGCAATAAACTCGCTCACCGGGTTTGAAATGCGGTGCGCGAGTTCCCGGCAGCGATCTACGGTGTCTTGATCGATGCGCAGTTTCATGAGGGAAATCTCTCTCTCACATAGTCCGCAACGGCCTCCTGCCAAGGCGGCAGATCGGTCAGGGCAGCGCGCAAAAGCGCCTCGTGCGCGAGCGAAGAGTTTTGGGGCCGGCGCACACCGTCGTTGTAGTCCTTCAAGCTTGTTGCCGTTATTGGGACGCGATCAAAGCCCGCCTCGTTGAGTGCGGCGCGGGCGAAGTCGTACCACGTCGTCGCACCACGATTCGTGAGGTGGTATAAGCCGAACGGAGCGCGCTCGATAACCGCGCGTATAGCAGCCGCAACGTGCGTTGTGTACGAGGGGGAGAACGTCATGTCGTTGACTACTTTGATCTCCGCTCCGTCGCGCGCTTGTTGCAGGATGCGGTCAATGAAGGTGTAGCCTTTGCTTTTGCTGCCGAGTTTTCCGAAGAGACCGCTCGTACGAAAGACAAAACACGATGGCAGCGTGGCCTGCGCGATTGTCTCTCCCGCAAGTTTCGAAAGCCCGTACACGCTCAGCGGATGTGGTTCGTCGGATTCAAGGTACGGAGAGCCTTTGGTTCCATCGAAGACATAGTCCGTGCTCACGGTTGCGAAAATGGCCCCGCGCCGGGCGCACGCGCCCGCAAGATTTGCGACCCCGGCAGCATTGATCAGCAAGGCCTCGCGCTGGTGCGTCTCGCAGGTCGGCACGTGATGGTAGGCTGCCGTGTTGATGACCACGTCCGGCCGGCAGCCCTCGAGCGCGCGTGCCACCAAGGACGCATCTTCAATTGAAATATCGTCGTGGGTGAGGCCGGTGACCTCGCACCCCTTGAACGCCTCGACCACGTCGTGCCCGAGCTGACCACTCGAGCCGACCACGCAAACGCGCCCGATATCCCTCATTTAGCGGCGGTTTCGAAGGGCGCGTAACTTTTGCCCCTATGCCAGGGTAGGACCAGCCATCAAGCTCGAACTCCAGGGAGGATGACGATCGGGGAGCAGAGCGACGAGGCTCTCGTAGGCCTTGTCCGCAGCGGCGAACGCGAACTGTTCTCCGTGCTGGTCGACCGTTACAAACGTGGAATCACAAGTTTCATTAGCGCAAGCGTGCGCGGCTCTGCCGACGTGGCGGACCTCTCGCAGGAAACATTTCTGCGAGCGTACGCACATTTGGGAACCTTCAATCCGGCGCTCGGGAAATTTTCCACGTGGCTCTATCATATCGCTCGCAACGTCGTGCGCACGCACCTCTCAAAGTCACAGCGCCGGCTCCCGACCCAACAGCTCGGCGAAGATCAAACGCTCGAAAATACGCTTCCGGATCTTTCGCGCGACGCCGATCCGGCAGGCGGAGTTCTGCGCGCCGAAGCCGAGAGCGAATTGCGCGCGGCCATGGGTGATCTCCCGGAGCGCACGCGCATGGTGCTAACGCTGCGGTACTTCAACAATATGGAATACCAAACCATCGCAACCACGATGGGGCTCTCGCTTGGAAACGTCAAGACGCTCATCCATCGCGGCAAGATCGCACTCGCACAAAAACTGCACGAGCGGGACCGCACGGTTCATCCTCCTACGCCCAAGGCGAAGAAAGGACCCGGCGCACATGCGTTGCTCCTCCTGTAGTTCTCTGCTCGACCGCTATCTTGAGGGCTCGCTGTCCACGCCGCAACTCTTGCAAATCGCCGCGCACCTCGGCACGTGCTCGAAATGCACGGATATTCTGCATGAACTCAAGGTTGTGGATGGCTTACTTGCGACGATCAGGGCGCCCGAGCCCGCGGCGAATTTCACCTTCGCGGTCATGGCCGAGATTCGCACCATGCCGCAGCCGGCGAGCTCGCGCCTCAATCTAGCCGCCTTGCTCGGCGGCTACGTCATCATCGCCTGGGCAATCATCGCCATTTGGCTGCGCCTCGCCGGGATAAGCGTGCAAACCGCTCTTTCGAACGCGGCCGCCGCCTTAGGTCAATTCAGCAGCGGAGTCCATCACATCAGCGCCGGCGCCATAAACTCGTTCGGGCACGGTACGCCGCTCGTCACGACGTTTGTGCTGAGCGTACTCACCCTCGACCTCGCGGTCGCGACCGGTGTGATCGTTGTTTATACCATCGTGCGGCCGCGATTGGCAGCGCACTTGGCCATGAGCCGGGAGGTTTAAATGCAATCACGTTTGCCCTTGGTACTCGGGCTCTTGGTCTGCGCGATCTTCGCAACGACGGCAGGCGCTTCGGCGCGAACGCGCACGATCGACCATGGCGGGACCTACTGGGGAACGGACGTCATCGTCGACCGCGATCAAGTCATCGATCACCAGTGGGACAACAAGGTCGTCCC
>JBHEMH010000034.1:0-18463 GCA_046262675.1 Vulcanimicrobiaceae bacterium
CTTTCGGATTGATCTGACGCACCGCGCTTAGAATCTCAACGGCGCTGCGTACCGCCGGAAACACGCGCGGATTGAAGACGACCAGCTCGACACCTGAGAGTTGCTTGTCTTTCCAAAATCCCGACATCGGCGTCCAGTAAGCAGCACGGAAATACACGCCTGGAATATTGCGCGCGTTGAGTGCATCGGCGAGCCGCTGTCCGTCGAGACCGGCCGCGCCGGCATACTTGAACGGCTTAGTGTATCCCGTGCCGTTGTTGATGCCCGCATTGTCGATGAGTCCCGTGCCGGGATAGACGATGGCCGTATCCCACTCCGGAATGTTCGGCGAGGTTTGCACCCACTGCAAACCGGTATCCGGCCAGAGCATGTCGTGATTGTAGCCGCGCATCGCGATCACGTGCAGACGTGACCCGATTCCGAAATGGTCGTTGAAGAGGCGTGCTAGCTCTCCAACGGTCATGCCGTGGCGCATCGCAATGGGATACAGTCCGATGAACGACTTGTATTTCTCGGCCAGTACGGGGCCTTCAACCATGCCGCCGATGGGATTGGGGCGATCGAGCACCCAGATTTCTTTGCCGTACTGCTTTGCCGCTTCCATCGCGTATGCCATTGTAGAAACATAAGTATATGCGCGGTCGCCGACGTCTTGAATATCGAAGAGCAGCACGTCCACGCCGGCGAGCATTTGTGCGTTGGGATGACGCGTCGAACCATAAAGACTGTAGACGGGCAAACCGGTGCGTTCGTCCGTGTATGACGAAACATACGAGCCGGCGGGCCGGTCACCGCGAAGACCGTGCTCAGGCGAGTAGATTGCTTTGATGCAAATCTTGTGGTTGCGCTTGATAGCATCCACAATCGGCTCGAGTCGCGACGTGACCCCGGTTTGGTTGGTGATGACGCCCACGCAGCGGCCGTGAAGATCGCGCCACGTGTCCGACAAGAAGACCTCGTCGCCGAGGATAATCTTCGCTGCCGGGAGAGGCGCCGCAATCGCGCGGGTATTCCAAAGGCAAAAAAGCAGCGCAAAGACTGCTATTTTGGCCGGCCTAGACAAACTTCGGTTCGATCGATTCAGGAATGAACCCAGCTTTGTGCGCGCGGCTAAAAAGTTCGCGCACGGCCTTAATGCCTTGCTCGCCGATATCGTCGCTGTACTCATTGACGTAGAGTTCGATGTGCTTGCGCATGACATCTTCCGAAGTCTCTGAGGAATTTTGCCGCACGTAGCCGATGACTTGATCGTCATGGTCGCGGGCGAATTGCAGCGACTTGCGGATCGAGTCGTTGATCCCCTTGGCTTGATCGTCCGGCACGTCGTTGCGCACGAGAATCGCGCCCAGCGGAATCGGCAATCCGGTTTCTTTCTCCCACCACTGGCCGAGGTCGATAACCTCTTCCAGACCCGCATCTTCGTACGTGAAACGGGATTCGTGAATGATCAGGCCCGCGTCGACCGTTCCGTTCTGCACCGCTTCTGCGATTTGATCGAATCGCATCTGGATGATATGCGGACTCACGCCGAAGGCGAGACGAAGAAGAAGAAACGCAGTCGTGCGCTCTCCGGGAATCGCAATGAGTTTCTCGCGAAAGTCTTCGAGCGTTTTTCCGCTGCCGGGTTTTGCAATGAGCAGCGGTCCGCAGCCGTGGCCGAGCGCGCCGCCCGCGCGCAAGATGCGATATTGCCCGAGCAAATCGGGAATCGCGCCGTAACTGACTTTGCTGAGTTCGTAGTCGCCGTTTATCGCAGAACTGTTGAGGGCTTCAACATCTTCGAGCGCGACACGTAATGGCGGCCCTTCGCCGTCGAGTAGCCCGTTGGAGAGCGCGGCGAAAATGTACGTATCGTTTGGGCAGGGTGAGTAGGCGAGCGTCATCGGGCGGACGGGGGCTTTATTCATCTAGAGTTGTCACAATCGAAAGCAAAGAAGTAAGCACGTTCTCTAAACCTTCTACCCCTTTACTGAAGTTCCAACGACTGTGTTCGCGATCGGTCACAATATTGGAAATCCCTCGAACTTCGATCGCCGGTACACCTGCGATTTCGGCAGCGCGCAACACCGCGAAGCCCTCCATCGATTCGACGTCGACCCCGTAAGCGGCAAGTCGCTTGGCGCTCGCTCCGGTTGCCGTCACGCGCGAGACGGTCAAGCCGCGCTTGCTTGCGAAGCCGTTTTCGACCATGCGGTCGACCAGCGTTAAATCCGAGGAAACGCGCTGGATAACGCGCGCCCCGTCCGGCAGGGAAATGGCTGCGCCCGTTTCAAGTCCGAGTTCGACGAATTCTTCGGAAATAACCACGCCGTCGCCAATCTCTGCGGCGCCCTCGAATGCGCCCGCGATCCCGGCGTTGATAACGAGCGAATAGGGACTTTGCGCAAGCGCTCGCGAGACGCACGCGGATGCTTCGATCGGCCCGATTCCGGTTACGAGCATCTCTACGTGCGGGGCCGATTTAAAAAAACTCAATTCCTTGCCGACGGCGCATGCGAGAAGAATCATCGAATACCGATCATCTTGTGCGTTTGCAAGGATAGGCGCAAGCGCCGCGGATCTTTCTTGATAGCCTGGATCGCAAGTTCGATATTTTCCGGTTTGTTGCCCTCGGGCTGCAAGAAGACGGTGGTTCGCTCTCCGAAGCGCTCGACCCATTCAAGCGGCACACGCGCATCGACGATAAGCTTGGCTTCATTTGCGCGCGCGGCCATCGCATCGTTCAAGCGTTCTTTCGGAGAAACGGTGAGCCAAACCTCAGGCGGCAATTCGGTTGCAATCGTTCCATTCGACTCGATGTGAACGCGCCGGCCATCGTTGTGCAGTGCGGCGATAAGCGCGAGCGCTTCGCTTTGCGCTAGGGGCTCGCCGCCGGTAAGGATGACCATCGGACAATCGCCGCCGAGCCGCCGCACTGCTTCGAGAACTCCCTTGACGGAAGAAAATGTTTTCAGCGAGTAATCCGTATCGCAAAAATCACACGACAGGTTGCAGCCGGCTAATCGGATAAACACCGCTGGCGTGCCGCTGTAGGTTCCCTCGCCCTGAAGGCTATAGAAAATTTCGTTGATCTGCAGCATCACGCAAAATCGGTAGCGCGCAGGACTGCGCACGACGTCGCCGTTTCCCACAAGATCAATTCATCAAGCGCGCCGAGCTGATCTTCCAGCCTTGCCCAGATCCACTGGACGATCATCTCGCACGTCGGATTGTCGATGAGTTCATTGAGGGAACGGTGGTCCAGAACCTCGATAATCTCGCGCTCGACTATTTCGGCTATTGCCTCGAAGTCTTCAACCATACCCTGGGCGGGGCCCGAGGTATGGACCGGGCCGCGGATCGCGACGTCGAGGCGGTACGAGTGTCCGTGAAGGCGCGCGCATTTTCCCTGATGGTGCGGTAGCACGTGCGCCGACTCAAACTTGAATTGTTTTCGGATTTGCATTGGACTTGGAGAAGACCCTTCGCGCCGCTGGGGAAAACACCCATCTATGGAGACTCGCCTGAACCGCTCAGAACTTGTGATGATGGCCGTGGTAGGAGAAGCAACCCAGCCCGGGTTGCAACCGGGGCTGTACCGGATCGCGCATGACGGCAAGGCCGTAGTGGTGCCCGGCACCGGGGGTATTACGCCAAATGTGCGCGTCGGCGATCGCGCTTTTGACTTCGTCGCGGACCACGTCGAGCCGGGCGTGAGCGCTCAGAATAGCGACGAACGCAAGAATACCGCCTTTAACGTCTTTTCGTGCATCGGGAACGAAGCGATCATTGTGAGCGGGGAAGCTAAGGGCGAAACCGGAGTGGTAACGGGAAAGCATGGCGGCATCGAACACGTCATGATCGATTTTACGCCCAAGATCATGAAGAAGATGGTCGTCGGCGATAAAATTCAAGTGTGGGGTCACGGTGTGGGCCTCGCGTTGCTGGATGCACCGGGTGTTGCCGCCTTTAATATAGATCCCGACTTCGTTAAGAAGTGGGGCGTCAAAGTGCGCGACGGCCGCGCTTACTGCAAGGTTACGCGCACCGTGCCGGCTTCTATTATGGGCTCCGGCCTCGGGCGCGCTACCGTGGTGCGCGGTGACTACGATATTCAAACCTTTGACGACGGGATCGCCGAAAAATACGGATTGCGCGACATACGGCTCGGCGATATCGTCGCCATCGAAGACGCGGACAACACGTACGGCCGCATTTATAAAACGGGCTCGATCACGATTGGGATTGTTGTCCACGGCGCGTCGATGGTCTCAGGACACGGGCCCGGCGTCACAACGCTGCTTACCTCAAGCAAGGGCGCTATCGAATTTGAAATCGACGCGGGCGCGAACATCGCCGACATTCTCGAACTTCGTTAGGCCGACCCTTGCATTGGTGGCAGGCCGTTCTAACGGTTATTCTTGCGGGTATTTCGGAAGCGATCGGTCAGAGCGTCGTCCTTTTCGTCAATAAAGTCCAGCCTGCGCGCTTCGTGCTGAGCTTGTTGATCAACGCCTTGTTGATTGCATTCGGCTACGTTTTTATCGTGGTCGTAACGTGGCTGACGTTTTTCATCCCGGGCTCGCCGCACGTTACCATCAACGGCGTCGCGATTGCAGTCGCTCTTAGTTACGCACCGCTGCTGGGCGCCTTTCTAGGTGCGTTGCCATATGCGGGAAATGCCCTATTGCTCGGTTTGAGGATTTGGCAACTCGTCGCCATGGTCGTTACTGTTGCAGCGCTCAGCCACCTCGGCTTTTGGATGAGTGCCGGACATGTAGCCCTGGGCTGGCTCGTGATGCTCCTCGTTCAGCAAACGCTCGGCAAACCGGTTGCCGAGCGAATTTCCAATGCTGCTGCCGGCGTGCACATGGTTGGTGAAAAAGTTGCGGTGCAGCGCACGGCAAAGCAGCTGGAACAAACCGCGGCGCCCGTCAGCGATCTGGAACACGCCGCAGAGCAGAAACATTCGGCGGGCGCCCCGGTCTTTGTAGGGGTCATCCTCACATTCGTCTGCGTCGTCGCGATCGTATGGGTTCTTACGCCCCTGCGCCCGGCAATAACGGGCACCTATTTGAGTGGCGCCTTCTTGCGTGCCGGTTTGAATCTTCTCTGGATCGTTCTCGTCGCAATTGTGGTCGCCGCGTTCCTTGCACCGCTCGAAACGCTCGGATGGTGGGCCGGGTGGTACGGTGATGACGTCGACGAGCACCATCCCGATGCAAAACCGCCCCTGGCACGATCCTCGGCTGAGCCATCCCGGTACGTCGTGTATTTGGACGGCATCTCGCAATCGAGTTCGAAGTACACGCCGGATATCGAGACCTTTCTCGACGCCCTCGAGCCCGAATTGCCTCCGGACGTAAGCCTGATTCGGGGCATCATGGCTTATTCAGTGGTCAACCGCCCGCTCGACGACGATCCTATTTACGCGCGTTTCTGGAAACTCGTTGAAAATTTGCGCGAGAGCGCAAAGACGGCGATTCTGTCTCTGATCATCAACATCCGCAACGTCATGATTGTAGGCGTTTCCGCCGATCAGCGGTACGGCCCTCTCTACAATTTAGGCATTGCGCAAATCGTCTACAATGCGCTTATTCAGCGTGGATACCGCAAGGGCGGCGGCGCTCCAATTACGATGATCGGCTACAGCGGGGGCGGACAGATGTGCGTGGAAACCGCGGCGCTTCTCAAGAGTTCCTTACATGCGCCTGTTGAGGTGATTTCGCTTGGCGGCGTCATGACCGGGACTGCGCCCTTTGGCGATTTCGATCATCTCTATCATTTTCATGGCACGAAGGACGTGATCGAACCGGTTGGCCATGTAATGTTTTCATCGCGATGGAGAATTGCGGTGCGTTCGAGTTGGAACCGCGCGCTGCGCAAAGGACGAATTACAATTACAAGCCTTGGACCCGTGCGGCATCAAGTGCCTGGCGGGATGCTCGACCCGAAGTACATGTTGCCCGATGGGCGCTCGGCCCTGCGCCAAACGCTGGACCATATCAAAGAGATTCTGGCTGTAAAAGAAGGTGCATCGAATTAAAATCGATCGTCACGGCGTAGTGCTTGAGAAATTCGTGTGAAATCGTTCCCGCCGCAGTGAAGGCAAACATCTGCAGCGGATCGCCGCCGGGCGTATACAGCCCAGGCACGTTCGAGCGGCAGAGCGTTCCAAGACAGAGTTTCTCAGCCGTGATGGGCACGAATTGCGCGGCCCCTCCGCCGCCTATCCCGGTGCCGGCTTGATCCGGATGGGTCGTGACATGCGCGAGCTTGATGGTCGCTTCCGTGGGCACGAAACCGCCGCCCGCGAGGCCGCTATCCACCAGCAGCAATGACTCCGGCGCGTTGTTCACGCTGCCGCGTGCGAATATGAAATGATCGCCCACCAACCAGAAAGGCACAGACGTTGAACCGGCGGTTACTGCAACCGTAGAGCGCGGTCGCAACTCAAGTTGGCCCTTAGGATAGTTGATTGTTGATAAGAAGCGTGAAAGAAAAATCGTGCCCACGACGGCGTCGACTTGTTTGTCGCCGAAGAACGGTAAGCCGCGCGACGGAATAACCATCGCCTTGAGATGTCGAACCGTAAGTCCACCCGCAAGAACCGTATCGATATTCGTTTCCTGCATTGCAGCAGTTTTGTTGCCTGCGAAATGCCCGATGCCGCCCGTGTCGGCGACGTGCAGGTTGAGTTCTTTTGCAAAAGCCGGGTCGACTGCAATGTCCGGCGCGCCCGTATCGAGCAGAACATTTGCAGTGTGACCATTAATCGTCATGCGCATGAGCGGCAGCGGGTCGGTCGCTACGAAGGGTATAATTGCAACGCCGCCCGGGATTCCAATGGCGGCGCCGTCTGCCGCGATCGCCTTGCGCGCGCGGACTTCGGGAGCGATGCGATCGAGGGCCGGATTGCGAGGAGCAACGGTTTGTGCGAATTGCGCTTGCCTCAGTGCCTCGTCCAAACGATTGCTGTAAAGATCGAGGCGCGCCAGTCCCACGTTTGCTGCGGGATCATTCTCATTCGCGGCGAGTTCGGCGCGATAAGCGCTTTGCGCACCCGCAAAATCACCGGACTTAAAAAGCTCATCGCCGCTCGATGCACCCAGCAGCAGGACCAGGGACGCGACTGCAAAGGAATTTAGCAACGTCTTCATAGATTCAATTCTACGAAGCGAGCTGTGACTTGGCTGTGACTTCCTACAAGACGCCTTGTGGACCCATTGCTTCGAGACGTTTTTTGAGGTCCGCTAGGAAGCCGCTTGCGACATAGCCGTCGACGACGCGGTGATCCAGCGAGAGACACACGTTCATCATGCTGCGAATCGCGATCGCATCGTCCTTCGTCACGACCGGTTTTTTTACCACTGCCTCCATCGTGACGATACCGGCTTGGCCGCCATTGATAATGGGTGCGGACGCAATCGACCCGTTCGCGCCATTGTTATTGACGGTGAACGTTCCGCCTTGGAGTTCGTCGACTCCAAGTTTGTTGCGCCGCGCCTTATCGATCAGCTCGCCACCCGCAAGCGCGAGACCCTTGATCGAGAGTTTATCGGCGTGCTTGATAACGGGCACGACCAGTTTGGTGGCGAGGCCAATTGCGATGCCGATGTTGACGTCTTTGTGAACTTCGATCCCTTGCTCGACGAAGCGCGCGTTCATCAGCGGAAAAACGGCGATCGATTCGACGACGGCGCGAATGAAGAAGGGAAGCAGGGTGAGCGACATCCCATGGTCGCGCGTGAAAGCGTCCTTTTCGCGCGTGCGCCATTTCCACAAATTGGTGACGTCCACTTCGACCATCGACCAGGCATGCGGCGCCGTGTGTTTGCTCTCGACCATACGCTGGGCGATGATCTTGCGCGCCTGATTGAGCGGAACGATTGTGCCGGGGATGGGCTCGCCGTACGTGCTCTTTCCGTCGGGCGGAATTGGTTTGGCAGCGGGCGGCGATGCGGGCGCGGACGCGCCCGTTGCAATCGCTTGTCCGACTGCAGCCGCGGGACCCATTGCGGCTGCGCTCAACACATCTTCCGCGGTGACGCGGCCGTTTGCGCCGCTGCCCTTGATCTTGGAGATGTCGATGTGATGCTCGCGCGCAAGTTTGCGAACCGCCGGCGAAGCGCCGCGCAGAACTTGCTCGCTACTGCCATTATGAACGGCGTGTGAGGTGCCATTGCTTTGCGGAGTTGCCGTTTGGGGATGATCGGTCGGTATAAAGCTAGAGGGGGCATTCGTCTCGCCCGGTACGGGCGTCTTGCTTGCGCCAACGCCGACCTCTTTTTCAACCGGTGCGGATTTTGAAGCGACGCCGACTTCGTCGATGATCGCGATTGCCGTACCGGTGGCCACCGTCTCGCCTTCTTTGACAAGCAGTTCGCGGATCGTGCCAGTGACGGGCGCCGGAACTTCCGCATTGACCTTGTCGGTCGAGACTTCGACGAACGCTTCGTACTTCTCAACGTTATCGCCGGGCTTCTTGAGCCATTGCGCAACGGTTCCTTCGGTGACGGTCTCGCCGAGTTGCGGCATCGTTATCGTAGTCGCCATTATCAATCTATCTTTCTTTACTATGGTGAAGGAGCGAGACTTACTAACGTTTTCGGTGGCGTCCCAAGACGGAAATGTTAGCGAGGCTCAAAACTTCACCATATCCCGCATCGCCTCGGCCATGCGGTCTGTCGAGATCATAAACTCTTCCTCGAGCGGAAGCGCGTAGCCCATGGCCGGCACGTCGGGTCCGGCGAGGCGGCGGATCGGCGCGTCGAGATCGAAGAGTGCTTCCTCGGCAACCATCGCGCTGATTTCCGCGCCGATGCCCCCGAATTTGTTGTCTTCATGAATAATGAGGAGTTTGCGCGTCTTTCGTACGGATTGCAAAATCGTTCCGCGATCCATCGGCCGCACCGAACGCAAGTCGACAACTTCAACGGAGATGCCGTCATCACCGAGGCGGTTCGCCGCATCGAGCGCCTGATGCGCGTACAATCCGTACGAAACGACCGTAAGCTGCGAGCCTTCTTTGGTAATGTTTGCTTTGCCGATCGGAATCGTGTAATATTCCTCGGGCACCTCGGCTTTTATCAAGCGATAGGTGCGTTTGTGTTCAAGGAACAGCACGGGATCGGGATCCTCGATTGCAGCATTCAGCAGACCTTTCATATCGTAAGGCGTCGAGGGCGCGAGAATCTTTAGGCCCGGCACGTGATAGAAAAGCGCTTCAATCGAGACCGAATGCGAGAGCGCCCCGCGTACGCCGCCGCCGTACGGGGTGCGGATCACGAGCGGGCACGTATACTCGCCGTTGCTGCGGTAGCGCGTCTTTGCCGCTTCCCCCACGATCTGGTTGAACGCGGGATAGATGAAGTCGGCAAACTGAATCTCCGCAATCGGCCGCAGACCTTCCATCGCCATTCCAATTGCAATCCCGACGATCGATGCTTCGGCGATCGGTGTATCGATGATGCGCTCGGGCCCGAACTCATCGATGAAGCCTTTAGTGATCAAGAAGACGTTCCCGCGATTGCCCACATCCTCGCCGAGAATGACGGTCCGTTCATCGCGCTTGAGTGCATCGTAGAGCGTGGAGCGCACTGCCTCCACGTTCGTCATGACTTTTCCGGGCGATGCTACTGCCATGGTTCCCAGGCTCCTTCGTAGAGATGCGTATACAAATCGTTGGGCTGCGGGAAAGGCATTGCTTCCGCTTCGTCCGTGGCCTCGTTGGTTTCGCGCAAGACGTCTTTTTTGAGCTGGTCGACCTGCGCGGCGTTCATGAATCCGGCTTCGAGCAGCGCTCTCTCAAAACACGGAACCGGATCGAACGCGCGTTCCTTCTCGATCTCTTCACGCGTGCGGTACGTGCGGTCGTCGTCGTCGGTGCTATGGGAGAGGTAGCGGTAGCACATGCCCTCGATGAGCGAGGGACCTTCCCCGCGGCGCGCGCGCTTCATCGCGCGGTCGACGACCTCAAATGTTTCGAGCGGATCGAAGCCGTTGAACTGCTCGCCCGGCATGCCGTACCCGGCAGCGCGTTCGAAGACGTTGGTGTTGCCCATTTGGCGATCGATCGGCGTTGAGATCGCCCATCTGTTGTTCTCGCACAAAAAAACGATCGGCAGTTTGTGAATCGATGCAAAGTTGAGCGACTCATGCCATTCGCCTTCGCTGGTCGTGCCCTCTCCAAAAGTCACGAGCACCGCCCGTCCGGCCTCCTTGCGCAATTTGAGCGCGTATGCGGCCCCGACTGCGTGCGGAATTTGCGCGGCCAGAATGGAGCTAAAGGACATCATACCGATGCGCTTTGAGGAATAGTGATTGGGGAATTGCCGGCCGCCGTTATGATCGGCGGCGCGCGCGAAGAGCGAAAGCAAGACTTCGAGCGGCGTAAATCCGATACCGACCGCGAGCCCTAAGTCGCGGTAGTAGGGTGCGAGAATATCTTTTCCGCGCTGGAACGCCATGGCCGCGCCGGCTTGAATCGCCTCGTGCCCCTCGCTGCCGAGTGCAAATGGAATCTTGCCCTGGCGGTTGAGTTGGAATCCCCGGTTGTCGAGTTGGCGCTGCATGAGCATGTTGCGGAAGATCGCTTTAAGCTGATCGTCCGAAAGTCCGTGCTTGTTCAAACTCCCCGGGGTCGATGTCATCGCTTTAGCCATAGAAACTCCAGTTTAAAAGGCGCTGCGGCCGAGCCTCCGCCGGGTTTGCTTTTGCAAACCCACCCGCGTGCTCTGCACGTGCCCCCAGTAACCGGGGGCGCATATACATTTTCTTGGGCAAACATTCCCCGAGGGCGCCCCTAAGAACCCTATTCGTACTAGCCACTATTGCCAAGGCTCCCATGGGCCCTCGTGCACTTGCGTGTACAGATCGCTTGCGGGCGGGTAGGGCATGTGTTCCGCCCGGTCGGTAGCGTCGTTGGTTTCTTCGAGGACGCGACGTTTGAGGCCGTTGAGGTCCTCGCTGCTCATTACCCCATTTTGGACGAGGAAGCGTTCGAATTTCGGAAGGGGATCATCCTTGCGGCGCTCATCGACTTCCTGGCGCGTGCGGTAGGTCATATCGTCATCGTCGGTGGTGTGCGAGAGAAAGCGGTAGCACTTGGCCTCGACCAGCGTCGGGCCCCCGCCGGTGCGCGCGCGGTCCATCGCCTCTTTGGTGGCCGCGTAACACGCGATCGGATCGAACCCGTCGACCCGCAGGCCCGGCATGCCGTATCCGGCCGCCTTCATATAGATGTCTTTGATAACCATCTGGTGGCGCTGGGGCGTCGAGATCGCCCACTCGTTGTTCTCGCACAGAAACACGACGGGCAGTTTATGGACGGATGCGAAGTTGAGCGACTCATGCCACTCGCCCTCACTGGTCGCTCCGTCGCCAAACGTGGTGAGCACGACGCGGCCGGCCTCTTTGCGCAGCTTGAGGGCATAGGCCGCTCCGACCGCGTGGGAGGTTTGCGCCGCGATGATCGAGGAGATCGTGAAACGCCCGAGGCGTTTGCTTGCGTAGTGATGTGGAAACTGCCGGCCACCCGAATGATCCGCCGCGCGCGCAAAGAGCGAGAGCAGCACCTCGTAGGCGGTGAGTCCAATACCGAGATCGAGTCCGAGATCGCGATAGTACGGGACCAAAATATCTTTGCCGCGCACGAACGCCATTGCCGCGCCTGCTTGCACCGCTTCGTGCCCTTCACTCGCCGAGGCAAAGGGAATCTTGCCTTGGCGGTTGAGCTGAAACCCGCGGTTCTCAAGCGTGCGCTGCATGAGCATCGTGTACAGCATGGTCTTGAGTTGATCGTCGCTCAAGCCGTGCCGTTCGGGCGCGGCCGTTGGTCGCTGCATCATGGGGAGACCTACATCATCCGGGGGTAATCGCAACTCCTGCGGCCAAGAGCGCGCCCGTGCGTTTCCTCATGCTCCTCGGGTTTTTTCTCGCCTGCGCAGCGCCGGCCGCCGCGGCAACCGAAATCTGCGGCGCCGAGCCTTCGAACCTGGTTCAGGTTTCCGATACCGTTTATGGATACGTCCTCGCCGGGCTCGCGCCGGGCACCGTCACCGGACACCTGGGCATTTACAGCGGAACAACAACTGGCGATCTCGCGCCCTTTGAAAAAGTCGAACTCAAACGCACCATTCATCAAACCTACACGCAGGCGGGGCACGAATATCTGAAATACGTCGATTATGAATCCGCGCCGCAGTACTTTACGCTGCCAAAAGCGCAAACCGTGCAGGACGCCTGGGTCGACGATGTCGACTTTGCCGGTCATGAGCACGCGGGTTGCCAAGTCTCTCCGTACGACGTTGAAGCCGAGGGAAACGGCCTCAAAGATACCGGTGCCGCAACCAACGATCAGATTATTGCCTCCGCGCCGAAAAGTGCGCCCGCCGCATTCCAGCGCGACATGCCGGACCGCGGAACGTGCGGTAAGCGCTACGTTCCCGCGACGCTACTGCAGGCTGCACGCGTTGAATATCCGATGGCGATGGCGAGTTCGTATAACGGCCCCGTCAGTGTCGTGAGCAAAGTCTTGCTCGACAAAGAGAGCAACATCGCCGATGCGTGGATCTTTGGAGGCAGCGGCTTTGCCCTATTCGATAATCCCGGGCTCCGCGCAGCTACCCAATCGAAATACCGCACGGCGCAATTCTTGTGCAAGCCGGTACCGTCGCTTTACTATTTCGTTCAATCGTTCGCGATGTAAGGGCGTTTTAGAAAAATGATTCGTGTCGTGATTCTCGTTCTTATTGCCGGAACGCTGCTGGGTGGGCGCGCGAACGCAAACGGTACTTTCTGCGCCGCGGAGGTTTCACGAGTTGTCGCAGTCCATAGTTTAACGGAACGGAATGATCTCGGAACCGATACGGATTTTGCCTATGAGATCCGTGGGCTCGTTGCGACAGAGGTAAGCGGAACGCTCGACATTTATGCCGGCGGTGATCTTTATTCGGTGCCTTTTAGTAACGTGCAATTGAAAAAGCGCGCGATGCAGTGGCTGGATCCCAGTACGCGCAAAACGGTCGGGGACTATACGGAAGTCGAATCCGACCCGCTCTATTTTCATTTTGATGCCGCAAAAACGGTTCAGGCCGTTTGGATCGCGACTGCCGCGAACCCGTCGACAGTTGTCGATTGTCCTACGATGCCGATTGCCGCGCGGCGCCAAAGCGAATCGTCACCGGTCGGCGAACCAGTGGGCGGCAGATCTGAAGCCGAGCTTCGTATGATGTTTCCGGAGCGACCTCCGAAAGCCACTCTAACTGCGCATGTCGACTCACGCGGATGTGCTGCGGTCATGGAACCGGCTAAGTCGATTAATTTAGTGCCGCCCGAGCCAGTGGGGACCGAGGGGCACCAAGTATTGGGTACTCTAATCAAACTATTGTTGGATAGCTCCGGAAAGATTGTCGATCTTTCAATTTTTGCAAGCTCAGGTTCAATGGAGTTTGATCAGGCCTCGGTGCGGGCGGCAAGACGGTCCACCTTCGCTCCAGCGCGTTTTCTGTGCATTGCCGTTCCGGCACGGTACACGTTTCTCACTCGCTATTCCCCGTGATTACAGCGGACAGCAACCCAAAGCCGTTGAAACCGCGTTCATGATTTCCCCGCTAGAAGTGCCACGCGATGAGCTCGTTCGGATCCGGCGCCATTTTCACCAGAACCCCGAGCTCTCGATGGTCGAGCACGAAACCGCGGCTTTTATTGAAGCCGAGCTGCGCAAGCTGCAGCTGGACGATCTGCGTACCGGCATCGGCCAAACCGGCATTCTGGGAACGCTCAAGGGCGGCCAGCCCGGACCGGTAACGTTGCTTCGGGCAGACATCGATGCGTTGCCCATGACCGAGCTCAACGACGTCCCGTATAAAAGTAAGCGTGACGGCGTCATGCATGCTTGCGGACACGACGGACATATTGCGATCTTGCTCTGTGCAGCGCGCGAACTCGCACGGCGGCGCGCGGAAGTTCCGGGGACGATCGTATTCTGTTTTCAGCCGGGTGAAGAAGGCTACGCCGGCAACAAGTTGATGATCGAAGACGGTGCCCTTGAGAATCCGCACGTCGACCGCACGTTTGCATTACATCTCTATAGCGGACTTGAAGTGGGCAAGATCGGCGTGCGCGACCGCGCGTTCTTTGCAAGCTCGGATGAGTTTCATTTAACGCTGCGCGGCAAGGGCGGCCACGGTGCGATGCCGGATAAGGCCATCGATCCGATTGCAGCCGGTTCGTATTTTGTGACGATGGTACAATCGATCGTTAGCCGTGAGATCGCACCGAAAGATCCCGCCGTCTTCACGGTCGGGAAATTTCAGAGCGGTTCAACCTTCAACGTTATTCCGGACGAAGCACACATGGAAGGCACGGTCAGGTCGTTTGATGCTGACGTGCGTGCGTCGATGCCGGAGCGCATCGAACGTATTCTCAAAGGCGTCTGCGACGCGACGCGCATCGACTACGAATTCAAGTACCGCTGGGGCTATCCACCGACGGTCAACGATCTTGCGATGAACGATATCGTCCGTGAAGCCGGAAAACGCGCCCTCGGACCCGAGAACGTCGTCGAGCACGACATCATCATGTGGGCCGAAGACATGTCCTTCATGCAGAACGAGCGCCCAGGAGCGTATTTTGTGGTTGGCGTGCGCGGAAACGAGAGGACGTCGTACGCACATCACAATGCGCGCTTCGATATGGACGAGCGCGCATTGGACGTGGGTTTTAAAATGATGGTGGAATTAGGGCTGCGCGGCTAACCCTACGGTTTAACGTCTTCCTTTTTCTTGCCCACGGCTTCGGCTGTCGATTCCGCAGCTTGCTTTGACTGATCCATCATCTGCTGGACTTGGGTGCGCGCTTGTTCGGCCGAGCTGCGCATCGCATCTTGTCCGATACGCATGAAATTTTGAAGATGGCCGAGCGCGCGCTGCGTTTGCTCTTGCGTTATTGCACTGCTCTCTTGCGCGTGCTTGGTAAGCGTGGTTTGCAGGTCTTTTGCATTCTTGACTGACTCTTCGATGAGGGGTTTCATCGCTTCGTGCTGCTTGTTGACCGCATCCCCGATATTCTTTTGCATCTCGCGCGCCTGTTCGAGCGCTTTCTTGACGGCATCGTTATTCATGATGATCCTCCTGGTGTTCTGTGACCGTTAGTACCCAGCGTACGGCTCTGACGTATTGATCCAACTGCCTCGTGCTGCGTTCCAGCCACCCGAAGGCAGGGTCTTTGAGAATGGAACTACTGGGCTTACCTTCGATCTGTTTCACATAGGCCACGGCGGCTTCGACTTCCGATTCGACAGTGTGCCACTCAGCGCGTAGCGTCTGTTCGGAAGCATCCGAAAGCCGTTCGATCAGAGGTGGAGCTTTGATCTTTGGGTGACGGTACGTCAGCTCGAGTCTGGCCAGTGCGTAATCGCTGGATACGCGGATGAAGGATGCGAGCAGGGCAACGAGCCGGACTTCCACTTAAGGAGCCGCTTCTGGACCCGGCGAAAGGCGGCCTCCAGTGAAGAAGTATGTGATCGTTGGAAACGGGTTTGCCGGGACGACCGCAGCGGAACAGTTGCGAAAAGCCGACGCCGAGTGCTCAATCACGATGTTTACGGACGAGCCGTATACGCTGTATAACCGGATTGCACTTCCGCCGCTCTTGCGCAAGCAAGTGACCGAACAGAAGGTCATTATCCGCGATCAGGGCTGGCACGATAAGAACAACATCACGTTGCTTTTAGAAACGCCGGTCGATCGTGTTGTTGCTGACGAGCAGCACGTTCTTGCGGCAGGCAAGTCGTATCCGTACGACGCGTTATTGGTCGCGACGGGCGGGCGTCCGAATTTTCCCGAATTTCCCGGCGCGCCCGGCGCTGCGAATGTCTACAATTTTCAATACATGAGCGACACCAAGGCGCTCTCGGAGCAGTTGGAAGATTCCAAAGCGGCGGTGGCGGTGGGCGGATCGTTTATCGCCTACGAGCTCGCCGAAGCCTTCGCGAAACGTGGAATGGAAACGCACTGGATCATGCGCGGGCCGCGGTTTTTACGCCGCATGCTGGATGAAGTCGCCGGGGAGATGGTCGATCACGCCGCGCGTGAGGACCACGTGCACATGCACTACAACGACAACGTCAAAGAAATGGTCCGCAGCAACGGCGTGGTAACGAAAGTGATTACCGAATCGGGCGCGGAGATCGAAGGCCAGTGTTTCGGCTTTGGCCTTGGCCTAAGCATGAACACTGAAGTCCTTAATGGTACGGGGGCCGAGACCACCGCCAACGGCATCGTGTGCGACGACCGCTTGGAAACGTGTGTCAAGGGTATTTTTGCCGCGGGCGACGTTGCGGATTTCTACGATCCGATTTTGGAGATGCGCTACCGCATGGGAACCTGGAACAACGCCGGGGCCCATGGCAAAGTCGTCGCGATCAATATGGCCGGCGGGGATCAGCGCTACCACGACGTGCCCGAATACTCAAGCATGCTTTTCACCGAACAAACCATTACGCAGTTCGGCCTCTCGCCCGAGTACCGCCAAGACCTCGACACGGTTACAAAAGTGGACCTGGACGCCAAGCACTATCGCGCGCTCTACTTCTTAAAGGGGCGCCTCGTCGGAGGGCTACTCCTGGGCAAAGGCAACCGGGCGGGCAAGCGCAAGTACGTCGAGGCTATCAAGGGCAAAGGAACCTACCCGGCAGCCGAGTGGAAAACCATGCTTGATTGGACGGCTTAGGCAGCAGAAACCGCCACTAGCAATTCCGGCGTCTCCTGCCGATAAAGACTACATGGCCGGTATGCGTTCCAAACGCCTGAATTCTGCATTGGTTTCCGTTGGGGTGGTTGCGCTCGTCGCGGGGTGCGGCGGCGGCAGCATGGTCTCCAAGGCCGGAGGTGGCACGACCTATGTGCCCCCGGTCAGTTCTCAAATGACCACCGCGACCCTCACGCTCACGGTACCGGGACGGCGCCCCTCGGCACGCCGGCGGTCACCGCAGTACGTGAGCCCCTATACCTCGCGCGTGGATGTCTCCGCGGTGGCGGCGGGCGCACCGAGCCCGTGGCCCGTGGCGACCTCGACCTCGATTCCGACCCCCGGGCCCGTTGCATCCGGCGCATCGCCGACCCCGATTCCCGTTACCATGACCGTCCCCGTCCCAATCGGCGCCGACCAATTCTTGGTTAACACGTACGACAGCGGTGGGTATCTGCTTTCGGGCAAAACGAGTTCGCAAACGATCTCGAACAACGCGACAAACAATGTGAACCTCATATTGGACGCCGCAGCAGATTGCGTGAAGATCAACGGCAACGCCGGCGGCTCGTTCAACATGAACGTGTTTGAAAACCAATCCGGGCAGCAGTCCGCAACATTCGTCGTGACGCCCTGCGACGCGGACGGATATCCAATTCCCGCGGGTCAGAACTTGTCGAACGCGATCGTGTTTGCGACGCCGGCACCAACGCAAGTAGTGGTCAATTCAAATGCGAGGCACTCAATGGCGTCCGCCACGCAACTGACGTTTTCCACGAATTCTATTACAACAGGCGGCGACACGACGGTTACGGTGACTTATCCGCAGAATTCTAACGCCGCGTACTCGCAGCAGGTTGTGCCGCAGCCGTTACCGCCGGCCTTGTATGGCGGCTATGCGAGCGTGAGCGCCGATCCGGTCTTTCTTGTTCTCGCGACCAACCACGACGACAATACCGTATCCGTGCTCAGTTCCGACGTGCAAGGCGTGAACGGCTTGACGAAGTGGGGCGGTGCAACCGCTCCCACTATCACCACCGGGTTGTATCCGAGCTTCATCGTCGCGGGCAGTTCCATGAACGGTTGCGCGCAAGCGGGTCAGGCGCTCGTGCTTGACGGCGACACTACTACTAGGGTCTTGACTTTGCCGACGCCGTCCGCGGGGAATCCCACACCGGCGCCAAGCGCCGCGGCAGACGCGGCGACGGTGGGCGCTCCCCTGGCGGCCGCCATCGATTCTTCTTGTAACGTGTACGAGGGCGACACCACCAAGTACGTTTCCGAGATGACATCGCAGATGTCGTCGAATTGGAGCGGCTTTGGCGGAAACTACCAGACTAGCGGTATGGGACCCGCGCCAATTACGTCGCTTGGGATTCTAGGTGCAAATCTGTACGTTGGCCTGGGTGTAAGCGCGGGAATCTACCCCAATTACCTGGTTAATGGCGCCGGCGCGGGGACGAGTCAAGGCGTCGGGCCCGAGACCCAAGCCATAGTGCATTACGATGCAAGCAGCCTGGTCATCGCCTACCAGCCTGCGAGCGGTGGCGACCTCTATCTTGCGCGATTCACGCCGGGCAGCGGATTATCGAGCCAGGTCGATCTCGGGGTAAATTCGCAATATTATCCAATCCAGGGTATGGCGGTCGATCCCAACGGATTCGTTTGGGGCGTTACCTCGTACTATCTCTATCGATTCAATCCGGGGACGGCGGCCTTGACAACGTATACG
>JBHEMH010000035.1:0-16852 GCA_046262675.1 Vulcanimicrobiaceae bacterium
GCGGAAAGATCAGCACCGCCAGAATGTTGAAAAGAAAGACAGTTGCAATCGCATAGGCGATATCCGATTCTGAGGCTTCGAGCACCATTGAGGTTGCGGCGATTGCGCTAGCACCGCAAATCGCCGTACCGATCGAAATGAGTGAACGAGGCGTCGACTGAACTCTCAAGAGTTTTCCCAGCGGATACGCAGCAAGAAGCACGATCGCCATTGTTCCAAGCATGACGGGCAACGAACTCATCCCGCTGCGCCAAATTTGCACCAAACTCAGATTGAGCCCGAGCAGTACAATCGATATCTGCAGCAACATTTTCGTGGAGAAGCCGATGCCCGCGGCAAACGGTTCGAACCGCCGGACGAGCGGGCGCACGAGCATGCCGATCACGACGGCAAAGACCGGGCCGCCGACGAGCGGCAACGACCGCCCTAAGAAGTACGCCGCAACGGCGATCGCAATGCCAATCCAGAGAGCGGCGCCGGGCAAAAAACGTTTCACGTCATCTTCCACATCGACCATTGCGATTGGAACGGTACGAACCCCGCATTTTCCTCGATAGAAGCAGCGAAGCTTCCAAGACTTCCAACCAATGTATCGTGAAAAAGACCACCATCATTCGTCGATTCCAACGGACGAACGCTGAGCTGCTCGTGGTGCTTACGTGGCGATCGCGTTGCTCCAGCGCTCAGAACAATTCGGCCCCTGACGTCGTACCCCGCACAGCGAAAGGCCGTTGTGTCGCCTTCGCCGTCCTGCCAATCGAACGCGACATGCTGGGCTCCGGGAAACGCGCTTTGGAAGATGCCAGCCAGCCTTCATAGGTTTGTTTCGAGGGCCGGGTACTATAAATCAAGAAATTCCCGAAATAATAAGTCGGGTTCGATTGCGTTCTTGCGGTCGTGTAACCTTCGCGCTCTTCGACCTCGCCTAGTTCGCAGATAAAGAAGAGAGCGGTCAACGCAAGCCAAGGGAGCGAAGGGGCATGTTTGCCGTTTCAACACCGCAGGGCAGGTTCTCTTTTTGCAAAGTATTTGAAGGCGTAGCGCGAATAGGACTCCTCCGTGACCATAACGCTCGCCACACTGTTGCTCCTTCTCGTTATCGGAGCCGCCATCGGTGCGGCCGGCGCGTGGTTCGCGCTTCGCAATCAAGTTGCCGCAGCCGAAAGAGCCTCCGCGATTGCAGAGTCGCGGTTATCGGATCAGGACGAACGCCACCGTACGGCGGTCGGTGCCGTTGCCGAGCAACTCAAAAACGAACTCCACGAAGCCAACACGAAGCTCGCGCAACAAAACCGCGAGGCGTTCTTAGAACTCGCCTCCCAGCGTTTTTCGGCCGCAGAAGAACGCGCAAACGCCAAGCTGTCCGAATTGGTCAAACCTGTTTCGGAAAAACTTAGCGAATTTGACTCGCTGGTTAAAGCGGTTGAGAAACAGCGTATCGGCGCGTACGAAGGGCTCACGGAGCAAATCAAAGCGTTGTCCGTTCACGGAGGCAAACTCGAAGACGCGGCGAGCCAACTCGCAACGCAAACCTCCGTGCTGGTCTCGGCGTTGCGCAACCCGTCGACGCGCGGCAAATGGGGCGAAGTTCAACTGCGCCGCGTGGTGGAGCTTGCGGGCATGGAACCGCATTGCGATTTTACCGAACAACAAACATTTGATTCCGTAGACGGTCAAAGCCGTCCGGATCTGACCGTTCGGCTGCCCGGCGACTCCGTGATCTTCGTCGATGCCAAAGCGCCGCTCAATGCATACCTTGATGCCATCGAGATCGTCGATGAAGCCCTGCGCCGGGAGAAATTGCGCGCGCATGCAACGGCCATGAAATCGCACGTCGATGCCCTCATCCGAAAGAATTATCGCCGCGGTGAGGGCTCGGCTGATTTTGTCGTCATGTTCGTTCCGGGCGAGGCCTTTTTGAGCGCCGCGTGCATCGAGAACCCCGACCTCATCGAATATGCCGCCGCTAAAGGCATTTACATCTCGAGCCCGCTCACGCTCATTGCGCTGCTTCGTTCCTACGCGCTGGGCTGGCAGCAACGCCGCCAGGAAGAAAACGCGAAGCAAATTGCGGAACTCGGGCGCGAACTTTACGATCGTGTGCGCATCTTTGCACAACATTTCAGTGGCATCGGCGGCTCGCTTCAAAAAGCGATTGCCTCATACAATCAAGCGGTTGGATCGCTCGAGAGCCGGGTGCTTCCGCAAGGCCGCCGCCTCAAAGAAGTGGCGTCCCTCGCAGATGCTGACATCCCCGAAGTTCCAACCGTCGAACTCTCACCGCGCGACGTGACGGCACTCGATGCCGCACCGCCAACCGAACGCCGCCCGCGACAAGCGCGCTTGAAATTCCCGGAGTCGGACTCTGCCTAAAATGAACCCCGCTTCGGCGTTGGGAATTGGGATCGCACTGGGGGCCGGGATCGGGCTCGCAATGCACAACCTCGCCATTGGGATAGGGATCGGGGTCGCCTTGGGCGCCGGTCTTTCAGCTGCAACCAGGGGACGCTAAGGCTACGGTTTCCGGTGCTGCTTGAGGTGGGTCAACGCTTCGAGTGTGTTCGCAACGTGCTTGTCCGGGTTAAGATTCGTATACGTGTAGACGATCTTGCCGGTCTGCGCAATAACATAGGACGTGCGATTCGCATACTTCGGCGCTTGTTTTAAGATGGCGTCATATCTCCGGGCAATCTTGAGGCTCGGATCAGCTGCAACCGCAAATTTGCTGCGGCATTCGCTTAGCGAGAATTTGTTAAGAGTGCCGATCGTATCGTGCGATACTCCGATAACCGTGGCATGCAAGGCCTTGTACTTGCCGATTGCGGCTGCAAAATCGTGTGCTTCAATCGTGCATCCCGGCGTAAATGCAGCGGGATAGAAGTACAGCACGACCGGTCCCTTTTTGAGGGCAGCCGCCAGGCTGAAACTCGAGACTTTTCCGCCAAGCGAAGCTTGGGCTTTAAATGTTGGCGCAGCGTTGCCGACTTTGAGCGCGGCGAAGGCAGGTGCGGTCAGGGCAAAAACGGCGGCCAGCGTGAGAACCGAAAAATGACGAATCATGATCTCTACCTCTTATGAAAAGAATCTGAAGAAAGTCTGAACACGCTAGGCGACCGAACGGGTGCGCAGCCAGCGCCAGTGAAAAACGAAGAGTCCCGCGGCAATGAGCAGCATCACAATGGCTGCGGTCATCGAACGTGTGGCCTCATATCGCACGTTGTCCAAACGATCGGCGCGCAGTGCCTCGTACCGTGCCCGCAATGCGGCATCGGAAACACTGGCGCGGGCGGGCGCGGATCCTAGAAGCTTCGGCGGAAAGGGAACCCCGGCGACATGGCTGGTCTGGTAGGTCGCGGTGCCGTCGTTGCTCTGGTCCGCCGTCGCTTTGTACGCCTCAAACGAATGCAACGACGCGTTGCCGACCGAGTACGGATACCCGCGCTCCGCGAGCGGGTTTGAGAGTTTGAAGAGGTTGTCAATCAGAGAAGAGATGCTGATAAGTGCAACCACAACCGCGATGAGGCACACGCTATAGCCGTACAGTTGCGCCACCCGGTCGGAACGTTCCATATCGTTTCCTTTCAACGCCAGTGCGATTGCGATACTAATCCATGCTAAAGAGCCGACAAAAGCAAGAGGAACGAGCCACGCAAAGAACGGGTCGCTGCGCATGGGGTATCCCAAGCCCAACTACATGCCCAACATGCGCGCGATCACCAGCCGCTGCACTTCGTTTGTGCCCTCGCCGATCTCGTTAATTTTCTGATCGCGGTACATGCGCGAGACCGGATACTCGTCCATAAAGCCGTAGCCGCCATGAACCTGCAGCGCTTCGTTAACCACGCGGCGTGAGACTTCGCCCGAGAAGAGCTTGCCGAGACTGGCGGAGAGCGCGAAATCGCGGCCCATATCTTTCTCCCACGCCGCTTTGAGAATCATAAGTTTGGCATGCTCTATCTCGGTGATCATATCCGCCAACTTAAATTGAATCGCCTGAAATTTCGAGATGGGCTTGCCAAATTGATGACGTTCCTTCGAGTACTTGAGCGCCTCGTCATATGCGCCCATCGCCAGCCCGACCGAGAGCGCGCCGACCGAGATACGCCCACCGTCCAGAATGGTCAGGAAGTTCTTCAGTCCGTTGCCCCGCTCGCCGAGCAAGTTCTCTTCGGGCACGGCCGCATCATTAAAGGAAAGCTCGCGCGTGTCCGATGCGCGCCAACCCATTTTCTTATACTTCTTGCTGCGCGCGAAGCCCGGCGTATCTTGCGGGACGATGATTGTGGATATCTCGTTGCGTTCGCCGCTCTTGCCGGTGACCGCAGTAATGGTGGTACCGCCGCTGATGTCCGTGCCGCTATTGGTGATGAAAGCCTTGGTTCCATTGATCACCCACTTGCCGTCTTTGAGCACGGCTTTGGTCTGCGTGCCGCCCGCATCGCTGCCGGCGCCGGGCTCGGTCAGGCCGAAGCCCCACAGCATCTTGCCTTGAGCCAGCGGAACGAGATACTTCTGCTTCTGTTCCTCGGTGCCGAACAAGTAGAACGGGCTCGCACCGAGAGACACATGCGCGGCCATTGTGATCGCCGTGGATGCGTCGGCGCGCGCGATTTCCATAACCGCGAGCGCATAGCTCACCGTGTCCGCACCCGACCCGCCGTACTTCTCAGGAAAGGGCAGGCCCATCAACCCCATCTCGGCCATCTTTGCGACCAGATCGTAGGGGAAGGCTTCCTCGCGATCCATTCCCTCGGCGCGGGGCGCCACTTCTTCGCGGGCAAAATCGCGGCAGAGGCTTTGGATGGCCTTCTGCTCTTCGTTCAAGTCGAAATTCATGTCCCGGAGGTATCCGCCCGCAAGCTCGGAAAAACCCTTCAACCGATGATCTCACTTCGCGGCGTTTCACTCGTTTATCCAAACGGAGTGCGCGCTCTTGATGCCGTCGATCTCGAAATCGAAAAGGGCGCTTTTGTCTTCCTCGTCGGCCATTCCGGTACCGGAAAATCGAGCCTGCTTCGAATTCTCTATCGTGAGATGATGCCCACGAAGGGCGACGTCATCGTTGACGGCA
The DNA here is from genome assembly GCA_046262675.1 of Vulcanimicrobiaceae bacterium. GTDB lineage: Bacteria > Vulcanimicrobiota > Vulcanimicrobiia > Vulcanimicrobiales > Vulcanimicrobiaceae > JACRUB01. Next base: position 5,072 of record JBHEMH010000035.1, read on the forward strand.
TCCGCGTCGATCGTCTCAGAGGCCCGCGCGTGCCGGCACTGCGCCGGCATCTCGGCGTGGTCTTCCAAGATTACAAACTGCTCACCGATAAGACCGTTTGGGAAAACGTGGCCTTCGCGCTGCAAGTCACGGGCGCAAAGACGCGAGACGTCATGCGCCAAGTCCCGCGCGCGCTCGATCTGGTCGGGCTTTCGCACAAAAGCCGCATGTATCCGAACGAACTCTCGGGTGGAGAACAACAGCGCACGGCTATCGCACGCGCCCTGGTCAACAACCCGAAGTTGCTTTTGTGCGACGAACCGACCGGAAATCTGGATCCGTCAAACACCACCGAGATCATGGAGCTCCTGCTAAGGATCAATTTAAAAGGCACGACGGTCGTGGTGGCAACGCACAACCAGGCCGTCGTGGACCGCATGCGCCGGCGCGTCGTTCGTCTCGAAGAGGGACGCGTCGTTACAGATGAAGAGCGAGGGTATTACTTCCTTGGACTCGGGCAGAATCAAATTCTTTCTGGGTGAGGTTTTTCGAAACTTCACTCGCAACGCCGGCATGCAGGCAACTGCAATCGGCACCGTTACCGTCACCATCGTTCTGCTGGGCGTTTTTTTATTCGTCCGCGGGATGCTCTCCCATCTCGGGACGGAAGTCTTCAACCAAATCGAGATATCCGTCTACGTCGCAGAAGGTGCGACGGACGCACAGGTCGCCGGCCTGCGCACCGCCCTGCACAATGATCCCCGCATCGTTTCCGCCATTTTCGTTCCCAAGAAGCAGGGCCTGAACGACTTACGCAGCCGGATGAAGGGACAAATCGACACATCGATTCTCACCGAGAATCCGCTGCCCGATAAATTCCGCGTCCGCGTGAGCGCGCCGGAGCTAGCAGCGCCCGTGGCTGCGCACCTTCAAAAAATTCCGGGGGTCGCAAGCGTGAACTACGGTCAAGACGTCGTCACAAAGTTGTTGCAGCTCAGCAAGGTTCTGGGAAATATCGGCGTTGCAGTGATCGTGCTTTTTATCGTCGTCGCTTCGATCATCATCTCGAACACGATTCGCTTGACGGTCTTCGCCCGGCGTCGTGAGATTTCTATCATGCAGCTCGTGGGGGCAACAAATGCGTACATCCGTTTGCCCTTCATTTGCGAGGGATTTCTCGACGGCCTCGTCGGCGCGCTGATCGCCGTCATCCTGCTCGCCATCGCGAAGTACGAACTCTTTCCGAAACTTGCCGCCGCATTGCCGTTTGTTCAGCTTAATGCAAGCGCCGTTGATCCGGCGCGTCTCGCCCTCGAACTCTTACTGGTCGGCAGCGCCGTTGGAATCATTGCATCGTGGATATCGGTCGGACGATACCTGCGGACGTAAGCACCGAGCTTCTCGCCGAAGTTCTCTCGTACAAGTCCCTTTACGAGGCGCTCTCGCGTCTGGTTGGGGATGCGGTTATTCAGCTTGATGCGGCCGCCAAAATCGCTCGCTGGAATCTCGCAGCTGAAGCCCTGACCGGGTACTCCGCGCAACGCTGTCTCGGTAAACCTTTTCGCGACCTCCTTGCGAATAATGAGCTGCACAAAATCTTGGACGTCCCCATGGACGGAGCAGCGCACGAACTACGCTTTTGCTTTCTCGATCCTGCGGGTTCCCGCGCGGACGTTCGTGCCTACGTTACAGTGCTGCGCACCGGCGAAGACTGCGACGGGTGGCTCGTCACCTGCATGTCGGCACGGCACACCGATGAAATCGAGCAACTCAAAAACGAATTCGTTAGCACGGTCTCCCACGAACTCAAAACCCCGCTTGCCGCGATTAAGGCGTACTGCTCCACGCTGCTTTCGAATCCCGGGCTCGACGAAGCTGCCAGGCTCGACTATTTGGGCGTTGTCGATCAGCAAACCGACCGCCTAAATCGTTTGATCGACGATTTACTGCTCGTCACGCGTGTCGAGGCAGGCCAAATGCTCAAGCGCCGCGTGCGGCTCTCGCTCGATACGATTCTGGAACGCGTCGTTGGGGATCTCTCCTACGATGATTCCTTGCACCGCATCCAGCTCCAAACCAACGGCGTCAAAATCTCCGGCGACCCCGATCGTATTGTCGACGTACTCACGCATATTCTCGATAACGCGATTAAGTATACGCCCGCTGGGGGTACCGTGCGCGTTGAGGCGCGCGAAGAAGACCGCCACACCGTCATCGAGATCCACGATGAAGGCATCGGCATTGACGAAGAGCATCTGCCGCTCATCTTTGACCGTTTCTATCGCGTCGATTCCGAACTGACCTCAAGCGTCGGAGGGAGTGGACTTGGGCTGTTCTTGGTGCACTCGCTTGTTCGAGCACATGGCGGCAAAGTCGACGTGCGAAGCGAGCCGGGCAAAGGGTCCACCTTTATCATTACGATGCCGGTGCGCGAATGACGAACATGCGCTTCGACGACACGCATGGGAGAAGAATATTGGTCGTCGACGACGATCGCAACTTACGGAAGATTATTACGACGAACCTCGAGCTTGCGGGTTACGATGTCACTTCCGCGGCCAGCGGCCTCGAAGCAATGCAAGTGCTAGAAGATCTTCAGCCCGATCTGATTTTGCTTGACGTCATGATGCCGGCGATGGATGGCTACGAGACAACGCGTCGCATTCGTAAGCATCCCACGAATTCACATGTGCCGATCATTCTGCTGACCGCAAAAGGCGAGGTGGAAGATAAGGTCGCGGGGTTTGACGCCGGCGCAGATGACTACATTACCAAGCCCTTCGGTCCGCAAGAGATGCTCGCACGCGTGCGGGCAAAAATTCGCCGCGTCGCGGTTGACTCTTCGCTCTCTCCCCTCACACGTTTGCCCGGAAACCTGGCAATCGAAGCCGAACTCAAGCGGCGAATCGAAGTTCACGAACCATTCGCGGTGCTTTACGAAGATCTCGATAACTTCAAAGCCTTTAACGACGTCTATGGTTTTACGCACGGCGATGAAGCAATTCAGCTCGTCGCCTCAACCACGGTCGACGCGGTGCGGCGGCGCGGAAACGAGGGCGACTTCGTCGGGCACATCGGCGGCGATGACTTCCTCGTTGTGACAAGCCCCGACCGTTCGGAGGAAATCGCGCGGGAAATCATCGCGCAGTTCGACTCCGATATTCGCAAATTGTATAACGCGCACGACCTGCGGGTTGGGTACATTGAAACGCGGGACCGTCGCGGCACGTTAAACCGGTATCCGATTATGTCGCTCTCAATTGCAATCCTCACGAGCGAGCAACGACCCATGGATAACTATGCACAAATCGGAGAAGCCGCAGCAGAGCTCAAGCGCTATGCGAAACAGTTGGGCGGTTCTGTCTACGTCAAGGATAAGCGGCGCCAGTGACTTTGCGCCGAATCGCTGCATCCGCGCTCGCACTCCTGCTGCTGTGCGCACCGGCGCTCTCACGCACGTCCTACGACCGGCAGATCGAAGCGCACCGCCAGCGGGCGCAGCAATTGCAAGCCCAGCTGGGCGCAAAGCGCCACGAGTTGCATGGCGCGCAAGTCCGCGTCGGGAACCTCAAGGCACAGCTTTCGCAAACAAATGCAGCGATCGGCACCGTCAACGTCCATTTGGACGAACTCTCTGCGCAACAGCATGCGACCGAGAAGCGGCTCGCATGGACTACGATTCAACTGAGTGCCGCAAAGGCGACGCTGAAACGGCACAGCGATGCGCTCAAGAGGCGTCTGGTGGACATTTATCAGCACGGCGACTTGGGCTATATCGACGTGTTGCTCTCCGCCACGTCGTTCTCGGATTTTGTCGAGCGCTGGGACGATTTGCGTCTACTGATCGCTGCGAATCAACGTGCGATCCGCACGCGCCGCACAGCGGAGAAGAAAGTCGCATCTGCGGAGCAAGAGCTCGAGGCCACGCAAGCCGCATTGCAAGCCTCCGCGGAAGCGCAGCGGCGCGCGAAAAACCAGCTCGCGATTTTGGCGGACGAACGCGCGAATCTGGTAGCCATCGCCGACGATCAGCGCCGCCACGTTGCGGGTCAAGTCGCCGAGATGGAAAGCCTCTCATCCGGCGAGGAAGCGCAGCTCGAAGCGCTTATTCTTGCGCGGCAACGCGAGATTGAGGCAGAGCGAATCGCGCGGCAGCGTGCAGCCGGCGTCCCTGGACCGCCGGTAATAGACAGTGGCTCGCTCTCTTGGCCGGTCTCCGGCACGATCACCTCACCTTACGGCTACCGGCATAGCCCCTTTGGCGGCGGAATGGAGTTCCATCAAGGGCTCGACATCGGCGCATCCATGGGCACGACGATCAGCGCCGCCGCCGCGGGCACCATTATCTCCGCAGGGTGGTACGGCGGATACGGCAATTTCATCTTGATCGACCACGGAAACGGGCTTTCCACCGGCTACGGGCACTGTTCGCAGATCTTCGTGTCGGCGGGACAAGAGGTTCAGCGGGGCCAAGCCATCGGCGCAGTCGGTTCCACCGGCGCCTCGACGGGTCCCCATCTGCATTTCGAAGTCCGGATGAACGGAAAGACGGTCGACCCAGCGTCAAGGCTGCGCTAACACAGCAACCCCCAAGCCCGATGTGGGTATCTAGAGGATAGAATGTCATCCAAACTTCGCGCGCTGACCGCCGCGCTGATCGTGGTCGCCGTTGCCCTCGCTGGGGCCTTGTACTTGGGATACCGCAGCGGCCTTCAGGCAGCAGAGAGCACGAGCTCAGACATCAGCCACGATGTGGCGAGCGTCGATTTGCAGTCGTTTCTCGAGCCGGGTTCACCCGATGAACGTTTGGTCGACCTTGCCTTCCGGCGCGTTGAAGAAACATTTTACAAACCGATCAACGCGCAAACACTGCTCGACGGCGAGCGCCAGGGCCTTAAAGTTGTGCTCTCTCAGCGGCATCTCAACGCTTCGATCTTGCCGCGCAACACGGCGACGGGAAATCCCGTCCTGGACAAAGCGCACATCAATAACGAGCTTGCCTTTGCGGAAAAACATTTCGGCTCGCGGGTAGGCAACGTTGACCTCACGCAATCTGCAATTCGCGGAATGATGGATTCGCTGCGTGATCCATACACCGTCTATCTTTCGCCGCGTGAGATCCAAGGGCTCAACGAATCACTTGAGGGCGGCAATTTTGGCGGCATCGGTGTATACATCGTTCAAGATCCCAAGACGGGAGACGTCTTGGTCGACCCGATTGAAAGTTTACCTGCGGCGCGCGCCGGCATGAAGCCCGGCGACATTATCGACGCGGTAGACGGCCACGTTGCAAAGGGCTTGAAACTTGATGCGGTGGAACGCCTGATCCGCGGTCCGGCAGGCACGACCGTGCGCCTACAAACGCATCCGTACAAAAAGAAGAGCCGTCGCGGCTTCAGCGTCGTGCGCGAAACGATTCACGTACCCACGGTCAAAGCGAAGATGGAAGACCATAGCACCGTCGACTACATCCGGCTTTCGGACTTCGGCGAAACATCCGCGGATGAAATCAAGAAAGCATTGCTTTACGGCAAGGCGCATCATGCGAAGAGCTACATCTTAGACCTGCGCAACAACGGCGGCGGGCTGCTGGAAGCCGCGGTGCGCATCTCGAGTTACTTCGTGCCTCACGGCGCGATTGTTTCCACGATCAACCGGCAAGGCGCCAAAGATACGCAGGACGCAAACGGCGAGGTCATCGACGGCCTTACCCCGCTCGTCATTTTGGTGAACAAATATACGGCGAGCGCCTCGGAAATCACAGCCGGAGCCCTTCAAGACTACAAATTGGCCCGTCTGGTCGGAACTAAGACCTTCGGAAAGGGCGTTGTTCAGAGTATCTATCCGCTACCGGATAGCGGTGCTCTTAAAATCACGACCGCCCGTTACGTTACCCCCCTCGGGCGCGATATCCAGCATAAGGGCATCGATCCGAATCTCGTCGTCAATCAGAATCCAGATCCCGCGCTCATCGACACACCGAAAGATCAACAGCTCGCCGCCGCTAAAGCGCTCTTGAAACGGACGGCTCCTAGGTAGGATATGAAAAGGTTTATTTCGTTCGCAATCTTGCTCGCGCTCGCGCTGACCACAGCGCGCGTCCCGGCGGCTACGCCCGCCGCACACGGTTTCGCGTTGCTGGACGCCCAAGAGATTTCAATTAGCTACCAGCGCCTGTTTGCAGAGTTCTACAAGAAAGTCGACACGCAGACCGTCCTTGATAATGCCCATGATAGCTTGGTCACTTATTTAAAGCGCGAAGGCGTGGCGAATCCCAAAGTGGCAGTTTTGCACGCGTCGGACGATGTATCCCAAAATATCCGCTCGCTCGATCGCGAAGTTGAGCAAGCTTCGAGCACGTATCGCAGCAGTAAGTTCGGGGCGCGCGATCTCACGTATGCCACTATTTCCGGAATGCTCGGCGCGGTCAAGGACCGCTACACGACGTTCTTGAGCCCAAAGGATTACGCAGACCTCAACGCCGGTTTGGATGGCACGACGTTCTCCGGGACGGGCATCGTCATCGAAAGCGACGAGACGAGCAAGATGATCACGGTAAGCAACATCGTCCCGGACGGACCTGCCGATAAAGCGGGCGTCCAGCAAGACGACGTTATCTATACGATCGACGGAAAGTCCAGCAAAGGATTGACGATTCAGCAAGCCTCCTCGCTCTTACGCGGCAAAGAAGGCACGACGGTTACGTTGCAGATTCTGCGAGAGGGCAAACTGCTGCCCACACCGATAAGCATTGTACGCGCGCCAATCAAACAACTGAGCGTGTATTCGAAGATGCTTCCCAACAAGATCGGCTACGTTGAACTTACCGTGTTTGGTCGCGATACGGCAATGGAATTAACCACGGCGCTCGACCGCCTGCAAAATCAGGGCGCACGCGCTTTCGTTATGGACTTGCGCGATAACGGCGGCGGGTATCTCGATGCGGCAGTGGGCGTGAGTTCTAAGTTCATTCCCAGCGGCCCGATCGTCTCAGTGGAATCACGTCAATCGCAAATCACTACCCTTGAGGCGGAGAACACCGCGATCAACCCGGTTCCGCTTGCCGTTCTCGTGAACGCCCACACAGCCTCGGCTTCGGAGATTACTTCGGGCGCAATTCAAGACAGCGGCGTCGGTACGATCATCGGCACCAAGACCTTCGGCAAGGGCGTCGTACAAACAATCTACCCGCTTCCGGATGGTTCGGCCGTCAAGATTACCACCGCTCGTTACTTGACGCCGCACAACCGCGACATCAACACGGTGGGGATTCAGCCGGATATCACAACGGCGGAAAACAAGAACCCGCGGTACGGGGACCTGAGCAAAGACACGCAGCTCCAAGCAGCGGTGACGTTCTTGCAAAACAAAATCGCGCAACTAGGCGGCGCGACGCCTCAGTAAGTCGCACGGCACTGGTCTAAAAGAGCGCCGCGGCGACCTCGGAGAAGTCTGAAAACTCTCTGAAGCTCACGCGGCGTTCGCGCAGGTAGCGCACGAGCGCGTGGCCGGCCTTTGCGAATCGCACGTCGGCTTCGAGCGACGCCTCGAAGTCTGAAAAACCATCCCCGATATACACGGTTTTTGATCCGCGCGCTTTTGCTTCGCGCACCTCGGCTGCTTTGTCGTGGCCGTTATCGGACTCGTCGCGAAAATGCATAATCCACCCATCCGGACTGGGCTCGACACCATTTGCGCGCACTGGGACCCCGGCGACGCCGTTGCGTTGTAGGGCCTTCTCGATGAGCGGGGCAATCCCGGAACTCAAGATTGTAAGCGGCACGTTGCGCGCACCGCATTGCGCAACAAAGCCGGCAAAACATGGGTCAAAACGCGTCTGCGCGGTTAAGAAGACATCGGCCTCATCGAGCGTACACGTAATCAATGACGCCTCGGCCGCAAGAACCTCGCGCAACGTCATTGCGCGCGTGTGCAAGGCCTCTTCGAGGACACGCCACTTGCCATCGCGGGATTCGTGTTGCACCAGCACGTTGAACGTGTCGACGTCCGTGATGGTGGCGTCGTAATCCACAAATATTTCCATCGCACCCTTAAAGCAAGAAAAAGACCGCCGCAGCGGTCTTTTTCTTTTATTTCTCTTTCTTCTTGCGGGAGACGGCGGTTTTCGACGGCGACTTCTTCTTCGCGGTTGCCGTCTTCTTGGCGGGCGCGGCCTTACGCTTCGGTTTTTCACCGTCGCCGGACGCGGCTGGGCTTTTGCGCGCGCGTTTTGGCTTTGCTTCTGCCGGAGGGCTCGGCAAGGCGGCTTGTTGCGAACCTTGCAACTCTGCCGCGACGAGCGGCGCTCCGGCGGGAGCTCGGCGGCGGCGTACCGGTTTGGTTACGCGTGCGGGCTCCTCAGGAACATGCAGCGAGGGAGGCGGGGCTTCGACTGCCGGGGGAGCCGGACGGCGGTTCCATGGCGCAATCGAGCGCGACGGCTCGCGCGGCGCCGTTTGTCCCGTAGGCTCCGCGGCGCCTTCGGCGTTCACGCGGAAGATGTGACGATCGGGCACCGGTGCGGCCGGTGGCGCACCGTGAATTTGCGGGGGAGCGCCTTCCGGACGATCGCCCCGTCCACGACGGCGCCGCCGGCGGCGCTTGCGCCGGATTTCGCTTTCGGCCGCTGTTTCGGGAACGCTTGAGGGCTGCGCAGGTGCCTGCTCAACCTCAGGTTCAACGTCCTCGGCAGCAGCGGTTTCCGCGCCGCTTTCTTGCGCTACTCCAAATGCTGACGCGTCGCCATGGACGCCGCGTCCGCGACGACGGCGCCGGCGGCGCTTGCGATGCGTCCCGTCGGCTTCGAGCGGGGGCGCGGTCGATGCGGTCTCTGCCGGTTTCTGCTCCACGCCGATTGCGACCGGAGCGGCAACTTTGGTTTTATCTTGCGCTTCTTCGTCTTCGGCTTCCGCTTCGGTTGAAATGCCGATGGCCGGAACCGGACGCGAACCTTTGGCTGCTTCTTCGGCAAGCTCGCGCAGTTGCTGCGCCTGCTCGTCGGCCGTCATGGGTGCCTTGCGGCCGCGGCGGCGGCGTTTTTTCTTCCCCTCGGTTGCCGTTGCGACGGCACCGAGCGGTTCTGCGAGCGCGCCGTCTTCGTCGACATCGATGATCTTAATGCGAATCGTTTGGCCGGCGAAGTTGGCGGCATTTTCGACTTCGACAAGTTGATTGTCCAGCACCGTGACCGCCGAGGTTTGGTTCGGCAGGCGCGCATTGAGAATGTCGACTTCGTGCTCGTCGCCCACGCGCAGATTGGGCTGCAGCACCCTCGAACCTTCTGCAAGCGCGTGAATCTTCGTGCGTTCCGGATGCAACAATGCATCGACGCGCACATGAATGGGCTGTTTGATCTCTTGTGAGAGTTCCTTGGCTTCGTCCTCGTACCAGTATTCGAGTTGCGCGGCCACGGTCGGGAACGTGTCAACGACAATCGGAAGCGTGTGGCCGCCGTTCGCCAGGTGTCCCTTGCGAATCTGGCGGAACGTCTCGATCGCGGTGGATTGCGGGGAGAGCACGCTGCCCAGGCCGTTGCAAGTCGGACAAGCGCCGCGGAGTTGCGCGCCTAAATCTTTTCCGACGCGCTTACGCGTGAACTCCAAGAGCCCGAGTGCGGAGAATGACTGAATGGTCGCACGGGTGCGATCCTTGCGCAGGACGCTTTCGAGCGTTTGTACCACCTTGTTGCGCGCGCCTTCGGTGTTCATGTCGATGAAGTCGCAGACGATAATTCCGCCGATGTCGCGTAAGCGCACTTGACGCGCAATTTCTGCCGCGGCTTCAATATTGGTTTTGACGATCGTATCTTCGAGATTCTTTCCGCCCGTAAACTTGCCGCTATTGACGTCGATAACGGTCAGCGCCTCAGTCGTCTCGATCACAATGGACCCGCCTGAGGGCAGATTAATTTTCGGACGCATGAGCTTCTGAAGTTCTTCGTCGACCTTGTAATCTTTAAAAAGATCGCGACCGGAGTTATAATGCTCGACCCGATCGAGATATTGCGGTCCAAGCAACTGCAAGAACTCGCGGACCTTGCGGTACTCTTCCGGATCGTCGATCAGCACTTTGTCGACATCGGCCGTGATAAAGTCGCGCGCCGCCTTGAACACGAGGTTCATGTCTTTGTGCAGGAGCGACGGAGAAGCCGCGCGCTTGAACGTCTCGAGAATGCCGTGCCACATACGAATGAGCACGCCGAGATCGGCGATCAGTTCGGCCTCGCTCACACCCGCCGCTGCGGTACGCACGACCGTGGCCATGCCTTCCGGACGAATGCGTTTCATGACCGCTTTGAGGCGGTTGCGCTCTTCAGCCGTATCGATCTTACGCGAGACGCCGCTGTATTTGCCGGTCGGCATCAAAATCAGATAGCGGCCCGGCAAAGAGATGTTGGTTGAGATGCGCGCGCCTTTGAGGCCGCGCGGTTCCTTGACGATCTGAACGAGCACGTCGTCGCCACGGTTAACCTTCTCGCTAATGGTCCAGCCGCTGCGTCCCGAGGTGATCTCGACATCACCGATGTTAAGAGGAGTCTTGTTGATGTCGTCAACGTACAAAAAGGCGTTGCGGCCCAGGCCGATGTCCACGAAGCTCGCGCCCATGCCGGGCAAAACGTTCTGGACTTTTCCTTTGTAGATCGAACCGATGACTTTCTCTTCGCGTTCGATGTAGATTTCGCTGAGCGAACCGTCTTCAAGAATAGCAACCCGGTTTTCCCATGGGTCGCTGGAGATCAAAATCTCCGTCGACAATGTATACCGTCCTTTTAAATGGGACGACTTTCTTCGCAAGCCGTCTGGCGCTCCGTAGCGCGTCCAACACGATGCGTTGGAATCGCTTCTGCGCGCCCCCGCGCAAACTATCGCGCGCGGGACCCCCGTTCATTCGGGGGGACGAGGCGGTTTAAGCCATCCATTGGAGCCAGTGGCCCCTCTAGGAAATTCTTCGTCCGGACCGGTGCTTATAACGAAAAGCCCCATCTGTTCCGGCAGGGCCGAGGTTCCCGCAGTCACCACGGAGGACCTTTAGCGCTACGAGGCACAGCCGGTCCGGCAAAGGAGGGACCACTTGCTGAAACTGACCGTTTTTGCTGCGATTTCCTTGGGCCCCAAGAGTCAGTCGCCCGCCGACAAGCTCGATCTCCACGCACGTTGCCGGCACGAACCGATGCGCCTGGACGAAGCGCAAGGCTTTCCTTGTGTGTCAGGGGCCGGCAACGATTAGCGGCAAGGTCTACCGCAGTGTTTCAATTTACAACTACGACGATGCGCACGATGCTTACCGGTTTGCCAACATGAACAGTGCAGGCGTAAATACCCCCCAACGTATCGATTTATCAACGAAAAGAGCACCGACCAAAATTCACTGGACGCAGACCGGTACCGGCGTCTCGAAACGCATTCCGTAAAACGAAAAGAAGGGCCGCACATGCGGCCCTTCTCTCTTGGGTCTCTCCTATGCTCGCGAACTATCGGCAGTTCGAATGACGGTGCGCGCGCGATCCAGGACCGTACGATCGGCCAATTCGCCGATTCGGTCCCATTGCCGCGCCAAGAACGGCGGTGCGGTGCCACACGCACGGTGTCTTCGAGAGTGGAACCAGTTGGATCGACTCGGGTCCAACGGCAGCCGCCAGGACACGCGTCGGGTGTTTTGCGCGCGCCGTCCGCCCAGCCGCGATCGTCCTTGGCGTACGGGCAACCGATGAAGGTGCGGGTACATAGAAGCCGCTCGGTCCGAGGATCATTCCCGGAACTCCGACGCCAATCGGCGCAGGTGCGACGCCGTGCGGTCCTGGAA
>JBHEMH010000035.1:16862-17104 GCA_046262675.1 Vulcanimicrobiaceae bacterium
CGGTGCACCGGCCACGGGCCCATTGCCATGCGCGGGAGCATTTCCGTTTATCGGGGCATTAGCGTATATCGGGGCTTTGCCGTTGACCGGCACGCTGCCGTTTGGAGCGTTGTTGTAGCCGTTGTTGCTCCCGTTGTATCCGTTGTTGCTCCCGTTATTGCCGTTGTTGCTCCCGGTATTGCCGTTACCGTTGTTACCCGGAGTGTTGAGGGCTAGCGTTCCAGTCGACGATGCTGATGCAC
>JBHEMH010000036.1:0-16991 GCA_046262675.1 Vulcanimicrobiaceae bacterium
GATTAAGATCAACGCACTCTTTTCGGCCGTCCAGCAATCGCTGAGTACGCTCTCGAATCCGCAGTTGTTCAATGCCGTGAGCGCCACGGAAAGCAATCCGTCGTTTCTTACGGGAACGGCGAATCCCAGCGTAACTGCGACGCCTGGAACGTATACCATTTTGGCGACGCACCTAGCCACCGCATCCTCCGTTACGAGTTCGTCAACGTATGGTCACAGCGAGAACGACCTGATCGGGGGCAACCCGGCGCGCTCCATCGTTTTAAACGCGACCTACACGCAAATTACGCCTTCAAATGGCGACCCCTCGAAGGGCGGAGCCTCCGTTACCGTGGATGGAGTCAAGATTGGCTACGACGTTACCTCGCAGTCGCTGGATTTCATTCTTAACAACATCACGAACCAAGTGCGCACAGTAACGGGTGATTCGACATTCCTCGCGACCACGGCCGCGGGGAGCGACACGGTCGTTTTCAGTAGCACGGCCAAGCCGATCACGCTTGGGTCTGCCACTGATAACGGCAACATTTTACAAGTCTTCAAGCTCGACCAGGCCCAACTCGTAAACGGCGCAAGCAGCGGATTAATCACTGCGGTTGCCGGAGTCGGCGGCGTGAACCAAGTCCAACTCTTGGACTCGGTAAATAAGTTTGGAGCCACGACCGATGCCGGGTACGTCACCGCGGTAACCTCTGGAACATTCACCGTGAATGGCGTGACCATCGCGGTCGATAATACCAAGGACGCTTTGTCCGATGTGCTCAAACGCATCAATGCCTCAGGAGCTGGGGTTACGGCGACCTTCGATCAAGAAACCGGCAAGATTTCGATCACCAATAACGGCACCGGGCCGCAAAGTATTGTGCTCGGGTCCGGAAGCGATACGAGTAACTTCCTCTCGGCCTCCGGCCTGACTGGGGCCGGGTCGACAAGCACGGTCGGCCAACAAGCTTTCGTCACCGTGCAGAACCCCGGGGGCTCGACAAGCACCATTTACAGCAATTCAAATACCATCTCGACCGCTGTGCCGGGGATAAATTTGAACCTGCTGCAGACAACGGCCACGCAGTCCACGCTGACGGTCGCGGCGGATTCCTCGGGTCTCGTAAGCGCCGTAAACGGTTTTATCACGACGTACAACGCAGCGATCAACGAAATCAACACCGCGACGGTGGCTCCAACGGTCGTTGCCGCGAAGCCGGGGTCCCTTTCAAGCCAGGCCCAGAGCGTCGGCGGTGGCGTTTTGTACGGAAATGCCGATGTAGCAGGAATCAAAGACGCGTTAACCACGATCGTGGCGGGCATCGGTGGAGGCACGAACGGCTATAACTCGCTCTCCACCATCGGGTTGCAGATCAACTCCAGTTTTACCGTCCTTGCACCATCCGGCGGAGCTGCCAATGCCAGCGGGCCGGTAACAACGCAGACGCTCGGAGGCACCGACGGTGCATTGGCGCCGCTCGACGTTGCGAAGTTTCAGGCGGCATTGACGGCCAATCGAACCCAGGTGCAGACGCTCTTTACCGCACCCACGGGCGTCATCGCAAACCTGGGAACCTATCTCACGGGTCTTACCGGGCAGCCAACGTTGTTGTCATTCGGTTTGGTCGGCAAAATTCCGAACACGTCGGTTCTGCAGGGCTTTGAAAACGCAAATAGCGACGAAATAACGTCGTTGCAGCAGCAAGTCAAGCAAGTCACCGATAGCGCAAACTCGTATGCCGATTCCCTGCGCCGCGAATTCCAAAACACCGAGAAACAAATGGCCGGCTTCCAGGCATTACAGAGCCAACTTGCCGGCTTCTTTAAGAACGGTTAGCATCGATTATGACAACCTCGAACGCGCAACAGAAATATCTCGAAGCTTCGATTCAAACAGTATCGAAGGAAGATCTGATCATTAAGATATTCGACGCGTTGATTCTGTATTCGGGCCGTGCCATCGAGCAGTTCGAGAAGGACGTCAACGATATCGAAGGCATCCACAATTCCCTCTTGAGAGGCCAGCGCGCGTGTTGCTTACTCATGGGGGCACTGGACATGGAAGTCGGTGGGGAACTCGCACAAAATCTCTTCCGGATTTACGAATACTGGCACCACGAGTTGGTTATGGCGAACATGAAGAAAGACCCGAATCGCATCAAAGCAATCCTGCCGACCTTTAAGGATTTCCGGGAGACCTGGACGGAAGCGATCTCTCGCTTTAAGGCGCAGCAGCACCTTAATACGGAGACGGTCGCGCGCGCCAAGGGCTATCCGCTGGCGAGCGGTCTGTCGAGTTTTGCCGCCGTCGGGTAGCATCCACGCACAGGCTCTCTTGGAGTGCGTTGAAAACGATCTAGCAGCCTTGGAAGCGGCCTGCGCGGAGGGTGAGCGGGCCGTCCTCGAGGGGGTATCAGCAGACATCGATCAGTCCATTGCGGATCAGCGCAGGCTTAGCCACGCCCTGCAAAACTCGATGGACGCTGCGCGGTCTGTGCGGACCCCGGAGTTCGATGAACGCATTTTAAACCGCATTCGCCACATCGGCATGGCCCGCGATCGCCATATCTCTATTATGCGGCAGAATGCCGAGAAAATTCAAGAACAAATCGGTACGCTCACTCGATGGAAGCGCGCTTCCCGCAAGTGGCTAACCGGTTTCCAGGAAAAACGCACGAGCGGTTTGGATCACATGCGCTAAGTGGCGCTAGTCGACCAGAATGTAGTCAAGAAAAGCACTGCGGTGCTTTTCTTCGATCCGGCCAACGGTTGAGTCAAAAGCTTTAATTCCGATTGCCCCGCCGGCTTCTTGAACCATCATCCGCTTGAAATTCGTATTCTCGGGCTGCTCCCAATTCAGCGGATACGTTTTTTGCGAATCGCGGTCGTAGTGTCCGCACCGCACGCCTGGATGCAGCATTACTAGTTCCCCTTGATCGCGCACGCGTTTGCAAAAGAGAAAATCTTCATTGCAGATTCGCACGCGGGCAGCCGAGCGTTCGATATACACTTGAACGGGGAAGAAGGGGCGCTCCATGCGACCCAGGGTTGCCATCCGGATAAGCACCATCCCAAATCCAATTCCGTCGACTGAGGTCGGGGTGCGGTCATCGAAGGCCGGAATTGATGCCCGGGTCGTGTCGGCGGGATTCCAATCGGTGACGGCCATGGGGCGCAGGCCGTCGCGTGAATAACACAGCGCTCCAACGAGTCCGACCGTGGGATCCCGAAATGGTTCGAGCATACGCGCCATGGCGTCGGGCGGCACGACCATGTCGTCATCAACCATCATCAAGTAGTCCGCACCGCGATCGATGGCATAGTCGGCAATGAGTTCACGCTGTGCCGGGACAAAGTTTCCCGTCGCGGTCTTGTTTTCGAAAGCCGTGATTGACGGCGCAAGTTGCAGCCCCTTGAGGCTGCGCAAGAAGGGCTCAGCAGGTTTGCCGCCCGTTGGGATTCCAAGGATGAGCTTCAAATGGCGATGACTCGCTCGAGAGAGTCGATAAGAGCGTGCGCAAGTTTGTCCGTCGCGGGGTCCACCGCGGCGGCCATCGGATCGAAATTCTTATCGAGCTTTGCACGAATGAAGATGCGGTTGATTGCAGCGCGCGCAGCAGTTGCATAGTCCGATAAGAGTTGTTCGATCTGGCTGCGTAGATGTTCGTCTTTCACCGCAACGTACCGCGCTTGTAACGTAACCGCAAGCTGACGAATGCGAATGAATGATTCCAAGTGATTGCGTTCTGCGCCCGCGGCACAGAATTCGGCCTCAGCCGGTGTGAGTGCCATGTAGAGGGGCGACGGCGCGGATTCCGGCGCCACTTGCGCTGTAGCATCGAGCGGGAATCCGGTTTTGCCTGTGCTATAGTCAGCCGGATTCATCGGCTTGCCTAATTTACGCATGAGCAGAGCGCGGCTGAGCATCCCGGCCTGCTGCGAGAAGTGCGTTCTCAAACCCGTGTCCACGCCCATGGCGGCAAGCGAACAAGCCAAACTATTTTGCAAAATGAAATGGGGCACTTGGCCGAATGAATCGGCCGCGAAGAGTTTTTTCACCGTGGCGAGCGATGAAGCATCGAAGATACAGTACAAGCGCGGGGCTTCCACAACCGATGCCGGCTGCGGTGCCGGGTCGGGCAACGGCTGCAGTTCTTCGACCACGGGTTGTACTGTGGATTCGGCTGGGGCCTCGGCCGGCAGAACGTCCGGCATGACCGGCAACGGTGCCTCCGCAAACGGCAATCCCGGGGATGAGGGAAACTCCTTATCCAGGCTCTGTTCTTCAGTCTCATCCAGCTCGTAAAATGGCCGCTCGATCTCTTGTGCCGACGGGGTGTATTGCTCGGGCAACGTTGGCGAGGTCGCCGGCTTGCCGCGCGAGAGCAGCGTCGATGCAGCGCCTATGACAGCAGCGTTTTTGCTGCTAACGCGTGGCGTTACGACGATGCTTGAAACCCCCCGCTCGACCGAGATTTTCCACACGAAACCCATACGCTGTCCCGGCGCTAGTTGCTCCACAACGAAACCTTCGCCGAAAAGCGCATCCGCGTAGGAGACCGATGCGGTGCGATCGTCTATGAGGAGCGAGCCGGGTCGGTACGCTGTTTCGCCAGGAATTGGCACCGAGATGTTGACATCTTCGGCCGGCCGGTCGCCGGCATTTTGCAACGCTAAGGAGACGGTGAGGACTGCGCCCGGGACCAATTTTGCCTTCGGATTCGCGATAAGGTCGACGAAAAGGCGCGCGCCTGAGAGCTCTGGAATCGGCGTTTCAGCAACCGGAATGCCTTCATGCATGTCAACGGAGGAAGCAGACCAATTGGAGGGTCGAGGCGGCTCCTTGCCGAGCGCTTTACGTTGCAGCTCGAGCAGCCGCATATCGGCGCTCTGCTCGAATGGATCCATCAGGATTTCTTTCGAGTAAGCCATTCGAGGAACGAACGTTTTGGAACCGCGCCGTTCGCGGGCTGCGCCTCTTTTACAGCGGACGCTTGCGGGATCGTCAGTCCGCGGTTGAGGGCTGCGCTGCGTACGTGATCTTCAAAAACGCCGCTGCTCCCCCGCTCGGCAGCCTCCTCCATAGCGGCGTGAGCGAGTGTGGTGATCCGGCGCGGAAGCCCACCGGTCGCGCGAAAGATGAGCTCTCGAGCATCGTCGCTGAAGAGTCGCTGGGTGGGCGCAAGACCGGCACGAGAGAGGCGGTAATCAAGAAGGGCTTGCGTCACGCCCTGGTCGAGCGGTTCCAAACGCACCCACAAGTCCACTCGATCAGCCAGATTTTGCCGCGCGCGAATGCGGCGCTCCAATTCGCTTTGACCAAACAACAAAATATTCAAGAGTTTTTTCTGCGGGATTTGATAATTGAGGAGCATCCGGAGCGCCTCGAGCGAGGCGTCATTCAAATTTTGAGCCTCGTCGATAAGGAGAACCGGCGTCCGATTTTCGAGGACGGCTGTGTCGAAGAAAAAATTCTTCAGTGCGTTTTTAAGCGCTGCGCTCGACCTTGGTGGCAACGCAAAGCCGAACACGCGTCCGACTGAAATGAGGAACTCGATTTCGCTTGCAAAAGTCGGATCGAGAATCTTGCCAAGGATGATCGAATCATCGCTTAGGAGTTCTTGCTCGACCGCAGTGGAAAGACTTGTTTTGCCGGTTCCGGGTTCGCCTAAGATGACCGAGAGGCCGCGCGATTGCTCGATTGATGACAACAGGCGGCGCTTGGCCTGCAGCGCGACCACTGACTCGCAGTAGAAATATGGATCGACCGTATCAAGAAACGGATCGCGCTCCAGACCGAAATGGTGGAAGTACTTGGGCATCTCGGGTTTCGTTAGACGCTCCTCGGCAAAGTCCCGGCCCCTCCTGCCGCCTAGGTGAGGACCACCTTTGGCCGTGACCCCGACACGGCGAGAACGAACGATAAAATGCCGTCAACATTGTTTGCCTGATTCACGCCGAGTTGGATAGCCTGCGGCAGTGTTGCCACGTACTTGGCTCGCTCCTCTGCCTCTAGCTGTGTGCGTGGCGGGCATGCGTTGTAAACCGTTTGTAAAATAGTCGCGAACTCGTTCCAACCCTCGACGCTTCTGCGTCCCCAGAAGTAGTGTTCGATCAGACTTGCATCTATGCAGACGACGACGCACGATGGTGCACCTAGCGGCGTGAAGCCGAAACTGCGATTAAGACGAAGGAGGAATTCAAAGTCTTCGAGCAGCGGAAGGGTGGGATGAAACTTGCCGTTTTCGGCGATACACGATCTGCGGTGCGCGACCGCATTGAGCGGCAAACTGTTTGTAACGAGCGAAACCGTGCCATCCGGGGCCAGCGGGCCTTCCAGATCGATAGAGCGTAACTCCTCGCCATTGCCGGCCACTACTGCGAGACGTGCCGCGCCGACCGTCACTTGAACAGAAGGATCGGTAAATGCCTTTGCGACGGCTGCGAGATAACTTGGTTCGTACCGGTTGTCTTCGTCTAGGTAGCAAATGATCTCACCGTTAGCGCAGCCGATTCCCGCGTTGCGTGCGCCGCCCGGCCCCTTTCTCGCCCGCGTTCGAAAAACGCGCACTTTTGCGCTCAAACCCATGCCGTCAATGAGGCCGCTTGGATCGAACGTACAATCGCCCACCACGAAGGCTTCCCAATTCTGATAGTCTTGCATTTGCAGCGAGCGCAGAGCGCGCTGCAAATGTCCTCGCCCGTTGGCCGGCACAACGACGGTAATAAGGCCTTCGCCGCGCAGAGTCGCCTCGCCGACGGCCGGCACGGTTGCGATACTATTACGAGCGCGGTTTACATAAGAGGTTAGATCCGGAAGTTGTGCGGCATACTGGTCAGGAAAAAAGTTTTGGATCTCTTGAATCTTGAGATCCACCATTTTCGAGAGCTCTACGCCCCATCCGGCCAAGCGCTGATGATAACGCGGCTGCGTATACCGCTCGAGCACTGTACAAAACTCGCGCAACTGCTTGCCCGTGGCGACAAAGTTTTTGACGCCAGATCGGTTCTCACCGTGGAAGCGAATGAGCACTCCAGGTTTACTGTTGAATGCGAATGTTTTTCCGGCGGACGCCATGCGAATGCCGAATTCATAGTCGAGGACGATCTCGAGCGTGTCATCCAGGGGACCTAACTCATCGAAAAGCGATCGTGGGAAGAACAGTGTTGGAAGGTACATGCAACTATCGCGGGTGAGCAAAATCGGGAACTCGTTGCGCCCCGTATAGGATTCGGCGCCCTCGAAACTCGGGTGATCGAAGTAATAGAGCACCCGACCCTCACCGTCCATGATTAAAGCACTCATGTACACCATGTCGACATCAGGATACTTCCTACGCAAAGCGATGACGTCGCTAACGAGGCTCGGCAGCATTATGTCATCGGCCGACAGAAACGAAAGAAACTCCCCACGAGCTTGCCGGATTCCGTCAATGTGATTTTGTTGGATACCGATATTTTCAGGGCGTGCGATGAGGCGGATTCGATCGTCCTGGAAGCTTCGTATGACGTCCAGCGAATTATCCGTCGATCCGTTGTCGAGGATTAAAACTTCAAGGTTGCGGTAGCTTTGCGACAACGCGCTTCGGATGGCATCCGCGATGAACTCTGCGTAGTTGTACGAAGTAATCACAATGGTGATCAGGGGGTCCATGATCGGCTTCTTTTTGGTTTGCGCTGAGGGCTCCCCTCGTAAAAACAAAGAACTTACAGTGCTCTAGTCAAACGATGCGCTCTGTGAGCTTTTGGCAGGGTCTTCGGGTCTGCATTACCGGTCATACGGGTTTCAAGGGCGCGTGGCTTGCGTACTGGCTTCACCAAAAAGGCGCGGTGGTTTCGGGGTACTCCTTGCCGCCGTCGGGCGCTGCTAGCCTTTATGAAATACTGGGTCTCGCCTCCTCTGTGCAAACGACCTTCGCCGATATTCGGGACCGGTCGAGTTTGGCCGCCTTTATCGGCGCGGGCCGACCAGACGCGATTTTTCATCTGGCCGCGCAGGCTCTCGTTCGGGCTAGCTATCTCGATCCGGCGGGTACGTACGAAACGAACGTGCTCGGCACAGTTAATCTCCTGGACGCGATCCGCGCTTATGGACATGTCTCCGCTGCTGTCATCGTAACGAGTGATAAGTGTTATGAGACTCGCGGGGGGGGGCGACCTTTTCGCGAAGATGATCGGCTCGGAGGACACGATCCCTACAGCAACAGCAAGGCGTGTGCGGAGCTGGTTACCGCCGCATATCGCCAATCGTACTTTGAATCGAGCGGCACGATCTTAGCTACAGCACGAGCAGGCAACGTTATCGGCGGCGGCGATTGGTCGGAGGACCGGTTGGTCCCCGACGTGATTCGTGCGCATACTGCAAGCGTCCCGGTAACTCTGAGATACCCCGAAGCGGTGCGGCCTTGGCAACATGTTTTCGACCCGCTTCGCGGCTACCTCGATGTAGCGCGGCGCGCACTGAAAGGGGACCGGAGCGTGGGAGGTCCGTGGAACTTCGGACCCTCAGACGACGACGATCGCTTGAGTGTCAGGGACGTAGTCGCAGCATTGCAGAAATCACTTGGTGACCGCAATGGCATCTGCGTTGAATCAGCCGCCGTGCCGTATGAAAATCCAGAGTTGACGCTTGATTCCGGTAAGGCCCGGCGCGAATTGGGTTGGAAGCCTGTGATGAACGTTAGGAACGCGATTGCGGCGACGGCACAGTGGTACGATGCGTTTCTAAAAGGTGAGAATATGGAGCGCTTCAGCAGGGATCAATTAGGGCGCCTCAACCTATGAAGCTCACGCTTACGCGGACCGACCTTCGCGCCTACATCAATTCGATTCTTAACACGGCATTTCCGGACGGCCAGCGCTCGGATGTTGGCTCCGTGCTCGATCGGGCGCTCGAGCGTCTTGAGTTCTGCTTTCAAAGAATCGCCTTAAGGGGTTATTCAAAAGACGGCGAGGCGACATTTGACCATCTGCACGGCGATCAATTCGCAGCGCTGATTTATTTTTTGTCTAATACCGCTTGGCGCGAGCGCGGAGCCGAGGACCTTGCAAAAAAGCTTTGTTTGCTTAACCGCGGACGGCACGGTCTGCTCATTATGTACGATACACAGCTACCGGACATCTTCCTGATCCCGCATACGGTGAGCACGGTGATCGGCAAAGCAAGTTATCAAAATTACACCGTTTTCTGCCAAGGCGTCACCGTGGGGAATGACCCCGGTAGCACAATAGCCGTCGGCAGAGGCGTCGTTCTTTTTCCCGGCGCATTTGTTACGGGTAAGGGCTCGGTGGGAGATTATAGTGTGGTGTCCGCAAATTCCACAGTGCTCTATCAGGATGTTCCGCCCAACACCGTGGTCAGCGGGCGTTCGCCGGATTTGGTGATGTGGGAGCGGAAACGAGATTTTTTGGCGCGATATTTTCTGCCCCCTTACGAGTAACGAAAAGGATTGCAACGTTGAGCATTCGCGATTCGCACGATCCGTATGATTCTGCCGCTATTGCGGCCATGCGCGCAGATACGCAATTCGGAGACGCGGCGCGCGTCTTCTTGGAAAAGACGTTTGAATACGGGTACTACCGCAACTTTACGTGGCTCGGACGCCCGGTGATTCAATATCCTCAAGACGTCGTCGCGCTTCAGGAGCTCATCTGGTCTTACAAGCCCACACTAGTGGTAGAAACGGGCGTCGCGCACGGTGGGGCGCTGATCTTGTATGCTTCCATTATGGAGCTCATTGGCGGCAAGGGCGAGGTCCTTGGGATAGAAATCGAGTACCGCGAGCACAATAAGGCTGCAATCGCCGAACATCCGTTAGCAAGACGCATTGAAGTCATTGAAGGCTCGTCCATCGCCCCGGAAGTGCTCGCATCGGTTCGGAAAAGAGCTGCGGCGCACGAGCGAATCATGGTCGTCTTAGATTCGTATCACACGCACGAGCACGTGCTCGAAGAGCTAAAACTCTATTCGCCGTTGGTACGCAAGGGCGGCCCCCTCATCGTTTTTGGAACGAGCGTCGCGACACTCGGTGCATCTGCGGATATTCATCGTCCGTGGAACCAGGAGCGCAATCCGAAGAGCGCACTCGATGAATTCTTGAAGCAGAATGGACGTTTCACCGTCAACCGCGAACTCAATGACAAACTGCTACTCACCGATGCACCGGACGGATATTTGGTTTGCACGGAAGACCCATGAACTGCCTTCTGGTTATAGGAGGAAGCGGATTCATTGGGGCAGCGGCCCTTAACGCAATCGATGCGAGCGCGTTTGAAATTCATGCAACCTACAACGACCATGAACCAACACAAGCACTGAGAGGGCTCGCGACGTGGCACAAACTTCAGTTGTTCGATGCAAACGCTATGCAGAAACTTGTGGCCCGAATCCGTCCATCACACCTCCTGCACTTGGCGTGGTATATGCGCGAACGGGACCACCTGGTCGTTCAAGAGAATCTGGATTGGGTCGTGGCTGGATTGCAACTCACCGCTGCGTTCGTACGGCATGGTGGCAAGCGGGCCGTCTATGCGGGAACCTATGCCGAGTATGGCGTCGCGGAAGGCGCCCTCGATGAAAAAAGGCCACCGGCTCCAGAATCATTGTACGCCGTGTGTAAGGATGCGCTGCGCCGCGTGCTGGCCGGGTTCGCTCCAGCCAGCGGATTATCGTACTGCTGGACGCGGATCTTCACCGTGTACGGTCCGGGTGATGCGCCTTATCGCGTAATTCCTTACGCGATCGACAGACTGCTGAGCGGCCGCGAGGTTCTCGCGACAGAAGGTAGGCAGATAAGAGATTTTATCCACGTATCGGACGTGGGGCGCGCGCTCGCACAACTCTTGCAATCTCAGCTAGAAGGCTCGGTCAATGTGGGGTCTGGCGAAGGATACTCGGTGCGTGAGATGTTGCAAATGATTTCGGAAGAAATAGGGTCGGATCGTCTTCGTCTCGGCGCGCGCGAGCAAGCGCCCGGGGAAACACAACACATAGTAGCAAACGTGGAAAAACTTAGGTCGGCAGGCTGGTCCCCGCAGCACACTTTACGGAGCGGCTTGCAGGACGTAGTCAACGCCGCGCGCCTTCGAATGGAGAACCGGGCTTGAAAGTCGTTCTACTAGCCGGCGGCCTCGGGACCCGTTTAGCCGAGGAAACCGAGATAAAGCCGAAGCCGATGGTCGAAATCGGCGGTTTTCCGATCCTGTGGCATATCATGAGCATTTATGCGGCTGCGGGTTTCAACGAATTCGTGATCGCGCTCGGCTATAAGGGAAACATCATCAAAGATTACTTCTTGAATTTCCACGCCCACAACTCGGACTTCACTCTCGATCTGAACTCTAATAGCGTAACCTACGGTTCGCGCCGCGCCCCGAACTGGACGGTCCATCTGATGGATACGGGCGAACATACAATGACGGGAGGCCGACTCCTCGCACTCCAGGACGTTTTGCGAGGCGAACGCTTTATGCTGACGTATGGGGATGGCGTAGCACGAATAGACGTTGCTGATCTGCTGCGCTTTCATGAAGAACATGGAAAAATCGCAACTCTGACAGCCGTTCGGCCCCCGGCCCGTTTCGGAAGTCTCGTTCTCGATGGAAGCCATGGCGTTACCGATTTTGTCGAGAAGCCGCAGGTCGGTGAGGGCTGGATCAACGGCGGGTTCTTTGTGTTTGAACCGGAAATCTTCAAATATCTTGACGATGAACAGACCATCTTGGAGCGCAGCCCGCTGGAAAAATTGTCCAACGACAGTGAGTTGCGCGCTTACAAGCTCGACGGTTTTTGGCAGCCGATGGATACATTACGCGAGAAGAGACTACTCGAGGATTTGTGGTCTGATGGAAAAGCACCATGGAAGGTTTGGGAAGGCTAAGATCAGTTGATGCCGATCGAACTACGCGATACGAAGTTTGCCGACGCCAAGCTGCTGCTGCCGCTCGTACACCGGGATGAACGGGGTTTTTTCAAGCAGACTTTCTCGGCGCGGCACTACGCGGCAGCGGGGATTACCGACACCTTTCTTGAGGACAGTGTTTCATTTTCAAAAAAGAACACGCTGCGAGGCTTGCACTTTGATCCACGACTTGCAAAACTTGTACAAGTCTTACACGGTCGCGCATTTGACGTTATTGTAGACATTCGGCGCAGCTCACCGACATACGGCATGTGGCAAGGGTTTGAACTCTCGGAGAGTAACCACGTGCAACTTTATGTGCCAAAGTGCTTCGCTCATGGCTTCCTTGCCCTCAGCGATCACGTCGTTTTTTCGTACAAGCAAACCGAACACTATGATCCTGGGTCCGAAGGGCAGGTACTGTGGAGCGATCCTGCGATTGGGATTGCGTGGCCACTGGATGGAGAGCCGTTCATCTCCAAAAAAGATCGCCAGGCACCGCTGCTGGCCGATATCGGTTAGTCCAAGCGCATCGCCGGCTCGAAAAGTGGGCGTTCGTCATGATCGCGATAGTGCGAAATTTCGGTATCCCGAGCCTTTAGGACGTTCTGCCGGTCGGTAGGATGCTTTGCGTAAATGCCGAGGAGCGCGTCGGACAGAGTCACGTTGCGGTCTTTGAAGGAGTAGCTCGATGGATCGCTCCTGTAGCTATACACCGCCGTAACCTTATCGACGTGAGCGAAATCGTATCGTTCGGCTAGCGATAAGATCATGTCGTAGTCTCTGAGGGAGGGCAAGTTCGTATCATACCGACCGATGGACTCGAAAGCCGCCTTCGTCATCATCATGCCGGTGACGCCTATGACACCGGTGGCCAAGACCGCTGTTTTATCCATGGAATTATTCCAGTTTAGCGAGTAACCATAGGTCAGATGCGAACCGTTCTCGGTCACTTCTTCATGTCGAACAAGAACGTTCGTATGCGCCGCCTGCGCCGAGGTACGCTCCATTGCGGCGACAAGGTTGGCAATGTGGCTTGGTGCAAATTCATCGTCGTCGGCGCTGAGCAATAAATACTTACCCTGGGCTTCGCGTACCCCGCGGTTTAGCGCAAATGGGATACCTTGATTCGTTTCGAGCGAGAAGACGCGCACGAAGGAGAACTCCTTAGCCAAATCGTCAACCGCCTCGCCACCGTCATTCACGAGAATCATTTCAAAGTTGGGGTAGGTCTGTCTCTGCCAGCGTTTTAAGGTGGCGGGAAGCCGCGAGCGTCGATTATACGTGGGCGTTACGATTGAAACCAACGGAGGATTGGAAACAACGGCGTTTTCAGAACGCGGCTCTACTACGGTTGGGAGAACATTGCGCAGCTCCTGAGCGCCGGCCGCCAAAGCCTGGGAGGCCGTACTTGAGATCGAAGTGATGTCCCAAGGATCGTACGCGTAGAATGGATGCAGAAATTCGTGCGCACCCGAGGTCGAGGCGGTGGCAACCGGCACGCCGTGCTCGACGAGCGCGATGCCGGTGCCTGGGTCGGCCAAAGACGCATCGATGATGATTGCCGCCGTTGATAGTGCCTCCAAGCCGCGATCCGGCGTCACGAATGCAGCCTTTAAGGGGAGAGGCGCACCGTCGCTGCTTACGATGATAACTGGCGCAACAAATTCTTCAAGCGCGAACGCGATAACGCCGACCGTCGCAGACGTCATGGTAGCCGCCCAAACGACGATGCTGTCGCGCTTTTTATCAGACGGGCGGGCTGCGGGAACGTCCGGATCTCGTGCCGGAGCAATCGTTATGTTGTGGCGGGGATGCCCGAAGAGTGAGGCGAGGTATTGCGCTTCCGTCCATGAGCGAACCAAGACATTATCGGAGAGCTGGTAGAGATGGCGCAGCGTGGCGATGCGAGGTCCTTCAACGGTAAGTACGTTCTTTTGAGTGACGCCGTTCTCGAGAACCAGCTGTTCCTCGGCGAGGAGGCGGAAAAGACTGCGACGTGTATCGAAATCATACGGTGCTCTCAATACGGCGCTAGACAGTACAGTCGCGGTCGCGGCCCTTTGATTCTCGACGAGGATCATTGTGTAGAACGCAATCCCATCTAATTGCAAATCGGCAGCGAATGCGAGTGCTCGCGCAGGCTGCAGCACGTCTGCGACGACGGCACTGAGCGATTGGGGCAACCGTCGCGCGTAGGAATCCGCAACGTGACCAAATGAGTGTAGGCGCCTCATCTGCGCCCCCGGAATGCAAAATTAGTCCGCATTGCGCTGGGCCGCGACAAGATTCGATGCGTGGTGTAGGCTCTCGAACTGTCCGGCATCGGTCCACCAGCCATGCATGATATCGTAGTAAAGGTCGCCTTCTTTGAGATAAGCGTTGTTGACATCGGTGATCTCCAGCTCACCACGCTTAGATGGTAAGAGACGGCGTGCGAAATCGAAGACGCGGCGGTCGTACATGTAGATCCCGGTTACCGCGTAATCACTCTTCGGCTGTTCCGGTTTTTCGACGATTCCTACGATTCTGTCGCCGTTGAGCTCCGCGACACCGAAACGCTGCGGATCGGCGACCCGCTTGAGCAAGAGTCTGGCGCCGGAGTCTTGCTGCTCAAATTTTTTAACGTAGGGGCTGATATCTTCTTGTACGATGTTGTCGCCTAGAATGACAACGATGCGTTGGCCTTCGGCGAAGTGTTCGCACAATTTAAGTGCGTCCGCAATGCCGCCTTCGCCCTCTTGGTAGGTGTAATAGATGTCTTTAAGGCCGAAATCTTTGCCGTTTCCGAGCAAACGCAAAAAATCGCCGGCAGAATTGCCGCCGGTGACAATCATGATGTCCTTGATGCCCGCTTTCACCAGGGTCTCAAGCGGATAGTAAATCATCGGTTTGTCGTAAATCGGCAGCAGATGTTTGTTTGTAATTTTGGTCAGAGGACGCAGTCGCGAGCCTAGACCACCCGCTAGAATGATGCCTTTAATGAGCCGATCTCCCTGTCTTACCGATGCGCGTATTGGCGCTTGTAATATTCGGCAAATTCGCCGGATTTAAGCGGGCGCCACCACGCTTCGTGTTCCGTGTACCAGGCGATTGTTGACTGCAGACCTGTTTCAAACGGCACTTGTGGACTCCACCCCAGAGCGCGCGCTTTGGCCGTGTCGATTGCATAGCGGCGGTCGTGACCCTCGCGGTCGGCCACATGCCGCACGTGCGTTTCCATTGAGCGGCTGCAGCCCGCCATGAGAATTTCTGTGATCTCCAAATTGGTTCGGGGATTGCCGCCGCCGACATTATAAATCTGCCCCAGGTCCCCGTTTTCGAGCACGTGCATGATACCGCGTGCGTGATCCTCGACGTGCAGCCAATCGCGAATCTGCTTGCCGTCTCCATACACCGGTACGGTTTGATCGTCGAGTAAATTCGTAATGAAAAGCGGGATAAGCTTTTCCGGATATTGATATGGTCCGTACGTGTTCGAACCGCGCGTAATGATCACGGGTGTCTGGAACGTCGCGTAGTAAGCAAGGACTTGCAAGTCTCCGCCGGCCTTGCTTGCGCTGTACGGACTGCGCGGACGCAGCGGATCGTCTTCCTTTGATTCGCCGCTGGAGACGTCGCCGTACACTTCGTCAGTCGAAACTTGCAAGAAGCGCCCGATCTTTCGTTCGCGAACCGCTTCGAGCAACACGTGTGTTCCGAGGATGTCCGTCTTTAGGAACGCTTCGGGATCGAGGATCGAGCGGTCGACATGCGTTTCGGCGGCGAAATTCACGACCGCATCCGCGCCGTCGCGGAGTGCATCGCGTACCGCGGCGGGGTCCGCGATGTCGCCGTGGACAAAACGGTACCGAGGCTCAGCCTCGATATCTTTGAGGTTTGCGGGGTTTCCCGCATACGTCATGGCATCGAGATTGACGATTTCAAGATTCGGCCGTTCCCGTAAAACGATTCTAATAAAATTCGAGCCGATGAACCCTAGACCACCGGTCACTACCCAGCGCATGTTTATCCTTTTAACACGGCTTGCTACCCAAATCCTAGGTTCCCACGCTCACGAAGCAGGACGCGGAATTGCAAGGAACTCCCTGAGAGGGCGCCCCTCTCGCCGGGGTATCGGGTCCCGCACGGAGACACCTCCGGTAGACGCCTCTCGGGGGCCCATGGTATACTCTGGCGGTTGCCCTCAGGGGCACAATTTCAAGCCCGCATGGATGGGGGCTGCGATGATCTCAAAGCTCGGACGGTGCCAAGAGGGCAGACCGGCCGGAGATCAGTTAGGAGAAAACCGTGTCGGTTATTTCTATGAAAGCCTTGCTCGAGGCGGGCGTCCACTTCGGCCACCAAACGCGGCGGTGGAACCCCAAGATGAAGCCCTTCATCTTCCAAGAGCGAAACGGCATCTACATCATCGATCTCTCGCAAACGGTCGCGCGCCTTCGCCACGTTTACGAAGTGCTCAAGCACATGTCGGCCGAGGGCAAAGTCGTCCTGTTCGTCGGTACCAAGAAGCAAGCGCAAGAAGTAGTTAAGGAAGAAGCGGAGCGCGCCGGAACCTACTACATCAATCAACGCTGGCTCGGCGGCACTTTGACCAACTTCAGCACCATTCAGAAGCGCATCGCGCGCTTGCGTGAGCTCGAAGGCATGAAGGCTCAGGGCACCTTCGACCTGCTCCCCAAAAAAGAAGTCAGCAAGCTGACGGATGAGCTCACGAAGCTCGAGCGGTTCCTCGGCGGCATCAAAGATATGCACCGCCTGCCCGATGCGATCTTTATTGTCGATCCGAAGAAAGAACGCATCGCGGTCATGGAAGCGCGCAAGCTCAAGATTCCGATCATTGCGGTGGTCGATACAAACTGCGATCCCGATGAAATCGACTATCTGATTCCGGGTAACGACGATGCCATTCGCGCGGTTAAGCTCATGGTGAGCAAGATTGCCGATGCCATCATTGAGGGCAAGACCGAGACCGAGAGCTCCGTCGACGCGGAAGCCGGAGAAGAAGCGGCGGACTACAGTCAGTACGCCACGCTCCCGGCCGCGGAAGCAACCGAAGAACCAGCCGCAGTCTAACCACATTACTACGGAGAAAACAGTGACCACCGC
>JBHEMH010000037.1:0-16936 GCA_046262675.1 Vulcanimicrobiaceae bacterium
CATCCGAAGTCGGTGAAGCCTTACTTGCGGAGGTTGCCGCGCCACACCCCGCCCTTGCCGATTTAACGGCGCATTTAGAACGGCGCCGCGTTTTAGTCATTCCCGGTGCGATTGAAAATAGCGAGGATCAGGGGTGGCTCCCCCGCGTCATCGACAGCGCCGTGCTCGAGTCGCGGCCGGCAGAACACTTCAACCGTCAGATGGAGATGATGCTGCAATCGCTGCGCGATTGGGTGGAAGCGGGCGAGACCGTTGTGCTGATTAGTTCCGGCGCAGCGCGCACCGCGGACATCCTTCGGGGCGCGGGCCTCTCCGTCGAGCGCAGCGGGCATCTCATTCATTTACGCGCCGGGTCGGCACTGGGGGCCACGCTCTCCACGAACGGGCACTCAATGAAGGGCACAATCTACCTTGATACCGGCAGCATCGAGACAGGCTTTGCAATTCCCGATCTGCATCTGCACGTTTTGGGCGACCGCGAACTCTACGGCCAACCGCCCAAACGCGTCAAGATCCGCGCCGTCAAGGAAGGCGTCCCCGTTACGCTCGCCGATTTGCGCGTCGGCGACTACGTCGTGCATGCCGTGCACGGTATCGGACAATACATCGGGCTGCGCAATGAGAAAATTCTGGGCGCAACGCAAGACTATCTGGATCTGCGCTATGCCGGCACGGACCGCATGCTCGTGCCCGTTACGCAGATGCACCAAGTTACGAAGTACGGAGCAAGCGAAGGCGGGGCGCCCCGACTTTCAAAGATGGGCGGCGCCGATTGGGCGCGCACCAAGGGCCGCATCTCCGAACAACTCGCAAAGATTGCCGAAGGGCTCGTCGAGCTGTATGCGGAGCGAGAGCTCGCACGCGGACATCAGTATCCCTCGGATACACCTTGGCAAGCCGAACTCGAAGAAGCTTTCCCCTACGACGAAACGCCGGATCAAATGAAAGCGATCGTCGATACGAAGGCCGATATGGAACGCGCCCGCCCGATGGACCGCCTCGTGTGCGGCGATGTCGGCTACGGCAAAACCGAAGTTGCGATTCGCGCGGCATTTAAAGCAATTGCGGATAAAAAGCAGGTCGCCGTGCTGGTGCCTACGACATTACTTGCGGCGCAGCATCATCGCACGTTCAACACCCGCCTGGCGGGCTTTCCGGTGCGCATCGAAGAGCTCTCCCGCTTTAAAACCAAAAAAGAGCAACAGGCGATTCTCAAAGACTTGGCCGATGGCCGCGTCGATATCGTCGTGGGCACGCACCGCCTCTTGCAAAAAGACGTGACCTTCGCCGATTTGGGACTGATCATCGTCGACGAAGAGCAACGCTTCGGGGTGATGCATAAAGAACGTCTCAAACAACTGCGCGCCTCCGTGGACGTTCTGACGCTTTCCGCAACGCCGATTCCGCGTACGTTGCACATGTCGCTCATGGGCGTGCGCGATCTCTCGCTCATTCAAACCGCGCCGCGAAACCGCATGTCAATTAAAACGATCGTGGTCCCGGCGGGCGACGCGGTGGTTGCACGCGCGATTTCCTCCGAACTCGATCGCGGCGGCCAGGTGTATTACGTGCACAACCGGATCGAGTCGATTTATGCGGTCGCGAACGCCCTTGAGCGGCTCGTGCCCAAAGCGCGCATCGCAATCGGACACGGGCAGATGACGGAAGGTGAACTCGAGCCCGTCATGAGCAAGTTCATTGACGGCGAAGTAGACGTATTCGTTTCAACCACGATCATCGAGAACGGCATCGATATTCCCAACGTCAACACGATCATCATCAACGACGCGGATAAGTTCGGCCTCTCCCAACTGTATCAGCTGCGCGGGCGCGTGGGACGCTCGAATCATCAGGCGTATGCGTACTTGCTCTACCAGGCACATAAGGCGCTCAGCGACGATGCCAAGGCCCGGCTGGAAGCCATTCGGGAGTTTACGCATCTCGGAAGCGGCTTGCAGGTCGCGATGCGCGATCTCGAGATCCGCGGCGCGGGTAATTTGCTCGGAGCCGCGCAGTCGGGGTTCATCGGTGCGGTCGGCTTCGATACGTACTGCCAGTTGCTCGCCGAGGCGATCGCAAAACGAAAAGGCCAAGCGCTCGAGACTGAAAGTCGCCAAGCGGTCATCGATGTTAAGATCGACGCGTTCGTACCAAACGACTACATTCCTCAGGTCTCGCAAAAAATTGCCGTGTATCAGCAACTTGCCAATGCGAAGTCACTCGAAGCCGTCGAAGAGATTGCCGAAGGGGTGCGCGACCGTTTCGGCAAGCTGCCTAAGCCGCTCGAGAATCTGGTCGAGATTACCAAATTGCGCGCCATTGCGCTCGCGAAAAATGTTACGCGTGTCATCGTGGACGAGCGCCGCTTAACGCTCGGGGTCGGCACACACTTCGAGCTGCAGAGCCACGCGGTTGCTAAATTCCAGTCACTCACGAAAAACAAGTTCCGCTTCGCCGAGGGAAAAATCTTGGTCGACCTACCGGGCAAGTCCAAGGACGAATGGATGCCGCTTTTACGGGCATTGCTGGAAGCAATGTGAGTTCCGCTCCGCGGAACTCGAGGCTTCGCACAGGATTCGGCGTCCTTACGTCCGCGAATACCCCTCGCTAGCAACAATAGTGGAGGCGTAGTATTTCCCGGGTCCGTTACCTCCGGAAATCCCCTCATTGCGGCCATGTTCCGAGCAGGGTTGTAACTGAATTAAGGCTCGGCTAATGGAACATTCGTCACGGAACGCGGTAGAATGTCGTTGAGGAATGCGACGCGGGTCCGGCACCGCTCCTGATCGTATCACCTACGCGCCGAGTGCAGCCGGTGCGATACGATAGCCGCCGGACCCGCCGTCGCCCTCGCGAGGCACGCCGCCTTGCGTCCTCAGCAATCTCCCAGGAAACAAATCAGCGCAGGACCAGCGGGAAAAAGCCAGAAATGGCGGACGTTTGCGAAGGGTCCCCTTCGCGAATTTTACTGCTATCCCTAAATTTATATTGGAGCTCAAGAATGCTGAAAGCTCAGCGTACCGCTGCCGGATTCCTCACCGTGCTCATGGCAGCCGCCCTGGCCGCTTGTTCGAGCGGTGGAGGCGTCGCGACGGTCAATGGCCAGTCGATTAGCAAGGCGGATTTCGATGCAAAACTCGAGGGCAGTCCGGTGGCCAAAGGCGTGCTCAACCAGATGGCACAGTCGATGCTTCTCGAACAATACGCCAAAGATAACAAAATCGACGTAAGCGACGCTGAAGTCGACAAGAAGCTCGATGCGCTCAAGGCGCAGTACGGCGCCGCGAGCTTCGATCAGCTCGTCAAGCAGCGGGGCATGACGGAAGAAGACGTCAAAAAAGCCATTCGCGACAACATCATTGTCGATAAAGCCGTCGGCTCCAACGTCCGCGTTTCCGACGCCGACATCTCAAAGTT
Organism: Vulcanimicrobiaceae bacterium; assembly: GCA_046262675.1. GTDB lineage: Bacteria > Vulcanimicrobiota > Vulcanimicrobiia > Vulcanimicrobiales > Vulcanimicrobiaceae > JACRUB01. Next base: position 3,418 of record JBHEMH010000037.1, read on the forward strand.
CTTCCAAAAGAATCACGCGGCGTTCGATAAGCCCGCGCAATTTCACGCCCGCCACATCTTGGTTCCCGACCTGCGGACGGCGCAAATGATCGAGCAAAAACTCAAGGGCGGCGAGAAGTTCGAGGATCTTGCCAAGCAGTATTCGCAAGACCCAGGCAGCAAAGACAAGGGTGGCGATCTCGGTCAAGCACGCTCAGGACAGATGGTCCCCAGTTTCGAGAAAGCCGCTTTCTCCCAGCCGCTCAATGCGATTGGTGCGCCGGTCAAATCGCCGTTCGGCTATCACATTATTCAGGTGCTCGAGCGCACCCCGGGCACGAAAGCGACCCTTGCGAGCGCCCACGATCAGATCGCCGATCAGCTTCGCCAGCAGCAAGAAGGTCCGCTGGTGCAGCCGTTCTTGCAATCGTTGATGGCGAAAGCGAAGATCGACGTTCAAGACAAGCGCTTTGCGGACGTGTTTCCATCACCCGCGGCAGGCGCAGCAGCAGCCGCCGGCACATCACCGGCTGCACCGGCAGCCTCGCCAGCCGCCGCACCCACCAAGAAGTAACACGACTCGTAGAAAATCCCGGGGCGCCGCGCCTCGGGATTTTTCTTTTCCCATCGCGAAAGCGAAACGCACGATGCTGGTACGGATCATTGGGCTCGGGCCGGGCGACCCCGAATTGCTCACGCTCGGCAGCCTGGATGCGATGAAGGCTGTCGGACGCGCCGTCACGCTGCTCGTTCCGCCGGAGCTCGCAAAGTATCTTGCAGATCAAGGCATCACGCCAATGCGCGACCGGGTGCACGATCCGTCGCTCTTTGTTCGCGGCGGTGTCGATGAAATCACACGCTTTGTCGATGAGATGGATGAAGCGGATCTTGCCATCGGCGTGCTGGGTAATCCGCTATCCGACTTTGCGGGTTTGCCGCTCTTGCTGCGCGCCCTTGAGAAGCGTGGAGCGCGCACCGAAATCATCCCCGGCATGCCACGCGCCACACTTTCCGCCGCCATCAACATGCCGCTCGTTCCGTTGCCGCCCGCATCCTCGCATCACACCTGGGACGATCTCATCGAAATCATGGCTCGCCTGCGGCGCTCTTGTCCGTGGGACCGCGAGCAAACCCATCGCACGCTCATCCCGTATCTCATCGAAGAAACGTACGAAGTCGTCGAAGCGATCGAGGGCGAGAACGAAGCGGAACTCTGCGGCGAACTTGGCGATCTCCTACTGCAAATCGTTTTTCATTCGCAACTCGCGACGGAAACGGGCAGATTCTCCGTTGCCGATGTCGTCGACGGCCTCTCGAACAAAATGATCCGCCGTCATCCGCACGTTTTCGGAGATGCGGTTATCGAAGATGTTGACGCCCAGTGGAAAAATTGGGAACAGCTCAAGGCGCAAGAAGCCGTCGGCAAAGCTCGCAAGAGCCGCCTCGACGGGATTCCGAAACACTTAGGCGCCTTGCAACGCGGCCAGCGGATGCAAGAAAAGGCTGCGCGGGTAGGATTCGATTGGGCAAGCGCACGCGATATTGTTGATAAACTCGCCGAAGAGATGGCGGAACTCACCGAAGCTCGACGGGAAAAACACGATGATCCACGCATTCGCGAGGAATTGGGCGACGTGCTGTTCACGGTCGTTAACCTCTCGCGAGCGCTGGGCATTGATGCCGAAACCGCCATGCGCGAAGCAAACGAGAAATTCTACAAACGCTTCTCCTTTATGGAGTCGCACGCTCAAAAAGATGGCAAACAGCTTGTCGACATGTCGCTGGACGAACTCGAGGAATTGTGGCAATTAGCAAAGATCCAAGCAGCCTGATCCGGCTGCGCATGAGTGCGTACGACGCCCATTATGGCGGCAATTTGGTCGACGGCGCACGCATGCTCGCGCTCTTCGGCGACGTTGCGACGGAATTGCTCATCCGCTTGGATGGCGACGAAGGCCTTTTCGTCGCGTACGAGGAGGTCGAGTTTCTCGCACCGGTTTACGCGGGAGACTACATTGAAGCCGAAGGCCGCATTACCAAGGTCGGCAACACCTCGCGCACCATGGAATTCGAAGCGCGCAAAGTCATTGCGGCGCGCCCCGATCTGAGCGAGAGCGCCGCCGACATCCTCACCGGCCCGATTATCGTTTGCCGTGCTACCGGTACGTGCGTTACGCCGAAAGCGAAAAAGCGAACGTAGTTATACCAGGCGCTTGTGGGTGCGTTTCTTCCAAAAGAACGTGTAGTAGGTAAACTGCAATGTCAATACGACTGCAAACGAAACGGGATACCCGATCCAGATGCCACTCAGTCCGATTTTTTGCATGAAGATATAGGCCACGGGCACTTCAATCGCCCAGATGGCGAAAACACCGTTCAGTGTCGGCCACAGCACTGCGCCGCTTGCACGCATGATGCCTGAGAGCACCGCGGAGTTTCCAAACAGCAGATAGCCCCAGAGCGTGATCATCAGCAGACCGTGTGCCTTGGCAAGCGTGTCGGGATCGGTGAGAAACCAGCCCAAGATGTTCCAGGCGAAAATATAGCAGAGCGCGACGAGCAAACCCACGATGGCGTACTGCAGGCCGACGGCCGAGCGGATGACATCATTGAGTTTGTCGTTTCGGTCCGCGCCGATGCACTGCGAGGCAAAGATGGAGCCCGCAATGCCGATGCTGATGGCGGGAAACTGCACGTACCCGACAACTTGATTGACCGCCCCGTACGCAGCCGTTGCGTGTGAGCCAAACCGGTTCACGAACGAGAGCACCGCAATCTCGGCGAGCGAAACCATGATGACTTGCAGTCCGGTAGGAAGTCCGATTTTTACGATCTGCAAAGCGATTTCCGGATCGAATTTCAAGTCACGGATGATTTCCAAGTCCATCGCCAGGGGATTGCCTTTGCGGCGTAAGTAGATCATCATCAAAACCAGGCCAACGGTATTTGCAATGATCATCGCAACCGCGGCAGAAGTGACGCCGAGTTGCGGCATCCCGAGCCATCCACGTATGAATACCGGGGTGAGCGCAATGCTCAGCACCGTGGTAACGACCAGAAAGTAAAAAGGCGTTGTCGAATCACCGGTGCCGCGAATGAGTGTTGTGTAAATCAAGTATACGAACAGCAGCGGTGAAGCGATCAGAATGATGCGCGAATAGTTGATCGTATCGGCCATGATATTGGCGGGCGTGCCCAAGAGCTGGAGCAAGCGGTCGGTGAAAATCAAGCCGACGATCATTGCCAGAATGCCGAGCGCTAAGCCCATGAAGAGGGTGACGCCGGTGACCTGCTTCATCTTATGAAAATCGCGCGCACCATACGTCTGGCCGATGAGGACCGTCGATCCGCTTGAGAGCCCGATCAAAAACGAAAACAGCAAAAAGAAGATCGGAAAGAACGCCGAGATGGCCGCGAGCGCATTGACCCCCAGCATGCGTCCGACGAAGATGCTATTGAATGTCTGCCCTGCCGACTGCAAGATATTGCTGAGCATGAGCGGGACCAGGAAGAGCGCGAGGGTTTTCCACATTGGCCGCTCATCGGCAAAGATATTAAAGTGAACGCGCTTCTTCGGCAGCTCTTCGTTTAGAACCGTGTTCTGGTCGCTGACTTCCATGCGCTACTCGTTTGCGAGCAGCGTATAAATCTCTTTGCGTGCGCCGTTGAGAATAGCGAGTACTTTATCAACCGTTTCGGGCGTGCTGCGTACGGCTTGGTGCACCGCTGCATGCAGTTTGTGCATTGTATCGCGGACCGGCGTCGCCGGATCTGCGTGTTCCTCATCTACAAAGGCACCTTCAAATCCGCCCGCATGACTCTTCATGTGTTCGATGCCCTCCTCGGTGATCACGTAGACGCGTTTTCCGCCCTCATCGCGACTTTTCACAAAGCCCGCTTCTTCGAGCGCGGCTAGCGTCGGATAGATGGAGCCGGGTCCGGGGCGAAAGCGGCCCCCCCGTTCTTTAAACTCGCGCATGAAATCGTAGCCGTGGCGGGGCCGCTCGGCGAGCAGATGGAGCAGTAGAAAGGGCAGCAAGCCCCGCTTCATACGGCCCCGGCCGTGCCGGTGCCACGGGAAAAACGGGCGATCCTCAAAATCCATGTCGTGATATTAGACGATATATCGCTAGTATGTCAATAACACGCTGGTAAGTCCTACAAGGGAAGCGTCTGGCTACCTCTCTGCTTAAATGAAGTATGGTCCCCTAGCAGGGCGGCAGGCAAACCATCGCTCACTCTAGTGCAGATTAAGGTGGAAGGGCCAGGTGATGACGATCAAGCCCAGACACAACACGCAGATCCACGGTAGGAGTCCGCGCAGGCCCGCCCGGCCGCGTAAGAGGTCGAGTCCCCAGATAATGAGCGCTATCCAAAATATGATTGCTAAGATCATCGATTTTTACTACCTCCGCGGACAACGTTTGCCCGCGCGAACAAGAGAACCCTCGCTTACGATCGGGGCATTCCCGTGGAGGGTATCAGTAGCGTGACGTATGCGGCTCGATAAATTTATGAAGGTCTCCCGCCTCTCGAAGCGGCGCTCGGAAGCGCACGAAGCGCTCGAGCACGGGCGGATCACAAAGGAGGGTAAGCCGGTTAAACCCGGCTACCAGGTCAAGAGCGGTGACGTGCTGGAAATTCACTATGCGACGCGTTTCGTAACCGTCCGCGTGAAAGACGTTCCGCTGCGCATGACGCCGGGCGTTAAGCCCGCCGAACTCTACGAAATTCTCGATCAGCGCCGCGACGAGCCTCTGGAGTGGATCTAGTTGGCTTCCACGCTTTCGGCCGATACGAAAGATGCGCTCGCGCGCGACCTTCCGGATGCGGATCACTGCCGCGCCGCGCTTGCGCATGCGCTCTCACTCTACGGCGGACGCACGGACGGTACGTTTGCAACGCAGCGAAACGCCGTGGCCCGTCTGTTTTGGTCGTTACTCGAGGACCGCAAGGCGCATCCCATCCGCAAGGTTCCAGGAAAATGTTTTTATCGCACGCCCACGTATGAAATCCGGATTCCGCCCGCGCTAGGAGACTTTCCCGCCAAGCCTCGCCATAAATGCGACCGCATCATGGAAGTGCGCGCTGCATTCCTCGCCGCCGGATCGCTCTCGGCTGCAACGCATGGCTATCATTTGGAATTCGTCCTTGCGGGCGAAGCACACCGGGAACGCCTTTCATGGATGTTGCGCGCGATCGCAACCGAACCGAAGATGACCATTCGCAAATCCCGTCCCGTTCTGTACTACAAAGATTTCGAAGCGATTGCGCAGGTGCTTTCCACCATCGGCGCCTTCGGCGCGCTCTTACATTTGGAAGATATCCGCGCACTCAAGGAAACCAAAAACCGCATCCACCGTCTGGTCAACACGGAGGCGGCGAATGTCGAGCGCGCTACATCCGCCGCTGCCACGCAACGGCAAACCATCAACTTTCTTGCCGAAACGCGAGGTCTGCGCTCGCTCTCACCCGCGTTGCGTGAAATCGCACAGCTGCGCATCAAGCATCCGGAGGAAAGCCTTGCGGAACTGGGCACCCGCTGCAATCCACCGGCGAGCAAGTCCGCCGTCAATAGCCGCCTCGTCGCGCTCGCCCGCCTGGCGGCCGGTCTGCGCGCGAGCTCGCAGGGCCAGCGAAGTCGCCTCCGGTAAAGACTATGGCCCCGTCGCAACCACCAACGCTGTTGGGGGCGCCCACGGGGCATGATCATGACTGCAGCTTGACTGACGCGCCCCAGTAGCCTGGGGGCCCCATCGCTTGCGATGGGGGCGCGGAGGCTCGGCCGCAGCGCCTTTTAAACTGGAGCTAACAAGCGACATGCGTATCGGGATTAACGGCTTTGGCCGCATTGGTCGAAATTTTGCCAAAGCGCTGATGGAACGCCATCCGCAGATTGAAATCGCCGCGGTGAACGACCTCACGACGCCTGCGGAATGCGCGCAGCTCTTTAAATATGATTCCAACTACGGAATCTTTGATGGCGCAGTCGACGCGGGCCCCGATAATCTGACCGTAAACGGCAAGTCGTTCAAAGTGCATGCCGAGCGCGATCCGGCGAAGATTCCGTGGCGCGATCTCGGGGTCGACATCGTGATCGAGTCGACCGGCTTCTTCACCAGCGCGGAAAAAGCACGCGGCCATATCGATGGCGGCGGCGCAAAGAAAGTCATCATCTCGGCGCCGGCAACAGGCGAGGACATTACCGTCGTGCTCGGCGTCAACGACAATCAGTACGATCCCGGGAAACATCACATCATTTCAAACGCCTCGTGCACCACAAACTGCCTCGCGACCGCGGTCAAACCGATTGTGGATACATTCGGATGGAAACGGGGCTTCATGAATACCGTCCACTCCTATACCAATGACCAAAACATTTTGGACGCACCCCACAAGGATCCGCGCCGCGCTCGCAACGCCGCCACGAACATTATTCCAACCTCGACCGGCGCGGCAAAAGCGCTCTATCTCACAATTCCCGAGATGAAAGGCACCTTGGACGGCATGTCCTTGCGCGTTCCAACGCCTACGGTCTCGATGGTCTATCTCGTTGCGCAAGTTCAAAGAGAGACGACCAAAGAAGAAATCAATGCAGCCCTGCGCGCGGCCTCGCAAAGCGGCCGCTTAAAAGATATCATGCAATACACGGATGAAGAGCTGGTCTCAAGCGACTTCAAGCGCAATCCGCACAGCTCCATTATCGACGGCAAGCTCACGAATGCAATCGGAGACCTCATTCAAATCTCGGCTTGGTACGACAATGAATGGGGCTACTCGTGCCGTCTGGCCGACCTCACCGCCAAAGTTTTGGAGAAAATACCGGCCAAAGCCTGATGCAATTCAAAACGCTGCGGGATTTTGATGTGCGCGGCAAGCGGGTCTTGCTGCGTGAGGATCTCAACGTCCCTATGACCGGCTCCGCCGTTGCGGACTTAACGCGGATCGACGCGGCGCTGCCGACGCTGCGCTATCTGCACGAGAACGGAGCGCGCACGATTGTGCTCTCACATCTCGGCCGACCTGATGGCAAGCCGAATCCGAAATATTCGCTCCGTCCGGTTGCAGAAGCGCTCTCAAAACGACTTGGCCACCCGGTACAGTTCGCCGCCGACTGCGTCGGGCCGCAAGCGGAGCAAGCCGAACAGACCTTGAGCGACGGCGATATCGTGCTGCTTGAAAATGTGCGGTTCCACCCCGGGGAAGAGCAGAACGATCCGGGTTTCGCAAAGCAACTCGCCTCGCTCGGCGATCTCTACGTCAACGATGCTTTCGGAGCGGCCCACCGCGCGCACGCATCGACCGAAGGCATCGCCCATCGGCTGCCCGCCGCGGCGGGCTTCCTCATGGAATCGGAACTGCATGCACTCGCTGAACTCATCACCAATCCCGAAACGCCAGTCGTCTGCGTCATCGGCGGTGCAAAAGTTAAAGATAAAGTCGGCGTCTTTAAAAACCTGATGGATCGCGTGGAGGCCTTCTGCATCGGCGGCGGGATGGCCAACACGTTTCTTGCCGCACAAGGAAAAGACGTTGGCACATCCTTGCGCGATGACGATCTCGCGCCGGCAAAATCGATTTTGAGCCTCGCCGCAGAGCGCAACGTCGCCCTGCACTTACCTACCGACGTTGTCGCCGCGCCGGCATTCGATGCGGACGATCAGGCAAAGAATATTCCACTGAGCGAGATCGACCATCTTATGATCCTTGACATTGGAACGAACTCAGCGCAGCAGTATGCAAGGATTATCGAGGATGCTCGCACGATCGTCTTCAATGGTCCGATGGGCGTGTACGAAAAGAAAGCCTATCAGGGCGGCACCAAGGTGGTGGGTGAGGCGATCGCGCGCGCGACTCGTAAGGGTGCAAAAAGTATCGTCGGGGGCGGGGATGCTGCTGCGGCTGCGCACGAACTCGGCTTCGCGGACGCGATGACGCACGTATCGACCGGCGGCGGCGCGACGCTCGAATTCTTAGAAGGCAAAACGCTCCCCGGCGTCGCCGCACTGATGGCGCGGGTTCCAACATAATGCGCACAGTCATCGCCGGCAACTGGAAGATGCACAAGACCGCGCACGAAGCCCTTGAGCTCATCGATAAACTGTGCGCGGTCTCGGCGGAATTTCCGCTCGGGGTTGATGTCGTCGTTGCGCCGCCGTTTACCGCACTTGCCGCCGTATCGCAGCGTTTAAACGGTAATGAGCGCATCAAGCTCGGTGCGCAGACGATGCATTGGGCCGATCAGGGTGCCTATACGGGTGAGATCTCCCCACTCATGCTCAAAGAGTTGCGCTGCGAGTACGTCATCCTCGGACATTCCGAGCGCCGTCAATTTTGCGGCGAGACGAATCAATATATACGCCTAAAAACGCGCGCCGCACTCGCGCACGGCATCACACCGATCATCGCTGTCGGTGAAACGCTTGAAGAGAAAGACCGCGGGCTGACCAAGGATAAGGTCCTCACGCAGACCCAAGAAGCACTGACCGGCCTTGCGGAAGAGCAGATCCGCAGCGTCATCCTTGCGTACGAGCCGATCTGGGCGATCGGAACCGGCAAGAACGACGATCCGCAAAGTGCAGATGCGACGATGGCGGAGATTCGCGCGTGCCTCTCCGCGCTACAAGATGTTCCCATTCTGTACGGCGGCAGCGTGAAGCCCGAGAATATGGCGTCGTATGCGGCAATGCCCAACATAAACGGCGCGCTTGTGGGCGGCGCAAGTCTGCAAGCGCAATCCTTCGCAGGTATCATTGCGGCCGCAGCTCCCGCGGTCGCACGATAGACCGATGAGGAATCTCCCACTCGTTCTGGCAATTCTGGACGGATGGGGTTGCAGCGATAAGTCGCACGGCAATGCAATCGAAGCCGCCACGATCCCACATTGGCGCAAACTCTTCCAGAATTACCCGTGGACTACCGTAGAAGCCAGTGGCGAAGCGGTCGGCCTACCCAAAGGCATCATGGGCAATAGCGAAGTCGGCCATATGAATCTGGGGAGTGGCCGCGTGGTGCCGCAAGGCGTCGTTGTGATCAACACGGACATTGCATCGGGCGCATTTGCAAAAAACGCAACGCTGCACGAAGCATTCGCGCACCTGGCACGCACCGGCGGACGGTTACATCTCATGGGTCTCGTTTCGAACGGCTGCGTCCATAGTTCCTTAGAACATCTCATCGCGCTCATCGACGCCGCGCATCTCGCGAAGGTGGACTTCGTCGTCGATGCGTTTTTGGACGGGCGCGATACCGGTCCGCGTTCGGCGAAGGGCTACGTTGCGCAGATCGAAGCGAAGCTCGGGAGCGTCGGCAATCCGAACGGCATTGCAACGGTGACCGGCCGGTTCTATGCAATGGATCGCGATAAAAGATGGGAGCGCGTCCAAAAGGCATACGACGCCCTGGCAAACGGTACCGCGCCATATCGAGCTGCCAGCGCAAAGGATGCGATCGATTCGGGCTATGCACGCGGCGAAAACGATGAGTTTATCGAGCCCACAATCATTGGCGAACCGCGCCCGGTGCGCGAGAGCGACGCAGTTATTTTCTTCAATTTCCGTCCAGACCGCGCACGCGAACTGACGCTCGCGTTTTCGCGTCCCGGCTTTTCCGAATTTCCAGTGCACGCGTACAAAGATTTGTTCTTTGCGACGATGACCAAATATGAAGAAGATTTTAGCAATCCCGTGCTGTTCGGGCCGCGGCCGCAATACGAGACCTTCGGCGAGATTATTTCCAGAGCGGGCTTACGTCAACTGCGCTTGGCCGAAACCGAGAAATACGCGCATGTCACGTACTTTTTCAACGGCGGACGCGAGGACGTATTCCCCGGCGAAGACCGGGAGCTCATCCCCTCAGACCGTACCGTTGCCACCTACGATTTGGCTCCGCAGATGCGCGCGCGAGAAATCACGGACTACGTGGTTGCGGACTTACGCGCAGGCAACCATGACGTCATCATCATGAATTACGCTAATGCGGACATGGTTGGGCACACCGGAATGTGGGAGCCCACGATTGCAAGCGTAGAAATCCTGGACGAGTGCTTGCAACGCCTCGCGGATGCGGTGATGGCCGCCGGCGGATTGCTTGCCATTACCGCCGACCATGGAAATGCCGAAGAAAAGATCGACGCGCAGGGCAACCCACTCACCGCGCATACCACCAATCCCGTTCCGTTTCTGCTCGTCGGCGGGCACATTGATGGAGAGCTCCAGGGCGGCGGCAAACTCGGCGATCTTGCTCCCACGCTGCTGGCTCTTATGGGTCTCCCGGTTCCCGCGGCGATGACCGGAGAGATTTTGTATTCCAGCCAGACACCCGCGGCTACAACATCGTGAAGAAAGACATCAAACGCCTTCGCGAATTAGCGGGCGGTAAGATCGAGGTTGCAATCATTTTAGGCAGCGGGCTTTCCAAATCTTTGGACTCCAAAGTCAACCTCTCGCAATTGTCCTATTCGAAATTCGATGAAATGCCGCGCGCCTCTCTCAAAGGCCACGCCGGCGAAGTGCTCGCGGGGACCTGGAACGGGAAATGCGTCGCCGCCTTCGCGGGACGCGTCCACCTGTATCAGGGTTTTTCGGCACACGACGTTACCTACAACGTGCGACTCGCCCGTGCCGTAGGAGCGACGACGCTGATCGTTACTAACGCGGCCGGTGCTCTCAATCCGGCGTTTGCGCAAGGCGAACTCATGCTGATCACCGATCATCTCAACCTGAGCGGCGCCAATCCGCTCACCGCGCAAAAGAGCAAGAATCCGTTCGTCGATATGGCCGATGCGTATGCTCCGCACTTACGCCAACTGGCCAAACAAGCCGCCGGCGGCCCCGGCACCTTGCGCGAGGGCGTCTATGCGAGCGTTCCGGGCCCGACGTACGAAACGCCGGCGGAAGCGCGGTTCTTGCGGATTCTGGGCGCCGACGCCGTCGGCATGTCTACCGTTTTAGAAGTGATTCAAGCGCGTGCTTTGGGGATGTTCGTGTTGGGATTTAGTTCGATCACGAACATCGTCGGGGCCGCGGAAACGAATCATACGGATGTCACGGCAGCCGCCGCGCGCAGCGGCGGGCGGCTTGCCGAGATTCTCGATCGCGTCATCGCGAGTATGTAGCTGTCTATGGAACCACCGCGGAATTCCGTGTGTTGGGCGGTCCGACGAGGTCGGTGGTTTGGGCGTAGGAGCTGGTCTGCACAAACTCCAGAACGTTGCTCGGGTAGGTGCCTGCTCCCATCGTTGCATACAGCGTGAGCGGAAAGCTATTGTTGTCCAAGCTGAGCGCATCGACATCGCCGGTCGTGAGTTGCGCGGAGCTTGTATACGGTGGGTTGAACTCGAGCAACGCACCCCCTGAGGCGTTGTTTTCGCCAATGAAGATTTGACTAAAGACATCCGAGGCGATTGCATCGGGGCCGTTGAGTCCGTTTGTGCTTGTCATTGTGAGTGCGGCGCTCGTTTTGGCCACAGTGCCGCCGCTTGCGTAGGTCGAACCTGCGAACTCGGAGACCGTCGACGCGCCCGCATCAACCACCCAAATGTTTTTCGGCGATTGATTATCGAGCGTTAAGGCCTGAGCCCGATTAAAACCGGTATACGTGGTGAACGGTGTGGATCCGGCCGAGAGCGGGGCCTTGTATTCCAGCGTTTGGACGAAGTTTGCAACAAACATGTCGCCCGCGGAATCAAAGACCGCTTGGAATGGTATCGAGGAATAGAAGCTCCCCATGGTCAGTGCCGGTGTCGACGACGATATGAGCGGCAACGTGAATTCGTAAGCGGAGCTTTTGAAGGCCCAGACGTTGCCCGTGGCATCCGTGGTGATCGTTTGTGGCGGACTCGCCAGACTCAGGTTGTAGGACGATGTATAGGGGGGCGGATAGACGCGCACCCCGGCGGGGCTGGTATTATCAACAATAACGTCTCCGTTTTTATCGGCCGCAATCGCGTTGTTCGACCCGGCATACGGCTGGGTCCCAAGCAGCAAATTTGGATTGTCGGATGCAACAAAATTTACGGTGGTGTTCGATTGAATGGCAACAATCTTCCCCATCGTGATGGTCAAAGGTGCCGTACAAAGGGCTCCCGGCTGCGCGCAAGCGTTCGTGACGCCAGCACCGCTATAAGAGGCGGTAACCGTCACCGTAGCAGTTGCGCTGTTGAAGGCGGACGGCGGTGTAAGTGAAAATTGGTTCGGGGCGACCGTTGTGGGTTGGGTGATACCGACATTAAGCGATCCCGTCTTGGCGATGCTGTAGGACGGCGCACCCGATCCGACGATAATGTTGCCGTCTTGATCGAGCGCTTCTACCATGAATTGGTGCGAGCCGACGCCGAGTATCTCATACGCATTCGATCCGGTGGGTTCGGCGAATAGAGAGGCCGGCACCGCGACGATGCTGGCCGGAATACCGGAGAGCACCAATGAAATCGTGTTGTTCGTACCGGCAACGACGGTGAAGGCGATACTCTGCGCCGTTGAAAGCGCAGTCGCGCTCGCGTCTTCCATCGTGAGGGTGGTCGTGTAATTTCCCGGTGCGAGCGAAACAGCGAGCGTACAGATGGTACTCGCAAGCGTGCTCGTGCACCCGCCGGAGGTAGGTGTTAGCGGAACTGTCGTTGGGTAGCCGGAGATTGATACGCCGCTCTGTTGAATATCGATCGCCATTTGCGTGGTGGCGGGCGAAATGTACTGCGGATGCCGCATATTTGCGCTACCGCTTTTGAACGGGGCGTCGATTTTGAAGGTGACGAGTTGCTTGCCCGCGCTTTGGACCGGCGCCCCGGCGGCCGACGGAAGCGCGTTCTGCGCGCCTCCGCCGCAGCCCGAAAGGCATACGCCGAGAACCGCAAGTGTCGTGATCAGTGCTAATGAACGCATGCCTTTAATCTCTTTTCTTACTTACTGTACGCCGAAGCCGGAAGTGGTGTAGGTCAAGGTAATCCCTTTGGTTTGGCCGCTCGTGAAGTCGCTCAGCGTCAGCGTGCAGGTGCCGGCGATGGGTGAAGCAACGGCGGCCGTGGTGAAGGATGTGCCGCTTGCGGGCGACGTGGTTGAGATGTTACTGCAGCCACTTGCTTGGGAAGCGGTTATCGATCTGTTGTACGGGGAGTTGGTCCAGCCGACTTCGCTTGCCGTAAAGTTCGCGCTCGATCCGGTGCCCGTCGCCGCGTAAAGGTCGATTTCCGGTAGGCTGCTCACCGTCGGTCCGGAGTAGACTATCGGCGAGAGCGCCGGTGTGAACGATGCCGTCCCGTTCGTTGCGCCGGTTGCGCTGGCGGTTAGCGTTGCGGGCGCAATTGCGAGTCCGCCATAGTTGAAGTTAATAACGTCGCTGGAGGCGGCACTTTGAATGGAGCTCGCAGCCGGCCCGCTGTTAACGGAGAGCGCGCTTCCCTGCGTTAGACTGCTTACGTCGCTGTCGGTAATCGTCACCGGACTTGCATACGTTCCGGTGATCGTCACGCCATCTGCGTCTTGCACAGCGACTGAGAGCGTCGCGGGCGAACCGAAGGCCGTACCGGCGGTCGCGCTTGGAA
>JBHEMH010000038.1:0-16284 GCA_046262675.1 Vulcanimicrobiaceae bacterium
GTCCGTGGCCGGGGACGACGACGGTGTCGTCACTGAAGTCCATCAATTTGCGATGAATGCTGCTGACGATATCTTCCATCGACGTGCCGCCGATATCCCACCGGCCGATCGCGCCGCGAAAGAGCGTGTCACCGCTGAGGATAAAATTCTTGCCATTGTTCGCGAGTTGAAAACAGCAACTCCCGGGTGTGTGGCCCGGGGTATGTAATACGTTGAGGCTGATGTTCCCAATTTGCAATGTTTGGCCGTCGACCAGGTAGGCGTCCAAATCGATAACCTTGGGAACGTCGCCAAGTCCGAACATGCGTGCTTGTTCCGCCAGTGCTTGATAGAGTGGCAAATCTTCATAATGCAGCAGTGCGCTGCTACCGGTCGCTTCACGAAGGCGCCCGGCATCGCGAATGTGATCGATGTGCGCGTGTGTGTGGATAAGATACTTGGCATCCAGTTTAAGGTCGTGCAAGCGGGCTAAGACCTCATCCACTCCGTCGCCGCCATCGACGACGATCGCTTCGCGCGTTTGCTCATCGGCGATAATGGTACAATTGCACGCCAGCATTCCGAGCTGCAGATGCTCCAGAATCACGAGATCTGCAGCCCAAAGTCGTGGAAGTCGCCGCCGAAGTAGCCCAGGGGCGAACCGCTGCCCGTTGCCACCGAGAGCACCTTGCCGATGAAGATGCTGTGCGACGCGACGTGATGCTCTGCTGTCACTTCGCAATCGAGGTGCGCAAGTGACCCACGGAGCACGGCAGCCCCTGTCTGATCAACGAAGTAGTCGACGCCTTGGAATTGGTTCTCGCGCAATTTCCCGGAGAAGCGGCGCGCAAGCTGTTCTTGTTCTGCGCAAAGGATGTTAACGCAGAAAATTTTCGATGTTGAAATGAAGAGGTAGCTGCGCGCTTCGCGGTTGATGCAAATGAGCACGCTCGGCGGCTCGAGCGAAACGCTCGCGAATGCACTCACCGTAACGCCGCGAGGCTCCCCGTCTTTGAGGCTTGTCACGACCGTAACGCCCGTTGCGAAACGGCGCATCGCGTCTTTGAAAGTCTCGGCGTCAACACTCATCGAATTCGGGCGCCGATTCCGGTCCCGTCTCCGAGGGGCAGAAGCGTCGCATCCAAACTCGGGTGGTTGAGGAAAGTGTTATTGAACTTACGTATGGCCTTGACGGTTTCGTCGTCATCTTTGTGCGGCTTTTGTGCGACGCGGCCTCCCCACAAGAGGTTGTCGACGACCACGAGCCCAGAGAGTTTGAGCAACGGCAAACTCAATTCTAAAATCTTTTCATACTCGGCCTTGTCGGCATCGATGAAAATGATATCGAGATTGCGTTGCGGGAAGAGCGGCAGAATCTCTAATGCCGGCTGATTCATAAGATCGATTTGCTCGCGCACTCCACCACGTTCGAAATACTGGGTAGCCACCGCGGTGCGATCGTTGTCGGGATCAATTGTCCAGATTTTTCCCGCGGGCGGAAGGGCGAGCGCCATCCACAACGTCGAGTATCCGTAAGCTGTTCCGATTTCCAAAATTCGATTGGCTTGCATACAGGCGACGAGCACGGAGAGCAATCGTCCCGTCGAGCGGGAAACGATCGGAATCTGGTCGCGATGCCCTTGTTGTTCAAGTTCGAGCAAGATCGGATTGACCGGCCGTTGCGCGGACTCCAGGTAACTTTCGATATCGTGCATGGTCCTAGCTCATCTTGGTTCCAAAGAAAAGAGCGCCCTGCTTTGCGAGGCGCTCTTCCTGACTTCCGGAGATGTTAGTGAGTATACAGCGTGCCGGCGTGGTGAAAACCCGTGGCCATAAACCAGAGCATCGGGATGGAGAGCATCGTGTTGACGCGCGATGCGAGGAATGCGACGCGGCGTGCCTTGACTTTCTGTTCATCCGTGGCGGGCACGATACCGAGAATCTTCTTTTGGTTCATCCAAATGAAGGTCCAAACATTGATGAACATGATCGTCCCCAGCCATGCCCCGATACCGATGGGCGCGTAAACGCCTTGCAATGTAAACGAGGCAAGGACGGCATTCGCACCGTTAGGCGCGGCCGGGAACGTGCTCAGAAGCCCCATGCCCATGATCCACGTCACCAGCGCTGCCCAACGGAAATAGAACAAAGCGCGCGGCATGATATACTTACCGATCGGCGCCCCTTCGCCGGCCGCATTCGCCTCTTTCACTGCGTCAGCGTTGACGAAGTTAAAATAGTACAGCAAGCCGATCCACATGATGCCTGCTAAGAAGTGGAACCAGCGAAGTATCGGATCTCCCAAATCCATTACGAACCTACCCCCGCGGCATGACCAACGATGGTCTTAGCGATAAAATAAAGGATTGCGGTTAAGATGAAGCCGCTGATGACAGTGCCCCAGATCGAATCCAACGGGTTTTTCACGCGTGTACCTCCTGATAAGGGGTTCTTGGCGCAGACGGCTGTAAGGTCCCCTCGGCGGACCTAGCGAAGCAGCGTCGTCCGATGTCTACGCGCCTGCGGCTTTTCCCGCTCAACGCCGTGCTCTTTCCCGGGGCTAACCTGAATTTGCACGTTTTTGAACCGCGCTACAAACAACTTCTCTCGGATTGCATGGAGAGCGGGGACGGTTTCGGTGTGGTCCTTATCCGGGAAGGCACCGAGGCCGGAGATCACGACGTCGAGCCGCACGACATCGGCACCATCGCGCAGATCGACGGCGTAACGCAGTTGCCCTTTGACCGCTATTATGTTTCAACGATCGGAACCAAGCGTTTTCGAATCAACGCAATCGTCTCGCGGGAGCCGTACTTGACGGTCGATGCGGAGTTGCTCGAAGGAGAAGAACCGCCAGGCGAAGAGATCGAAGAGTTAGCCGAAGCGGTACGCGCTGCATTCGATCAGTATCTGCAGTTGATCGTTGAATTCTCCGGGACCGTGCCCGTTATCGAAGTGCCGCAGGACGCGCAAGACGTGTCTTTTCTCGTTGGGGATTCTTTGCAAGTGGCAGACTCGATGAAACAGCGGCTGCTCGAGCTCTCGAGCACGCGGCAACGCTTAAAGGTAGAACTCGGCTTCCTGCGCCGTCTGCTGCCGCAGCTTCGTAAACTGCTCGAACGCAAACAAGAGCAACTGGCTGCGGGCGTTGAGCGTGATTCGACTGACGACCCGTACCGGGACTCGCAAGAACGCTACTACGGCAAGTATTTCAGCACGAACTAGACACAGTGCTTGCATCACACTTAGCTTTGTGATACAAAGCTAAGTGTGTCCCGCTTTAAGATATTCTTCTCGCTCGCAGCCATGCTTATCGCAGGGTGCAGTGACACCGAAACGAATCACGAGGCCGTATCTTCGGCCTGGCGGCGTGTGCACGTGGGAATGACCGTTTACATCGCCGATCAACCCGTTTGTCAAACTGTGTCGTACTCGTTCAATTATCGGCGTAACCCCGCACAGTTAAATGGTTGCTTTCGCGTCGGATATGGCGTTGCTGCGAAAGTCCGGGAAGTTATCCCTGCGGGCTGCGATGATGTTTTTCGCTGCATGGCGATAGTGAAAATCCGGGCTTTGAATGGCGCATGGATCGGCTATAGCTCGACTGGTCAGCTTCAACCAGACATCAAACCGGGAACAACATTTCTCATCGGACCGGATATCTTTGCCCCGAACTGGCTCTTGAACCGTCCGAATGGCGGCGCAGACGACTTAGACTTGGGTCCCGAGACCGTGGTGCGAACTTTACGGTACGAGCCGCGAAATCGCAACGGCACGCTCCTCGTTATTGTACTTGACGGCAAGTACAAAGGTCGTACGGGTTGGGCGTCTATTCCCGGCGCAGAGCACGTGCCGAATGACGGAGTTTACGGGTTAGTGGATCCACAAAGTCAATGAATGAGGTCACGGCCGCGTGAGGCGGCTTTCATGACGTTGCGCATGAGTGCAACGTTCGTTACCGGACCTACACCACCGGGAACCGGTGTGACCGCCCCCGCCAGGGCTCGGACTGATTCAAACTCCACGTCACCCCGCAAGACACCGTCGACCATAGTCGTGCCAACATCGATAATGGTTGCCCCGGGGGCAATCATATCGCCGCGAATCAAATCCGGAACGCCGGTCGCCACCACTACGACTTCGGCCATCTTGAGGTAAGGCTGCAAGCTCTCAGACTCTTTATGCAGCACCGTTACGCTTGCATCGTTTGCGAGCATCAGGGTTGCCACGGGAAGTCCGACGACGATGCTTCGGCCGATCATGACGGCCCGGCGGCCTTTTAGCGGCCACATCGGGCTGCGTTCGAGCAAGAGCATAACGGCGGCAGGCGTTGCCGGCACGAATTCCGTGCCGCTCCCGAATGCCAGATGTCCCTGATTGGTGGGATGGGTTCCGTCGACGTCTTTTTGCACCGGGATGGCATCGGCAATGGCGCGGATCGAAAGATGTTCGGGTAAGGGCTGCTGCAACATGACACCGTGAATCGATGCGTCGCGACCGGCGCGTTCGAGGCGAGCGCGGATTTCTTGCACGCTTGAGGACTCCGGCAGTTCGTCCAGAACAACTTCGATGCCAACGCGTTTGCCGGTTTGCTGGAGGTTGCGGACATAGGCGATGCTTGACTCGTTCTCTCCAACGAGCGTTATGAGCAGCCGGGGATGAATCCCCGACTCTCGCAGCGCAGTACTGCGGGTCAGCAGATCGGCGCGCAGTTCCGCTGCAATGGCGCGGCCATCGATAATCTGTGCGGGCACGGCACGCGTTTTCTTCGCAGGAGGAAGCAACCCTGGAACACGTACGGCGGGAAGTTCGATTAGGACGGCAATTTACGCCCGCCGAATTCGAACGCGCGTTCACAAAATTCCGCCAAATGTATCATATTCGGCCAAACCGGGTGCTGTGCAGCCCCGATGTGCTGCAGCGGTATTGCTCGCTCTTCGAACGCTCGGTCGACGTTGCGCATGACCGTGAAGTGCGGTACGAAGGCATCCTGCTGTGCGCCGCCATTCTGCCTCCGGGCATGGTCGCTTTCGAAGGCGAAGTCGACCAAGAGCGTATGGGCGATTGGTAATGCGTAGACCGGTTTTGATTTTCTGGCTAGCGGCGCTGGCTCTCGGCGCGACGCTCTACTTCAACTACGCGGGCGCCGGAGGCGGTTCACAACACACGATCGGGCCCACGTCGCTCGTGGGAAATCCGGCGCAGAGTTTCCAAGCGCAGTCACTTTCCGGCGCGACGGCTTCTTTGCAAGCGTATCAGGGTAAGCTTGTGATTTTGAATTTATGGGCTTCGTGGTGTCCGCCGTGCCGTGCGGAAATGCCGGATTTGCAACGTCTCTATAACACCTACAAGAATCGCAATCTCGTTGTCGTCGGTGTGAACCAAGGAGAATCGATCCAGCAAGCGCGCGCGTTTGCAACGGCACTCGGCATCCACTTTCCGATCTTGGTGGATCAAGCGCAAGCCTACGGTCGGGTGTACGCAGCTCTCGGCATGCCGACAACGTTTATCATTCGTCCCGACGGAATTGTGGCGCGCGGATTCGACGGAGCGCTCACCTACGACCAAATGGTTGCTGCAGTGCGCCCATTGCTCGGCAAGTCCTAGATAGTTGAACGTTCTCATTCCCGCGGTGCTGTGCATCCTTTTCGTGCTCGCACAATTTGTCTATCCTCAGACACACTGGTTTCATCATGGCTCGTATGCTGCGCTCCTACTGGCGCTCATTGCGATCCAGTGGTGGCAGTTGCGGAGACACCGGCATGAGGTGCTTGCCGCGTGCGGAGCGACGCTCATCGGGATTGCAGGCCTTGCATCGTCCTTGTTCGGACCGGAAACGCAAACGATTGTGGCTGGGCCTGGCCAAGTGGTTCCACTTACCGAACCATCAGGCGTCTTGCAGTTCCCGGTGTCGCAGCCGCCCACGGCTCCGGTGCTGCGCCGTCAGGGTAGATCCGACGTCACCGTCGTACTCGGTGGACGCCGAACGTTTCTCGCGAACTACATACTCTGGACTCAGTCCAGAACCGCGGCGTACATCCAAGCCTTTGATGCCGCTGGCGCGCACCTAACCCTCACGCAGCCGCAAAGCACAAATGCATCATTTCTCTCTCCGATTTTACTCTTCGGCGAAAGCAAAACGTTCCAGAATCAGAATCTTGCCGTCGATTCATTTTCCTTACCGGCCGTGCACCGCAATATCAATGCGGTTCTCTTTACGGCTGATGCGATAGGGACACTGCAAAAAATTTCGAGCGACCCGCGGCCGGGGATCCTTTTCGCCGTCTCCGGCGATCGTGGCCGCACTTTGCCCGGGGGCATCGGCATGGCACGCACCGGCGATACGATTGCACTCGCGGGTGTGCGTCTGCGCCCGGTCATCGAAGATTTTCCAACCGTCGTGATCGCGAGCGCGCCATATCTCCCCGTGACGGTACTCGGACTGCTGCTGTTTGCAGTCGCCGGGGTTAAAAATCAGTACCGCTCGAGAACCTGAAGCCTTCGATCTTCGCAGCCGGTACGACGTTTGAATACGAGTAGCTGCCCGTACGCATCTGCTCGCTCGAAAATTCGCAATGTCTAAGCGCCTCGAGAATGCTTTGATTGAAGCGCATATTGCGCACGCCTCCGGTGATCTCGCCGTTCTCGATGAGAAATGTGCCGTCGCGCGTCATGCCGGTGACAATCGTCTGGCGCTGATCGACCGGCCGAATATACCAAAAGCGGCTCACGAGCAGACCGCGTTTGGTTTCGGAAATCAATTGTTGGGTCGCCTTTTCCCCGCCCGCGACAACGGGATTGCGGGGCATCGGTCCCCACGCGTTTGGTGCAGGCAGCGCGTGCCCGGTGTTTTCGGTTTTGAGTTTGGCAGCCCAATAGCTATCAGTGACGTACGCCTTCGCAACGCCGTTTTCGATCAGCGCGAGACGCTTCGTGGGCTGTCCTTCATAATCGAACGGCATCGAAGGCGAGAGTGGATGCGCGTAGTCATCCCAAAGGGTAACGTTCTTGCCCATGTAGGTTTTGCCGAGACCCTGGCTCAAGAACGACGAGCCTTCATCGAAAGCTTGGGCTGAAAAATGATCGATGATGTAGCTGAGCAGCTCGCCAAAGGCCGCCGGCTCGAGAATCACGGTCCATTCGCCCGGTGGGACCGTTTGTGGTTTACTTGATTGCAGCGCTTTTGCGGCGGCAATTTTTCCGGTTTGCGTTGTGTCGATGCGCGTGATATCGGCATCATACTTTTCGGCGTAGCCCGTTGAATCGGCGCCGTTCATTTTCACGTTTACGCCGGTGTCGGTACCGTCGAAGGACGCACAAGCGCCGCGGGAATTTACAATTGTCGTGCCGGACTCCGAAGTTGTGACGAATCCGGCAGCCCACAGCGAATCGTGCTCAGCGATCTCGAAGATCTGCTTGGCAAGCCCCGCGCGCCGATGTGCCGTCGCGGATGCCGTTTCCGCAATATAGGAACCGGGAGGCGTTTGCGTGTGGCCGCCTGCCGGTAAGGGCGGCTGGAATGGATCTTTCGGTGCGAGCTTTGCCATTTCGCTTGCGCGAGCGACGAGATTGTGCAGGGAGGCGTCTTCGAGTATGTTCGTGCGTGCGACGCCCGTTTGTCCATCGATGATCGCGCGCACCGAAACAAGCGTATCCGCGTGCGCGACGTTTTGATGGACGTTGTTATGCGTGAAGCGGGTGAGTGCGGAGTTTTCGTGGCTAATCAACACTTCGGTTTGATCGGCCTGCGAAAGTCGGACAATGCGCCGCCCAAGGGCTTCGCGAGCGGATTTATCCATCGTATCCGACCCCGACGCGCACCTTGCGAAAACGAGCCGGCGCGGCGCACTGCGCGGTCCGTCCCGTCTGCATCGGTTCACCCTTTCCGCAATTCGGCGTGCCCCATGCGTTCCAAGAATTCTTATCGGCTACAGCGTCGCACGAATTCCAAAAGATCGGCGTCACCCCCGCATACGTTGGGTTTTTGAGCATTCGCCCAGGCTTTCCGTTCTTGACCTCCCATGCGATCTCGCAGCCGAACTGAAAATTCAAACGGTGGTCATCAATGGACCACGAACGGTTGGATTCCATGTAAATGCCGTCTTTGAGGTCATCAAAGAGATTCTCGAATGGCGTATTTCCGGGCAGAAGATTGAGATTGCACATTCTTATCATCGGAACGAACTCCCAACTTTGTGCGCGGACACAAGCGTTGCTCTCGCGGCCGATCGTGCGCGCCGTATCGTTGGACATTTCGTAACCGACGAGCGTGCCGTTCCGAATGATATCTGAGACCGTGCTCTTGGTGCCTTCGTCGTCGTAGGCAACGGTCGCGAGGCCCTCGGGAATCGTGTTGTCGATGACGATGGTCACGTGATCCGATCCGTATTTAAGTTTGTCTAGCTGATCGATTTCAAGAAAACTCACACCCGAGAAATTTGCCTCCCATCCCATCACGCGGTCGAGTTCCGCAGGATGGCCACACGATTCGTGAATCTGAAGCGACATCTGTGAGCCGCCCAAGATGATGTCGAATTCGCCGGAGGGGCATTGGGGAGCCGTGAGAAGTTGCACCGTTTGCTCGGCAATACGCTGTGCGTTCTCGCGCAGCTTCGCTTGCTCGATGACTTCCCAACCGCCGGCCTTATACAAACCGGTATCGCCCGGAAACGTTCGGGTTTGCATATCACCGCTGCCTACGGCCATTGCCTGCAAGCCGCTCCCGGTTTGCGCGATGGATTGCTCGATGCGAGATCCAATCGTGCTGTAAAAGATCTTATCCGTGCGCCACAGGTCCATCCACGCGCGGCCGACGCTTATCTGTTTATCGACATGGAGCAGCTTTTCGGCCTCGAGCAGCAGATTCACGCGCACGCCCAGAGGAATGCCTTCTGGATCTTGGAGCATTGGTGTGGCAAAACGGTCTTTGTATGCCTTTGGCGGAGGTGACCCGAATTTGCGGCTCGCGATTTGGGCGCCCGCGCGAGCGATTTCGACAGCCCGGCCGGCCGTACGGTCGAGGCCACCTTCGCTCAAGTCCGAGCTCGCTGCAAAGCCCCATGCGCCGTCGATCAGCGCGCGCACTCCGTAGCCGCGGCTTGTTGCATCCGAGAGTGTCGCAACGATGCCGTTGCGGACCTCGATGCGCTCGGTGCGCGAAACTTCGAAACGAATGTCCGCATACTGCGCGCCGCGTGCGGACGCTGTATCTAAGGCGCGGCTTGCAAGAGCATCAAAGGCCATTCGGCCGCTATTTAACGGCTTTTGCTATTTTCCCGCGAGAATAACGCGAACGTTACGAATCGCAATAGCTCCGGCGGCATGCGTGTGAATGGAGCCCATCCCGCTTAGGACATAAATGCTGTGCAATTGAGCTGGCACAGCAAGCGACGCCGGGAAGCGGACTTCTTTTGTGTGCCATCCGCGCCAGGTTACGGGGCCTACCGTCAAATACACACGCTCGTTAATCGCATTGATGAGCGACACACGCATCACCTCACCGTTGCCGTCTCCGTTCACGTCCATGCGTAACCCAAGCGCCTGCTCCGGCAGCGGACGGTTTCCAGCCATCGTTGCATCGCGCTCGGTGTCCGTGAAATCGTACGACAGCTGAATACAGACCGGACAGGGCGTTCCAAACGCGAGATCGCCGGGTCCCTCCGCAGGAAGGGTGATCAGACGCCACTGCGTTCCCATTTGAAACTCTTGCTCGTGCTCACCCACGGTTACCATCTCACCTGAGGTTGAGTTTCCGATGCGAACGGTAATCGTTGCATTGGCATCGCCCGCCGTAAAAACTCCATCCGGGGCAATGTGACCGCTCGAAGTACTCCAAGCGAGTTGCGCGGGAAGGGCCAATTGATACCCCGAGCCCTCAAATGCGTGCGCTTCGAAGCGTTGTGTTTGACCGGCGCGCAGATTTAAGTGCCTCGGAGTAATCTGAATGCGCGCGGCCCGATCGACAATATGGACGGCTACGTCGGCGAAAAGGGCTCCCCGCACGACCCGCAACGTTCCCTCGCCCACCGACCCGGCGACGAAACGGTTTTCACTATCCAGAGTACCGAGTGTTGCGGGCGAGAAATGCGCACGAAGCGGGCCGGCGGGTAGCACGACCGGGTGACCAGCACGGTCGGTTGCGGCGGTTGCGATCGCAACGCTCGCACCGCGGAACGCGCGAATGACAGAGGGGCGAATCGCGAGTCGTGAGGCTGGGCCGTAGGGCGCGTCACTGTAGATGAAGAGCCCATCAGCGACGGGACGCTCGACGCCGTCGGAAGGTTCGTTGCGAAGGTCGGCGTTTCGGTCCCCCAGGCGCCGCGCGACGATCGCGGAGGATCCGCCGCCGTCGAACGAGATCGCTTCCGTTACGCCGAGGCCGAGCAAGAATGACGTGAATTCATCCCGTGTGAGGCCGATGGAATGAAATGGTTCGCGTCCATCGACTTCAACAAGCAACAGTGTGCCGTCGGGGCGCAGCCCGGCCGCTGAAATCGGAATCCGCGTCCGGCCCTCCGCGGCCGCGGGTGCGTCTTCTTCGTAGTATCGCGCGCCCTGATGCAACAGGAGCGGGCCGCCGCCAACCGCGGCTGCGAAATTTGCGAATCCTGGGCTTGATTCTTCCGAAAGCGTGACGACGTCTCCGACCTGGGGTGCTCCGAGGCTTTGCGCTGCCGGCTCTGAGATGGCGAGCCAGTAGCCGCGCGGTAATCGCTCGGAGCCGGTTGCGACGGACTGGATGCGATAGCGGGCAACAGAAGCTCCCGCGACGTCGAGCGGCGTGAGTTGCGCAATCATCATTCCCGCAGACGGCATAAATGCGCCAAACGCGGGAGTAATGAGCGAGACCCCGTCGCGCGGCGGCCACTCATTGATGCCCTCAAGCGGAAGTGGAATCGTTCCGACTTGCGCCGTTCCCGAGAAATGAAGCGGCATCATGAGAACTTGCCGGGCTTTCGTGATCGCAAACGCCGAGTGTTTGTTTGGTGAATGTAGGAGCTGGCCGCCATGCACGACCACTCCGAGCGGTTCGTTTGTGTTGCCGATGTCAAAGTAGTCCGCATTAATGCCGGCTACGGCGCCCGTGCGGGCCGCCATTGCGGTTGGCAGCTCGCCCCCCGAAATCAGCGAGTCGCTTGCGAGAACGGAATCGACCCGAACCTCAGGTTCGCGGGTATCTGCGGCGACCACGTGCACTTCGAGCGGTCCGTCTTTGGTCTGCATGTCGTACTCCGCATAGGTTATTCCGGGCGCGACAAATTCAGAAGCGAACGCATCGGTAAAAATGTGCGGAAATGGCTGCGGCGGCGCGGGTGCAGCCGGGAGCGCCGACGCAAGAAGAAGTGCAGCGAGTGAAAGCATTCACCGGTCCAACGTTAACGACATCCTATTTGTTCGAGATTGCTACACCGAGTGGATAGTTGCCTGTCGCAAAAGGCGAACCCGGGACCGCGCGTAGCGTGTCGAGATTATAGACCGCGATCTCATTCGCACGAGCGCACGGCACGTAGAGACGCCGCCGGCGTGCGTCGATGCGCGGGCGCCACGGAAGCGCACACGACGTGATCGGCCGATGGCGCTGCTTGAGCGTGACTGCGTCGAGGACGTAGATCTTGCCGCTGTTCTCGTCGGTAGCGAAAACTCGCGACGCTTTTGGATCGTACGCGACCCCGACGGGGAAAGGAATGTTTGGACTGCGAGCGGTGATTCGTCCCGCGGCCGGCCGCAAGTCAATTCTGGCGATGTAGCCGCCTCCGCGCCGCATTTGCTGGTTTTGATTCGAGACCACAAAGAGCGTGTGTCCGCCGGAATCGAGCGCGAGGCCGAACGTCCGCTCAACGGACTTGATTCGCCGCACGGGCAGAAACGATCTGGTATCGACTTCGAGGATCGTGCCGTCATTGACATTGCCCACATAGATGCGCCCGGCGTGCTCGTTAAGCGCGAGGCCTTCGGCGGTGATGCCGGTGTCGATGCGTTGCACCTTCTCACCGAGTACGCGAGTGAGACCGCCCCTCCCGCCGATGTCGCGATTGCTTACGAAGATTGCGCCGGTCGTGTTATCCACGACAATCTCGTTGCCGACCGGGACGTTTGCAACGGCGGCGACGGTCCACGGTGAGCGCGATACGGCAATCATCGTCGTCGCATCCGTGAGCGGGGCAAAAATATTTCCGGCCGAGCTCATCGCGACATCGCCGGGCGGTCCATCGGTCGCGATGATGCCGATGAGGGCGAAGTCTGATTCGCGGTGCAACGCAATACCGCTCGCGTAACTCGCGACCGCAATAACCTCTTGTTTTGGTGCGGGCGGGGGAACAATTTGCAGCTCTCGCAAGGCTACGTCAAAAGGCGTCGCGGCGATCAGTGTTGCCTGTGCCGCCGTCGTGAGCATAGGTGTTTGGTAAAGGCCATCTTCAATCGATCCGGGGCCGATGACTGAAAACGCAAGCGGTCCGTGAATGCCGCTGACGCCGAGCGGGATTGCGCTGCCGCCGATATACGGGCCGGCCGCGGTTGTAAGCGCAAATGTGCCGCCGCCGAAGGACTGAGGTTTCGGCATTGCGGCGCTGCAAGCCAATAGGAGCGCGGCCGCGCCCAGCGCCCGAATCTTAGAAATGTTGCAAGAACCCCGCGATCAAGAAATAGACTCCAACCATCGAGCTGAGGCCCGCAATCCAAATGAGCGCGCGGCTTCCGGCCAATGCCGAGATTGAGACAAAAACGATTGAGACTTCGAAGAGTGTGACCGCAATCTCAAATGTTTCATACGCCCGCAGCGCGAGTTCTGCATGTCTCTGATGCTGTTCAGTCTCTTTTTCCAGCTCTCTGGCTTGCTGCAGGATTGGTTTCTTCTCTGCTGCCTGGCGAGTCGCGGTTCGCTGTAGCGAGATGCGGGCTGAAGGGTCACCGATTTTCGCGTCGAGGAGTGCCTGGTAGAGGTGCTCCTTGATGCTCTTGGCTTCATAGTAGTTATATTTGTCCGACGAGCTTGCTTGCGAAAGGATAGCTTCGTTTTTCTGAACGAGTGCAGTGGTCGAACGGCTGTGCGCAAACATTGTTGCAACCGCCGCGAGGACGGCCAAGAGTGCCGCGGCGATCGCGACGGTCGGGTTTCCTTTGTGTTCGCTGCGCTCTTGCGCTTCCTCGAGTGCATGGTGCGCGCTAAAATCGGACACGTTCCAAACCTTCCATAATGTCGGTTCCGGGCGCGACGGCGGTTTGCCGGGTACGGTCGGGAACAAATGCAAATGACGCGACTCGAAAATCACCGAACGTAGCCGCTAGGACCATCCCGTCGGGATCAACCGCGAATGCAATCTCGCCGGGGAGAATACAAACGATATACAAGCGCAGTTCGAGAGCGCGTGCGCGAGCATAGGTTTGCAGCCACGTTGCGCCGATGCCCTCGCTTCTCCAGACGATCAACTCATAGCCGGCAAGTTTATAAGGCACCAGGCCCGCGGGATCGAGCACCATTGTATCGTTGGCGGTGGCGGCAGGCACCGCGGCGTGAACGGGCCGGTCGCTATGTGGCTGCGCATTCAGAAAAAAATCCGCCTCTAAGATTTGAAGAAGCCCGGGCTGTAGTGCTTCGGGCCTATCGCTTATTGCAAAACGTTTTGGTTCTCCGTCGATACTCGCGCGCACTGGATTTGCAAGATGTGCGCGTTTGGGCTTTTCTGCTCCAGTCTGAACGAGGCTCGTGAGTGTCTCCTCGCCCTGTTGCGCCGCAATCGCGAGTATCTCACCTGAAGCGTCGATAATCTGACTCTTTCCGCAATAGAGCACACAGCCGCGCTCCACGCCACTTTTATTTGCCGCAAGGAACGGCAGCCCGTTTTCGCGTGCGCGCACGCGTGCCAGCAAGTCGGCTTGGATGTTTTCAAGATTTTCGGGATCGCGGCCGCTCGTCACCCACGCCGTCGGCATGACGAAGAGGTCCGCTCCTTGATCGGCGAGCGAGCGCGCGATCGTCGGAATTCGCCCATCCGCACAAATCATGACGCCCAAATTGCCTAGCGAAGTTTTTATTGGAGCGTTCACATCGCCGCTTGCAAACCATTGCCGATCGAAATGCCACAGAAAACATTTGTCTGCGTGTCCGGCAACAGAGCCGTCGGAATCGACCACCGAGGCGCTGTTATACATTAGACTTTCATTAAAGCGAACGGTCCCATACACGACGACGATCTTTTCACGCTGTGCGACGCCGCAAATGTCGTTAAGCGCTCGCTCGGTTACGCTTGAATCTATCGCGGCATTGCCGATGACATATGCAGGGACTGTCCCTTCAGGAAGCACGACGAGTTGCGCGCCGGAAGCTCCCGCGAGTTGGATCCGCTGGAGAATATGGGGCCACACCAATTCGAATGCATCGCGATCGTGCGCATTCATCTGAAGAGACGCAACTGAAATCGTTCGGCGCATTAGAACAGCGCGCGCTTCTGCATAATGAGGTTACGGTACATGAAATTCTTTGCCGCTCTGCTTTCCATCGCGTGTTTTAGCACTGGTATCTCCGCTTCTGCCGTGGCGTCGCAAACGCATTCCGCAAAACCTAAAGCTGTCGCTCATGCACCGAAGAAGGCCGCTGCACCCGCGATCCGGGTAGCCCCTGCAGATGAATATTTTGGCCGGCTCAAGATGAGCATTTTGGGCATTCGCAACACGCTCAAGGATTTGGCGCAAAAAGCGGACTACAATCCCTCCAATTCCGAGCAGATATTCGGAAGCGCGAACTTTATGGAAGAAGCCCTCCGCGAGTGGGAGCACAAATATCCGAGCGATCCGTGGTTGGCAAAGTCGGTGGCAGGCCTCGTCCATATGTACTCTCGCGTCGCAACCGCGAGTGGCCGCGAAAAAATGCACGCTGCCATGGATTGGCTGCAGAGACGCTACGGCAAGACGAAGTCCCTCGTTGCGGCTGAAAAGGCCGAGGTGGAAGCAGCCGACAAAGCCCCGGTGGCGCCGGCAGAAGCCGCCACGGCAGCCCCGGTCTCGGGTACGCCGGTTGCCATCCCTGCGGCTTCATCGAACGCGCCCGCGGCCCAGGCGACGAACGCACCCGCCCCCGCCGCTAAACCGCCCGCTCGCCCTTAGCATTTAATTTCAGAAGAGGCTAGCAACTTAAGGAATATCCGCGTTTCGTCCGGCAAACGGTGCGAGCAACCAACCAATAGGGACGCCGACCTTTTTGGGTTAAGGAGCGTTGTAGACATATGAAAGAACGACTGCTGGCCTCCTTATCCGTCGCCTCGCTGGTTATTGGACTCGGTCCTCATTCCGTAGCGTCGACACCTGCCAAATCGCCCCATTCCAAAAAGACCTCCGCTCCGCGCAAAGAGACTCGCGAGGATCGGCTCAAAAAATCGGCCCCGGCCGATGAGTATTTTGGAAAGCTCAAGATGAGCTATATCGGCATCAACAACACGCTACGCGACGAAGGGATTCGCGCGGGCGAATATACGACCGATTCCAACATTATTCATACGGTCGGCCTAGCCGAAGATGCACTCTCCGATTGGCGTAAGAAATATCCGAGCGACCCGCAGTTGGCGCGTACGTTCTTTCTTATGGGGAAAATGTACGCGAAAATCTGGACCGCCGGCGGTCAAGGCTCCGCGGCGTATTATTATCACCAATTAGAATCCCAATTCGGGAACTCGTATTTCGGCAAGTTGCTCCATACGCAACTCGCAAAAGGCTTTACGGAGCATATTCTCTTGGACGCGCAACCGTGTCCGGCACCCTTGCCAACGGCAATTCCGACCCCGAGTGCCCAGCCGCGCTTGCGCAAAGGCGAAACGCCCGCCCCAAGTCCGACGCCGGCGCCCACCGAGTCACCCACGCCCTCGGTGACGCCGAGTCCGGGTCCGACTCCCCCCACCGACAAGCGCATCCATCTGAGTCTTATCCCGCAACCATGCTTCACGCCGACCCCGATTCCATCGCCGACGCCGACGCCGTCGCCTCTGCCGAGCGGCAGTCTCACACCCGCTCCGTCGATGTCGCCCCCGGGTAGCCCAGTACCGGTCCCGAGCGGCTCGCCGAGCGCACTGCCGCCCATTCACACGATGGTGCCCGCCACTCCGACGCCCGTTCCACCGGGGCGAATAACGCCGACTCCCTCGCATACATAAGAAAAAAAGCCCCCGGGTTCCCCGGGGGCTTTTTCGTATCTAACTTGAGTTAGATTTAGAAGTGGAGACCGAGACCGACGTACCCACCGTTATGCGTGAAGTCCGAGGGTGCATTCGACTTATTGCGTCCGCGATCGCCTAAGAAACCGAAGTCCAGGAACAG
>JBHEMH010000039.1:0-14400 GCA_046262675.1 Vulcanimicrobiaceae bacterium
TGACCGCACTGCGCGGAACGGCGAGCGCACGTTCTACATCGATCGTGTAGAGAAAGCGCTCTTCGAGACAGCGAGCCAACCGATCTAAAAACGCCGGATCGAATGCGTTGACCGGAACGATCCGGATGCGCCTGCCTGCCGTTGACTCCATCTCGGAGCGTTCTCTTCGTGATAACGCGCGCGGGTACCCGCGTCTAAGAACCCGAATGTTTTTTACATGATCATCGGGCTCGGAATGGATTTAGCGGAAGTCGGGCGCTACGACTTCGATGCAAAAGAGCTCGCGTGGTTCTCTCGAAAGATATACACAGACGAAGAGGTTGCCTACGCGATGCGCAAACGCAACCGTGCGGAGCGCTTCGCCGGGTTCTTTGCCGCAAAGGAAGCAACGCGCAAGGCATTCGGACACGCAATTCCGTGGCGGCAGGTCGGCGTTTCGCACGAGCGCAGCGGCAAACCCATCATCAAATTGTTCGGAAAGGCCGAAGGCTTGATGGCCGATCGCGAGGTCTCGGTCATTCACCTCACGATCACGCACACGGCGTCAATGGCTGCCGCGGTCGTCATCCTGGAGCGCGCGTGATCGCCGTCCTCACTCCGCAGGAGATGCGGGATGCCGACGCCGAGGCGGTGCGTATTGCCGGTGCCACGCAACTGATGCGTAACGCGGGCCGCCGAATCGCCGAAGTTCTCTGCGAGGCGCTCGACGCGAAATCGGTCGTCGCATTCGCCGGCCCGGGCAACAACGGCGGCGACGCATTTGCCGCGTTTGCGGATTTGCGCGAAATGCTCGGAGACATTCCCTGCACGATCTACGCGCGCGACGATGGTGTTCCCTCAGAGGCGCGGCGGGATGCGGAAGAACGGGCGCGCGCAGCGGGCGTCACGCGCAAGGCATTTCCGCAATCTTTCGAGGCTGCAATGGCTGCGCTCGTAGACGCAACCACTGTGGTCGACGCACTCTTTGGAACCGGCGCACGGCTCCCGGTGGAGGAACCATACGCTAGTGCAATCCGCGCCATGAATGCGTGCGGCAAACCAATTCTGGCGGCCGACATTCCAAGCGGCATTGATGCGCTCTCCGGCGCCGTTGATAAAAGTGCGGTACGCGCCGCGGTCACGCTCACACTGGGGGCCCTCAAGCCGGGTCTTCTGCTCGATCCCGCCCGCGATCACGTCGGCACGCTGTTTCTCGGCTCGATCGGAATTCCGCACTCGGTGCTGCATGCGCCGCGTCCGCAATACGCGGCACTCGATGACCACTCATTTGCCGCGCTGCTTCCGTTACGGCCGCCGAACGGGGACAAGCGAAGCTCGGGCGCGCCATTCATCATCGCCGGGTCGCGCCAATTTCCCGGCGCAGCGGTGCTCTGCGCTAAAGCCGCAGCGCGTACCGGTGCCGGCTACGTAACTGTCGCAACCCCCGCGAACGCCGCTGCGACCTTGCGCATGCATCTGATTGAACAAGTCGTCACGGAACTGGCGGAAGATGCGAGCGCCGATGAGATTATCGACCAACTGCTGGACACGGCCAGGCACTGCTCCGCAATCGGGATCGGCCCAGGACTCGGTTTAGACGAGCGGACGGGCGAGATCGTTCGCGGCTTTTTACGAAAAACAGAGTTGCCGTTTGTAGCGGACGCGAGCGCGCTGTTCCACTTTGCAAAGAATCTCGACATTCTTGATACACCGCGCGCGGTGATTACACCGCATGCCCGCGAATTTGCGCGCCTATCGGGTAAAGGCACCCTAGCGCCGGAGCAACGCGTCGAACGTTTGCGAGAGTTCGTCGACCGTACGCACTGCACGACCTTACTGAAAGGCCGCACGACCTTGATTTACGACGGGACGACGATGCACATGAACTGCACAGGCACTTCCGCGCTTGCGACGGCCGGAACGGGCGACATTTTGACCGGCATGATTGCGACATTGCTCTCGCAAGGGCTGCTGCCGGTCGATGCCGCGCGCGCAGCCGCCTATTGGCACGGTCTTGCCGCGCAGTATTGCGAGCGCGGCCGCAGCCGCGGCGTCATGGCGGGCGATCTTCCGGATGCCCTCGCCGCCGTTATTCCCGAACAATTTGTCAGCGACGATCAACTCCGCGCTATTCTGGGAGCACACTAGTCATGTGCGGCCGTTTTTCACTAACGCAACGGCTGGAAATTCTCGAGCGCATGTTCAGGGCAAAGGCGCGCTCGAACCTTGCGCTGCCGCGTTACAACGTTGCACCCACGCAGCGGGTCGTCGTCATTACCAACGACGAACCCGACCAGTTGAAGGAGATCGAGTGGGGTTTTACGGTTTTTCCCACCGACGGCTCGCCGCCGCGCAAGCTTGTCAACGCCAAGGCTGAGACACTCCAAGAACGCCCCGCGTATCGCGAAGCCTTTGCATCACGGCGCTGCTTGATTCTTGCCGACGGCTTCTATGAGTGGGAATCGATTGCCGGGAAACGCTATGCGAAATACTTTCGCTTGCGAGATCGTGCGCCGTTCGCGTTTGCGGGGCTGTACGACGAAGAAAATGGGGCACGACGCGTCGTCATCATTACAACGGAAGCAAACGAACTTGTCTCCCCCGTGCACAACCGCATGCCCGTCATCTTGCGTGAGCCGCAGCGCTGGATCGAACCGGAAGACGCGGGATCGCTGCTGGCGCCGTACGATCCGGAACTGATGGAAAGTTTCACGGTTGATCCGGCCGTCAACAGCCCCGAGAATGATACCGAGTTGTGTATCTCTCCGTACGAGCCGCCGCAGCTGCCATTGTTTTAGGCGACCGCGCGAATCGTCCAGAAGTCATCGCAGAGATGCCGTGACTCCATAAATGCATATGGCAGTGTGAAGTAGCCTTTGCGTCCCCAAGTATCCCCGCACGAGTTACGAACGAGAAACGTCTTCGTGGTTTCGTCGTAACCCACCGCCATTACCGCGTGGCCTCCAAGAAGTTGGTCCGCCTCTCCTGGCATGGGGGCGGCGCCCGATTTTGCAATCTCCGGCGTAAAGAAATTCGAATAGATGCTCATTCCGAAAACGAACGGATAGCCGGCTGCCAGGCAAGCCTTGAGTTCCCGCCGGTCGCCTCGAATGCGCAAATACTCGATCGCGCGGTGTTCCAAAGCGCTCCTATAGCACGACTCCGGCGGTGCGTCGGCAAACTTTGCGGTATCGTACGGCCAGTCACTTTCATCACACACGCCGATTTTTGCTACGGACTTGATGCCGTTGCGAATCTTGGCGCCTGCGTCCGTTGCAACCGTATTCTCCATCTTGCGCTCGTTGTAGTAAATGAAGAGCCGCGAGGGCAGCAGCGGCTTGCGTTCCTCTTTCGCATTGATAAAATGGAACATCGCGCTGATGGCGTGCGCCGAACAGCTTGAAAGCGGCCGCTGATCCAGAACGGGCGCCTCGAACGGTGAGCCTGAGAGATCGACAGTATTCGGGAAGGCAGCTGCGAGCGTTTGCGCAGCGGCGAAGATACGATCGCGGCCGTCGGGATCGTCTTTGTGCCAGCCGTATTTTAACAGGCGCTCCGCCTGGCTGCGCGCCCCCCACGCGAAAGCGTGGGGCCCCCATAAGTCAGAGCGCATGAGGATTCGCTGAAAGAAGCATTCCCCCAGGGCGCTCTTAACCACATAATCGTATCAATGCTTTCTCGTCTAATATTTCTATACCTAATTGTTGGGCTTTGAGGTATTTGCTGCCGGGGTCATCACCGGCGACGACGTAGTCGGTTTTCTTGCTCACCGAGCCCGTGACTTTGCCACCGGCGCTTAGGATCATCTCCGTTGCTTCTTCGCGCGTTAGGCCTTCCAGTGTACCGGTAAGGACGAAGATTTTTCCAAGCAACGCACCCGCCGCGGCTTTTGCACGTTTGGGAGCGCTCATCACAACGCCGGCACGCGCTAAGCGTTCGATCACGTTGCGATTTGCGGGCTGCGCAAAAAAGAGATGAACGCTCTTGCCGACTTCCGGACCGATGCCTTCGCTTTGGATCAAGTCCGCGAGCGAAGCCTCTTGCAGCGCTTGGACGGAACCGAAATCGTCGGCGAGAATCTGCGCGGTTTGGGTACCGACAAAGCGAATGCCTAAGCCAGTCAGAAGCCGCGCCATTCCAAGGTCCTTTGACTCCTCGACGTTGCGAAGCAAGTTGGCAATCGTCTTCTCGCCCGTGCGCGCAACCTGCTCTAGGTCGCGCGCCGTGAGCGCGTAGATGTCGGCGATATCTTTGACGAGGCCAAGTTCCGTGAGTTGCGCGGACATCACATCGCCGATGCCTTCAATATCCATTGCGCCACGCGAAGCAAAATGCTTGACGCGCTCGAGGACTTGCGCCGGGCAGCCGGCATTCGTGCAGCGCGACATCGCTTCACCTTCCGGATGATCGACCGCCGAGCCGCAGACCGGGCAGCGATCGGGCATCTCAAAGAGCGATGGTTTGCCTTTGCGTTCGCTCAAAACGGGCCCGACGACGCGCGGGATCACATCACCCGCGCGCATCACGATGACCGTGTCGCCCACGCGAATATCGTTCGCGCGGATGTACTCCTCATTATGAAGCGTTGCGTTGCGCACCGTAACGCCCCCGATTTGCACCGGTTCCAGCACTGCATTTGGATTGAGCGTCCCGGTTCGGCCAACGGTAATAGCAATATCGAGCAGTTTGGTCGTCGCTTCGCGCGCTTTGAACTTATAAGCGGTTGCCCAACGCGGATCTTTGCCCACCGCGCCCAGCCGGTCTTGGGTCGCAAAATCGTTAACTTTCACGACCACGCCGTCGATTTCGTAGTCCAGCTCGTCCCGATGTTCTTCCCAACGAAAACAGAAGGCAATGACATCCTCAATCGTGGGGCACTTCTCCACGTGCGGATTAACCGGGAAACCAGATTCGCGCAAGAATTCAAGCGCTTCGAATTGCCCGTGAATGCCGGCAACCGCGTCGATGTTGCCGATGCTGTAGGAAAAAAACGAAAGTTTTCGCTGTGCGGTGAGTTTGGGATCCAACTGGCGCAGGCCGCCCGCTGCCGCGTTGCGGGGATTGGCAAAGACTGCTAGACCCGCGCGTTCGCGTGCCGCGTTCAGGCTCTGGAAATCGCTTTTCTTAAGATAGACTTCTCCGCGCACTTCCAGCAGTTCCCCAGGGCTCTCTCCTCGGATGCGCAATGGAATCGAGGCCACCGTCCGCAAATTCGGGGTCACTTCTTCGCCGGTACGACCGTCACCGCGCGTGCCGCCGCGCACCAACAGGCCAGTTTCGTACTGCAGCGAGATCGCGAGCCCATCAATTTTTAGCTCGGCAACATACGCAAGGTCTTTTCCTGAGAGCTTGCGCACGCGCGCGTCGAATGCGCGTAACTCAGCCGCATCAAAGGCGTTTGAGAGACTGAGCATGGGCCGGGTATGAACGTAAGGCGCGAACTTCTCCGAAGGCGGGGAGCCGACGCGCTGCGTTGGAGAACCGGGCGTTACGAATTCGGGATAGCGCGTTTCGAGATCGATAAGCTCGCGCAAGAGTTGGTCGTACTCCGCATCGGAGATGCGCGGATCATCCAACACGTGATACTGGTAGTTCGCATCCTCAATCCGCTTGCGCAACCCATTTATACGCCGCTCGGGAGGGCCCGCCGATTCATTCGCTCGGTCTTTTTTAGGCCCCAAACGTCACCTGTGACGTTTGGGTGAGGATACGACCTGTACCGGATATCCGTCAGGATCGCCGATAATCGCCACGCGGCCGAACGTGTCGTCGTACGGATCCTGAAATACGGGCACGCCCATCGTGCGGGCATCGGCCACGAACCCGTCCACGTCGTCGACCGTAAATCCCAGTTGCAACGAGCCCGGGCGTACAGCAAGAATCTCCGTCTTCTTATGAATGCCAAGCGAAACGCCGTTGCCGAGATCGAAGTCAACCCACCGGTCATTCGACGTTTTGACCTTAAGATTGAGAACGTCGCGGTAGAAGTCGCGCGACTTATCCAAATCGGCGCACACCAACATCGCGACAGCGAACTTACTCAGCGGATTCTTTCATAGGTCTGCTAGGCTTCGACGGGGACGCGTTCTCCCTTTGCGAGATCCTCGAGCGCGTGCATATTCTCAGCAGCGAGCTTATCCAGCGCCTTGTGATCGATCGGATGATGTCCGACCGCCCGCTGGTCTTTGAGCACTTCTTTAAGGTACTGTCCCGTGTAAGACGCTTTATCGGCGGCGACTTGCTCTGGCGTACCGGTCGCGACAATTTCGCCGCCGCGGTCTCCGCCTTCAGGCCCGAGATCGATCAGGTAATCCGCCGTTTTGATCACGTCCAGATTATGCTCGATCACCAGCACCGTATTGCCCGTTTGAACCAGGCGCTGCAAGACGTCGAGCAACTTGTGAATATCGGCGAAATGTAAGCCCGTCGTCGGCTCGTCCAACACGTAGAACGTACGTCCGGTCGACCGCCGCGAAAGTTCGGTCGCAAGTTTGACGCGCTGCGCCTCACCACCCGAGAGCGTCGTCGCCGGTTGTCCCATCTTGATGTACCCGAGGCCCACTTCGCAAATCGTTTTGAGTTTGTTGTGAATTCGGGGAATCGTCTCGAAGAAATCGTTGGCCTCATCGACTCGCATCTCAAGCACGTCGGAGATGGTCTTGCCTTTATATTTCACTTCGAGGGTCTGCGCGTTGTAGCGCTTGCCTTTGCAGACTTCGCACGGCACATAGACATCGGGCAAGAAGTGCATCTCGATTTTGATGATACCGTCGCCTTCGCACGCTTCGCATCGGCCGCCCTTGACGTTGAACGAGAACCGGCCCGGCTTATAGCCACGCATCTTCGATTCCGGAATCATCGAAAACAGCTCGCGAACGATATCGAACGCGCCAGTATAGGTTGCTGGATTGGAACGCGGCGTGCGGCCGATCGGCGATTGGTCGATGACGACCATCTTATCCAGCGCATCCGCGCCTTTGACCGTTCCGTAGGTGCCGCCGGCAGGTTGATGATGCAAATGCTGATTGAGCGCCTTGACCAACACTTGATTTACCAGCGACGATTTGCCGCTGCCGCTTACGCCGCTCACGCACGCGAGTACGCCGATGGGAAAGTCCACATCCAGGCCGCGCAAGTTATTGGCTTTGGCGTTCTTCACATACAGCCACGCGCGCGGTTTGCGCCGATGTTTTGGAATCGAAATAAATTGCCGTCCCGAAAGATACGCGCCCGTGAGTGATGCGGGGTTCTTCATCACTTCGTCCAGCGTGCCCACGGTCAGAATCTCGCCGCCTTCGGCACCCGCGCCCGGACCGATGTCCACTACCAGATCGGCCATCCGCATCGTGTCTTCGTCGTGCTCGATGACGATGAGCGTGTTTCCCAAATCACGCAGGGTCTGGAGCGTTGCAAGGAGCCGGTCGTTATCGCGCTGATGCAGCCCGATCGAGGGCTCGTCCAAAATGTAGAGTACGCCGACGAGCGAGGACCCGATCTGGGTAGCCAAACGGATGCGTTGCGATTCGCCGCCCGAGAGCGTCGTTGCCGAACGGGCGAGCGTCAAATAGGTCAGGCCGACGTTGGTAAGAAAGCCGAGCCGCGCACGCACTTCCTTAAGAATCTGGTTCGAGATGAGCTCTTCGCGCGGCGTTGGTTTGAATGAATTCACGAACGTCTCGGCCATCTCGATTGACATCTGCGTCAATTCGGTAATGTTCTTACCGGCAATCGTTACCGCCAGCGCTTCGGGCTTCAGGCGCGCACCTTTACACTGCGGGCAGACCGAAGACGACATGTACTTCTCGATGTCTTCCTTGACGTAGTCACTGCTCGTCTCGCTGTAGCGGCGTTGCAAATTGTTGACCACGCCTTCGAACGTCGATTTATAGCTCCATTCGTATCCACTTTTCGATTCGTACGTGAAACTCTGTTCTTTATCGGTTCCGTACAAAATCATGTCCACGACGTCTTCAGGCATCTTATCAATAGGCGTTGAAGTTTTCACGCGGCGGCTGCGCAGCACGCGTTGCAGCTGCTGGTGATAATACGGGTTCATCGAGGGAAAGCGGCCAGATCCGAGGGACTTGCTCCACGGCACGATCGCGCCGCCGTCGATGGACTTCGTGCGGTCCGGAATGACCTTCCACGGGTCGATCTCAACCTTCTCACCTAGACCGCTGCACCCCGGGCAGGCGCCGTACGGCGAGTTGAACGAGAACAAGCGCGGTGCAAGTTCTTCAAACGACAAGCCACAGTAGACACACGCAAAAGCTTCGCTAAACGTCAGTTCTTTTTCGCCGACGAGAGCCGTAACGATTCCACTGGAGAGGCGCAGCGTCGTTTCTATACTATCCGTGAGGCGTTTGCGGATGTCGGATTTCATCACCAAACGGTCGACGATAACTTCAATGGTGTGCTTGCGCTTTTTATCGAGAAGGATCTTCTCGCGTAATTCTTTTTGCTCTCCGTCCACGCGAACGCGTGAGAAGCCCTCTTTGGCTATTTCTTCAAAGAGCTTGGTATACTCGCCCTTTCGCCCGCGGATCACGGGCGCAAGAATCTGAATCTTGCTGCCTTCGGGCAGTTCCATAATGGAGTCCACGATTTGCTCGCTAGTCTGCGAGCTGATTTGACGCCCGCAGCTATAGCAATGCGGCAGACCGATGCGCGCGAAGAGTAGGCGCAAGTAGTCGTAAATTTCCGTTACCGTGCCGACCGTCGAACGCGGATTGCGCGAGGTCGATTTCTGATCGATAGAGATGGCCGGGGAGAGCCCCTCGATATAATCGACATCGGGTTTTTCCATCTGACCCAAAAACTGGCGGGCGTAGGACGATAGCGATTCAACGTAGCGGCGCTGGCCCTCGGCGTAAATCGTGTCGAACGCAAGCGAAGACTTGCCCGAGCCGCTCAAGCCGGTAACGACGATGAGCTGGTTGCGCGGCAGGACGAGGTCGATGTTCTTAAGGTTGTGTTCGCGCGCGCCCTTGATAACAATGGAGTCAAGCCCGCGGGGCTTGGCTCCATTATCGGAAGGACGCAGAGTTGCATCTGCCATCTCAACCTACAACCCCGGGCAGGCCCGGTTTGTTGCGGTCCTTACGTTAGATTAAACGGCCGAAGGCGGGGGAGCGGCCGGCTGCTCTACGGCACTGCCGCGGAGTTTGAGATATTCTCCCACGATCACAAGGGCGGCAAAGGCAACGACGATCTGCTGAATGACCAGTGAGACCAGCGTGCCGACAAGCGGCACGAAGGAGAACAGGCCGGCGAGAAATCCGCCGCAGATGGCGATGACGAATATTAGGATGACGACGAGAAGCGTTGTCACGAAATTTCGCGTCGCAATCCGGAAGGACTCGCTCATCGCGGTAGTGGCACTTTCATCTCCGACGACGATTCCCGCGAACGTGTACAGAAAAAAGATCATGAACGCGAGGGCTGCAAGACCGAGCGTTGGGATTGACAGGATGATGGCCACGAATCCAAGGACAAAGAGGAGGATGATCCCGAGCAGCAGTTGCAGACCGTCACGCCGGAAGGCCGCGAGACCGTCATCGAGAGTCGCCTTGCCGGTACGCCAGGCGGCGCCCGCCATGCCGGTTACAAAGGCAATGGAGAGAATCGATATGAGCATGCCGATGAGGGGATTGAACGCATGGCCGACCATGCCGCCGGGATTGTAGACCGCGGCTCCGTTAGCCGTATCGACCACGACGGCCGGACCCACGCTATATGAAACGAAGGCGCCGATGAGTGCAAGAATGAGACCAGGAACGATGATAATCCAGTTTTCGGTCAGCAGTTTCCATGACCGGCTAAAGACGTTCTCGAGATCCGTGGTGGTCTGCACAAAAAACCTCACTTCTGCAGCAGAGAGGACGTTCTAAGACGGTTCGCTGGCAAGTAAGCAAGCGCCTTGGTTAAAAGCCCAGCGCTGCGCCGACCTCAAGAATGGTATCGACCGTCGCGTCGGGGGCCTGCGCATGGGGCGGCAAGCTGGCGCCGTGTACGTTCATCCAAACGGTATAAAGTCCAGCCTTCTGTGCACCCCGGATGTCGCGCTCGTACCGGTCGCCCACCATCGCGCTGACCGCCGGTGCACGTTCCAGCTTCTGGCATGCGTGCGCGAAAAGCAGTGGGTCCGGTTTGATCATCCCCACTTCGTCGGCAATGAAAATGGCATCGAAGTAATCGCCGATCTGCAAGAGGGCGATCTTCTCGCGGTGCGTTACGGAGAAACCGTTCGTTACGAGACCGAGTTTTACGCCGCGCCCGCGCAGCAGCCGCAGAAGATCCACCGCGCCCGGAAAGAGCTTGAAATATTTCGTGCGGTACCGGTTGTAATTTGCGGCGGCGCGCTGCGCGAGAGCGGCATCGTCGATCCCGATGTGGGCGAGTGCCGCTCCCCATAACTCTTCACGAATGACTTCCAGTTTTTTGGTTAATGCCGCTGCGTCCAGCTGTTTCCAGAAGCCCTCGGCCTGCGCTATGTAGGCGCTTTTGAGTTTGAGTGCATCGACGCCGTGCTCGGCCGCGATTTCCCAGGCTACTTCTTCGGCGGCACTCTTATACGCGAGCGTGTCATCGTGCAACGTATCGTCTAAATCGAAGAGGACGGCCTCAATGGTGCGCTTCATTAGAAACGCACGCGGAATGAACGCAGCGCAAAAGGACCGATGGGTACAACAATCATTTCTTCTTCAACGGAAATCGAATCCTCTCGCGTGCGCTCCAGCGCATCGACCGCATGAATCGACTTGATGCGGCCGCCGCTGCGAATCCGTGCCATCGATGCGTGACCGTCGCACTCGCGAATGCGTAAGATGACGCCGTCTCCGTCTTGCGCCGGTTTACACGCAGCAACAACTACGTTCTCTCCTTCCGGCACGAACAAACGGACGCGCGGCTCATGCGCAAAGCGCCACCAGGCGTTTTCCAGCGCGCCGATGCCGGCGCCCGCGGACGGCGCGAAAGCGTAGCGGATGGCATGCGCGCCTTGGTCAGCCGCCGGATCCGGCCAGACGGTTCCGCGCAGAAGGGAATGCCCGATGTGCATTCCGCCTTTCGGCAGCCTTCGTGCACTCCAGCCGTAGGTATCGAGCGCAAAGATGCCCAGCGCGACCTCCGAATCAGCGGCGAGCGCAAACCGCTGGCCCGGAACCTCGTATTTCGCGCGGTCTTGCGGCGCGGCAGCGGTTGCGCTGCGCCTGAGGGTTCCGTGCGGGGTTCCGTAGGTCACTTCTTCGGCGCGAATGGGCAGCCAATTTTCGAGACGCAAAAGGGTGCGCGTCGTCTTCCAATCGCAGTGCAACTCAACGCGCAGAAATGGTTCGCCCGCACGCAAAGCAATCCGCATCTCAAACGTCGATTTTTGGAAACGAAATCTAATCACGAGCTCGCCGTTTACGACCTCGGCCTTGCCAGGCTGTGGATGCAGCACGCGCTTATCGTACCCTGCGTCGATATTCCAGGCTTCCCATTGTTTCGGGCGGTCCTTGTACAGAGCGAGCACATTCGCTTGGGAAACGCAATTGCGTCCGTCCGGTCCGGCGAGTTCGCTGATAACGCCGGTTGCGCTTACTTGCGCGCTGAGCAGACCGCTCTCGAACGCGTAGGTTCCGTCGTCACGAAGCTCCGGCATGCAAACTGCGCGTCCCGCATTCCCACCGCGAGCGCGCGGTAAGACCGAGCTTATCGCCTTTAGCACGCCCTCGAGAATCGAATCGGCAGCATCGTATTCCGCATGCACGTCATCATAGACGGCACCGATTGAGGTCCCCGGCAGCACGTCGTGAAATTGATTGCGCAAAACAATCTGCCACGCATCGTTCAGGCTAGTCCGAAAGGCCGCATGCAGATCGCGCGGCGCGCGCACCGCCTGACACCACGCGGCCGCTTCTTCCGCACGTTCGAGGCGGCGTTCTAAGGCGGCATTGCGCGCTTTGATATCATGATGCGTCGTGTAGACGCCGCGGTGATATTCGAGATACAGTTCGTCTTGGTGCACGGGAAGGCCGTCGCGGCGTGCATCGACCATCTGGAACCAGTCAAGGGGCCTGACCCAATATCCATTTTTGCGCGCGTCGGTAATCATCTGTTGCGTCACGCCGCCGCCGCCGTCACCGAAGCCCGCCACCAGCGGTTCTTGCCGCTCCCGCGCTACTCGCAACCGCCCTTCGTTCAAGCCTCCGTCGTACGACGCGATGAGCGCGCTCACGACATCGCTGCCATCAGGGCCCCGCCATACAAATTGAGGATAAGGAAATTCCGTCGTGTCGTTCCAACGCAACTTGGTTGTGGCGAAATACTTGATGCCCGCGTGATCGAGCAGCGTGGGCAAGGTGTTGGCAAACCCGAAGGTATCCGGCAGCCATGCGACTTGCGGACTGACACCGAAGCGCTCCGTGCAATACGCATCGGCAAAGAGCATCTGACGCAGCAATGATTCGCCCGAAGGGAGATTGCAGTCGGGCTCGACCCACATCGCAGCAATAGAAGCGTCGAACCGCCCACTTTGCACGTGCGTTGAGATCTCGCGGAAAAAAGTGGGATCCGCATCTTCAACAAACGCATAAAGTTGCGGCTGGCTTTGCGAGAAAATAAATTCGGGGAAGCGCTCGAGCAGATTCTTCGCGATCGCGAAGGTTCGCATCGCTTTACGCTGTGTTTGTGCGTACGTCCATAACCAAGCAACGTCGAGATGCGAATGTCCGATCAGCGGAACGCCGGCAGAAGGCGCGCGATTAAACGGTTCTTCCTGCATGCCGCGCGCTCCCATTTGCAACGAAGGCGCTTGTGCGGCTTGCCGGTTGAGCCACCACCACGAAAAGCCGGGTCCCGACGGCAATCCGTTCGTTGGAAGACTGCGCTCTTCAACTTCCATCAGGACTTGCGCACCCATCGCGGCCTCGATGACCACGCTCTCATGCTCGCGATCGAATCCGCCCTCAACCTCGCCATCAACCCGCAGCAACGCACCGGT
Source organism: Vulcanimicrobiaceae bacterium (assembly GCA_046262675.1). Taxonomy (GTDB): domain Bacteria; phylum Vulcanimicrobiota; class Vulcanimicrobiia; order Vulcanimicrobiales; family Vulcanimicrobiaceae; genus JACRUB01. The sequence continues at coordinate 12,965 of JBHEMH010000039.1, forward strand.
GCGCGTCGGGTAGCGCAATTCAACCGTGCCGCCCGTCTCAAGCATTGCCGAAAGCAGGATTACGCCTTCGCGCTCGCCGGACTTACGAAGATGCACCATACGGTCGTCGATTCAGTTGCGCTGCAGGAACACCTCGCAGACCCCGAGTGGTGCCTCCTGGACACACGGCCGGCGCAAGCATATACCGATGCCCATATCCCGGGCGCATTTTGGGCGGATACAGAAAACGATCTCGCAGGGGAAAAAAGCGGGAAGAATGGGCGCCATCCGTTGCCCGAAATCGAAACATTTGCGTCGTTCTTGCGCGGGCTCGGCGTGAGTGCCGGCACCCAACTCGTGGCCTACGACGCGGGCGCCGATATGTTTGCCGCGCGTTTTTGGTTTCTGTGCCGATGGATTGGACACGATGCGGTCGCGGTGCTCGATGGCGGCATCGCCGGGTGGCAGGCGGCGGGCTATCCACTCACGTCCGCGAAATCATCGCCGCGGGCACCTGGGAATGTGCGTCCAAAGCCGCGACATGAGCTGATCGTTCATGCTAACGAAGTTCGCACGGCGATCGACGACCACCGCTTCAGCGTCCTCGATGCGCGCAGCAGCGACCGTTTCGCCGGGCACAACGAACATCTCGATGCGGTTGCTGGACATATTCCGGGGGCGCTCAATCGTTTCTTCAAAGAGAATTACGACCAAAGCGGCCGTTTCAAATCCCCAGAACACCTCCGCTCGGAGTTCTCACAGCTCGACCTTGCGCCCGAGAGAGTCGTGCATCAATGCGGATCGGGCGTTTCCGCGGCCGTCAATCAACTTGCGATGGAGCATGCGGGACTTGGCCTAACACGAATCTATGCCGGTTCGTGGAGCGAGTGGATTGCGGATCCGCGGCGTCCGATTGCTACGGGAGCCCCGTAATTTAGCTGCCGACCAGTTCCTTGAGCGCATGCTCGAAGATTTTCGGTGCGCGGCCCTGAAAGAGCACCGACTCGTTGCCGCCCATCGCCTTGCGAAGATTGAGCAATTCATCACGCAACGCGGCCGCTTTTTCAAACTCGAGATTAGCCGCGTATTCGCGCATCTTGCGTTCGATATCCGCCGCCATTTTTGCCGCAACGTCGCGCGGGATTTTCTCGGCCCGCAGGCCGATGGTGTTTTCTTCGGTCGCACCGACCATCGAGAGAATGTTGCGCACTTCACGCCGGATACTTTTGGGCTCGATGCCGTGCTCGAGATTGTAGGCAACTTGCCGTTCGCGGCGCCGTTTGGTTTCGCCGATTGCGCGCGCCATCGACTCGGTTATCGTATCCGCGTACATGACGACTTTGCCTTCGACGTTACGGGCCGCGCGGCCGATGGTCTGAATGAGCGACGTGCCGCTGCGCAGATAGCCTTCCTTATCGGCGTCTAAGATGCCCACGAACGAGACCTCTGGTAAATCC
>JBHEMH010000040.1:0-11978 GCA_046262675.1 Vulcanimicrobiaceae bacterium
GTTTCTCAGTCCCAGTGTGGCTGGTCGCTCTCTCAAACCAGCTACCCATCGGAGTCTTGGTAGGCCATTACCCCACCAACTAACTAATGGGACGCGGTCCCGTCCTTCAGCGGATTGCTCCTTTGATCTACAAACGATGCCGCCCGTAGATGTTATGCGGTATTAGCTAACCTTTCGGCTAGTTATCCCCCACTGTAGGGAAGGTTGACCACGTGTTACTCACCCGTCTGCCACTAGGTATTGCTACCTCGTTCGACTTGCATGTGTTAGGCACGCCGCCAGCGTTAATCCTGAGCCAGGATCAAACTCTCCATAAAATACTTATGGAGCCAATTGATGGCTCTAATTTTCGCTGACTAAAAATGAACTTGCTTGCGAAGGCAAGTTCCTCTACCGCTCACCGCCCGGCTGGGTAGTGAACGATAAAGTAGTCATAAATTGTACGCTCGGTCAGATCCGATGCAAGAAACCGGTGGAGCCGGAGTTTTGCGATCTGCCGAGTTATATCTCATGTAAATCCAAAAGAAAAAACGCCTTTCGGCGCTTGTCTTAAAGATCCAGAGACCCACAGACTTATGCGCTACTGCACTGTTCAGTTTTCAAGGAACGAACACCAACACCGAGCCCTTTCGGACCGGATCCAAGGACCGCACCGGAGTGGCGAGGCGCTGGAGTCACGACGAACAGTATATCCAAGGCCAGGCACAGAGTCAAGCACAAATGGAAAGATTCCTGTGGACACGATTTTGTTCCGACAAAGGGCTTAGGGACGGGCTCCGCCCTGTGCCGCCGAGCATGCAAGCGACGCCCTGGTGTGGCCTCGGCGGCTCGGCCGGCTACCCATCCCTGTCGGGGCCGCAGAATGTTCGGAGGTAAATCTGGACGCCTTCGAGAGGTGGGTCGATTCCCTTAGCCAGAATCGCCACCCGGTGGAGCGTGAAGGATTCTCCGACCTGACCAACGCTGAAGTTGAAGAACGCCTATCGCAACGTGCAATGGAGCGCGATGACGTTGCTCGCGACGAGGCGATCATCGAGCTTGCACGTACTCGCCTCGAGCTCGAAGTCGGCCTTGCCCAGCGGACCATCGAGCGCGATGGCATCGCCCGCGACGAGGCACTCGCCGAGCTCGACCGCACGAACGCCGAACTTAAACGACGCTTAGCGGAGCGGACGATCGAACGCGACCGGGATGCCCGCAGCCAAGCCATTACCGAACTAGCGCGCACGAATGCGCAACTCGAGCAGCGCCTCGCGGAACGTACGATCGAGCGCGATGATGTCGCACGCGACGAAGCGGTGCTCCAACTCGCGCGTACGACGGCCGAACTAAAACAGCGTCTGGCAGAACGGACAATCGAGCGTGACGACGTGGCTCGGGACGATGCGCTTGCCGAGCTTGTGCGCACGAACTCGGAACTCAAAGTGCGCCTGGCCGAACGAACGATCGAACGGGACGATGTCGCGCGCGATGAGGCGATCGTCGAATTTGCCCGCACGAACGCCGAGCTAGAACAACGTTTGGCGGAACGGACCATCGAACGCGATGATGTCGCGAGAGACGAAGCACGATCGGAGCTTGCTCGTACAAACGCGGAGCTTGAGGAGCGCCTCGCCGAGCGCACAGTCGAGCGCGATGAAATCGCAAGAGACGAAGCGATCATCGAACTCGCACGCACACGCATTGAGCTCAAGCAACGGCTGGCGGAGCGCACCGTCGAACGCGACGATCTCGCCCGTGACGAAGCATTAGCCGAGCTTGAGCGCACGAGTGCCGAACTCAAAGAACGGCTAGCAGAACGCACGATCGAACGCGACCATGTGGCCAGGGACGAGGCGCTTACGGAGTTGGCCCGCACGAACGCTGAACTCGAGCAACGTCTCGCCGAGCGCACGATCGAGCGCGACGATGTGGCGCGAAATGAAGCTCTGGTCGAATTAGCACGTACGAATACGGAACTCAAACAGCGATTGGCCGAGCGCACGATTGAGCGGGACGAAGTTGCGCGCAAAGAGGCAGCCGCTCAGCTTGCACGCACAAATATGGCGCAGGAATATTTGGAGCGCGAGTTTGAGCGCGAGCGTCGAGCTTCCGCAGCTTTTCAGCAAGCGGCCCTGCCCAGCCGGATGCCGGTTGTTTCCGGAATGCAGTTCAATGCGATCTACCGCGCCGCAAAGGCCGAAGCCCTTGTGGGCGGCGATTGGTACGACGCCTTTCTCCTAACGGATGGGAAGATCGTTCTCTCTGTGGGGGATGTGATGGGCAGTGGCCTTTCTGCAGCTGTTACCATGGGCGGCGTGCGCCAAGCTTTTCGCGGAGCCGCTCAAATTCGAGCCGAACCGAGCGAGATTCTCGATGCGGCAGATCGTGCGTTGCGGTCTGAGCAACCGGATGCCATTGTAACCGCCTTCTTGGGAATTCTCGACCCGCAAACGCTAGAGTTTGTCTATGCCTGCGCCGGCCATCCTCCCGCGCTGCTACGCTCGGCGGACGGCAAAGTTACAGCACTGCGCGGCAGCGGATTGGCGCTTGGCCTGCGGTCTATGCTCGGGTACGGCTCCGAAACATCACGCACAACCATTTTAGGTGACTTGTCGCTTCTCGCGCTGTACACCGACGGACTGATCGAAGCAACGCGCGACATCGAGGAAGGCGAGCAGAAAGTGCACCGAGCGCTGCAAAGCACAGCGGCCTGGGATGCCGAGAATCCCGCCGCCGTGATTTGCGATGACGTCCTGGAAGAAGTTTTGGATGACGTGGCCATCCTTACGATCCGTATCGAACGAGCCGTGACTCCGCCGCCCTAAAAACCCTCGGCTTTTTCTCCCGCGTCGGTCTTTGCAATCTTCTTCGAGGTCAACTTGCCTTGCAAGAACAGCAGCAAATAGTCTTTACTACCGGCCTTTGAATCCGTGCCTGACATGTTGAATCCGCCGAAGGGATGTGCGCCGACCATTGCGCCCGTGCACTTGCGATTCAGGTACAAGTTGCCAACGAAAAATTCTTCGCGCGCACGTTCCAGTTTTGAATCGTCCTTTGAGTACACGGCGCCCGTTAAACCGAACTCGGTGTTGTTCGCGATGCGCAAAGCATCGTCATAATCTTGCGCTTTGATAACCGCAAGTACCGGCCCGAAAATTTCCTCCAGCGAGATGGTACCTTCCGGCGGAACATCCACGATCACCGTGGGCTCGAGATAATAGCCTTCTTCGCTCGCGCGGCCGCCGCCGGTGAGCAGCCTGCCTTCTTTCTTGCCGATCTCGATGTATTGTGAAATTGATTTAAGCGCGCTCTGGTTGATGACCGGGCCCATGTAGTTGGTATTGTCAGTTGGATCGCCGATTTTTATTTTCGAAACCCTCTCTTTGAGACGGTTCACAAAGTCATCGTAAATTTTTGCATCCACGATCGCACGCGAACACGCGGAACACTTTTGTCCCTGGAAACCAAATGCCGAAACGGTAACGCCCTCAACGGCCGCATCTACATCGGCATCGTCGGCGACGATGATTGAATCTTTGCCGCCCATCTCGGCGACAACGCGCTTGATCCACTTCTGTCCGGGTTGCGTTTGGGCTGCGAGCGCATTGATGTGCAGCCCGACTTCTTTGGATCCCGTGAAAGAAACAAAACGCGTGAGCGGGCTAGCGACGATGGCATCTCCGATGGTACCGCCCGAACCAGGCAAGAAATTGAGCACGCCTTTGGGCAGCCCGGCTTCTTCCATGACTTCGACGAACTTGGCTGCGATCACGGGCGAGTCACTCGACGGTTTGAGCACGACCGTGTTCCCGGCGACAATCGCCGCAACGGTCGTTCCCGCCATGATTGCGAACGCAAAGTTCCACGGCGGAATGACGACCCCGACACCCAGCGGGATGTAATGCAACTCATTCTGCTCGCCCGCGATCGGTTCAACCGGTTGCGGACCATCATAACGCAGCGCTTCGCGCGCATAATATTCAAGAAAGTCGATCGCTTCGGCGGTGTCGCCGTCTGCCTCGGGCCAACTCTTTCCGACTTCGTACACGAGCCACGCGTTGAATTCGTAACGTCGTTTGCGAATGAGGTCTGCCGCCCTGATCAAGTAGCCAGCCCGGTCGGTCGCACTCGTCTTTTTCCACGTCTCGAAATGTTGCGCAGCGATTTGGATTGCGCGATTCGCCTGCTCGAGCGAGGCGGACCCCGTAATACCGACCACTTCGCTCGGATGCGCCGGATTGACCGACAGGATCTCTTTGTCGGTCTCCAGCCGCTCGCCGCCGATAATGATGGGGTACTTCTTGCCGAACTCGCGGCGAACGGAGGCTAGAGCCGCCTTCATCGCTTCGACATCGGCGGAGTCGGTAAAATCTTTAATCGGCTCGTTTGCGAATGGCGCGAGCGTGCGCTCCAAGGTTGCGGTCACTGTAAATCTCCCTTTATGCCTTCTAACAGTACGTGACTGCGGGCGTTTGCGCTGCTACTCCTGCCCTAGCGGGCTCCCTTGCCAGCATGAGAGAATGGCGGCGCAATGATCTACGACATCGCGATCGTCGGGGGAGGCATCGTCGGCCTCGCCACGGGCCGGGAGCTGCTCGGGCGCCACCCAAGTCTCCGTCTCGTTATCCTCGAGAAAGAAGACATCCTTAGCAAACACCAGACCGGCCACAACAGCGGCGTCATCCATTCCGGCATTTACTACGCTCCAGGCTCGCTCAAGGCGAAGCTGTGCGTGGAGGGTCGTAAGGCGCTTTGGGACTACTGCGAAAAGAAACACATTCCATGGAAACCCGTCGGCAAACTTATTGTAGCGACCGAAGAATCGGAACTTGGCCGCCTTGATAACCTCATGGCGCGCGGCTTGGCCAACGGAATCTCCGAACTGCAAATGGTCGACAAAGGCGGAATCCGCGAGCGCGAACCGCACTGCGCAGGTATTCGAGCGATCTCCTCACCGGTCACCGGCATTGTAGACTACGGTGTCGTTGCGCGCGCGTACGGCGATGACATTCGCGAAGCCGGCGGCGATATTTTCACAAATCGCGAAGTCCGGTCTTTCGACCGCCGCAACGGCGTCACGCGCGTCACCACAAACGTGGGAGACGTTGAAGCGCGAGCGGTCATCACCTGCGGCGGACTGTGGTCGGATCGTCTTGCAAAAATGACCGGCGGTCAAGGCGATCCAAAGATCGTTCCCTTCCGCGGCGATTATCTTTTGCTTAAACCCGAGAAGAACTATCTCGTCAAAGGCAACATTTACCCGGTTCCCGATCCGGAATTTCCGTTCTTGGGTGTGCATTTCACACCGCGCATGAACGGAGACATTTGGCTCGGGCCGAACGCCGTGCTCGCCTTTGCACGAGACGGTTACAATTTTACGACAATCAACCCGGGCGACTTGTTTGAATCGCTCACCTATCCGGGCATGATCCGTTTAGGCATGAAATACTGGAAAGTCGGCGTAGGTGAGATGTACCGCGACGTGGTGCGTAGCGCATACGTCGGTGCATTGCAGCGTTACATTCCGGATCTTAACGTTGAGGATACGCTTGCAGGCCCCTCCGGCGTCCGCGCGCAGGCCATGGATTCCGGTGGCAACATGGTCGATGACTTTGTTTTCGAAGGCAGCGAGGGCGTCGTGCATGTGCGCAACGCACCGTCGCCCGCAGCCACATCTTCGCTTGCGATCGGTGCCTACATCGCGGACGATGCACAGCAACGCTTTAGCCTGGGCAGGCCGACACTAGCGGTGTAGCCCTGAACATCCGGCCGGTTCTTGCAAGCGATGTCGGCGAGATTCTCGGTCTCTTCGAAGCGGTCGCCGCCGAAGAACGCTGGATCGCAACGGAGGCCGGCTTTGACCGGGCACGTTATACCGAATTTATAAAAGCGGCATCGCGGCGCACCGCAATGACCGTGGCGTTCGTGGCCGTCAATCACAAGAATAAGATCATCGGCGAGATCACTGCCTACCGGGATCCCAAAGACCAGCAATGGAGCATCGGGATGCTTGTGCACAAAGTGTATCGCGGGCGCGGCGTCGGATCGGCGCTGCTGCAGCGGCTCGTCGATTGGGCTCGGGGCGCCGGCATCGACGCGCTGCACCTGGAAGTTTTTCCGCATAACGAGGCGGCGCTGGCGCTCTACCGGCGTTTTGAGTTCGTCCAGACCGCTTATCACAAAAACCGGCTGACGCGCAAAAACGGCGAGCAATGGGACACCATCGAGATGGCGCTCGCACTGGCATGACCGAGTTTGAAATTCGCCCGGCTCGCGAGACCGATCTCGACGAGTTGGTTGCAATTCTCCAAGAGGTCCTTGCCGAAGACCGCTATCTCTCTGCGGAACTGCCGATCGATCGCGCGCAGCGGCTACGGCGCTGGCAGGAGATTCTTTCAGACGAAAACAGCGCGATGTACGTTGCGTGCAAGGAAGGGCGTCCGGTTGGGGAAATCGCGCTTGCTGCACACCCGGAATACGGGCCGCTCTTCGGGATGCTCCTCGCCAAGGCGTATCGCGGCCGCGGAGCGGGCAGCGCGCTTCTGCAAGCGGCCTTGGACTGGGCAAAGTCGCACCACCACGACGGCCTCTCGCTGCTTGTCTTCGCTCACAACGAAAATGCAATCGCGCTATACAAGAAGTTCGGCTTCAGGCAGATCGAGTATTACGAAGCGGACGTCATCCGCAGCAATGGAGATGCATGGGACACGATTCTCATGCGCAAAGATCTGAGGCAACCATGAGCAACCGCGTTATCCACTTTGAAATTCCGATGGATGATCCGGAGCGCGCTACGAAATTCTATGCCGCTCTGTTTGGTTGGGACATCAAGCCGTGGGATGGGCCGCAAAAATATTGGCTTGCGAAGACCGGTCCGGACTCCGAACGTGGAATCAATGGCGCTTTCATCCCCCGTACCGAAATCAACACGGTTGTCAATACGGTCGCGGTCGAGGACCTGGCCGCTTCGCTCGCATTGGTCAAGGAATGTGGCGGAGTCGTCGTTGAGGAACTTTCGATTCCAACGATCGGCGAGTTTGCGTACTGCCGCGACACGGAGGGCAATTTATTTGGAATGCTCCAGCCGCTCGCCCGCTGAGAGAAGTATGTTCGCTAACTGCTTAACACCATCTGCCGCGTTTGCGCCCGTCCGGCCGGCGTAAGAGTCGATGAAGGCGCTGCCGACGATGACGCCGTCGACGAACGGCGCCACTGCGCGCATGTGCTCGGGACGGCTTAAGCCAAATCCAACCGCCAGCGGCTTCTCGGTTACGCTTCGCAATTCGGCGACGTGTTTGAGCAGCGGTTCAAAGTCGGGAACGGCACCCGTGCCGGTAACGCCTAAGCGAGAAACCACGTAAATGAATCCGCTCGATTGCCGTGCAATGGACTTCGCGCGCTCCAGCGGCGTAGAAGGCGCCACGAGCAGTGGCATTGCCAAACCGCGCGCCTCTAAAAGAGCCCGCAGCTGCAGTGCTTCTTCAAGCGCAACGTCGGGCACGATCACGCCGGCTGCGCCGGCAGCGGCTGCGTTTTCTGCAAAACGCTCAAAACCGTATTGCAATACGGGGTTGAAGTACGTAAAGAGCACAACCGGAAGCGGCGAAGTGCGCACGAACTGGAGTACATCGTCGATGCGGACGTCCTGTTTGAGCGCGCGGACACCGGCCGCGGCAATACTCGGTCCGTCCGCGAGCGGATCCCCATACGGAATTCCGAGCTCAACCACGTCCGCGCCGGCGTCGTGCAGGCATTGCAACATGAGTTTCGTGGAATCTCTATCCGGATCACCCGCCATAAGGTAGGGAATGAAGACCACGCGGCCTTCTTTTTTGGCACGCTGGAAGATCGTATCGAGTTTCACTTCTTGAGGGCCCGGATTTGATTGATGTCTTTATCTCCGCGCCCACTCAAGTTCAGCAAGATGAAATCATCGCGATCGCGTTCGTGCGCGAGCTTTAGCGCAAACGCAATTGCGTGCGCGCTCTCTAGGGCCGGAACGATACCTTCGGTTTTCGCAAACAGATGAAACGCAGCCACGGCTTCCTCATCCGTAACGGGCACGTAGGTCACGCGCCCAGCGTCTTTGAGATAGGCGTGCTCCGGGCCGACGCCAGGATAGTCCAAGCCCGCACTAATTGAATGCGTCGGCTGCACTTGTCCCTCCGCCGTCTGCAAGAGATACGAACGTGAGCCGTGCAGCACGCCAACGCTTCCCGCAGAAATCGCGGCCGCCGTTCGTCCGCTCTGCAGACCCTCACCCGCGGCTTCTACACCCCACAGGCGTACGTGCGGATCGTTCAAGAACGCGCTGAAGATTCCAATTGCGTTGCTGCCACCACCGACACAGGCAATCACATCGCTCGGAAGCCGGCCATATTGCTGCAAGCACTGCGCGCGCGCTTCGTCACCGATTACACGCTGGAATTCGCGAACCATGTACGGGTACGGGTGCGCTCCGACCACGCTGCCGATAACATAGAAAGCATTAACCGGATCTGCCGCCCATTGGCGGAACGCTTCGTTGGTGGCATCCTTGAGTGTTTGCGTGCCACCCGTGACCGGGTGGACGCTCGCGCCAAGGAGCTGCATGATGTACACATTGAGCGACTGCCGCTCGACATCGGCCGCACCCATGTAAACGTCGACGGGTATTCCAAAAAGCGCGCCCACGGTTGCCGTTGCAACACCGTGCTGTCCCGCACCCGTTTCCGCAATCAAACGGCGTTTGCCCATGCGAACCGCAAGCAGTGCCTGCCCGACGGTGTTGTTGATCTTGTGCGAGCCCGTATGGTTGAGGTCTTCACGCTTCAAGACGAACCCGGGCGGTGCTTCTTGGACGCCGGACATTGCGCGCGCCGCCTTAAAAAGTGGCGTTGGGCGACCAACGAAGTCGCGCAAGACATGGTAGTACTCTCCCCAGAACTCTTCGGAGCCGAAAGCCTCCTGAATTTCGCGTTCCAAAGCTTTGAGCGCATCCACTAAGACCTCGGGAACGAAACGGCCGCCAAAATTCCCGAAATACCCCCGCTCATCGGGACCTTGCGGTTTATGAGCCATCGGTATCCTTGACTGCTTGAACGAAAGCACGCATTTTGACCGGATCCTTGCGGCCATCGGTCTCAATGCCGCTGCGAACGTCCACACCGAATGGCCGCACGGCGCGCACGCAATTCGAAACGTTCTCTGGCGTGAGTCCTCCGCCCACCATAACCTGCCGGCGGCGTGCAATAGGGGTAATCGAACGCCAGGAAAACGTCTGGCCCGTTCCGCCCGCGAGTCCCTCGATTTTTGTATCGAACAGAACGATCGCGCGCGGATGCTGTTCGGCACGTCGGGTCAACGCTTCTTCCGTCTCGCCGTCGGGCAAGACGTGAACCGTTTTTATAAGCTTGCCTTCGAGCGACGAGACGAAACTCGGCGACTCCGTTCCGCTGAGCTGAACGACGAGGTCCGGGAAGATCGCCCGGGCGCGCGCAATGTCATCATAGGACGGATTGACGAATACACCAACGGGCGTAATGAACGGTGGAAGTTGTGCCGCGATATCTTTGGCCGCAGACTCCGTTATTCTGCGGGCACTCGGCGCAAAGATCATGCCGATCGCGTCCGCTCCGGTTTCCACCGCGATAACCACATCATGAACACTAGTATTGCCGCAGAACTTGATACGCGTCCTCAAGAGACGCTACTCTCCGCTCGAGCGGCCTTAAGTTGCCTTACAAGCGCAATCGGATCCTCGGATCGCATGAGTGTCTCGCCAACAAGAAATCCGTGCGCGCCTACGGCGTAAAGTCGTGCAATGTCCTCGATGCCGCGAACGCCGCTCTCACTGATGATTGTGATACCGGCCGGGACGCGGGGAATCAAACGTTCGCTGACGGAGAGATCCGTCTGGAAGGTGCGCAAGTCGCGGTTATTAATGCCGAGGAGCGTTGCTCCCGCGCCTAAAGCGCGCGTCAGCTCCGTTTCGTCGTGAACTTCAACGAGTACATCCAATCCAAAGAGCTTTGCTACGTCCATGTTCAGTCTGAGCTCGTCATCCGTCAGACCCGCAACGATCAAGAGTATCGCGTCGGCGCCGTAGGCGGCCGATTGGGCAACCTCGTACTGCGTGCGTAGAAAGTCCTTACGCAGCAGCGGGCGTGTTGTTTGCGAGCGAACCAAATCTAAGTATTTGAGTTCTCCCAAAAAGTGATCGCTCTCGGTAAGCACGCTGATCGCATCAATGCCGGCGCGGTCATACATCGCAGCGATCGCCGCCGGTTCGAAGTCGCGCGAGATGAGCCCCACCGATGGAGATGCGCGTTTAATCTCTCCGATAATTGCGGGCCCCTGCGTCTTTTGCAACGCAGCGGCAAATGGACGGCGGTCGCTCATGCGTGCAAGCGCGCGAGCGCGCACGGTCTCAAAGGACTCACGCTCCTGATCCCGCCGCTGCACCCTGGCCTTCGCCGCAAAGATGCGATCTAGAATATCACTCATGGCGCTGCGATCTCACTTGGTTGAACAAGGCGTATGCCTTTCCACTGTGGAGTGTTTGGCGCGCCAGTTCCATTCCTTCGGCAACATCGTGGGTTTTGCCGCTCACATGTAAAGCAAGCCCGGCATTGAGCGCGACAACGTCCGCCCGCCCGGAACGCTCACCCTCGAGGATGGCGAGAAACGCAGAGCCGCAGGTGGTACTGCTGCCGCCTCTGAGCTCCGAACGCGGCACGTTGACACCATACACGGCAGGATCGAGAACCCAACGTTGGCCACGTTCTTGGTTGAATGCATAGACGACCGTCGGACAGTCACCGACGATCTCGTCGACGCCGTCGCCGTAAATGACCGCCCCCGCGACGGAACCAAGCGCTCGCAACGCATCCCCCACGAGTTCAAGATGCGCCTCGCGCGCCACGCCGACGACCTGATGCGTAGCACCCGCCGGATTCGTGAGCGGCCCCAAAATATTGAATAACGTCCGGACGCCGAGTTCGCGGCGTACCGGCGCGACATTACGCATTGCAGGGTGATAGCGCGCGGCAAACATGAATGTGAAGCCGATACTTTGGAGCATTCTTGCCGCCTCCGGCGGCGCAACATCGATCGCGATGCCATTATGTTCTAAGACGTCGGCGCTTCCACAGCTACTTGAAGCGGCGCGATTACCATGCTTTGCCATCGGAACACCGGCGGCCGCCACGACGAATGCTGCAATGGTTGAGATGTTGATTGTATCGGCACCATCGCCGCCGGTTCCGCAAACGTCGGCAACCACCGGAAGATTGTGTTCAACATGCAGGCTGCGTTCACGCATGGCTCGAGCCGCACCGACAACTTCGTCGACAGTTTCTCCTCGAATCGCAATCGCCGTCAGGAGGGCCGCCGCTTGAATCGCAGAGATCGTGCCATCAAAAAATCCACCGATAAACTCACGCGCTTCGTCTTCGCTCATTACGGCGCCGTCCATGAGGCGGCGCAGCTGCTTTGCTACGTCCATCACGCTTGCGGCCAGGCGTATTGGGCACGAAAGCGCCGTGAGCCGCTGTGCGGATCGATGTAGTCTTCGAATGAAAGTTTCTCGAGACCGATCTTTTCCAAATGTGCGAGTTCGCTCTTCGAAACCCCCCACGGCAACTCACCGAAGGGCTCGTCGTCGTCGCGGCCCCGGCAGATGATGAGCAGCCGGTCCTCGGTACAGCGTGCGAGCTCCTCGAGAGCGCGGGGGCGCAGAACTTCAGGTAAGACTTGGAGGGTATAAATTTCAACTACGAGATTGAATGCCCCCTCGAACTCGGCGGGAAGCGCTAAGAGATCGGCCTGCACGAAATCTAAGCTGTAGCCTCGATGGCTAAAACGGTCCCGCGCCCACTGCACCGCCGTCGCCGATATATCGAACGCGAGAACACTAGAGCCGGATTTTGCGAGATACGCAGCATCATCACCCAGTCCGCACCCGACAACGAGGATATCCCGGCCGCAATCCTTATCGAGACCTTCCGCTTCGATCC
>JBHEMH010000041.1:0-11625 GCA_046262675.1 Vulcanimicrobiaceae bacterium
CTCGTCGAGATCACAACCGACAAGGTCGACGTGGAAGTCCCCGCGCCCGCTGCTGGAATAATCACCGAATTGCTCGCCGCGGAAGGCGCAATCGTCTCGGTGGGCGCCGTGCTTGCCCAGATCGATACCTCCGGCAAAGCCAAGAACGGTGCCGCAACCCCGGCGCCGCCTGCCGCTCCGCCGGAACCCACCGGACCGCCGAAGATCGAGGCCGTCGTCATGCCCGAGATGGGCGAATCGGTGACCGAGGGCTCTGTCGTCGAGTGGAAGCGCAAGGTCGGCGATTACGTTTCGGAAGGCGACCCGCTGGTGGAAATTACCACCGACAAAGTCGATGTGGAAGTGCCCTCGACATCGGCGGGCGTGATTACAAAGTTATTGGCAGCAGAAGGCGCGACGATTGCCGTCGGCGCTAGCCTGGCAGAGATCAATACGAACGCAAGTGCGCCTGCCTCAACGAACGGCGCTGCGAAATCCGCACCCGCGCCGCAAGCAGCGAAAGCGCAAGCCGCGGCTAAGCCCGCGCCGCCGCCTACCGGCGAAGTAATCGCGACCGCGCAGGCGCGGCGCATCGCGCAAAAACTCGCCGTCGATCTTGCTGCCGTGCGCGGTACGGGTCCGGACGGGTTAATTCTGCGCGAAGACGTCGATCATCACGCGGCTGAAAATCCGTCATCGTACGGCGCGCGAGGCGGCGCCGCATCAGGGGCGAAACTTCCGCCGCTTCCGCCCCTTTCCGCCGAAGCCAAAGTGACCACGCTCAAAGGCCCGGTTGCGGCACTCACTTCGTACATGGAGCAAAGCCTCACCGTTCCGACGGCGACGAGTTTTCGTACGGTCCCCGTCAATAGTATGGATGCGCGTCGCAAAGAATTAACCGGCGCACTCAAAGCGGCGGGCCGCACCGAAAAAGTTTCATTTACGCACATTATCGCGTTTGCACTGGTGCGCGCGGCACGCGAGATGCCGGGCATGACGGCGCATTTCCGCCGTGATGGCGAGACGCCGCAAAAAGTCGAATCGGGAATTCATCTCGGCCTGGCTGTCGATGCAGAGCGCAAAGACGGCCAGCGATTTTTAGTCGTACCCGTGATCAAAAATGCCGATGCGCTCGATTTCTCGAGCTTCCGTGCGAAGTACGAAGAGTTGGTTGGTAAAGCGCGCGAGAATAAACTTTCGGCGGACGAACTCTCGGGGGCGTCCTTTACGCTCACGAATCCCGGGGGAATCGGCACGGTCGCTTCGGTTCCGCGTTTAATGGCGGGACAAGGAGCGATTCTTGCCGCGGGCGCGATTGGCTATCCGCCGGGCTTTACCAGGGCCAATGAGGCTTCCTTACGTACGCTCGGCGTCGAAAAAGTCATGACGATAACGAGCACGTACGATCACCGCGTCATTCAAGGCGCCCAGTCCGGTGAGTATTTACGGCGCGTCGACGAACTGATCGGCGGCAAAGACGGTTTCTACGAAGCGGTTTTCTCGGCGCTGGGACTGCAAGCCAAGCCCACGCCGCAAATGGGTGCGGCCGCCGTTGCACCGGCCACCTCCACGCAAGCCGGGGGCGCCGCTCCTTCGGATGAAATGTTGCGCGCGGTTGCGTCCGGCATGGCGATCGTCTCCTCGTACCGCACGCACGGTCATTTGGCGGCAACGCTTGACCCGCTCGGATCGGAACCCGTCGGCGATCCGGCGCTCGATCCGCGCAACTACGGGCTCACCCCTGCATTGCAATCGGCGATCCCCGCCTCGGTGCTGCGCGTCAAAGTACCCGGCAATACGCTTGCCGATGTCTTGCCACAGATGAAAAATACGTACAGCTCGACGATTGCTTATGAGATCGAGCACATCTCCAACACGGCGCAGCGCGAATGGCTGCGCGATTGGATTGAGTCAGGCAATCATCGTGTGGGCATCGCGCCCGGGCGCAAGATCGACGTGCTGCAACGTCTCACCCGCGTTGAAGTGCTGGAACGCTATCTGCGCAAGACGTTCATGGGCCAGAAAACCTTCTCGCTCGAGGGCCTCGACGTGATGGTGCCCATGCTTGAAGAAGTGCTCTCCATGTTGGCGGACGACAACGTCAAACATGCCGAGATCGGCATGGCGCACCGCGGCCGCCTCAACGTAATCGCTCATGTTGTTAACACGCCGTACGAAGAGATTCTTGCGGAGTTCGAAGCCGCAAATCTGCGTGGCGAAGCCGAAGAAGACGCCGACGTAACCGGCGACGTTAAATATCATCATGGCTCGGACGGCGAGTACAAGACGCAGGGCAACAAGAAGATCTCCGTGCACCTTGCGCACAATCCAAGCCACTTGGAAGCGGTCGATCCGGTTGTCGAGGGGCGTACGCGTGCGCTGCAAACGGATCACGCAAATCCCTTTGGCGCTCTGGACTTCAAGAACGCTGCGCCGATTCTGATTCACGGCGATTCGGCTTTCCCGGGCCAGGGCGTGGTTGCAGAGGTGCTTAATCTGCAAGCGCTTCCGGGCTATACCACGGGCGGTACCCTGCACATTATCGCAAACAACCAGATCGGCTTTACGACCGATCCGGTGGATTCGCGCTCGACGCGTTACTCAAGCGATCTCTCCAAGGGGTTTGACGTTCCCATCGTCCACGTCAATGCCGACGATGTGGATGCATCCATTGCCGCGGTGCATTTGGCGATGGACTTCCGCCGCCAATTCGGCCGCGACGTGCTCATCGATTTGATCGGTTACCGCCGCTTCGGCCACAACGAACAAGACGAGCCGGCATACACGCAGCCGGCGATGTACGATAAAATCAAAGCGCATCCGACGGCGCGGGAACTCTTTGCAAGCAAACTTATTGCCGAAGGCCTGCTCACCACCGAGCAAGCTAGCGATATGGTGAGCGCGGCACAGCACCGCATTATCGAGGCGCACAACAATGTCAAGGGCGGCAAGGCTGCGGGCATGATTACCAAGCACCACGGCAACGTCGGCGTCGCCGATGTCGTGGAGACGAAAATTCCAAAAGAACGGTTGCTCTCGCTGAGCGATTCGCTCGTAACCTTCCCGGCTGATTTCAACCCCAGCAAGAAACTCCTCACGCAATTCGAACGGCGTAAGGCACTCATTCACGAGAAGGGCCTGATCGACTGGGGCATGGCCGAGGCGCTTGCGTTTTCGACACTGCTTACGGAAGGCACGCCGATTCGCATCACGGGCCAAGATACCGAACGAGGCACATTTAGTCACCGTCATGCGGTACTGCACGATCCGCGAACCGGCAAGAAGTATGTTCCGATTCAACACGTCGAGGGCGCAAAGGCATCGTTTGAAATTTACAACAGCCCGCTCTCGGAATACGCGTGTCTTGGATTCGAATACGGCTACAGCGGCGCGATCCCGAACGGACTCGTGCTATGGGAAGCGCAGTTCGGCGACTTCAACAACGGTGCGCAGATTATCATCGATCAATTCATCGCCGCGGGCCAAGCGAAGTGGGGCCAGACCTCTCGCTTGACGCTGCTTCTGCCGCATGGGTATGAAGGCGCAGGACCCGAACATTCCAGCGCGCGGCTCGAGCGTTTCTTGCAACTCTCCGCCGAAGGAAACTTACGCGTCGCGTATTGCTCGACCGCCGGCAATTACTTCCATCTTTTACGCATGCAAGCAAGAGAATCCGAGGCGCTACCGCTCGTGATCATGACGCCGAAGAGTCTGCTTCGCTCGGAGCCCTCGTTTGGAACAATTGACGACATGGCGACCGGTCGATTCCAAACCGTCATAGACGATCCCGCATTTGGGGGCCGCAAAAAGGACGCCGAGCGCATCGTCCTCTGCACCGGCAAGATCTACCACGATCTTATCGCGCATCCGAAGTTCAAAGAGCTTAAGAAGACCGCGATCGTACGCATCGAGATGCTCTCGCCGTTGCCGCACGCGGAACTGAGCAATCTCATTTCGAGCTATCCGCGGCGTAAGGAACTGCTCTGGGTGCAAGAAGAGCCGAAGAACATGGGAGCACGCGCCCACGTACGCCGCCGGTTGCTCGAGCGTCTTACGCCGGGTTCGGAAATCGAATACATCGGCCGGCCCTACCGCAGCTCGCCTTCCGAAGGCTATCCCGGCGCACATGCGGTGGAACAAGAACGCATTCTCAAAGCTGCGCTAACGGAATAGCATGTACGGCGGCCCCTGGGCGCTCGCGTCGCGCGCATTGCTTTCCGCAGCGATCGCGTCGTTCATACTCATAAAAGTGCTTGAGCGTCCGTCGCCCCTCGGCTACATCCTTTTCGCGGTCCCCGCATTGTTGTGCATCGTTCTCGCGTATGCGTTCGCACGGCGCTTAGGCGCCAAGAAGTAATGAACGAGAAATTTGCCCGCGGCGAGAAACTCATGCGCCAATCCACGGCGATAAGGTTGTGGATAAGCGATCTGCTTAGCGGATCGCATAGGTTACGTTGACGTTGGAATTGACGCGAACTTTTAGATAGTCCGCCAGCGACATGAACTGCGGCATGTTTCCCGGCCCGATCTGGTAATATGAGGTGCAGCTGTTGGGGAATTGCAAGTCCATCGGTCCGCCGCCCTCGCCATACGCCTGTACCGAAAGAATTTTGCCGAGTTGCACGTTGCTGGCACTTGCAATTTCGAGCGCTTGCCGGCGAGCTTGCACAAGGGCCGCGCGCCGCGCTTTGGTTCGCAGCGCAGCGCACTCAGTCATGGTAACCCCGACGGCCGCCTGATTAACAAGAACGTCCGGCATTGCGGCAAATGCCGAGGTAAGCGTTTGCATTCCGTCTTGCAACATCGCAACTGTTGGATGATTGACCGTCCCGCCGACCGTTGCGTAGTTCGTTGAGGCGGCGCCTTGGAGGTAAATGGGTTCTACGATGCTGCTTGGTTCGACATGTGCGCGTAGAAGTGCATCAACAACCGGCTGCAACGTCCTTTTGTTGAGCGTAAGCGCGTTGTTGCGCGAGGAGATGTTGAGCGTCACGTGCGCCAAATCGGCCGCCCCGTCGGCTTGCCCGGATCCGTTGACCGTAATACCGCCGCCACGTGGATCGGACCGGACTCCCGGCGTGTTCGGCATCTGCCGGATAGATATCGGCACAGCAGGCGCTGATGATTGTTGAGCCGGGGCACCGAGAGGAGCCGCAAGGAAACCAGTCGTTAGGAAGACCGCGAATTTGTTTAACACCCGATTCTCCTCAAAAGCTCATCAACGCTCGTTGCGTCGCGGATGAGCGTGCGATTCGGTTGTGAAATAAAATCTTGTTGGACTGCGCGATCGAGAAGTGCGAGTAGGTCATCAAAGTATCCCTCGACGTTCAGCAAGCCGATCGGCCGGTCGTGAATCCCGAGTTGCGCCCAAGTGACGATTTCGCATAGTTCGTCCAGCGTACCGTATCCGCCCGGCAAGGCGACGAATGCGTCACTTACATCTGCCATGAGCGCCTTGCGCTCGTGCATGCTACTTACAACGTGTAGCTCCGTCAATCCGTGATGCGCGACTTCGCGATCGGCCAGCGCCTGGGGGATAACGCCGATGACACGCCCGCCTGCCGCGAGGGCTGCATCTGCCAGCACGCCCATCAGTCCAACGTGACCGCCGCCGTAGACGATGCCGATTTGACGCTCCGCTGCCTTGCGCCCGAGTTCCGTCGCCGAGCGTGCAAAAACGTCGTCGCGCCCGGTTCGCGATCCGCAAAAAACGCAGAGGGTCTTCACGCGCACGTTTGATCGAGCGGCGTGCAGACTGCAAATGTACGACTCTCCATGATGTTCATGATGCCGTTCTTGATGTGCAGCTCGAAATGCGGTGTAGTGCGGTGCATTTGAAAGGCCTGCTCGTCTACGTACTCCTCAAAAAGAAAAAACGTGCGCGGGTCTTCGTGCGAGCGATAGGCGTGATAGCGCAGATTTCCGGCTTCGCTGCGCGACGGCTCTATGCACGCGGCAAAGTGCGCCGCCGCTTCGTCCTCATGCCCAGGTCGAATAACATACGTCACGATGATGGCATGCATATGTTCGCCTTTGGCAAGCAACTAAAGCGCGCCTGCCGAAATGCGTCCACGTGAGCGACGATCGAAAATTGGTCTATTCCACGGACTCCGGCTGGACCGGGCCGGAGCCGAAGGCGGCAGCGAAAAAGAAACAAGGGCTGCCGAATATTCCGGACGACGGCGTCGTTCGTATCGCGCGCAGCAGCAGGCGCGGCGGAATGATGTCGGTCGTGACGGGCTTACACGAACAAGAGCTCGCCGAGATCGCCAAGGCCCTGAAGAAGCTCTGCGGCACCGGTGGAACTGCGAAAAATGGTGTCGTGGAAATTCAAGGCGACCATCGCGATAAGATCCTCGCGTTCTTCGAACAAGCCGGGCGACGAGTGAAGAAAGCGGGTGGCTAAGAGCTCGACAGAGGTCGTCGTCCCGCGTGCCGTTTCGCGCTACGATCGATGTGTGCAGTGAACGCGCAAATCTGCGCTGGTTCTTACTCGGTTCAGTCCTTACCGGACTTCGATGGCTGCGCGGTGGGCGCAAAGCCGCGGCTCACGGATTCTCATATTCCCGGAACGCTTCGGTCAAGATCCTCGTTTACGCGATGCCGTTCTTTCTGTTGCCCGACCAGATCGTGTGGATGCTCTTTATACCTCCCGAGTACTTCTATCTGCGACCACTTTTCATCGTGGGCGATATCTATGCGATGCTAGCGATTGCTGGAATTATCGCAACATTTGATGAATTTCCGCATTCAATCGACGGCGATATCGTTACGCTGCGGCAGGGAATTCTCAAGTGCGCGCGCTTGGACCGGCACAGCGTCCTCGCAACCGACGTGATAGGAACGCAGTTCGAGAAGAGTACGATCAAAGCAAGGGGTGGAAAACAGGCGGCGTACTTCCTTACGAGCGGTGCTCCGACAGTTAAACTTGTGTTGCGAACGCCTGTTTCGATAGAATCGATCGGCGGAAAATCGAAGTTTGCCGAGGTGATTTTCGTAAGCGTGGATGAGCCGCAACTCTTTCTTGCGGCGCTCAAAACCGTGCCTTAATTGAGTTTTGCTAAGAGTCTACGCTCGGCGGCCGCGAGCCGGGGACGGCCTGCTTGGCCTTCAGGTAGGAGTTGCCTGATGGCTCCGAGGAGTTTCTCTCGATGGATCAGGTTATGACATGAATGAGCAACGCGCTCAGCGACCACCATCGCTTCGCCGTCGCTCCAATGCACGAAGTGCCCCACCCGATCCGCAATGGCGTCCTCAATCCCGTAGACTTTAAAATTCCCGTGCGCCGTCTCGATCAACGTGAACTCTTCGATTATGCGTCGATCGATATACGGCTGATCTGCGACAAAATCCAGGGTGTAGGCCGAGTCCGGGTGGATGTAGGAGCGGCCTTTTTTTCCGAATGCAAGCTTCTCCAGCGAGGCAAATTTTTTTTCCGTTGAGTCCTGAGGGGACGGCGAAGTCGATGTCTTGCGAGGTGTAAATGCTCGGTGCATATGCCGTAATTGCACTTCCACCGACGACAACAGCCTCTATTCCGTCGGCGTTTAGGTGGGTTGCAACGAGTCCCGCTAGATCTTTAAGCGACAGGTCGCGTAAGCTTACGATGGCAGCGGCTTAGCAGTCGCGCGCGGGCGGCGGCGCACCGCGATCATGTTTGCGAATTCAGGACGTTCGCTACAGCGTAGCAGCAGCGCATAAAGTTCATTGTGGGCAAAGAAGCGGCGATTGAGCGTCACTAAGCGGGTTCGACCTCGCGCGCGCGTCACGACCACGCCGGATTCTTCAAGCGCACGAATCACACGTTGAACGGGTAAGAGCGAGGCGCCAGTGATCCTAGCGATCTCGGCGGGATAGCTTTCTTCGAGAGCACCCACGACCACCAGGACCTTTGTGCGAAGGCGGCTGCCGAAGAGCGTGAGAGGCATGACCTCATTCTGGGCCATCCCGTTTGGAAATGCAATACTAAAGAGTAGTCATTAAACTACTATTTAGTAGTTTCTCCAAGGCGGGTGCGGTTGCTGATGATGTAGTTGCCCCTATCGACGCTCATGAAGGCGATATTATCGATCCGAATCCTCCAATGAATCTTCTTCGAGCGCAGTGACTGCGCGAGTTTGGTGGCTTCCTGCGGATCGATGCCGGACGCAATCGTAATATGTGGCACCCACGATTGCGGGGTGTAGTATTCATCGGGAGCA
Source organism: Vulcanimicrobiaceae bacterium (assembly GCA_046262675.1). Taxonomy (GTDB): domain Bacteria; phylum Vulcanimicrobiota; class Vulcanimicrobiia; order Vulcanimicrobiales; family Vulcanimicrobiaceae; genus JACRUB01. The sequence continues at coordinate 8,181 of JBHEMH010000041.1, forward strand.
TGCGAGTGCCGCGCGATCCGTTCGAAAACGACCTGCTGCAGTGCGCGCAGGTGCTCCGGATCGGTGACCGTCAGGTAGACGATCGCCGGAATCGATTCGAAGATCGCGACGGCGTCGGCAACAATGTCGAATGGACCGAAGTGGCCGCAGATCTCATCGAGCGCGCCGGTAACGCCGTTCCAGTTGTACGAACCCGCCACGTGATACGAGAGATGCGGAACAGAAGCGCGTTTGTGTGGGGGCGCCTCCAACGACTCGTACGCGAGCCGGTGTTCGTCATCGAGCAGCGAGACAACGCCGATCATTCGCTATATCGTCGGAGCAAAATACTGTTCGCGCAAGATGATGCGGCTGTAGGTTTCCACCGCGCCGAAGCGTGCGCGCATTTCTTCGATGACACTCACCAGATCGCTTTGGTCCGCAACGGCGACTTTTACCGTGCAATCCGAACGGCCGGTCGTCAGCGCGTAGCTCAAAACGTGGGGCATGGCGGCAATTTGGCTTATGAAATCCGTTGCCGCTGTGCCTGGCGCGAACCGCAAATCGATGAATGCAAAGAGCCGCCGCCCGAGCGCTTCTGCACTGACATCGACGCTGAAACCGCGGATCGTTCCGTCGCGCTGCATTTTCCGCATCCGCTCCGCCACGGCGTTCGGGCTGAGCGCGGCTTTTTCGGCTAGCGTTTTGAAGCTGACTCGGGCATCGCGCAAAAGCTCTCGTAAGATTATCGCATCGATTTCATCGATCATCTTACGAAAAGTCCGTCATAACGGGCGAAAAACGAATTAATCCTAGCGGGCCCCCGCGAAACACCGCGAATTCATAGGTCATGAGATCAATGGTCACCGGCGCCCTCTTCCTGGGCGTGCTCGCCTACCCTTTCTCCATCGCATCCGCGGCGAGTCCGCCCATGGATCGCTCCGCAAGGCATGCGGTCATCCTTCGGCTCGATCAAGAATTAAATGACCGCTATGTCTTCCCGGACCGGGCTGCCGTGGCGAGTAAAGCGCTGAGTGCTGCGGAGGCCGGAGGCGCGTTTGATGCCCTAACGGACCCCGACGCATTTGCAAAGGCCGTCACCGCAAAATTGGCGGGACTCCTGCATGACAAGCACCTTGGCGTTGAGTATTCGGCTGAAGTTCTTCCACCGCAAAGCACCGAGGCGGAACCGACGCCGACACCGCAGCAGCGGACTGAAATTCATGCGTTTTTTGCGTCGCGAAACTTCGGCCTTGATAAAGCCGTTCAGCTACGCGGTAACGTGGGCTACCTGGACGTGCGCGGATTTCCACCTGGCGAGCTGATGGGGCCGACGGTCGCAGCGGCGATGCAGTTCCTTTCCAACACCGATACGCTCATCATCGATCTCCGCAAGAACGGAGGCGGCTCACCGAGTGGCGTCGCGCTGCTGTGCAGCTACTTCCTCGGACCGAACGTGCACATCAACGACATCTATAGCCGCACTGCGCGAACCACAACCGGAAAAACCGAGCAGTCCATCACAAGCGCCGTTCCCGGCCCCCTGTATCTCAAGAAGAAAATTTATCTGCTTACGAGCTATCGAACGTTCTCGGGGGGCGAGGAATTCGCCAACGATCTCTTGACGCAGAAACGGGCAACGCTTGTCGGCGAGACAACCGGCGGTGGTGCGAATCCCGGCGGCGACATCCGCATCGGCGATCACTTTAGCGCGTTCATTCCGGATGGCCGCGCGATCAACCCGGTCACGCATACGAATTGGGAAGGTGTCGGAGTAAAGCCGGACGTTGCAACGACGGCCGATGCAGCGCTCTCGACCGCCTACACGAATATTCTTCGCGAGAAGATTGCGGTGGAGAAAGACCCCAGAGAGCGCAAGGCACTTTCGGATTTATTGGCACGGGTTGCGAAAAACCCAGAGACGATTTTACTGCAGTAACGGCAAAGGTCAGGACTTAGGCAAGAACGAGGTCGTCCTGCGGTATTCCGGCATTTCGGATAGCCGCTTCGATCATTTCCTCTTGCATCTCGGGAATGACCCAGCGCGCTTGTGCCTCCGGCGAGAGCGTGTCGATCGGATCGAAGTAGACGAACGCTTTGCCCGGCTTGACGCTCGGGGCGCTATAGACGGCGATTCCATTTTCGCGATCGTAGAAGTCCATGCTATGCACGTCGCGCTTCCCGCCGCCGCCGGGTGCATCGCACACAAAGGTTGGCGTGTTGAAGCCGGCGGTTGAGCCGCGGACGAACTTCTCGATGTCGACCGCGGTTTGAATGCTCGTACGCAGCTCTTCGACGCCCTTTACGAGATCGTGCATGTAGACGTAGTACGGATGAACGTTGATATAGCCGAGACGCTTGACGAGCAGTTGCATCGCGTGCTTATCGTCGTTGACCCCGCGAATGAGCACCGACTGGTTGCGCACAAAGACGCCGCGCTCGAACAGCAGGCGCATGGCCTTCTCCGTGATCCACGTGATTTCGTTTGCGCTATTGAAATGCGTATGCAGCACGACCTCTTTGCCCATCTTGCGCCCGCGATCGACCACTTGAGTTAACGCATCAACCCACTCCGGGTGGGTCAGGATCTTCATCGGCATGATGGCTGGGCCTTTGGTCGCAAAGCGCATGCGACGCACGTGCGGAATATCGAGCAGCGCGTTGCCGATGAGCTCGATGTTCTTTGGCGGGAGTTGATACGCATCGCCGCCGGAGATAACGATGTCTTCAAGTTCCGGACGCTCCGAAATATACTGGAAGGCATCTTGCCATTGCGCGGGTGTTTTGGCGAGCGAGACTTTATCGACGTTTTCCGTATCCGGGCCGATCGCGTAACTGCGGGTGCAGAAGCGGCAGTACACTGGGCAAACATTGAGCGGGAGAAACAGCGCCTTATCGACGTAGCGGTGCACGAGCCCCGGCACCGGCGAATCGTCTTGCTCGTGCAGCGAATCTAGCGTCAGACGCGGATGGTCCGGCAGCAGTTTGCTCGCAAGCGGAATGAACTGTGTGCGAATTGGATCGTTATAGGGATCGTTCCAATCAATGAGCGCGATTGCATAGGGTGAAACGCGCACCGCCATAGGAGCGCGCTCAAAGCCTTCGCGAGCATCTTCAATAAATTGAGCCGATGCAGCGCCTCCGATCGCTTCGAGCAACTCTTGCGAGGTCTTGACCGAATGTTTTTGCTGCCAGAGATGGTCGAGAAACGTCGCTTCATCGACGTCGCGGTACTTCGGAATGCTCTGCCAAAACGCGCCTTGCCTAATAGTGGTGTGCTCCATGGTGGAGGCGTCCGCGGCAGGTTTCTTGTGAACGATCTGACTCATCGCTAGGTCCCTTTAAGGCTCGCGTACCGTTTGCGGAAGTACGCATGAATGTGCGGATAGTCGCGCAACGTCTGAAGCGCAATGTCGGCGTGCCCTTTGGCATATCCGTTTCCGACGATCATCGTGACATCTTTACC
>JBHEMH010000042.1:0-9264 GCA_046262675.1 Vulcanimicrobiaceae bacterium
CGCTTATGCAGTGCATGCACTGCCGGTCGTCATTGCGCCGTTTGCGCCGCACATCGCCGAAGAACTTTGGGAACAGATGGGGCACACCGAGTCAGTCCACTTACAGCCGTACCTCAAACCGGACGAACAAACGCTCGCACTCGAAGAGATTACCCTCGTGGTGCAGGTGAACGGCAAAATCCGCGCTCGCATAACGGCCGCTCCCGGCATCGATGAGGCGACGGCGTTCGAACTCGCGCTCGGGAATGAGAGCGTACAATCACATCTCGCGGGCAAAGAGATCCGCAAGCGAATCTACGTGCCGGGCAAGCTCGTAAACCTCGTGGTGGGCTAGAATACGCCCAGCGGCAGGCGTTGCTTGAAATATTCGACCGTCTGATGCATTCCGTCGAGCAGGCTCGTCGTCGCGCTCCATCCGAGTTCGCGTTTTGCAAGCGAACAATCGAATTCGGCATCGCGCACGTCACCGGGGCGTTTGGGCGCTTTTGCGACCGGCGCTTCGAATCCGGTGACGTCGACGAGAGCATGGTAGATCTGATTGACGCTGGCGCGCTTGCCTGTTCCGATTACAAAACTTGAACCCGAACCTTTATCGAGAGCCGCCACATTCAAACGCGCGACATCTTTGACAAAGACGTAGTCTTTGGTTTGCTCGCCGTCCCAGTCGATCCGGACCCCCTGCTGCTGCAAGAACTTGCCGATAAAAATTGCGATCACTCCGGCCTCGCCGTTGGGATCCTGGCGCGGTCCGTACACATTTCCGTAGCGTAGGGCCGTGAAATCCAGTCCGTGCTCGTTTTTATAGAAGCGCAAATAGTGCTCCCCAACCATTTTCGTGATCGCGTACGGCGATACCGGGCGTTGGGGAGCCTCTTCGGTGATCGGGAGCCGGTCGGGGGTGCCGAAAATGGCGCCGCTCGAGGCAAAAATAACCTTCCGGGCGCCCACTTTGACGGCATTATCTAATACATTGACGAGCCCGAGCACATTGACTTGCGCATCGAGCTGCGGATCGCGCGCGCCGATCGCCACGCTGGCTTGCGCTGCGTGATGGCAGATGACTTCCGGTTTGAATTCCTGAAAAACGCGCGTCAGATTTTCATCGCGGATATCCATGTGCATGAACCCGGCGCGTTCTGGAACATTGTTGCGACGGCCGCCGCCGTGCTCCCACAACGAATCGATGACGAGCACGTCGTGGCCCTTTTCAATGTACAGCTCGGCGATGTGGGATCCGATAAAACCGGCCCCGCCGGTAACGATAATGCGCACTAAAGGTTGCCCCTTGTAGATTTTGTTTTCGTCGCAGACTTTACTAGAATGATTCCGATTGCAGTTGCTTTTGCCGTTGGAACGGCGGCTGGCCTGTGTACAAACTTTGAACAGCGAATACTAGCAGCGCTCGTTCTGGCCTCTTTGTGCGCGTGGTCCTACACCGAGCGCCGCGCGTCTGTGCGGCTTCGCGCGGTCATCGTGCTTGCCCTTGCTTGCGGATTCGGGCGGGGACACCTGCACACGCTACCCTCACAGAATATTAACGAAACACGCACGAATCGTTACGAAGCTACCGTGCTGTCATGCGTCGAGGCGGCGAGCTCATCGATGCAATGCGGGCTCGCGCTTACGGGCTCGACGGTGGTCCTCGCACATTTCGCGCACGCGCATCCTTCAGTTGGCCGCCGCATTGTTGTACGGGGAAGAATCACGCCATTCGATGGACCGCGCAACCCTGGTGAGCCGGACGAACGATCCATTCAAAGCGAACGCGGTTATACCGCGAGCTTGCAAGGGGCTAACGTTCTGCGCGATCTCGGACCGGCGCGAGCGGATGTCCGGTTTTTGATTGCGCGCATGCAATCCGCGGCCGGCACGCGCTTGCGGCTTTTCCTCGAGGAACCGTACGCCTCAATCGTTGCCGGAGAGTTGTGGGGCGAGCGGGCGGCACTGCCCGTCGACCTGCGCGCTGAATTTCAAGACTCCGGTACGGTTCACGTGCTTGTGACCGCTGGATTACATTTGGGCGTGATCGCGCTGCTCGTTATCACCGCGCTTACGTGGCTGCGCACACCGCGACTGAGCGCCTGCGCCATCGCAGCACTGCTCATTTGGCTCTACGTCCTCTTCAGCGGCGCCCATTTGCCTGCCATCCGCGCCGGCACGATGATTACCTTTGCGCTTGCGGCCCGCGCCTGCGGCGCGAAAGCACTTTCATGGAACGCGCTTGCCGCCGCAGTGATTGTCGTACTCATGCTGTCTCCATCAAGCATCATGAGTGCATCGTTTGCCATGTCGTTTTCGTGTGTGGGATCCATTGTGCTGCTCTCGCCCTATATCGAAAGGTCGTTGCAACGCTTCGATATTCCGCCGCAAATCATCGAACCGCTCACACTAACACTTGCAACACAAGGCGGCGTCTGGCCTCTGACGGGATCAACGTTCCTCCTCTTTTCACCATACGCAGTTCTCGCGAATGCAGTGGTCGTTCCCGTCGTCGGCGCAACGATGATCCTCGGCGGTCTGCAGATTGAGTTCGCGCCACTCGCGAAACTCGCGTACGCCTTTGCAAATATCAATTCTTGGCTGCTCACCTGGATGGTCAGTGTCATCCGCCTGACGGCGGAGTTGCCGCATGCGCACGTCATCATGACTCCGCCGCCGCTCTGGGCGATCGCGCTCTATGACGCGGGCCTGTTTTTGTGTGTTTGGTTAGTGCAGAAACGGGCGTTTACCGCAGCAGCCGCCGTGCTGAGCTTTGCCGTCTTCAACATCGTTGCGCCGCCCCAGCAGTACGCTCGAGATTTGCAAGTCACCGTGCTTGACGTGGGGCAAGCCGACGCGATCGTGATCCGCACGCCCGCAGGCCATGTCTTTCTGGTCGACGCCGGCGGCCGCTTGGAACGCGGACCGCATACAGCGGCGGATTCCGCCGCCGAACACGTTGGAGAAAGTATCGTCGTTCCGTTTCTCATTCGAAGCGGCATCCACCGTATCGATGCACTTTTGCTCTCGCATCCGCATGGCGACCATGTTGGTGGCGCCCCGCCGGTTCTGCGAACATTGGGCGCTGATGAGTTCGCGGATACAGCGCAACAGTACGGCGGCTTTGCGTATCAGGATGCGCTCAGCGTCTTGCATTCGCAAGGCACGCCTGTTGTCTATCCTCGCGCGGGTACGGTCTGGCACACGAATGATGGCGTGACGCTGACATTCCTCGGCCCAGAAATGCCTTTTATCACCGGATCGCGCAATGATATCAACAACAATTCGCTGGTCTTCATGCTGCAATATAGGTCGTTTCGCATGCTCTTCACCGGCGATGCGGGCGCCGAAGCAGAACAGCGCATATTGTCGGAAGGTACCGACTTGCATGCGACCGTTTTGAAGGTCGGTCACCATGGGTCCGCATACAGCAGCACCTCCGAGTTCATCGCAGCCGTGCACCCGAAATACGCGATCATTTCCGTCGGCCGCCACAATCTATTCGGCCACCCTGCGCCTTCAACCATCGATACCTTGCAACACATCGGCGCCACGATCTACCGGACCGATGAGGATGACGCGATCATGGTTACAACAGATGGAGTTGCGGCCCGCGTTAACGGGATTCTGCGGTCTTAAACTTCTCTCTTGAGCAACGGACTCGGCACAATACATTTCTTTTTCTTCAGACCGACACACCCACTTAAAATTAGTACCTGCGACGAGGTATGATGCGACGCCGCACGGCATGGCGCTCAAGCGAATATGTATTCCCTTGTGCCAAAATGTTTGGCGCGGGGTGTTAGCAAACTTAATAATGCAAGTTAGCGCTCGATGACGACGTTAAGGTACGACGTTGCAATGGCCGCCGGCCGTCCGTGGCGCGATTGTAGGTCATGACGATTTCCCGGAGCTTGCGCTCGTATTCATCGCGTTTTTCACCATCTAAGCGCGTAAAGGCACTCTGCACCGGTCCAAAGTAGCTGCGAAACGTCTCCACCCAGGCATCGAGCGACGGAAAGCAACGATGGGTAACGCGATCCAGCACTCGGGTTTTTCCACATCTACCGCCAAAAAGCTCAAGAAGTCCGGGAACAGTCCCCCAGCGCGGGCTGGGCTTACCCGGCGGCAGCGGCAAATATTGTGCGGTCATTCGGAACATCGCGCCGGGAAGACTTTCCGGTGTCCAACTCGCAAGCCCGACCGGGCCGGCCGCACGGCAAACCCGCAGCAGTTCTTTTGCTGCAGTTTCTTGGTTTGGCGCTCTGGTGGACCAACGATGGAGCGACGCTTAAATTTCTCGATCCGGATGCCGTTCATCGCCGGATCGCGCAACGACATCAACGATAACTCCCTGGTGTTCATGGGCGCCGAAGCAGAACAGCGTATACTATCGGAGCGTACGGACTTGCATGTGACCGTTTTGCCGTCAAGCGAATCGGCGTCGGCCTGAGGATCAAATCCAGCGGATGCGAATCTTCCTCATGACCCGGTAACGCCTTGGCTGACCTCCGCGTTACCTAAGCGCAAGGCAGCGGATCACGCTCGCGGTTATAGAATTATGAAGATGATGCATAAGTTTCTGTATATTTTTGCACTGTTAAGTTTTTGGCTACTCTTCGAAAGTACCGCTGTGCGCGCGGAAACTTGCACGTACGGCAAAGAACGTTTGCACGCAAATGATCACCTCGATTCGCGCAACTATATGACAATGACATCTGCGCTGCGGGTGTTGAAACGGGGTCAGGTGATGACGGATGAGCAGATCGGTAGCGGCCATCGCACGACATGGGGGAAATTTTCCCAAGCATATTGCTCCGGGGTCTCCCGGGACCGAGTCGTTTGGGTATTCCGAGTACGCTACCCGTCTGGTCTTCCATTCCGGTTGGGCATGTATGATCCGGGAACCCAAGAAGACGCTGTCATAGACGCCGTTACCGGTGAGGTTTTTAGGGGCCATATCTTTGGACGGGCAACATGCACCAGCGGAGGTCCGGTGGGCATCCGCCGCACGATGGATCCACGATGCAAATCATATTTTGAAACACTTCGCAAACACATCGAGCAGACTCCTTAAATTGGAGTCAAGCCTCGAGCGCTCAATCGGTCTTTATATTGCAGCGGTCGAGGGAGCCGGACCCGGAATCGTCACATCGGGGGCTTTCCGCCCCCAGGGATGTTCCGCATTGTTAAGTGGCCTTTGGTAATGCCGCCCAAGTATTGTCCTGTTTCGGCATCCCATTCGTTCATGAGCGTCGCCCCTGGTCCATAATGGCCGTTTCGTTGATCGAACCCATTAGGAAACGTGATCGTGGCCACATAGACTTGCCTATTAGGCGAAATCTGGAAATCGGTGCCTTGGTCTAAACCGTGCGACTTTACATGATCGGCATGTTTGAGCAATACGACACTTTTTACGACACCGCCTAAGCGTGCCGCGGCCAATCTCGCCTGCTGAGCTATTTTCGATTTTGGCACCAGCCGCGATGCTGCCTTTGTGGAATTATCGATTAACCGATATGTCGTCGGACGTGTGTGCTTGTGAATGTGGGGGATTTTATGGGGAACCTGCGCAGACACCCCGTTAGGGACAAAAAGAAAAGCGGCCGATAAAATTAATAAGACACGCGTCATTTTTTAGAAACTCCAATCTAATCTCGAGTGCTTAACATTACCGGCCGGCTACGTTAGTGCTGCGTTTGAAATAACGGCGATCCACCTTCTCTCCACGGCCACACCGCAACGGATGAATTGAAATCGTATTTGTCTATGCCGGGCCATGTCCAATCGAGCGTATTTCCGCGCAAGGAAAAGGTCGCTTCGAAGAGGGGCCCAGGCGGCGCAGTGCATGCGTATTGAAGACGGTGCCATTTTACGAGACCGGGCGAAAGCGTTTCAAAGAGATCTGATTCCTTGCGCGCTAAAAGCACATATCCGCCGCCAATCAATTGCAAACGCCCTCTCATTTCACGATAGAAAAGGATTGATGGTCTCGACAAGTCCAGGACCACCGGATTTCCCGAGTGAAACTCCATTAGCGCGCCCTTTCGGACCTTGATTTTGACAGTATTAAGGTTCGCGTTATATCCGTCTTTGGTTGCTGAGCGATAATCGCGATAGTGACGCAAGTAGCGGAGTAGATATCTCTCGGTCATCAGAAATCGCATGCGTGCAATGATAGATGGTGGCGGCCCTTCCGGAACGCGAATCAGCCATGGCCCCTTCTGCCTGTCGTGCTCAATCTCGCGCTGACCACAATCTGCCGATGCCGTTGCAGTAAGGGCGCAAAGAAAAATAGTGCAGACCGCGAGGAGCCTAAAGACACGGTTGTATGTCACGTCCAGGTAACGCTCGGGACCCTTCGCTCGTTACCCGGAGCATGCGAAGCGCGCACACTATGAGGGCGACCCTGGCTGCGTTGTTATCCCTGTGGTTCGTGTCGTGCACGACACAACAGCCGCGAAGGCCGCTTCACTTGGATCCTGCACAATTGCAACGCCTCTCACAAATCGCATCGGCAAATCGAAAAAGGTTGAGCGAGAGCCCGCCAATGCTTGACCCCTGTGGTTTTACGCATCCGATCGAGCCGGGGGCATTGCGCCACTATTCCTCGTACCCAGCGTGTAACCAGTCGGCTCCGCCGAATGCAACCGCAGGGTACACGCCATCTGAATCGCCCCACTAGATCCAGAAAAAACTTCTGCGTTCCCTCGTTCCACGTCGCATTTGAATAACATTGAAAACCTTTCTACGTATTACTATCTCTACGCAGGCTTAGTTCTGGCGCAGCCACTAAAATTTCGCGTCCGCCTCAGAGATAATTAGCCGTCGTTAAATCTCTCAAGGTAGGTTCCAATCACCGTCTTTTTTCCGCATCTTGCCGGAAGAAAATGCCAGCCTTGAACAACAGCGATTGCAGCGGATGCGAGCGATGGGCTTGACTGGTTTTGGACTCCAGCGGCCATTGGGCGACCTGCGCTATCGATATACAGCGATAAGGTTGCCGAGCCCGGTCCGCTTTTGTCGAAAGCATCGGGCTGCTGGAAGGAATTATTTAGCATCGCAGGCGTGTAAATCTCGCCATTCTTGCATTTGGTCGCACTCGACGCAGATTGAGCCAGTCCCGCACTTGGTGTAGGAAGCGCGTTCGTTATTCCTCGAGGAGATTGCGGCTTCGGGGCAGTTAATTGCGCGTGGTAGCAACCAAGTAAACAGAGCAACGCGCCGAAGATATAATTTACCCTCATCGGTTACTTACTTTCCCATTATTCTGCGTATCCATCACCCCCGGGACGTTCTGAGATGGGGCTTCGTTGCGCGAGGGCCGCAGACTGCATGAACCTCACACTTCCACTATGCGGCCCAAGCTCTCACAAACGATCCACCGCTGCACCTCCATGAAAAACGACACTCCAAGCCGCAACAGAATAGGGTCTCCGCATAAGCGCCCTTCATCCGAGGCTATACGAAAATTCATTCACGTCACGTCGAACTCTATCACCGTTCTATGCAGTGCCCGCTGTCAAATTGCACAACCCATGGATAGCCTTACTAGTTCGTTTTCGTCTGCAGCCAAGGAAGTCCGCGCGTTATTATTGAGGCTGAATGACCGGTTGACGGAGTATCTGTCCCTGGCACAGCTGAACGACAAAAAAACGTGACAGTGGCGTCCTAACTCAAAAATACCTCGTGAACCAAACACATCAAAATAACCGCCGCATTTCCGAGCGGAAGTCGCCTCAGAAATCCGACGGAAAATCCGCAACATCTCATAAACAAAAACGAGTTGATAACCAAAAACCATGAGTGATTCATTAATAACCTGTGCCCGACAGTCTTGAAGTTCGGTCGCCATGGGTCCGCATACAGCAGCGCGTCCGAATTTATCCCACCCGTGCATCCGAAATATGCGATCATTTCTGTCGGCCGGCACAACCTTTTCGGCTGCCCTGCGCCCTCGACCATTGATACCTTGCAAGGCATCGGCGCAACGCTTTATCGTACCCGCCAAAACGGTGCAGCGAACATCGTTAGCGACGGCGCTCATGTTGGGATCGGCACGATGCTATTGATGGCTGCCCCTGAGAGGCCCTGACGGGGTGAGCGAGTGTCAGCGCGTCATCAAGTAATGCTGCTACGAACATCCCGGTGATTGGCGAAATAGATCGGACGAAAGGACTAACGGCTGCGCCAAGTTAAGCGTCTCTGGTACGCATACTGCTCGCTCGTTACGTCCGCCCCTCCGCACGTGCTTGCGCCCATGTCTTGGGAAACATCGCAACTTCGCCGCTGACAGACGTCGTCTCAAGCAAACCGAGTGCGGCGACAACAATCTCGCGCTGCAAAGTCCGGTGATGTGGGACGCCGAAGTGGTGTCCCATGCGGAAGGGAAGAAAGAGCGCGCGCGGCGCCTTCACGCGCTCAGTGATGTCACGCGCGACCGTTACACTGACCGTTGGAATGTCTCGCCGTTCGATAGCGCGCTGCACGAGCGCGACAGACTGATGTCAAAGGGGTCAAGCAGGTGCGAGTAAAACGGCATCAGGCCGTTCGGCCGCAGCGGCATCCGCAAGTTCTTCCGCAAATTCGCCCTCGAAACGCAACGGATCGATGTTGTAACCAATAAACGAGAAGACGTCGCCGGTGAGGCCGCCGATTTCCCTTTCGGCTACGAGCTCTTGTAAGCGCTCCAACGGGAAGGCAACGTTGATGTCTTCACGTGCGCCGTCGGTCGGATATTTAAGTTGATGAATCACCAAATCGTCCGGCAAGCTGTCGCTGGGCACTCGCCTGAATGAGAAATCGCCCACGGGATGCACGACATCAAACGGAAGCGTACCTTTGCGTTGCACGCCCGCGGAGCTGATGAAGCAGATCCGGGCATCGCGCAGTGGAACGGCGAGCCTGGCAAGCGGAACCGCTTCTCGCTGCTCCACTAGGACGCCCGGATATCGCTGGTTGACCGTCTCCCACAAGCCAGGCCTCAGCTGCGTCGTATCAGAGGGTCCCGTCATGTATCCATGCTCCCGAATGCTTCACCAGATAAAAATGGAGATTGAAGAACAGATGTGCGAGCGTCGCTGCGTCTTTTGCCAGTACCGTTTCAATAAAGTCGCGATCCACCGGCGGCGCCGGCAGCAGCAGCTTGAGCGCTTCGATCCAAGCTTTATCAATTTCGAGGCGCCCGGCCTTCTCGTCGCCGTCGCCTACGCCGGGGCCATGGGCCAGCGGTCCGTCGTCGCCGCCATCGAGGGACACCACATCTCCTACCAGACGGGCCTCCAC
>JBHEMH010000043.1:0-267 GCA_046262675.1 Vulcanimicrobiaceae bacterium
ACTTACTACGGAGAACATAGTGACCACCGTCATGACCTACAAACCCAATGCCGCCGAGATCAAGAAGCTGCGCGAAGAGACGCAGGCTCCAATGATGGACTGCAGTAAGGCGCTCGTCGCCGCCCAAGGCGATTTCCAGAAGGCAAAAAAAGCGCTCATCGAACGCGGCCAAGCAAACCTTGAGAAAAAGGCGGAGCGAGCCGCAAACGAAGGCATGGTCACCAGTTACATTCATGCCGGCGGCAAAATCGGCGTGCTCGTTGAGGT
>JBHEMH010000043.1:494-8800 GCA_046262675.1 Vulcanimicrobiaceae bacterium
GCGGCAAGGTGAACAAGTGGTATGAGGAGCACGTGCTGCTCGATCAACCCTTCGTCAAAGACGATTCGATGAGCATTAGCGAGTTGATCGGCGGCGTCGTAGGCGTTCTGGGCGAGCGCATTCGCGTTCGCCGCTTTACGAAGTATGCACTGGGAGATACGCAATAATTAACAGCCAGCCACGATATTCGCGCATTCTGCTGAAGATCTCCGGCGAGGCGTTCTCCGGAACGGAGACCGGCGTGGACGTTGAGACCACGCAGATCATGGCCACCCAAATTGCCGAGATTGCCAAAGCGGGCGTTTCGGTGGCCGTTGTTGTCGGCGGCGGCAATATCTGGCGCGGCAAGGTGCACGAAGAACACGGCATGGACCGCTCTACGGCGGACTACATGGGCATGCTTGCGACCGTAATTAACGCCCTTGCTCTGCAAGATGCGCTTGAACGGATGGGGATGCCCTCGCGAGTGCAAACAGCGATCGCGATGCATCAAATCGCCGAGCCGTACATCCGCCGCAAAGCGATCCGGCACCTCGAAAAAGGCCGCGTCGTCATTTTTGCAGCCGGCACAGGCAACCCGTACTTCACCACGGATACGACCGCTGCGCTGCGCGCCGTCGAAGTTAACGCGCAGGCGATTCTCAAAGCCACCAAGGTTGACGGAATTTACTCCGCGGATCCAAAGAAAGATCCATTGGCGACGCGCTTCGAGCAGTTGGATTATTTAGAAGTTTTGCAGCGCGGGCTCGAAGTGATGGACAACACCGCACTCACGCTGTGCATGGATAACGATCTTCCGATTATCGTCTTCGACATGGCCGTCGAGGGAAATATCCGGCGCGTTGTCTGGGGCGAGCACATCGGAACTTTTGTCGGCAAACAGAAAAGAGCCACAGCCGGTGTTGTTTAGGGCGCCCGAGGGGAATGTTGGAATCATTGAAAAGATGAGGCGCCCAATAATTTGGGGGGCTCCATTGCTTGCAATGGGGGGATGATTTCGAACCCGAAATCCCACGGAGCTTAGAGTGCAGTGCCTGTAATACTGGAGTACGAGCATGAGTGATAGCCAGTTCATAAAAGACGCGGATTCCAAAATGCAGAAGGCGCTCGAAGTGACGCGCTCGGAATTTGCCGGCGTTCGTACCGGCCGCGCCACCCCCGCGCTGCTCGACCGTCTGCATGTCGAGGCATATGGCGCATCGGTTCCCCTCAAGCAAGTCGCAAGTGTGAGTTCTCCTGACCCGCGCTCGTTGCAGATTGCGGCGTTCGATCGCAGCACCGTCGGCGATATAAAAAAAGCTATCGAAAAAAGCGATCTCGGATTGACGCCAAATGTTGACGGGAGCAATATCCGCCTAAACATACCGCCCCTCACCGAAGACCGCCGCAAAGATCTCGTCAAAGTCATTAAAAAGAAAGCCGAAGATGGCCGCATCGCCGTGCGTAACGTTCGTCACAAGATTCACGACGATATCAAGGCTCAGCTCAAAGATCACAAGATCACCGAAGACGAGAGCAAGCGGTTTCAGGAGCAGCTCCAGAAGGCAACCGACAAGTACGTTAAGGAAATCGACGCACTCGTGGTCTCTAAAGAAAAAGAAATCATGGAGGTTTAAGGAGCCCCTCAGGCCCTAGGATAATGCGCAATCATGCCGATCTCGCTCTTATGGAGTTCCTCGAAGCTCGACGGTTGCTGGGGCGCGTGACAAGCTTCTCGGTGCTGCGTCCGGTTTATCCGGCGCTGGGATGCGGAAAGCTTCGAGTGTTGCGAATTCGCGAACCGGACGAAGAACGATTGGAAGTAATTGCGGGCTATGAATCCTACGAGCGGGTCGACCCCTAAGGTGCTAGAGTCCAAGCTGGGCGAGCTCGATCTGGATCCCACGCGCCTGCCCAAACACGTCGCCATGATCATGGACGGCAACCGCCGGTGGGCGCGCTCCCGCCGTCTGCCGGCCATTGAGGGACACCGCCGTGGGATTGCTGCTCTGCGCGAAATCACGCACGCCGCGCGCGATTTCAACATCCCGATTTTGACGGTTTATGGATTCTCAACGGAAAACTGGCGGCGCGATTCAAAAGAGATCTCGCTGCTATTGGACCTGTGCATCTACTTCGCGCAAAATGAACTCGCGGAACTGCAATGCAACAACGTGCGGGTGAACGTCATCGGCCGCTATCAGGCCCTGCCGAAGGCGTCGTTTGAAGCTCTTGAGGGCCTGGTGCGGCGCACGGCTTCAAACGACGGCCTCGTGCTCAATCTCGCTGTGAACTATAGCGCACGCGAGGAGCTCAAAGACGCGATCCAGGCGATCGCCACGGACGTGAAGTCCGGTCGCCTCGATCCGGACGCAATCGACGATGAATCGATCGCCTCGTATCTCTACACTTCCGACATGCCGGATCCCGATATCCTGATTCGACCGGGTGGTGAGCACCGGCTCTCGAACTTTCTTCTCTATCAGGTAGCCTATACGGAGCTCTATATGTCCGACGTGTATTGGCCCGACTTCTCAAAGGAGCACTTCAAACGAGCGCTGATCGAGTTTCAGAACCGCCAACGGCGGTTCGGGGGAGCATAAGCCTTCGCCGGGTCGTCACCGGAATTGTCGTGGCCGTTATCGGTATCTCGTGCATTTTCTTTGTCTATGCATTCTATTTGCTCGTGCTCTTCATCGGGCTTGCATGCTTGTACGAGCTCACGCAACTCTGCGAGCGCAAGGGCCAGCAACTGGAATATCCGGTCGCAGTGGTGGCTGTCTGCGCGTACATCATCTTCGCGGCCTTCGACCTTCTTCATAAGTGGGAGGGCGTACTCATTGCCGGCATCATTATCGCCACATTTTGGATGGGGATGTATGGCGAGCAGAAGGGCTATTTTGCACGGACTGCCTATACGCTGCTGGCCGTGCTCTACATCGGCAAGTTGCTTTCGTATTTCATCATGATCCGCAGCGTGCCCGAGTTGGGCTTGCTCTACATGCTGTTCGTGGTCGTCCTTATTGCGATGACGGACATCGGTGCGATGCTCGTCGGAAGCGTTGCGGGACGAACGCCTCTCACAAAGATTTCTCCGAAGAAAACCGTTGAAGGTTCCTTTGGTGCCCTCGTTATCGTGACCGCCGTCGGGCTCGCCGCCACTTTTTATCCGCCGCTTCATCTCGTGTGGTGGCAAGGTGTTGTCATCGGCGCCATCACGTGCGTCGCGGCGCAGGCCGGCGACCTGGTCGAGTCGGCGCTCAAGCGCGATGCAGGTGTCAAGGATGCGGGTTCCTTGATCCAGGGGCATGGCGGGGTGCTCGACCGCTTCGACTCCTATCTCTTTGGAGGCATGGCTTTTTTCGGTACGTTGCACTTGGTCGGAATACTTCAGGTGCAATGAAAAGGCGAGTTGCGATTTTGGGGTCGACGGGGTCGATCGGCACGCAAGCACTGCAAGTGCTCGCGGGCCATCCCGACCGGTTTGAGGTAGTCGGTATTGCGGCGGGAAGGCGAGTGAGTGCAGCGGTCGCGCAAGCAAACCAATTCCGGCCGCGCGTTTTTTCAACCGCGGAACTGCAGCCTGCAGATATCCACGCACTACTCGATTACAATCCGCACATTGGCTGCGGCGCCGATGGCCTGCGCCAAGTTGCAATCGAGAGCGAGCCCGATATCGTCCTTGCCGCGACCGACGGCTTTGTTGCATTTGATGTCGTCTTCGAAGCCGTCCAGCTCGGCATCGATCTCGCGGTCGCAAACAAAGAACTGATCGTTGCAGCCGGCGAGCTCCTCATGGCAGCGGCGCGCAAGAGTGGGTCGACCATTGTGCCCGTCGATTCCGAGCACAGCGCGATCTTCCAATGTTTGGTTGGTGAGGATCCGCAGCGTGTTGAGTCGATTATCCTGACGGCGTCGGGTGGTCCGTTTTGGCGCAAGTCAAAAGAGGAGCTACGGCACGTCAGGCTTGAGTCCGCGCTTGCGCATCCAACCTGGCAGATGGGTGTGAAGAACACGATCGATTCGGCGACGATGATGAACAAGGGCCTTGAGATGATCGAGGCCGTGCGCCTTTTCGGCCTTCCGCCGTCGCGCGTGCACATGCTCGTCCATCCGCAGAGCATCGCTCACGGGGCGGTCATTTTTAGGGATGGCAGCGTCAAAGCGCAACTCGCAGCCCCGGATATGCGGGTGCCCATCGGCTATGCGCTCGCTTACCCTGACCGTTTAGACGACCGCGGGTCCCTGGACCCGATCCAGGCGCTGGGAGGTCATCTCGAGGGCGGTGCGGTGCGTTATGACTTTGAGCCGGCAGATCCGGAGCGCTTCCCGTGCGTGCGCCTGGCATACGAGGCGGCGGAGCGAGGTGGAACGGCGCCCGCGGTTCTCTCAGGCGCAAACGAAATTGCGGTAGCCGCGTTTGTAAAAGGTGAGATAGGCTTCGCGGAAATCCCCGCGATCGTCGAATATGCCATGGGGGCAGGCGGCTTTGCCGAACTCACATTGGAATCCGTCCGTGAAGCGGACCGCCGCGCGCGCATCCTTGCGCTCCAGGCAGTCGAAGCATCGCAGACTCACATAGAGGTATAATGACCGTTCCGTTCATGAGCGAGCTCGTCCAACTGGAAAAGTTGCTGACCTTCTTGATCACGCTTTCCGTCCTCGTCGTGCTTCACGAACTTGGGCATTTCTTACTTGCGCGCCGCAACGGTGTGCGCGTCAACGAATTTGCCGTGGGCTTCGGCCCAAAGCTCTGGAAATGGACGAGCCCGCGCAGCGGCACGGCGTACGCGATTAATCTGCTGCCCATCGGCGGGTATTGCGCGATGAAAGGTGAGGACGGAAAAACCAGCGAGGCGGAGCAGAAGCGGGACTTCGAAGCCAAGGCCGGCACGCTGCACGACTCCGACAATTTCCAAGCCAAGACGACCTTGCAGCGCCTCGCTATCATCGTGGCCGGACCGGTTGCAAACTTCATTCTTGCATTTCTGATTTTGTTCGCCGCAGCCGCGATCTTCGGCGTAAAGAGCGACAGTGCAAATCAGCCCGTCGTCGGGCCGCTGGTGGCGGGTATGCCGGCGCAAAAAGCCGGGGTGCAGGTCGGCGACAAAGTGCTTTCCGTCAACGGCGCCGATGTGACGAATGGAACGCGCCTAATCGATACGATTCACGGCTCGCTCGGCAGGCATTTGAGAATCGCGCTCTCGCACAATGGCGTGCCGTACACGGTCGACGTGATGCCGGCGCTCTGTCCCGCCCCGAATCCGAAAAACTTTGGCTGCATCGGCTTTCAACCGGTCCCCGTCATCGTACACGTAGGAATCGGGCAAGCCTTCACGGGTTCGCTTGCCGACATGCGCAATATGTGGGATCAAACGGTGGGCGGGCTTGGTTTGCTGATCTCGCATCCCCGACAATACGGCGGCCAAGTAACCGGTGTCGTCGGCATGGGACGCGCAGCGGCGGCGTACCAAGACTTCGGTCCCGCGCTTTATCTCCAACTGGCGGCGCTCATTTCATTCACGCTTGGCATCTTCAACTTGCTTCCGATCCCGGCGCTTGATGGCGGGCGCGCAGTCTTCATTATTGCGGAGATGCTGCGCGGCAAACCCGTCGACCCCGAGAAAGAAGCGCTCGTGCATATCGCCGGCTTTGCCGTCTTGATGCTGCTCATGATCGTCGTCACCTATCACGACATTGCAAACATCGTGGCTGGAAAAGGCGTGTTTTAGAAAGTGATCCGCCTGCGCCGGGAGTCCAAACCGGTATTTCTGAAGAACAAGAACGACGAATCGGATGCCAAAGGCGTCTGGATCGGTGGCGATCATCCGGTTGTTGTGCAGTCGATGACCACGACCGACACCGCGGATTACGAGAAGACGCTCACGCAGGTTTACGAGCTTGCAATGGAAGGCTGCGAGGTCGTGCGCTGCACGGTTCAGGATGCTCGCGATGCCGCGGGGCTGCCTCATATCGTTAAGCGTTCACCCGTTCCGATCGTCGCGGACATTCATTTCGATCACCGTATGGCACTTGCCGCCATTGAAGCCGGCGTTGCCAAGCTGCGGCTCAATCCCGGTAACATTCGCGATTACGCAAAGACCAAAGAGGTCGTCGAGCTTGCAATTCAGCGCGGAACGCCCATTCGCATCGGCGTGAATATGGGCTCGCTTGCACCAGATCTTGAGAAGACGATGGGGCACACGCCGGAGGCGATGGTTGAATCGGCCATGCGTCACGTGCAGATTCTCGAAGACCTCGGGCATACAGACATCATCATCTCGCTCAAGGCACACGACGTTCTTACGACCGTCTTTGCGTACCGGTTGATGGATAAACGTCTGGCGCAGCGCAAAACGCCCTATGCGCTCCACTTGGGTATCACCGAAGCCGGCATGCTGCGTGACGGCACGATCAAGTCTTCGCTGGGCCTCGGGCTCTTGCTCTTCGAAGGCATCGGGGACACCCTGCGCGTTTCGCTTGCGGCCGATCCGGTTGAAGAAATTCCCGTCTGTTGGGGAATTCTCAGAGCCCTTGGCCTGCGCGAAAAAGGCTTCGAGATCACCGCATGCCCCTCGTGCGGCCGTGCGGAGATCGATGTGCTCGAGCTTGGACGCAGCGTCGAAGCGATCGCCAAAGAATACACAGCGCCGGTTAAGGTCGCCGTGATGGGATGTGTTGTGAACGGCCCGGGGGAGTCAAAGATGGCCGATGTTGGAGTTGCGGGCGGTAAGGGTAAAGGGGCAATCTACCGCAAGGGCGAGCTCGTGGGGACGTTTCCAGAGGAGCGTCTGCTCGGCGCGCTACGGCTTGAAATCGAAAAAGTTATCGCCGAACAATATCCGGATTACAACCACGAACTTCACTTGACATGAATTTGAAAACGATGGGATGGAAGACGCTAACGCTAACGGCCCTGATCGCGCTCGCGGTCTCGCTAGTGCTAGCGTTTTCGCGTCCGGTCGAACTGCGTGTTGACGGCCAAAGCATCGTAACGGATGTGCCCCCGGTTACTCAAGATCACGAAGTTTTTGTTCCACTTCGCGCGGTAGCGGAAGCGCTCGGAGCCGACACGCATTTTCAAAACAAAGGTGGTAACGGCGATCAGATTGAGGTTATCCGGGGGGATCAAACGCTACGTTTCAATGTGGGGCACGCCAAGGCCACTCTCAATGGCAATACGATGACGCTCCATCACGCACCCTTTCGCGTGCGCGGCCGGGTGATGATCGGGCTGCACGCAATGTCACAAGCTTTCACGGTCAAGACGCACTACAACCGCAAAACGGCACGCATTGACGTCGATACGCCCGGCGTGATCGAAGCGGGCGCGCAGGCGGGTGCAGACGACAGCGCCCCGGCGCAGTAGGCATCCAAAAACGTTTCTGAAACGTTTTCTCCAGGCAAGGAGAGCGTATCATGTTTCAAGTCCTGGTTTTTGCGGTCTCGCTGTTACCGCTTTTGTCTGCGCCGCAATGGCTCAATGCCAAACCTGCGCCGAGCGAGGTTCGCGGGAAAGTCGTCCTCGTCGACGTCTTTACGTTCGACTGCATCAACTGCAAACACGTGGTTCCGGAGTTGCGTTCACTCTACCGCAGCACGACGCGCAAAGATTTGCAGATCCTTGGAATCCACACCCCGGAAACTCCGTACGAGCGCGTGAGGGCCAACGTGGTGCAAAATTTGTCGTTGCAAGGCATTCTCTGGCCGGTCGCACTCGATAACGAGAACACGCTCTGGAATGCCTACGGCATTCAGTATTGGCCAACACAGTTAATATTCGATCGCCACGGCGTGCTGCGCAAGACGGTCATCGGAGAGGGTCAAGATGCGGATGTTTTCGCAACCGTCAAATCGTTGATCGCCAAGAAATAGGATGGTTCACGCATTCACGGCGGCATTGACGCTTTGGGGCGCATCGGCGAAGCTGCCGAGCAGCGTGCCGAACGCGCGCAAGTATGCCGTCACGGTTTCGGAAAAACCCGGCACACGCGTATTTCTGCGGACGGGGAATCTACCGCCAAAGTGGGTCGCGTCGTTTTGCACCCAGCGGCTCTGCGCGCCCAATCAGCTTTCGATTGTGATCCCAGCGTCGGGGAAACTGCGTACGGAATTTCAAGTCATTCCGGATGACCGGGCCGAGTCGCTGGTTCTGCCGGTTACCGTGCGGGTCGAGGATTCGAGCACTGTCGTGAATCTGCGACGCATTTCGCGTCCGGCCGATTCAGTCAGCCATCTGTAGACCTTCGGGTTCAACGACCGGGCCGATTTCATCAGGATTCGATTTGCGGAAACCGTAGGCGAAGAAGAAGAGCAGTCCGATCACG
>JBHEMH010000044.1:0-7991 GCA_046262675.1 Vulcanimicrobiaceae bacterium
GGATGCGGATACCCCCGGTTTGCATGTCGCGGAACGAATCGAAACCATCGCACCGCATCCGCTGGCGACGTTGCGTTTCCGTAACTGCCGCATCCCCGAGGTAAAGCGCATTGGAAATGAAGGCGATGGCTTCAAGATCGCCATGGCAACGCTCGATGTTTTCAGATCGACGGTCGGTGCTGCCGCGCTGGGTTTCGCGCGCCGGGCATTTGATGAAACGGTCGCGCACGTCCAAGAGCGCCATCTTTTCGGTGCACCGCTCTCCGCCTTGCAACTCACGCAAGGCAAACTTGCCGCAATGGCGACAGACATTGATGCCTCGGCCTTGTTAGTCTATCGCGCTGCCGCCGCTAAAGACGCGGGCGCGGAACGCGTCACCCGCGAGGCCGCGATGGCAAAATGGTTTGCAACCGAAGCGGCGCAGCGCGTGATCGACGAGGCAGTGCAGCTCTTCGGCGGGCGCGGCGTGAAGAAGGGCGAGATCACCGAGCGGCTGTATCGCGAGATTCGCGCTTTACGTATCTACGAAGGCGCGAGCGAGGTCCAACAGGTGGTTATTGCACGCCAAGTTCTGGAGAGCGCAAAATAGTGCGAAGCGCACACATTGACACCTTTGCGGCCGATCATCTGCCGCCCCATGATCAGTGGCCCGATCTTGTCTTCGACGGCCCTGAGTTCATATATCCGGAACAGTTAAACTGCGCCTCTGAACTGTTGGACCGGCAGGTTCTACAGGGCAATCGTCAGCGGCGCTGCATCGTTTCGCCGGCCGGCACGTGGACCTACGGAGAACTTCTCGAGAAAGCAAATCGAATCGCGCACGTCCTCGTTGACGACCTCGGCGTCAAACCGGGCAACCGCGTGTTGCTGCGTGGCCCGAACAATCCGATGATGGCGGCGACGTGGTTCGCGGTTATGAAGGCCGGCGCCATCGCTGTTGCAACGATGCCACTCTATAAAGAGACCGAACTGCGTTACATGATCCAGAAGGCGCAGGTCCGCCACGCGCTGTGCGATGAAAAATTACTGTTGGAACTTCAGGCGGCGAACCTCGAGAACCCAGACTTTACCACCATGGCCTTTAATTCTGCTGCGCCCGGTGCGCTCGAAGCCCGCATGGCTAGTAAGCCGGCAGCATTTACCAACGTCGATACCGCTGCAGAAGATGTTGCGATGATCGCGTTTACTTCCGGAAGCACCGGTAAGGCAAAGGCCACCATGCATTTCCACCGCGATGTGATGGCTGCATGCGATGCGTTTCCGAAATCGGTGCTCAAGGCTTCGCAGGACGATCTGTTCGCGGGCAGTCCACCGCTTGCGTTTACGTTCGGACTTGGCGGCCTTTTAATTTTCCCACTGCACATTGGCGCCGCCACACTCCTCTTGGAAAAAGCCAGTCCGGAACTTCTGCTGCACGCGATCGATGAGCACAAGGTATCCGTCATTTTTACGGCGCCGATTGCCTACCGTGCAATGACCGGGATGCTCGAACGTTTTGATATTTCGTCACTCCGCAAGTGTGTTTCCGCCGGGGAGACCCTACCGCTGCCGATTTGGCAAGCGTGGCATGACGCCACCGGCCTAAAAATTATCGACGGCATCGGCGGCACGGAGATGCTACACATCTACATCGCTTCGCCCGAGGATCGCGTAAAGCCGGGTTCAACCGGAGAGGTGGTGCCGGGCTATGAGGCGCGCGTCGTTGATGATGCAGGCAACGAGGTCGCGCGCGGAGAGATCGGGCTGCTCTCTGTGCGCGGGCCTACCGGATGCCGTTATTTGGACGACGAACGTCAAACGCAATACGTACGGAACGGCTGGAATTTTCCCGGCGATGCATATAGGATGGATGAAGACGGCTACTTCTGGTACGTTGCGCGGATGGACGACATGATTGTTGCGGCCGGTTACAACATCTCGGGTCCTGAGGTTGAAGAAGCGCTCCTTGCGCATCCGGATGTCAAAGAATGTGCGGTTGTTTGCGCTCCCGATCCGGACCGTCATACGAATATGGTCAAAGCCTTCGTCGTGCTCAATGAGGGCTGCCACTCAGGGGCGGACGAAACGGTACGCCTCCAAGAATTCGTGAAGAGCAAGATCGCAACGTATAAGTCGCCGCGCGTGATCGAGTTCGTCGAGGCGCTCCCACGCACGGAGACTGGAAAACTGCAGCGGTTCGTCCTGCGCAATAAAGAGAAAGTCAGCGCGCAGTGACGTGGGAAGCGGTCACCGCGATCGGGACGGTCTTAAGTGCGGTAGTCATACTGCTTACGGTCATTCTCGGCGTTCGCCAGTTGGGAGGCCGCCTCGTTCTGTGCTGGCGCAACCTTCTTCCGGTGGTTGCAATTGCTCGCGCCGAGCGTGGCAACGGGACGGCGTGGGAGAATGCGGAGTATCTCAGCCGCGAGGCTGAAATCTGGCTGCGTAAACATCCACCTAAGTGAGCGGGACGATCGCCGTGGCCTCAATCTCGACCTTGGCTCGGTCTTCCAGGAGGGCGGCAACCTCCACGAGCGACATCGCGGGGTAGAAACCCCGCATGAGGTCTTTATAAGAGACCCCGATTTCATGCGCCGTGGCAAGATACGCGTGTTTATCCGTTACATACCACGTTAGGCGCACGATGTGTTCGGGTTTGCCGTCAGCTTCGGCCAAGATCGCAATGATGTTTTTTAAGGCTTGCACAGCCTGGGAGACAATGTCATCGCCCGCGAACTCGCCGCGCTCGTTCCAGCCGATTTGTCCGGCAATGGCGACAAAGCGCCCCGTGGCGACAATGCCATTTGCATAGCCTTTGGGTTTCATCCATCCGGCGGGCTGCAAAATCTTTTTCATGCGTAGTCCAGTGCCGTTGTATTATCGATGCCCGGATTCATCTTCGCGGCGTTCGAAATCAGCGTTCCCGCGACTGCAACGAGAAGATTGAGCGCAGCACCGTAGATGCCGATGTATCCCAGCAGGACGTGGCCGCCGCCGAGCGGGAGCGGGAAAAGCACCTTAAACCCGGTTGCGTAAGCCATCCAGATACTTGCAAGAATGCCGGCCGCCCAACCGGCGAGTAGAGCATTCGGTGCAAACCAGCGTGTGAAGAGCGCGATCGCGGTTGACGGAAAGGTCTGCAGCATGAGGCTTCCGCCAAGCAGTTGGAAGTAGATGGCAAACTGCACCGGGACAAACAGACTGATCAGCAGCCCCGCCGCGCAGACGACAAGGCAAAGATATTTTGCGATGCGCGTCTCAAATGCCGGTCGCTCTTTTTGGAACTGCTGGAATACATTGCTTGCAAAAAGATTGGCGGCGCCGATCGCCATGATGGCAGCAGGCACGAGCGCGCCAATGACGATTGCCGCATAGGCGATGCCGAGAAACCAATCCGGAAAGAACATCTTGAAGAGGAGCGGGATCGTAAGATTGGGATCCTTGGTATGGATCCCGGCCGCTAAGGCGCAATAACCGAGCAGTGCAAGGAGCGCAAGCAGAACGGAATACAGGGGCAGTAGCGCGGAGTTACGTTGGATAACCAATTTGCTCTTTGCGCTGAGCAGGCTCGTTACAGAGTGCGGGTACAAGAAGAGACCCATTGCCGACCCGAACGCAGCCGAAGCGTAAGCGAAGTAGAGACTCGGTCCGAGAATGAGCGACCCCGGCGGCTTGTGGGTCGCAAGCGCGGCTCCGGCGGATGCGAAGATGTTACTCCACCCACCCAGCTTCGCCGGGATGATCGTCACCGCCGCGATGATGGTCACGTACAAGAGCGTATCTTTCACGAATGCGATCATGGCCGGAGCGCGCAGACCGCTTGTATACGTGTACGTCGCAAGAATTGCAAAGGCAACGACTAGCGCGATGCGCTCGACTCCAACGGCCTGGGCGCCTCCGTACTGCGCGAACACCACCTGCATGCCTACGAGTTGTAATGCAATGTACGGCATAGCAGCAACGAACCCGGTCAGGGCTATGGCCATTTCAAGCGGACGGCTTCCGAACCGGTCGCGCACGAAATCGGCAATGGTCACATAACCGCGGTTCTTCGCAACGACCCAAAACCGTGCCATTACTAGGAACACGAATGGGTAGGCGATCGTGGTGTACGGCACTGAAAAGAAGCCGAAGGCACCCTGTGCGTAGACGAGCGCCGGCACCGCGATAAATGTATACGCGGTATAGAGATCGCCGCCGAGTAAGAACCAACTGACGATTGTGCCGAAGCCGCGGCCGCCCAGAGCCCATTGTTCGAAATGTTCGAGGTTTGCCGAGCCCCAGCGCGCCGCCAAGAAGCCCATAACGGTAACGGCAACTATCAGAAAGGAAAAAATCAAAAAGCCGCTAGACATCGTTGCCGTCCTTCGTTGCGGCGAGGACAATCCACACAATGATGGCGGCCGTCACTACCCACACCAACTGATACCAGTAGAAGAATGGAAAGCCGGCGATCACCGGATCGTGCCTTGCGTAAAACGGTGGCCAGAGGGTCGCGATAAAAGGCAGAAGGAGCAACCAGTACCACGTACGTCGCTTCATGCTGCTGCCGTTTTTCCTCGCGGAAGCGCTTACCTTTCCATCGGAAGCGTGCGCTCCGCCCACAGCGCCGTCAGGGAGAACTTCCCGAACAGCTGTGCCGCCGCCATGCCGCCGATGCAAATGACGCCGCCTACGACCTGATAGGCCGCAATGTGAATGTGCAGGAGCCAAATGCTGAAGATGCCTGTGAGCACGGGAACAGCGAAAGCAAAGAGAGAGACGCGCGCAACGCCGATTTGCATCATCCCATAGCTCCATACCGGGAAGGTGAGGACGATCGGAAAAATGACCGCATACGCGTATATCCACCAGTCGACTGCCGGCATCGAGCGGAAATTCTGGTGGATCAGCGACGGTAATGCGCCCGGCAAGAACGTGGCCGTACCAATGAGCATCGTGAGTGCCAGCAACGAAAGCGGCGAATAGCGGTCGAGTAAGCGGGACGAAACGATGTTGTAGGTTGCAAAGGTTATTGCTGCACACAGCGTGAGCGCGTCGCCGACCCGCACCTCAAAACGTCCCGAAAAGGCGCCTTCAAAAATGGCAACGCCAAGAACCGCGACGCTTGCACCTACCCAGCGGCCGGTATGCACCCGTTCCGCTCCAAGTGCTGCAGCAATCGCCAAAGTGAAAATCGGTGTCAAACTGCCGAGCAACGCCGATGCAAACGGCGTGGTGTGTGAGAGTCCGATAATCCAAAAATACTGGTACACGCCGTAGCCGCACAAGCCGCATAAAATCAGCAGCGGTAGATCCCGCCGCTCGAATCGAATCGGCTCTCCTCGTACGAGTGCCAGAAAGACCGTCAGGGGCGCCATCGCCAGAAAGCGCAGCGCCGTAAACGCGAGCGGATTCACATCGGTCACCGCATGTTTAATGATAACCGTATTGAGCGCCCAAGCCGTAACGACATAGGAAAGCCCGAGATAGGTAAGCGCTCTATTCTTTTGCACGGAGAACCTTAGACGTCCAACCAGCGTTTATTCATGACGGGACGCTCGAAGGCGTAGGTCGCGAGCGCCGCTACTAGCAGGCCGGCGGGGAAGGCAAGAAGCGAAAACATGAGCTGCCAATGCGGGTCTGAGTGCGGATCCGTTCCTTTCCACACCGGGACGTGGTGCCACCACAGTTCTCGCGCGACGACTTGATGGTAAATGTACCAATTGTAAGAAATGAACGAGCAGAAGACGAGCGCCGGATTCCCGAGCAGTTTTTTCCAAAGCGGAAACGCGAAGAGCGAGCCGGTCGCAATAGCAAGACAGTCAAAAGCGAGCCACGTCCGGTGAATGACCTTCCACGTGGTAAATCCGTTTACGTTGCTGCGGATGCCAAAGAGATTCTCCATGAGCGCAATCAGGATCACAAACCCGCAAACGGCGAGTGCCGTTGCAGCAGCGCGCGCAGCAGTTGTTTCCATCGCCGGACGGTTGCGTAAGAAAACGTATAGCCAAGCGGCGAGCATCCCGCAGCCGAACAGGTCGAGATACGCCGGCAACTGCTCGATAAGTTGATCGGTGAAAATGTTGTGCGAGATGTCAATGCGGTAAATCATGGCAACGGCGCACATTCCCGCGGCCGTCACCACCGGCCAACGCATGAACACGCACCAGATCAATGGAAACAAGATATAAAATTGGACCTCAACCGCAAGCGTCCATAAGACGCCGTTGATGGAACCATAGGTTGACCCGAACCAGTTATGAATAAAGAGCAAGTGTGTTGTCAGGTCAAACCAGGTGTGGCCGCTGCCGCCTTGCGTTACCGTATAGCCTATGACATACATAAGAACGATTGAGAGCACGTACGACGGGACGATCTTGATTGCGCGGCGGTAGGCGAAATGCGCCCAGGTCGGCCGCCTCTTCCCTTCGAGAACCGATTGAACGAATGGATAGCAAATCACGAAGCCGCTAATGAAGAAGAAAATATCAACGCCGATGAAACCGCCCTCGGGAATGAACTGCAGGAGCGGCAGCGGCGCGGGTAACCAAGAGATCTGCCAGATGTGAAACCAGACCACCAAGAGTACGGCGATACCCCGCAGACCATCTAAGACGCCCAGCCTATTTCCTGCCATCGAAAATCTTGGTTCGGCGCATGGCGGTGTGTTACCATCTACCGATGATGAGACGGTCGGTGTATGCCGGCGCGATTGCGTTCGTTGTGATTCTTGCAACCTCGCATCTGCGCTCCACGCCGTACAACAACTTCGTGTTACTTGCCGACGCGCTGCGCCACGGCCACACCTGGATCAATTGGCCGGGCCCCTATATCGACGCGCTTGCGTATAATGGACGCTATTACGTGATCGAGGCGCCGCTGCCCGCGTTGCTGCTCTTACCGTTGGAGTTAATCTTCGGAACCTCGACCAATCAGACGCTCTTAGCCGTCGTGCTTGGTGCGATTGCCGTAGGCGCCGCATGGCGGATTTGCGAGCAGCTGCAGGTACCGGCGAAAACGAGCATCTGGTTGTGCGCCTTCTTACTTGCAGGAACGGATCTACTCTGGTGCGCGATGTTAGGCGATGTCTGGTTTATTGCGCACGTTTCGGCCGTGTGTTTTACACTTTTAGCAATGGCGGAGCTTCTCGGGAGAAAACGCGGGTGGCTCGTCGCGCTGTGGGCCCTCTGCGCAATCGAATCGCGCTTTACTATGGTCGCCGCGCTCCCTGTCTACTTTTATCTGCTGTTCTTGGTACCGGCGCAAGAAGAATCACGAACCGCTCTGCGTGCGCGCCTGGTTTCGTTCGGCGGCGTACTCTGCGCCGGCGCACTGTTGTGGGTCTTCTACAACGAAGCACGCTGGGGCACGCTCGCGGATATCGGCTACACGAATTGGTATCATCAGGATTCGGCCGGCATGCCAACGGGTTCGCCGTTTCGGTTGATGTATTTCTGGTACGAAGTGCAATCGTTTTTCGCAGCGCGCCCCGATTTTCTGGGTACTGCGCCCTTCGTGGTGCCGCCAATTTCCGGCATCGCACTCACGTGGACCAGCCCCGCCTTGCTCTTGGCGTTCTTGGCGCGCGCACCGAGGCGGCTAACCGTGGCGATGTGGTTCGCCGCAGTGCTGACCGCGGCGCCGAATTTTCTGTATTACGTTAATGGTTTCGCCCAGTTTGGAATGCGGCACGCCTTGGATTTCGTACCGTTCTTGTTTGTCTTAATGGCGCTTGGCGTTCGAGCCGGTTTACCGGTCCGGGGCCGGGCGCTCATCGCGTACTCCGTCGCGGCGGGACTGTGGGGCTGCTGGTACTGGAACCACGTGGTGCGCACCACGTTTTGAGGGCAAGCACCCAGCGAGGGCTAGTCTGTCTTCGTGATAAAGGAGTAACCTTCTAGGTTTTCTTTACGAGGGGCTTCATGGAGCTTGGCGGGGTGGGCAGCATGATCTTCGGAATCGCTCCGCTCATGATCTGGCTGAGCCGTTAGCCTGGTTCTGGTCAAATTGCCCTTGGAGGGTGGCGGCTC
>JBHEMH010000045.1:0-7190 GCA_046262675.1 Vulcanimicrobiaceae bacterium
GGGTCACTACGACCCATCGGTGTTGTACTACATCGATCGCAAAGGCTGGGAAGAGGATCCCTATTTGTGGACCCCGTTCGATGAACAAAGTGCCATCCGCAAAGGCGCACGCTACTTCGTCGCGATCGAACGCAACCGTTTCGAGAAGAACGTCGAGCTCTACAACTGGATGCAGCGCTTCCCTGTTCTTAATGCAAACGCTACCTGGCCGGTTTACGAAAGCGACTCTGCTAAGATACGGCCCGGCGCCGAGAAGCGCTGGCAAGAATTCCGCCGCGCCGAAAAAGCCGGTAACGCGTCACAGTACGTTCCGAGGCCGCCTCCTGGGGAGTAAACAGCTGGCCCGTCGAATACGTGTTGGATGACGCCAGAGGAGCGGGCGGCCTATCGCCGTACGCATTTGAAGGTTCGCAAGATCCGCCGACAGGACGATCAAAACGCGTTCGACCGTGAACGTCATTTGGCCATGGAACCGATGGACCGGGTCGGCATCGTGTTTGCACTGACGGCGCACTACGCTTTGTTAAGAGGATTGAGTGGAGATCAGCTCCGACTTCAAAGAACTATTACAAGCGTTCAACGCAGCAAACGTTAAGTATTTAATTGTCGGCGCACACGCGGTCGGATACCACGGGCACCCTCGCGGCACCGGAGACTTTGGCGTGTGGGTCGAGCGATCCCAGCAAAACGCTGAAAGCATTTACCGCGCCTGGCATGCTTCGGGGCGCCGCTAACCGATGTAAGCGTTTCAGATTTTACCAGCGACGACCTCATTTACCAGATTGGTGTTCAACCGATCCGAGTCGACGTAATCACATCAATTAGCGGCGTTGAATTCGACGACGCGTGGCCGAATCGCGCTGAGGCCGATTTCTATGGGCTGCCAGTCGCCTTTATAGGCAAAGCGGATCTCATCCGAAACAAGCGTGCGTCGGGTCGCAACAAGGATCTCGCAGACGTTGAAGAGCTTCTCAAGAAGTTGTAACTGTTTTGCTCACGGCCCCTCATCTAGGGATGACGGCCAAGCCGTCACCCCTCGATGTACGCGCTAGCCCTTGGACGCGCTAACCAGCTGTCCGGCCCGATTGATTACGACCTTGATAAGTTCGCCTGCCGAATCACGCACGGTCTTGACCGTATTGCCGCTTGCGTCTGTAGTTATCGCGCCGACCGACGGCAACCGGAGCACATTTCCAATAACCTTTGCGGCCACGGAACCGGCCGCGCCGCCAACAGTTTTCTCGACGATATTGCCCGCCGTATCGATGGTGTGATTGACCGTCTGTCCGAGCGTGTTGACCGTTTGACTTAAGAAGCCACCCGGCGCGAGAGCGGTCTGAGCGACTGCACCGACCGTGTTTACGGTGTTATCAACCGTCGACAGGAGGTGATCCAGAATCTGGGGATTGCGATCGATCGTGGTGAGCGTGCGGTCGATGATGTAGGCGACGTTATCCAAACGCACGCGTAGCATGACGCTGGCTTTGATGCCTTTGATATCGAGCTTTACTTTATCAACCGAGGCATCCACGCCGGCGGTTAGCGAAAGCAAATTCGCGAGCTTTGCATCAAGGTTCACATGTGCTTGCAGCCTGTCGACCTCGAGCTTGATTTCCTGAACGGAAAGATTCGGAACGTTGAGCAAAACGTCGGGGTCGTTCGCGCTGGTGCGCGGCGGCGGCGGATTGGTATAGGTGGGATTCGGCGCGGTCTGCGCGAGTGCAGTCGCGCCGGATACAGCCGTGAAAAGAAATATAGCGAGAGTAGGAATAATCCGTTTCATATTGCTCCTTACCGCACGGAAGGCGGCATAATAGTGCGATGTGCTTGAATGATGCGTTGTATGCTGGAGAGGTCACCCCGGAATTGAAGGTGCCCCGTGATCCCGCGAAGGGAAAGAACGATCCGGTCTGCGCTCAATGAAACGCCGGCCTTAAGCGCCAGCGGCGGCCCTAACTCGACGTCGAGCGACGATTTATAGCCGGCTTGGATAATGGTTTTGGAGCCGATCGCTAATTGGTTGTCCACGATTTTCACCGGGGCCGGCGTTTGAGCGAGGCAGCGACCGCACACAATTGCAAATGCTGCCGTCAGCGCAGCGCACCAAACGAGTCTCACGGCTTTCTTAGCAGATCCGCGCTCTTGAGGCTGTTGAAGAGTGCTTGCGTCTTGGGATCGGTAAACCGCAAATCCAGCGTCATGACGATGCGTACATTATGGTACGTCACGCCGGCCACCGGGTGTGCCGGCAAATTGTACCGGGTGATCGTGTAGCCGCCGATTTGATTTACTCCACCGATCTTGAGCGTGGACATTTTGGGCACGACTTCATACCGCATGGAATCGATATGCACGTCCGCCTGAATCGAGAGATCGGAGCTCTGCGGCGGTTGCGGGTAGCCGCTGGTTTCGACGGTCTGGGCACCCGCCGCCAGGGGGACGAAAAAGACAAACCCGAAGGCCGGTAATAGGTGAAGTTTCATGCAGCTACTCCAAGTAGATGGCAGTGCTTTCCCAAAATTCGTTTCGTCCTAACGGAGGCGCCCCGGCTCCAATGG
This sequence comes from Vulcanimicrobiaceae bacterium, assembly GCA_046262675.1. Classification (GTDB taxonomy): domain Bacteria; phylum Vulcanimicrobiota; class Vulcanimicrobiia; order Vulcanimicrobiales; family Vulcanimicrobiaceae; genus JACRUB01. The sequence continues at coordinate 2,559 of JBHEMH010000045.1, forward strand.
GTAAGGACCCTCTAGGAGGGTTCTACTATGAAATGCAAAGGCGCGGATTGTAAATGCCAGGCAGCAGCTGGCCAAGAATATTGCAACGATAGCTGCAAGAACGACAGCGGGCACGGGCACTGCCACTGCGGGCACGACGGCTGCGGCCAGGCCCACTAGACGACCCGTTTTGTAAAGGCCCCTAAACGGCGCTGTTAAGCTTTAGGTGGGATGCACGGGCCAGCGCCGAAGGGGCCTATACTTTGCCATTCGTTTGTGCGACATAGTCTATACAGGGAAACTTCTCAACGGAATGAGGGAGCGACAGATGAACGGTTTAGTAGTGTTCACATCGATCACCGAGGCGCTTCGCGCCGGGTATCAAGTCTACGACCGCACGGCGGACGGCTATCTGGTTCGCATCCAGACCGGCGCGGGCTGGGCAACGGCTCTCGTTAACTGTAAATAGTTAGGGCAGTGGGAGCAACGACGTAGGCGAAGTCGACACGGGCGCGCTCGCGCCTTGTTCGGTAGCCGGAACCCCCGACTCGACTAATTGGCGAAACGCAACCAGACGATTCGTATTGCGCGCCACATCTAGGTTCAGTTCGTACGAATTCGCGATCGCTTTATTGAGTTCGACGATATTGTAATTGTAGTCGAACTTCTTTAGACCGGCGATAATCTGCGCGTTCATCGTCCGTAGCTGCAGATACGATTTCTGAATCTGCGAGCCCGTATCACGATACGTCGGATAGTTGGAAATTACGATTTCCCGCTTGATCTTGGCCTGTTCGATTTCGGAGCGAAGCCCTTGCATCGTGACGTTCTGCGGATCGTACTTGGCTGCAACATTGATCGTCTGCAGCGCATCGTCCAGATGTCCCGCCTTGTATTGCCGGTCGGCAATCTGTGTTGCGACCAGCGAATAGCCCGCGCGAGCCGGCACATTCTGCGGATCGACCTTGAGCGCGAGGCGATAGGCCAGCTGCGCTTCATCCAAGCTGCCGCGCCCGAGTGCCGTGTCACCCTGATGGACACGCGTATCAACGATCCATTGCTCGACGGATCCCGCGCACCCGCTCAAGAGCAACGCCGCAAACATACTCAGAAACACGATTCGCAAAAAACTCAGCACAGGCTTTTCCTCACCGGATATGCGTAAAGAAGTGCGCGATAATCTCGATGAGCTTCGCCGAAGGCCAGAAAATTATCTGCGAAACGAGCGTACCAATGATTGCCGTGACCGCAAGATAAAACACCATGGAGCGGACATCTGCTATGGGCCGAGCGCCTCGGACCGCTTCATCGGTGATCATCGAGGACGTCGGGTCGACAAAAAGCGTAAACGAAACGGTGCCGATTCCGTTGATTATCCCCGAAAGTCCAAGAGCCGTGCGGGCCGAGAGCGGATCGAGCACACTAGCGTAGTACGATGCGACGACGCCGATAGAATAAACCGCAGTAATCACGATGTTAAAAATCAACATCCGCGCGGGCAGCCGCGCAATGGAGAACTGGCGGATTCGGCTCAGCGTTGGAAACCGGTTTGCGCGAACCACATCCGTAAGAACGCCGAAATCCGCAAGCCGGAACAGGGAGTGCGGAATCGATCCACGTTTTTCGAATGAAGCAACGCCGCGCCGGAACATGTAGATGAACATCGGCAAGAACAGCGAGAACACGATCATGCCGATGGTGCCCGAGAAGATAATCAATCGCAGCTGCCACTCAAAGGAGCCCTGCAAACCGGCAAGCTCCAAGTAACGCCGTGCTCCAAAGAACAACGCCGCGACAGCGCCTGCATGATCCGCCATCGGCCCAACCGTAATACTCGCAAAGATATTTGCAAGCCGGCCAAATGTTCCGAACAGATTAAACAAGGAGATGGACGTCGCGATGCGACCCGTCTCAACGCCGGCGAGTCGCGCAGCATAGGCACCCACAGTAACGCCTTGCACGACAAACGTAATGATCATGGCGCCGATAAGCTGCCATGACCAGAACGGACCTACGGAGACAATGCCGGCGGCGGGGCTATGCAGCGCTGCGTTTCCAGTCGACCTGCGTTTCGTCCACCGGCCCAAGGACGCAAAGTCCGATTTGGTCTTCGGCCAGCAGTTCTTTTGCCAGGTCTTGAATCTGCTCCGTCGTCACGGCATCGACCTCGGCTTCAATTTCTTCGGTGGTAAGCTGACGTCCGAGCGAAAACTCACTGCGTCCGAGGCGAATCATGCGGCTCGACGTGCTCTCGAGCGAAAGTGTCAAACTGCCTTTGATATGTTCTTTGGCTAAATGCAACTCGTTGCCGGTCACCGGCTTATCGCGCAGAAACCCAAACTGCTCGCGCACGACATCGACACATTCCTTGACATTGTCAGGCGAGGTGCCACAATAGACGGCGAACAGTCCTGCCCCTCGATAGGCGGCTTGGAACGAGTACACCGTGTAAACCAGTCCGCGCTTCTCGCGAATCTCTTGAAACAGGCGGCTTGACATGCCCCCGCCCAAAATCGTATCCATCACCGAGAGCACGTAGCGGCGGTCGTCGCGAACGGAGATGCCGCCGGTACCGAGCACGACGTAGGCTTGTTCGCTATCTTTTGTTTTAAAGAGTGTCGAGGGCGTCGTGCGTGGTTTCTCCGGTTCGGGCAGCGCGCACTTCCCTTCGAAGCCCGCAAGATTCTCTTCGAACAGTTCAACGATGCGCTCGTGCTCGACGTTACCGGCGGCCGCGATCACAACGGAATTTGGAGCGTAGCGCTGGCGCATGTGTTCTTTGAGATCGCTGCGCGTGATCTTTGAGACCGTGTCGGCAAAGCCGATCGTCGGCGCGCCGAGGTTCGAGCCGCTCCACATCGTCTGAATGAACAGGTCGTGAATCATCTCGTCGGGTGAGTCGTCGTACATCTTGATCTCTTCAAGCACGACTTTCTGCTCTTTCGCGAGCTCGTCCGGATCGAAGGTGGAGTGCAGGAACATATCGCTCAGAACGTCTGCGGCCAGCGGAACGTGAGTGTCGATCACCTTGGCGTAGTAGCAGGTCGCTTCTTTATCCGTAAAGGCGTTGAGGTTGCCTCCGACCCCGTCCATCTCTTCGGCGATAGCACGCGCGGTGCGACGCTCCGTTCCTTTAAAGAGCATATGTTCGACGAGGTGGGAGATGCCGCGCTGCTCGTCACGCTCGGCTGAGGATCCGACGTCGGCCCAGATGCCAAGCGACGCAGAGCGCACGTAGGGCATCTGCTCGGTCAGGATGCGAACGCCGTTCGGGAGCGTGGTTTTACGATACATCAGTCACTCACATTAGCCGAGATTGGAAGCTCACCCTCGCTGCAGGGCCTCTTTAGCCCATAAGGTGTCCCAGTAGACGGTCTTTGCTCCGGCGATTCGCGCCCGCAAGGCCCCGGATGATTCGCCGCGACGCACGGTCACCGTAAAGACGCTGCGCGCCGTGGGTTGAGCGTGATCCCCGTTGACTATAACGCCTTTACCCACATTGAGCGGCACCACGCACCAGACGTCGACTTCCTCGAGGGGGGCCGCCAAAAACGCCTGGTCCACGATGCCGACGATCTCATCGAGAAACTGGGCGTGGCTCAGCGCGTGATGGAACTTCACGCCGGAAATCATCACGCCCGCAATGTGATGGCGGCCGGCCGAGTCGACGTAGATTTTGAGAATCTGTGCGGGCCACTCGTGCTGGAAGAGCTTCTTGCCGACCCGCACCGCAAGCGGCTTATTCGTGCCGCCCGCGCGCGCATAGGCGTCGACCGAACTCACCGAACTGTTTGCGGCACCAAGCAACGTAAGTCCCAAAAACAGGCTAGTAGCTCTGCGCAAAATACGCCTGCACCGTTGCGGGCTCGCCGCAGGCAACGCAAGGTGCGCCCTTCTTCTGCAGCTCGCGCGTGTTGCGCGTTGTCGCGCCGGTCTTTTCCTTGACGACCGCCTCGCACTCGGGAAGTCCGCACCACGGGATATCGATCATTCCAGCACGCGTTTTGCACAGCTCGAAAAACTGCTCCTGTTCTTCTACCTTGTACGTATGGCCCAACAAGAAATGGCGAGCTTCGGCATACATTGAGTTTTGAATCGAGTCAAGTGTTTCGCGCAATGTGGACGCAAGCTCGTTCATGGGAACGATCGATTTCTGGCCGTCTTCGCCTTTGTTCTTGTCGCGACGCACGAGCATGACGCTCTGCTTCTCGAGATCTTTCGGGCCCACTTCGATACGGACCGGAACGCCGCGCATCTCCCACTCGCTGTATTTCCAGCCCGGCGAGTAATCACGGTCATCGACGCGGACTTTGAATCCCGCCTTCTTGAGTTCTTTAGCGAGCTCGTGCGATTTTGCAACAGGCGCTTGATCGGCACCCTTGATGATAGGCACGAATACGGCTTCGACCGGCGCGAGTTTGGGTGGAATGCGCAACCCTCGATCGTCGCCGTGTACCATGATCATTGCGCCAAGCATGCGCCACGACATGCCCCACGAGGTTGTATACACGTGCTTGATCGTTTGATCCGTATCCGTAAACGTGATGTCATAAGCCTTCGAGAAGTTCTGACCCAGATCGTGCGAGGTTGCCGACTGCAATGCTTTGCCATCCGGCATCAATGCTTCGATCGAATACGTTTCGACGGCGCCGG
>JBHEMH010000046.1:0-7093 GCA_046262675.1 Vulcanimicrobiaceae bacterium
ATGAACAGCAGCGCGAACAGTGCGAAGAGTGCGATCGGCATCATGAGGACCGTTTCAACCAGTGTCTGTCCGCGCAGGTGCTCTACGTGCATGAGTACCCTCCTGTTTTGAGAGGACCGCTATACGGTGGCAGGTGCGCAACTCCATACCAGTTGAGTTTGACGTTAAGTGCCGAGTAGTCGACCGTGTAAGCGGTGCTCGGATAGGCGGACGCCCACTGCGCCTCGACCGGCTGATATACCTGATTGGTTGAGGGATTGACCGCGGTGCCCGGGCTGAAGCTCTCGGAGGCAATCGGTTGAACGTCGGCGGCTGCGCGCCCGATGGCGGTAAACTGTGCATTTGAGTTGAGCTTCATGAGTTGCGCTGCAAAGTAGTTCACGTTATGGCACACGGCAACATCGGTTTGCGTGATCGCGCCGCTTTGATGGCCGTTCCCGCCGCCCACCGTGCTGACGTCGAGTACGTTATAGGCGAACGCACAATCGAACTGTGCGCAGTCCGAGCCGATCGTCTTAACGGCTTTCGCCTGGTCCGCTTGCTGTGCCCCTTGGGTGAAATTATCCGCCTCTTGGAGAACTTGCATGTCTCCGGTAAATGAGCTCACCGCGGTTTGGTACTCGGCGACGAGCGTTTTGTAATCTTGATCGCAACTGCCACCCGGTGCCGTGCTGCATCCGCCGATGCCGTTGATCGTATTGAGGATCGCTTGATTGAGATACCGGATACGGTTTTCGTTCACGGCGGTCGCGTAAAGAACGGTTGACTCTTCATTAAAAACGTTTGCTTGTACGGTTAGCGCCGTCGCGGCGGCCGATTCTGCGGCATTTTGCGCGCGCACGTGCCAAGCAAAGATGTTGACATAATTGCCGAGAAAAAAAAGCAATGCGAGCAGCGCGGTGACTCCAAGCCCCCATACCGGCAGCGTTTGGCCGCGTTGATAGTGTGGATGGAGCAGTTGCTTTAACATGACGCACCGCCGTCCCATTGGTAAATTGCGTATTCTGCGCCGCTTGCCGGATTTGATGGATCCCACTGGGGACCCGGCGCGGGGCGCTGTGCCGGAAAAGAAACGGTCGCGTACGTGTTGACGTGGCAATACCACTCTTCGAAGACGCCGTTCTTCCCTTGGCCCGAGTAGTCGAGATTCTGCGCCAGATGGACGGCGTAGGTCGTCGGGAAGACGCAGTTGTTCTGATACGGGCAATAGTTGTTGAGATTCCCCGCCGCGGCGAAGGCAAAACTCATCGGCGTCTTGGAGTTGGCCGAATACGGCTCGATATCGGCACCGTTGATGGGAAGGCTTGCCGGCATGCCAGGCACGAACGGCAAGCCCGGCATCGTCGTCGAGGCTTGCGATATCACGACGTTCTTCTGCGAAGTATTGGTCGAGATGTTGCTTTGCGAGATACCGGGAAACAGTGAAGCGGCGAGTGCGATGGGCGACGTTTTCGTGCTATTGGCGACCGCATTTGCAGCGACGAAGGCCGCTCCATCCGCCGAAACTTGACCAAAGCCGTAAAGGGCGATCTGCATCGAGCCGTACAGAAGCATGAGAATGACCGCGATGACCATCGCGGTCTCGGGCAGGACGTTAGCACGAATCGAACTGAGCGTTCTCATGGATTTGTACCGACCTGCGTGAGGCCGTTGCCGGTGATCTGCAGCACGTTGCCGCCCACCGCCGCAATAGCGCCGAACGCCGCGAGCATCGGGATGGCGAGCGCGCCTGCGAGAAGTCCGTATTCAGTTAACGTACTGCCTTCGTCATCGCAGAGAAAGTTTCGAATTGTGAGTTGCATCTGGCGCTACCTCGTTACCACGTATGGCGTCATGACGAACACGACGTCACTCTGGTTATGCTGATACCTCGTCGAACGAAAGAGTTTGCCGAGAATCGGAAGATTGCTGAGCAACGGAATGGCATCGACGTTGCGAATCTCTTGATGCCGGAGCAGGCCACCCATGATGATGCTCTCGCCGGGCGCGGTCACGAGATCCGTGGACAGCTTGCTCGTCTTGAGCGCCGGCACGAGAAATCCGTTGAGCTGCACGCCGTCTTGAAAATCTAAGTCGGAAACTTCAGGCGCGACCTTGGTTTCGACGTTTCCGTTACCCATGATCGTCGGCGTGATGTCGAGCTTGACGCCGAAATCTTTGTACACGATGCTCGTCTGTCCGAGTCCGGTATTTACGGGAATCGGAATCTGGCCGCCGACAAGAAATGTTGCTTCGTTGCCCGGCATCGTGACGAGATTGGGGGCCGAGAGCAACTCCGCGTGGCCTTGCTGCATGAGCAGGTTGAGCGTCGGGACGAGGACGGTCGTACGATAAAATGGGCCGACGGAGAAGGGACTGAGCGGCGATCTATTTTGTTCGATAATGGGAAACGCCGGGCCGCCAATTTGCAACTGCGGGAGGCCGCCCGTTGCGATCGGCGTGCCGGATTGTAATTGAAAGCCAAGATTATTGAGCGCGGTCTTGTCGATTTCCAAAACGTAAACGCGCACGTCGATCTGGCTTTGCAACTCCGCGGCTAAGCGGTCGATGATGTTTCCCTGTGCCGAGAGATAACGGCCGGCCAGGCCTCGTACGCGATTGAGAACCCCTTGGCGTGAGAACTCGTCGTGCACGCGCCCGCTGACGATGACGTTGCCTTTGCCATCGGGATCGACTCGAATATCGTGGGCGCCCGGAACATTCGCAAGGCCGGATTGTACGTCGCCGAGCGGGTGCGCGACCTGAAGTGCGTTCACAACCGTATAGTGCTCGGCTTTTGCGAACTCCGCGAAACGCGAGAGAATATCGGTGACCGCTTGGAAGTGTGCGCCGTCAGGCACGCTTCCACGCACGACGACGGCGTGATTGAAATCTTGAACTTCGACCCCCGGCGTGTTGATCGTCGAGCGCAGCATCTGCGCTAGCGTATCGAGACCTTGAACCGTAACCGTAACGTCGTACAGGTGGCGGACTTCGGGGTGTCCGGTCCACACGATGACGGAGGTGCGGCCCGGGCCCTTCGCATTCAGTAAGAGTTGCGAGTTGCCGATCGGAACGACCCCGACAATATCTTTATCTCCAACCGCAACCCGCTGCAGATCGTCGGTACGGAGCACCGTCGACTGGCCCGTTGGAAGGGAGATAGATGTGGCGGTCGCGGCGGAGCCGGGCGCGGTGACGCAGCAGTTGGCGAAAATCGCGAACGCGGCGAAGAGGCGAAATGCAAAATGTGCCTTGTTCATTGAGCAGATTATGGCATAGGAGCCCGGCGTTAACGCGTTAACGCGGCTTTACGCGGAATTAGTTTTTAATTAACCATATTGCAACATGTTTTGGGCGCGTGCAATTATGGCAACATGAAACTGATAGCCGCACTTAGTGCACTCGGCATCCTCGCATTGGGAGTTTCGGCTGCGGGGGCAGCTGATAAACTGCTCTCGCTTCGCGCGGTGGCCTCGCAGAGCGGCTACAGTTACTCGTGGCTTGCGGCAGAACAAGCTGCGGCGATTGAAAGGCCCGGAGTCGTCATTGTCATTCGGCCGGGCAACTCTTTGTACGAAATCAATGACGGCTCCGAGTTCGCTAGCTCCGTCCCGCAATCGGCCGGTTCAGATATTCTGATTCCGCAGAGTCTGGCCCGGCGCATTCGTTTGCTTGCGCACGACGAGGCATCAAGCGCTGTTTCCAGAGTCGCGCCGCTCGTCGTCCGGCGGTACCGTCCCGGGTCACTCTCGATGAGCGCGTTTCATATTGAAGGCACGGAGTCGCTTGCGATCGCCGGCAATGGCCCGCCGTCGGTGCCCCTCACCCTCACCGTTTTTGCGACCCTGTCACGCGATCTTCCGGAAGTGATCTTGAGCCGCTACGACGTCGCAACCGATCGCGCGGGCAACTTTTCCGCGACCGTCTCGATTGCTCCGAATTTCATGCGTGATTCAATTTTGACCGTACGCGCGTCTTCACTCGATTCGGTCAATCCGGCCCAAGCACAAGTCCTCGTTGGTCCACCTAGCCCTCACGCCACCGTTCCCGCGGAAATTGTTCCGCCGGAACTCTAACTCGAAGGAGATCCTCATGCTCAAGAAACTCAGCGCGCTGCTTATCGACGACGAAGGCGCGACCATGGTTGAATACGGTCTTATCGTCGCTCTTATCGCAGTTGTTTGTATCACCGCGGTCACGCTCATCGGCGGACATCTGGCCACTATGTTCACGAGCGTCGCGAACGACGTTTAGCCACGGCGCTCCTAAGGAATTGGCGAATGCCGCCACATGCCGGCGGCATTCGCCACATTCACTCTGATCGGACGGGACATGACTACCCTGCAAATCCTTATTCTGGTTGCTTGCGGCGCGGGTGCCCTGAGCGATCTGCGAACAAAGCGCATCCCAAATGCTTTGACCGCTTCGAGCGCACTGCTCTTTTTGGGAGTGCACTTCCAGAGCGGAGCGAGTTCGTTTTTTCTTGCGCTCGCGGTTGTGACGGTTGCGGTCGTCCTCGGATTCTTCTTGCAGAGCTTCCGGTTTATCGGGGGCGGCGACGTGAAACTGATCGCGGCCGTGGCAGGCGGTTTTAGCTATCCCGATTGCTTTGCATTCATTCTTTACACCATGCTTGCGGGCGGCATCTTGGCGGCAGCGACCGCCCTGGTTCGCGGGTCCTTGAGGGCGTCATTCTTCAATGCTTCGATGCTTGCATATCCAGCCTTGTTTTATCGAACGGCGGGGTATTCGATGCCCTCCGCCGGGATAAAAATTCCCTATGGAATTGCGATTTTTGCCGGTGCCGCTACGCTGATCCTCGCTCAAACGGTACTCCCGTTCCTACGTTTGCCAATGTAAGGTTTTGCTCATGACGACACGCCGCACAACCATCATCGTTGCTATCTTGCTCGCCGTCGGTACGGGCTGGCTCACGCTGACCTATTTGCGCTCGTTCCAAGCCACGAACGGATCGGCAGGGCGTTTGCGCCAGATCGTCGTAGCCGCGCGAGATATTCCCGCGCGGGCCCCGATTACGCCGGATGCGATTGCGGTCGTGCAACGTCCGGAGAGCGAAGTCGATCCCGATGCGTTCGCCGATACGGCGAAAATCCGCGGTGCAATTTCGCTGATCTCAATTCCGGCGGGTTCGGTCTTGACGCAATCCAAAGTAGGCCGCCCTGCCGATGTCGGGCTTGCCATTCGGTTGCGCCCCGGTCAGCGCGCGGTATCCATTCCGGTGGACCGCGTCAAAGATGTCGCGGGTCTGATCGAATCAGGCGATCACGTCGACGTCATCGCAAACGTCCCGCGTGGCCCCGGCATGCCACCGCACGCGGCGACGATATTGCGCGACGTGTTGGTGATGGCAATCGGTCCGGCGCTTGAGGTGGCCGGCGCAACTCCGGCGCCCGACGAACAGAATGCCGCAACCGTCACCCTCGCCGTAACGCCGAAGCAAGCCGATCTCTTAACGCTTGCCGATATCAATGCGACATTGCGGCTGGCACTGCGTTCGCCGCGCGAAAATCCGCGTTCCGAACCGGTTGAAGCACTCAATCTTCAGGGTGCCCCGGTTCCCGTACCGATGGCAGCCCCGCCCGCCGCCGCGCCTGCCACCGCGCCTGTCCTCGCTATGCAGCAACCGGCCCCCAAAGCCGATCCACCCGTTGCCAAACTCATGCGGCGCTCCGCTGTCATGATTATTCAGGGAGATCAGGTAAGCCCGTGAATTCTCCGTTCTATGTTTTCGTCGGGTCCAAAGGCGGCGTTGGAACCAGCACGCTCTGTCACGATCTTGCAGCCGCACTCTCCGAGCGCAGTTCGGCAGCGCTCGTCGATGCCGATTTCTCGGGCCGCCGCAGTCTAGCCGTCCTGACACGGCTGGGCAAAACGCTCGATTCGGCGCGCACCACTTCACAAGTTGCCGTCGCAAAAAAAGGCACGCTCACAATCGTTGAACTCACCGATAGTTACGATATGGCGCTTTCGCTTGACGGCAAGACGGTCGACACCGTTGTGGAGCAACTCTCAGACGGTTACGCCGCGGTGTATATCGACGCCGCGCAACCGTTCGCCGTGGCGGCCCGTGCGTTTATTGCACGCGCCGGCCGCCTCTTGCTGGTGGTGCGTCCGGATCTGCTCGGCATGACCGGCGCGCGCGCGATGCTCAATGAATTGATTCGTTTTGGAATCCCAAAGCAGCGTATCGTTGCCGTGGTCAACTGGCATAGCGGCCGCCCGGAAATTGCGAAACGCGAAGTCGAAGCAGCTTTAGGCGTGCGTGTCGTGGCCGAAATCCCGCCGCTCGGCGAACGGACGTATAAGCGCGCCACAGAAGCGCTCAACGACTACTTGTTGCACGTTCCGCCGGAGCCACCGATCGCGTCGCTTCAACCCAGCGCTTCCGCGCCGCTAGGCGAACGCCGTCGCGACACGCTGCCGGCACAGCGCGAGGACCCCGTGGCGCCTGCGCGCAGCGAACGGCGAGCTGCGCTCAAACAGCAAATCCACGAAGAGCTGGGAAAGCGCCTGGACTTTGTTGCTGCGAGCCATGCGTCCTCCGATGCGGAGAAGCTTGGCGAGCTTCGTGCAAAGATTGAAGAACTCACGCGCGGCATTCTAGCAGAGCGCAACGACCTGGGCGGACCTGAAGAGATTTCCGAAGTACGTCGCGAGGTTATCGACGAGGCGCTTGGCCTGGGACCGCTGGAAGATTTGCTCGGCGACGAATCAATTACCGAAATCATGGTCAACGGCCCAAGCGAAGTTTATATCGAACGCGCGGGCAAGATCGTGCGCACCGAAAAGCGGTTTACCGACGCCGGGCAGTTGCGACTTGTTATCGACCGGATCATCGCTCCGATCGGCCGTCGCGTCGACGAATCGGTTCCAATGGTCGATGCGCGGCTTCCGGACGGCTCGCGCGTGAATGCCATTATCGAACCGCTCACTCTTGACGGCGCGGCACTCACGATTCGGCGCTTCGGTACGCGACGCTTGACCGCCGACGATCTCTTGCGCCTCGGTGCCTGTAACCAAGCGATGCTCGACTTCTTGTCCGCGTGCATTGCCAGCCGCATGAACATTCTGATCAGCGGGGGTACGGGGT
>JBHEMH010000047.1:0-6751 GCA_046262675.1 Vulcanimicrobiaceae bacterium
AGCCTGTACCCCGGCGGTGGTTTCACGGGGATGCCGCTGGAAAACCAGACGGTGGCACAAAGCGCAAGTTTTGTCGTTACCCCTTGCGATGTTGATGGGTACCCCGTTCCGGCCGGCCAGCAGTTGGCAAACGCGCTCGTTTTTCAAACGACCAATCCGGCTCCGCTGCTCGGATCGGTTGGCCGCAAAGCTGCGTCGGATCGTCGTACGAGTAGTCTTGGGCCGTCGCTGACCTTCTCACCGAATGTGATTACCCAAGGCGGCGACACGACCGTCACCGTGACGTATCCGGCCGGCGGAAACATTTCTTCCGCCCAATATGTTGTGCCCTCACCACTCCCACCGGGCACGCCAACCTACGCGACGATCGAAATGGACCCCACCCACTACGTGCTCGCAACGAACGCCGGCGACAACAATGCAAGCCTATTTCTTGAAGATGCCGACAATGCGCTTAACAATAACTTCGTCGGTTATCTTGCCACAGGCAATGCGCCGGGGCATGTGGCCGGCGGCAGTCCGCAAGCAGGTTCGGGCTGCGCGTTTCTTGGCGGCCAGGCGGTAGCCGTCAACGACTCAAGCAACTCTCTGAGCCTTTTTACAATTCCGCTGCCCTCTGCCGCGAATCCGGCGCCGACTCCCAGCGTAAGCACAATCGCAGATGCGTTCGCGGGGGTCCCGGCCACGGCGATCACGGTTTCGGGATGCAATGCCGAAATCGCCGAAGGTAGCTTTGTGTGGTCGCTTTTCATGCCGAGCTCGAGCCTCGCAACCAGTGGAAACGGACCGTATAGCAACCCGAGCCCGTACGACGGATCGACTCAATTCGCGCATGGTCCCGCAGCCGTTAGTTCGGTTGCAAATTCCGGCGGCAACTTCTACGTCGGTCTTGGTTTAGATGGCGGCGGGTACCTTAATAGCCTCGTTAATCTAGCGAACCAGCCGTTTTCCGGACAGGCCCTCATTACGGAAGCAATGGCGCCGTACCCGTATGCCAATCCGACCAAGGTTGCGCTGGCATATCAAAACCAGAGTGACGGCTATCTGCACTTTGCCTTGTTCGATGGGACGACATTGAGCGCAGACGCTTCGGCGGGAAGCAATCCCACGATCAAGGCAATGGTTGCGGACCCTAACGGCAACGTTTGGGCGATAGGAAATTCCAACAGTCTCTACGAGTATGTGCCGGCCAGCCCGACCGCCAGCGTTCCGATTACGTTGCTTCACAATAACCCTACCGGAATAACCCTAGACGGCTTCGGCAATCTTTACGTTAGCGATAACGGTGGCGGCTCCGGATACATGGGCACTGTTGACACCTACTTGTGGAGTTACATTTACAATCCGCCCGGCTCAGTTGCTGCTGGACACAACACGAGTAGCGTGACGACGTTTCCATAGTTTAAATCGTAATCGTCGTTCCTCTTTGGGCGGCTTGGGTGTTCCACCCGAGCCGTTCTCGTACGACCGCATCTAAAACTTGTGCGGACGTTGGTTCGCCATGCACGGAATACAACTGCGGCTTGTTCGTGAATCCTCCGAGCCACCGCAACAATTCGTTTTGATCGGCGTGTGCGCTGAATCCGCTGATTGCTGAAACGGCCGCCTTTACTTGCAGCGCGTCTCCATAAATGCGAACCATTTTCGCACCGTGCACCATCAGATGGCCGAGCGTCCCCGCTCCTTGGTATCCCACAAAGAGAATCGTTGCCGCCGGGTTTGGAATCTGGTTATGCAAGTGGTGTAAAATTCTTCCGCCTGAAGCCATGCCGCTCGCCGAGATAACAATCGCGCTACCGCGCAGATCGTTTAGGGCCATCGATTCTTGGGTCGTCACATGAATCTGCAGATTGCGGCATCCGAACGGAGCCTCAGACGTAATGGGAAAAGGCTTGTGTGCATCGGCATACGTTGCAAATAAAGCATCGACTTTAATCGCCATGGGACTATCGAGATGGACGGGCACCTGCGCAATGCTTCCATCGGTTTTCTGCAGTTGTCCGATTGCGTAAAGCAACTCTTGCGTGCGTTCGACCGCGAATGCCGGAATGACGATCGGACCGCCTCGTACGATTGCCGCTTGCAGAATCGTCTGTAAATCGCCGAGTGGATCGGGCGGATGAATGCGATCGCCGTACGTCGACTCGCATAGAACAACGTCGGCCGGACATCCCGGATCGGCCGGATCGAATAAAAGCGGGCGATCGTATCTCCCGAGATCGCCGGAGAAGAAGACCCGTTTGCCTTCGATCGTTGCATCGATAAATGCAGACCCGATAATGTGCCCCGCGTTGCGGTAGCGCAGTTGCGCCGCGCAGACCTCGAAATCCGTTTCGTAGGGCACAGGGACTACGAGTTTCATTGTAGCGGCGACATCGTCCGCGCTGTAGTACGCCGGCGGTGAATGCGGCCGCTCGCTCGCGAAACCGCGCGAGTGCAAGTGCTCTTGCAAATGCGCCGCGTCGTCAAGAACGATTTGCATGAGTGCAGCCGTTGGGGGCGTGCAATGAATCGGACCGCGGAAACCATCATGCACGAGCTTTGGCAAATAACCGATATGATCGATGTGCCCATGAGTGATCGCCACGGCATCGATCTGCGCCGCGGGTACCGGTAGCGGCTGATCGTTCAGCGCCTGCGTCGGGGCGGTCCCTTGGAAGAGCCCGCAGTCCACTAGAAAACGCTTGCCGCCGGTTGAGACCAGATGTTTGCTGCCGGTAACGGTTCCGGCAGCGCCGGCGAATGTGATTTCAGCCACGTTGTCCCTCAAAAGCAACGGCGCTCGGAATGTCCGTATTGTTAAAGAGATCCAAGCATTGATCGATCAGTTCTTCGGGATTTGCATTCTCAATCAGAATCGAGCCGGTATTCTTACCGCACATCTTCGCAATCGCACCGAATTCATTTGAGAGCCCACCGGAATCGCGCAGAATTCCAATGAGTTTCCCCTCATCGTAGGCGATTGAGAACTCGCCGAGCGTTCCGCTGCGGCCGCCGATAAAAATCACGAAATCCGAACTATGAATGTTGTGAACCTCGCGCCCCATCAAACCGGATCCGGTAAAGACGATCGAGTCGTACGGTTCGAGCGGCGAAGTGAACACATCGGTATGTTCTTCCCGGGAGTGAGCGGGGGAGACGCCGAGACTCAAACCGCCTTTTTCATGGGCGCCGAGCACTGCCGCATGTGGGATGCCGGGACAGGCGCCCGTGACGATGACGCAGCCTCGTTCGGCAAGGCGCCATCCAACGCGGCGCGCCAATGCCATTTGCGCATCGGTGATCGGTCCGCCGGCCGATCCCATAACGCCGACTTGAATCTTCATTCGCTTCGCTATTTGAAGCCACGCGTGCAAGCTCCCCCAGAATGATTCGCGAGGAAATCTTAGATGAGCGTGTTCATCTCTTCGATTCCAGTTTGAACGAAACCGACCAGGAAATCGAGCCACCTCACCGGCGGTTGCGGACGCGGAATCCCACTGCCGGGTGGTTGCACGGGAGTACCGGATGGTTTTCCGGGCATTTCCGGCATGCGGGGTTGGATGGGGGTGCCCGGCTGTACGGGCGGTTGCATCTGGTTTCCGGGAAGCGTGCTGCGACCGTGCGAGCTCACCCCGATGTTGACCGCATAGCTGTTGACGTTGATGGTGACGGTGTTGGTGCCGTTCGAAACAACGATCTGACAAGCCGCTGCATTAACGCCGGTAGGATGGACGCTGAGCGTCGTGGATGTGCCGCTCAGCGGCGAGAGGCCGTCCGTAGAGCTCGTTGGCGGCGCCGCGCAACCATCGCTCTGAAGGCTCCAGTTGACAGAGATTGAGTCAGGCTGACTGATAGCATCAGTTGCCGTTGTGCCGACCTGCACATTCAGTGTCGTGCTTGCCGCGGTCGGCGGCATCGGGGTTGGCGTTGGTGTTGGGGTGGCTGTGGGGATCGGTGTTGGGGTGGCTGTCGGAACCGCCGTTGGGCTGGCCGTCGGAACCGGTGTTGGGCTGGCTGTCGGAACCGGCGTTGGGGTGGCCGTCGGAACCGGGGTTGGGGTGGCTGTCGGAACCGGTGTTGGTGACGGCGCTGGGGTTGGGGTCGCAGAGTCGCCCGTCTTTGTTCCGTTTGCGACGGCGGCAACTGCTCCGGCCGCTCCAGCCACCGCTGCCGCGGTTCCCGCGGCTGCTCCCGCGCCGGCTCCAACTCCGGCGCCGGCCCCTGCGCCAGCACCGCTAGCTCCGCCAGTCGCGCCGCCCGTCGTGCCCGCACCGGCACTCCCGGTAGACCCGGTTGACCCGCTCGCCGAGCCGGTCGGATCGGATGGCGGGCTGTTGGCTGCGCCGACGGGGTTGGTTCCACCGTTAATTTGGTTGAATTCCGGATTGTTGACACCCGCATTCGAGGCGACCGAGCTTCCGGTAACAACGCCACCGGATGCGCTTACCGTTAGCGTTTGTCCCGTCACCAGTGCGGTGGTTGTGCTGCCGGTCGTGACGGTGACGTCGCCTGCGGCGCAAGCAATGCAAGAAACCATCGTTCCTTGCGGGCCGGCTGCGAGAAAGGCGGCAGTGCCGCGAACGGCGATCTGTGAAGTCGGCGTCACGAACTGATAGTTCGACTTTCCGCCTGCGGGCCTATGAATATTGAACTTTATCGCGCCGTTGTTGAGCGTAATAACGTTTTGCTTTCCGCTTTCCGCGGCGTTGAACGCGCCGACTTGGACGCGTGTATGCTGACCGATATCTATCGTTGAAGAATCTGGGAGTCCAAGGCGCGCGAGCGCACCGTTGTCCGTGACGGCAAATGCATTGTCCGGCAGGACCAATTGTCCGCTGATAGCATGGCGCTTGCTATCACCCATGTCGTAGCTAACAGCGCCCTTAAGGCGTTCCAGCGTCTTATCGGTAGCAGCACTACCGGCAAGCGGAACGATCGTTGCCATCAAACTACACAGCAATAAGCACGCCGACAAACGGCGCGCAGCCGTGGCACGTACAGAACGTGACGACATGCTAAATTCTCCCAGTGACCTCAAGTACCTGATATGACCCTATATCGGTCGGGTACCCCAGAAGGATGAGAGCCCCTTGAACGTGGATTCCGAACTCTTGCGGCGCTGGAAAAGGCTCCGGAAAACCGGTGCTGCGGTACGCGAGGTGGCCTGTGTGGGTTCGCCACGCACAATTTTGTTGGCCGAGACCGGCCGCGCCGATCAGGTGGTGGTTACCCTAAGCGCCGGGGTTCATGGGGACGAGCCGGCCGGACCGGCAGCGCTGCTCTCTTTGGTCGAGGATGGGCTGCTCGACGAGCGTTTCGCGTACCGCATCTGGCCCTGCACGAATCCGACCGGCCTGGCCGCCGGGACGCGCGAGAATGCTGAAGGCGCGGACATTAACCGCAGTTTCGAGCGCGGGGGCCGCACGCCCGAAGCCAAGGCGATAATCGCGGCCAATCGGGATCGCCGATTCGTGCTCTCGCTCGATATCCATGAAGACATCGAGGCGCAAGGCTTCTATTGTTACGAGCCGCGCGGGCAAGAAGAGATCGGACCGCGCATCATCAGTGCGCTCGATGCCGCAGGGCTGCCGGTGCAAGAGTTGACGCCCGCATTTGATCTTGGCTATCCGCCGGAGGCCGGTCATCTACGGTCGCTCGAGCGAGGTCGCGTCATTGCCGACTTTGCGGCGGAAGCAAAATATTATCCGGGTCTGCCCTACAGTTTGTATATTGGTAAGAAAGCGGCGCAACGCGTTCTTACCCTTGAGTCGCCGGCGACTCGGCCATGGAGCGAGCGCATTGCAATTCACCGCGTGGCGGTCGTCGCAGCAATTAGCGCCATGTTGGCGAAGTAGCGCTGCATGCCAGAACGCGATAGTTTAGAAGTCGACGTCCTCTTTGTCGGGGCCGGACCGGCGAGTCTCGCCGGTGCAATTCGGTTATGTCAACTCGCAAAAGAACAGAGCCGGGAAATCTCCGTCATGGTCATCGACAAGGCGGGCGAAATTGGATATCACGGACTCTCCGGCGCGGTCATGGACCCACGCGGCCTTAGCGAACTGATTCCCGACTGGAAAGAGCGAGGGGCACCGGTTGAATCGCCGGTAACCAGCGACGCGCTCTGGTTTCTTACGGGCGGTGGCAAATTCGCAGCGCCAATCGTTCCCCCGATGATGAACAACTCGGGAAAATATGTAACCTCACTGCAAAAGCTCACGAAATGGATGGGCGAACAAGCTGAGGCCCTCGGCGCCGATGTTTTTCCATCGTTCCCAGGTCAAGAATTGCTTTGGGACGCCGACCGTATTACGGGCGTTCGCATCGGCGATAAGGGCGTTGATAAGCACGGCAAACCAAAAGCCAACTACGAACCCGGGCCGGATCTGCTTTCAAAAATTACGATTTTGGGTGAAGGCCCGCGCGGCACGCTTGCAAAGCAGGCCAATGCGCGCTTACATCTCGATGCCGGTAAGGAGCCGCAAGTCTATGCTTGCGGCGTCAAAGAAATTTGGCAGTGCGCACCGGGCTCGGTCAAAGCCGGAAGTGTCATTCACACGCTCGGCTATCCATTACCGTCGCAAACGTTCGGCGGCGGTTGGATTTATGGAATGGCAGGCGACATACTCGACATCGGTCTCGTTACGGGTCTCGACTATAAAGACCCCACGACCGATCCGCACAACGAGTTCCAGCGTTTCAAACAGCATCCGGCGATTCGTAAGATGCTCGAGGGCGCCAAACTCTTGCGCTACGGTGCGAAAGCAATTCC
>JBHEMH010000048.1:0-5759 GCA_046262675.1 Vulcanimicrobiaceae bacterium
GCTGTCAGCCGGCCCTGTGGCCTCGATCATCCAGACCATCCTACGGCAATGACTGCGGGGTGCGCCTAAAGGGAGCCCCCCGTTCCTCCAATCTACCATGAAAGGGGCCCAGGGTCCAAGGAAATTAGGGCTTGCTCTGTCGCCGGTGTGTGGCGGCCGGGTTAAGCTTGCGCAAAGTGGCAAATTGGGTTCTCGATCTTGGGCTTCAAAGTTGCCGGCCGTCCACCCGTGATTAAAGGCCTAGAAAAATATCCGAACTACAGGTCGCTTAAGCCAGAAGAGCGGTCTGCTTCTGGATCGTATCAAAACCCGATCAATGACGTTTTCTGGTTGACGCCGCAGGATGGGCAATTCGTACACGTGCCTCCGTCCAAAGAACCGGCGCTCACAAATGCCCGAGTAAACCGTGGTGAGCGTAGGATGGGGTGGGATTCGAACCCACGGAACGCTCATCACGTTCGGAAGTTTTCAAGACTTCTGCCTTCAACCGCTCGGCCACCCATCCGCGGCACCTTGAGTTGGCTTTCAGGCACACGGGCCCTTTTCGCTTTCTAATACAACCCTAATACGATCGGGCCAAAATGGCTTCATCTGCCATAAACCTTTCTTTTACAAATGCCGATTTTTAGAAGACCAGGTGTAGTCAAGCGTTTTCTTGCAGCCCGCAAAACGAGCCGACCATGCTTCTCCCCAGACTTGCTCACAACGTGACGCGTCCCCGCATCGCCATGTGGCTGGCACGCAACGAGCGTACGCCGTTACGGTTCCTTGTTGCGCCGGCCGGGTGCGGAAAAACCAACGCCATCGTCAGCTATCTGCGCGCGCGCGGCTTGCCCTACGCGTACGCCTACGCGACGGCCACAACCACCACGGCGGCCCTCTTCAGAGAAATTTCCGGCTCGTTGGGAATCGAGGAGCCCGCGGGGGATTTTGAGAGCCTCCTAGGAGTGCTCAAGCGGTGTGGCGATGTGCTCGTCGCGATTGAAAACATCGACGCTCTGGACGACGAGGAGCGCGGATGGTTAGCGCGCCTCGTAGAGCAAGCTCCTGACACCACGCAACTCATCTACGCATCGCGCACCTGGGATGCCATCGACATCCAGCGGATGGCTCCGCAAGGGCTCGCCGCCGTGTGCGACGACCGCATGCTGGCCTTCAACGCAGACGAAATTGCCATGCTCGCAGACCATTTGGGCGTGCAATACACTCTCGAGGATACTCGGCGCCTCGCCGATGAATCCGAAGGTTGGGCGATCGTCGCCGCCGCTGCGGTGCGCGACGCGGCCGAACGCGGCGCGTCGCTCGCGCGCTCTTACGATCACTGGCAGGAACGTCATGGGTATCTCTTCCGCCGCTTCCTCGACGCTGCCGTCGCGGTTTCGCCGCACGGGAACGTATGGGAAGTTCTTTGCTCCGGCGTCCCTCAAAGTCAGCCCGAACTCGAACAGATGCGGCGTGCCGGAATTTTTGTGCGCCACGACGCGCACGGCCATCACTACGCGTACCGCGTCGTCGAACGCATCACTTCCGGCGGCGATGCGGCAACCGTCGTCGTCACGCCGATGCAAACGCCTCCGCTTGTCGCAAGAGTGCTCGGTGAATTTCGTACCGAGATCGGAGGGGAACCGATCCGCTGGATCCGGCGTCGCGATCAGCAGATTTTTCTCTACCTTCTGCTCAAAGAAGACGGAAGCGCCTCGCGGGCCGAATTGTGCGCACGATTTTGGCCGGATGCGGAGCCGGAGCTGCGCGCCGCGAGTTTACGCGTGGCGTGCAGCAACATCCGGCGAGCGATTGGCACTATCGCCGGACATTCGCGTGTCGACCGGTATTTTCGCAGCGACGGAGACATCGCACTGAACTTCGCAAACGTCTCGGTGGATGCGCGTCGCTTTCGGGTGCATGCCGCAGAGGGCGACGAACAATTCGCTCAAGGCAACCACGCGGAAGCGCTCGGCCACTATCGGCTCGCCGAGAAGCTCTATAGCGGGCGCATCGGATGGTGCGCGAATGTAGATCCGTGGGCCCAAGATCAGGCGGACATTCACGAGGCGATGTATTTGAATGTCCTGGATAAACTCGTTACGCTGCACCGGCGCGCCGAGGATGCCGAACACATTTTCGAATACGCGCAAAAAGCCGCAACCGCCAAGTTTGGACGACGCGAGGCCCTCGAGGAGCCTGCAGCATGTTAAAAATCACTTTTGGACTGCTGGCAGTCCTTGGCTTTCTTTCGGTCGGAATTTTCGCGACGCACCTGCCCAAAGAAAACGGGCTCGATTTTCAAGCGTTCTACTGCGGGTCGCAAGCAGTTGCACATCACGCAAATCCCTACACGAATCAACCCTTACACGACTGTGAAGCGCGAACGTCTCCAGCGTTTTTCACCAACAACCGCAATGTGACGGTCCCGGCCCCGCTGCCGCCTTACGCGCTTGTCCTCCTCGTGCCGTTTGCAATGCTCCCATACACCATTGCGAAGATGGTGTGGATCCTGCTCCTGGCCGGTTGCATAGTACTCATCCCGTTTCTCATTGTGAGAATCGCCGGACTTCCGCTCTCCGTCGCCGCTGCAGCAAGCATCATCGCGGTTGCCGGTACGACGATGCTCCAGTTGGCGCTGGCACCGCTGCCCATCGCCTTGCTTTGCATCACGGCGTTGCTGGTGCGCCAAAAACGATGGAATGCGGCCGCTGCATGCGGTACCCTCTCCATGATCGAGCCGCACGTGGCGCTTCCCGTGTGCCTTGCGCTGTTTTTCTTTGTGCCGGCATTGCGCTTGCGCTTCGTTGCAGGCGCAACCGCGCTCGCATGCCTCTCGTTACTTGCCACCGGCCCCCGCGTACTGCTCTGGTACTTTACAGATTTGCTTCCAGCGCACGCGGTTTCTGAATTCAATAACCTCGGCCAATTCAGCCTCACCACGCTTCTTTATCATGCCGGCGTCCCCGGGCAGCTTGCACTTCGCGCCGGGTCCCTGGAGTATGCACTCATGGTGGTCTTTGGCATTTGGGCGGCGCTCGGGCTTTCGCGCCGTTACAATGACGGTGCCTACCTTGTGCTGGTTCCCGCGGCATGTAGCGTCGTGGGTGGAAGCTTCATGCACCTCTCGGAAATTGCAATCGCAATCCCGCTTGCGTGCATGCTGGCACAGCAAACGAGATCGTCGGTTTCGTGGGTTGCGCTCGCGCTGCTTGCAATTCCTTGGGAAGCTATTTTTAACTGGGCGTTCCTCGTGCCATTTGCTTGCCTAAGCCTGGTTTGGCTGATTTGGTACCGCTGGAAGCCGATGCCGCTGATACTTCTTCTGAGTGCCGTTGCCCTAACGCTCATCGATCTCAGACTGCATGCGATCGCCGTAAACGAATTCCTGAGCGTTCATGCGCAAGCGCAGATTGCGGCCGTCCGGCCCGATGCATCCTCGGATGTGACGTGGGCAGCCTTCAATGCACTTTCAAGCAATGGGCCGTTTTGGTGGGTCGAAAAAAGTTTCACGCTTGTTGCGCTGGCGCTCCTGATCGCCGTACTTGCGGCGACATTTCGTAAATCCGTTCAGGGCATTAGCTCGATCTGATCGCCGAGTACAACGTTATCCTCGCAGATGGCTCCGTGTCCAAATTCTACCACCGTGGCGGCATGGGGATTGATCACGGCGATTTTCGCAGGCGGGACGACAGCGATCTCGAGCACGCGTCCGCGGTCATCGAGAAAGAGCACGTCGAGCGGCGCGCGCACGCCTAGTGTGTGGATGGCGCGGCACCGGTCGAACCAAAGCCCTTCTTGCGGCGCGATCTCCGCGCGTCCAATGAAGCCGGCGGCACGCATCCAGGCGCTCTCCGCGCGCTGCACGCTGGTAGCCAACAGACGGCCGGACGTTTTATTGATGACTTTCATCCGATCACCGCAAGCGATGCGCCGATGGCGGCAACCAGATAGGGAGCAAAGGCAATCGGGCCGTGCGCGAGACCGCGCTTGCGAGCTATCAGCACCGCCGCGAGCGACGCCAGTGCGAATGCAACAATCGCAACCTGCATGCCGAGTAGCAGCCCGCCGAGCGCGACGAGCTTGACATCTCCCCACCCCATGCCGTGGCCCTTCGAGAGTGCGGCGGCGATGGCAAAGGGCACCAGCGGCACGAGTGCGGAGAGCAACAACCACCATTCCCCCAGTGCAACGGCCGCCGCGAGAAGCAGGACAAGTGGACCAATCGTAAAGAGATCGGGCACGATGCCGTACTGCGCATCGCTGCACCAGGCGGCGACGAGTGCCATGCAGACGACGGCCATCACGAACACCTGAACGATGGGCGCATGATGCCATACAACCAGAGCGCCGAGCGTGGCGCTGGCGGCAACCAAAAACCTGAGCGGAACGCTTCCGGGCGGTGGCCCATCCGCAAGTCGCGGCAGATCCCGGCACACGCGAGCTGCGAGCAGAACCGCAAACCACGCGAGGCACCCAAACACGATCGCTGCAGGAATCATCGAACCTAGCATCAGTGCTGCGTCAACAATTTCACGGCGACTGCGCCGAAGATGATCGAGAACAGTGCAGGAAGCAAAAAGAATGCCATCGGGAAAATCATCTTGATCGGAAGTTTTGCGGCTTGTTCTTCCACCAGCATAATCCGGTGGTTGCGCACGTCTTCAGCGAGTTCGTCAAGCACGCCGGAAAGGTTTGAACCAAGGCGTTCCGCCTGCGTAATGGCCGTAACGGTTGTAGTAAGTTGCGGCTGGTTCACGCGTTGCGTCATCGCTTTGAGCGCCTCGATACGGCTGCGGCCAAGGCGCATCTGCGAGAGCGCTTCCTTCATCTCATCGCCCAGCGGGCCGGGAACGGCCGCAACCGCGTAGTTGAGCGCCGCGTTGACCGAGAGGCCCGCCTGCACTGTCGTTGAGACCATATCCAAAAAGTCGGGAAGCGCACGTTGCACCGCAACTTTTCTTGCATCGCTTGCGCGATTGAGTGCAAAAAGCGGTGCGTATGCGCCAACGATCGTTAAGACGAAAGTAACCATGGCAAACAGCAACGATAACTGATGCAAAAGCAGCATGAACAAAATGCCGGTTGCCAGGCCGCCTGTAGCACCCGCTGCAAGGCGCGCACCCATCTGCGCCGGCGTGACCGTATACCATCCGGCTTCAATCAATTGCCGTTGCAGCTCGCCGCGCCCCTCATCGCCGAAAAGTTTCTCCAGCGTGGCCAGCCGGTTGATGTTCGGCCCTTGCAAATTTCGCCCGGCAATATCTTCGAGCGTCACGGTGAGTGGACTCTTATGCGGTATGAGCGAGAGCGCGAAGAGAAAGATCGAGAGACCCCCAATCGAGGGGATGATAAAGACTAACTGGCTATTCATTTAAGCACGCACCTGCAGCATGCGGTTAAGCGATACGATGGCTAAAAATTCGAGCACGAGGACACCGCCCAGAACGCCGTGTCCGAGCCCCGTCGTCAGCAGAGGCAAAGCCATATCGCGCTGCGTAGCGATAATGAAGCCGCCGACGGCAACAGGAAGTGCTTCCAACACAAGCGCTCCAATGCGTCCTTCCGCGGTAAGGGCATTGATCTTGCGCGCAATCCGGCGGCGTTCTTTAATCGTAGTCGCGAGATGCTCGAGAATTGCAGAGAGATTGCCGCCTGTCTGCCCTTGAATCCGAATGACTTTTGCAAGCATCAGCGTTTCGTTACTTGGAATGCGTTCGGCCAAGCCATCGAGCGCATCGTAGGGCGAGATGCCGACGTTGGTCTGTCCGATGACG
>JBHEMH010000049.1:0-4833 GCA_046262675.1 Vulcanimicrobiaceae bacterium
AACGGAAACTTTAAAGATAATCGTGGCATCCTGCGCCGTGTCCTGGATTGGTTGTTCTAATGGCCGGACTATTAAAGAAGATCGTCTCCGCGCTTCTCGCTGCGTCGTTTCTGGTTTGCGCGAGCTCGGTGTTCCCGGCGTCCGCGCAAATGGTCCGGATCAAAGACATCGCTAAACCGCAAGGCGTAACGAATAACCAACTCGTCGGCTACGGCATCGTCACGGGTCTCGCCGGTACGGGCGATACCACTTCCGCCCTCTTCACGAGCCACACGATTCAGAATGTTTTGCAATCCTTCGGTTTAACCACGACATCGCAAGAAGTCCGCACGCGCAACGTTGCGGCCGTTATCGTCACCGCAGCGCTCCCGCCGTTTGCACACTCGGGCGACAACATCGACGTTACCGTTTCGTCCATGGGCGACGCTTCGAGCATCCAAGGTGGTACGCTCGTGATGACGGAGCTCAAGGCTGCCAATAATTTGGTGTACGCAACAGCGCAGGGTTCGGTCTCCGTCGGTGGTTTCTCCATCGATACCGCCGGGGGATCATCGGTGACGAAAAATCATACGGCCGCGGGCCGGGTCCCAAATGGCGCGATTATTGCGCGTGACATGGTGACGAATATTCAATCCGATGCGCAAGGTTTCTCGTACGTACTCTCTACACCGGACTTTAAGACCGCAGCATCCCTCGCGCGCACGCTTAACCACCGCTTTGGCGGCATTGCGCATGCGGTGGATGCGGAGACAGTGCGCGTCAATTTGCCCGGCAATTACAATAACGATCCGGTCAGCTTCTTAGCCGACGCAAGC
The DNA here is from genome assembly GCA_046262675.1 of Vulcanimicrobiaceae bacterium. Classification (GTDB taxonomy): domain Bacteria; phylum Vulcanimicrobiota; class Vulcanimicrobiia; order Vulcanimicrobiales; family Vulcanimicrobiaceae; genus JACRUB01. The sequence goes on from JBHEMH010000049.1 coordinate 816, forward strand.
GATCTGGAACTCCAACAGGACGAACTTGCCAAGGTTGTGATGAACGAGCGCACCGGCACGATCGTTTTCGGCGGCGACATCAAACTTGCGCCCTGCGCGATTGCTCACGGAAACCTTTCGATCACCATCAGCACCTCCAATAAGGCTGTGCCGGCGGGTCCCTTCAGCAACGCGGCGACGGTGATCCAGACGAACACGACCGTGAGGACGAAAGAGACAGGCCGCCACCTCACCTTCATCGCCGGAGCTGCAACGCTCTCGCAAGTCGTGCGCGCACTCAATACGATGGGAGTTTCGCCACGGGATCTCATCGCTATCGTGCAGACACTCCGCCAATCCGGGGCGCTGCAAGCGGAACTGGAAATACAATGATAATTAAGCGACCCCTCGGGGAATGGTTATGTCGCTGGAATCGCGAGGGAGCAATGGTTTGGGGGCCCCAGCTTTGCTGGGGGGCGCGCAGCTTAGAGCGGAGCGCCTTTTAAAATGGACGTGCCCAAAATAAATCCCGCGACGCTGGCGGCGCAAGCGGCGAAGCTAACCCCGGATCAAAAAGCGGCGCTGGAAAAATTGCACACCGCTGCAACCCAGTTCGAAGGCGTTTTCTTAACAATGCTCTTTAAAGCGATGCACGATACCGTGCCAAAGTCGAGCATCTTCGGCAAAGAAGACAACACGGAGGAGACCTTTAGCGGAATGCTCGATGACCAGCGCGCGCAGACACTCGCGCAAAGCGGATCGCTCGGTATCGCCAAGGTCATGGAGAACCAACTGCGCGCGAGCGTGCTCGCGGACTCCCATCACGAAGCCAACGTCCACGTGGATTCCGAGATTAAGCCGTGAAGACGCTAAAGAAACCAACTTTGCAGTCCGATTCCTTGCTTAGACAGCTTCCAAGCAGCAAGGATGTGAGACCGCCCAATGATCATCAGTGCGACCGAGATAGCAAAAGCAGCCACGGCGTACAGAGCCTGGGAACCCAACGTTATTCCATTTCCATCGAGGCGCGGACGGATTCTCGAGTCGCATACGATCTCTTGGGCGCGCTCTGCATACGAAATGCTGCCCCCGCAACGCGACACGTTAGTGCTCGGCTTGCGCGGTCGTATCGCCGAGGGTCGTTACTTCGTGCCGGCGCGGTTGATTGTCGAGAAATTGTTGGGAAGATTGTTTATCGATCGTATCGCCAGCTAGAGGCCGCTGCCTCAAAAGGATGCCTCGTATGAGCGATTCCTGGGAAGCCTTTGCGCAAGCCCTTTTAAACGAATCGACAAGCCTTGGGCGACTCAACGACTCGGCTCGCAAACTCACGAGTGCTCTCGTTGAAAACAGCACGCTGGAGATCGAAACGGCAGAGCGCACACTCGATGCTTGCCGCATCGAACACCAAAAACTGGTTGCCACTCGACGTGGGATGCAGGTTCGCGGGTTTGGGACGATGTCACTGCGCGACCTTTGTGCTTATGCACCGCGCAACATGGCCTACCAATTTAATCAGCGTCTGGCGGAGATCACCTACGGTACAACCTCGCTCTCAATCACAAACAATAACAATAAGGCCCTGATCTTGGGTGGCATGCAGCGGCTCATGAACGTCACCTCGCTGCTGCAGCGCTCGTCGACGGAGAACACCGGCACCTACAAACGCCGGGGCTTTGCCACCACTCCAAATGCAAGCGTCCTCGTGAGTAGCAAATGCTAGACAAACGAGGCACCGGGCCCGGCGTCGCTCTAAGGCGACGATGGCGCGTAGCCGATACAGTAAACAGTAGCTGGACTCTCCCTGGAGCAGGGCGGGAAGCTGCACGGAAGCCTGACCGATTGATGGCCTCCGCATCCCGGCACACCTTAAAACCTAGGTCGATGGAGTCACTCTCGTGGGAATGATACCAAGCACGTATTTCGGACTAGCCCTTGCGGGTAAGTCGTTGCAGGCGTTTCAGGACGCAGCTAACGTCACATCCGACAATATCTCGAACGTCAACACACCGGGCGCATCCCGGCAGATCGTGGATTTGACTGAGGCTCCTGCCATCGTCGGATCGCCCTTTCTTTCGGCCAATCAGGCGGGTGGTGGAACACGCGGAGACGGGGTGCTCGTTTCCGGCATCTTGCGCATCCATCAGGACTCCTACGATCAACTTTTTCGCGGCGCATCGTCGTCGCAGAACTTCTACACGGTACAGCAACAGCAGCTCAACGCGCTGCAAGCATCCCTCGGCGATCCGATCAGCGGCATCAATTCCCAATACACGTCTTTTCAGACCGCCATCTCGCAGCTGGCGGCCCGTCCTGGGGATATTCCGACACGCGCAAACGTCATCGCACAAGCGCAAGGCCTCTCGACCGCACTGAACAATGCCGCCTCGACAATCACGCTGCAAAAAGCGCAGATCATCCAGCAGGGTCAGGCGCTCGTAACGAAGGTCAACGGGATTCTCGATCAGATTGCTGCGCTCAACAGTCAGATTCGCGCGTCGACGGCAGTCGGCGACAGCCCGAACACCTTTAAAGACCAGCGCGATCAGCTGATCGATCAGCTTTCGCAATATATTTCGACGCAGACGTCGATCCAGTCGACGGGCTCAACCCTTGTAACGGTCAACGGTCAGTCTCTGGTCAACGATGCCGTCGCCTATCATTTGGCCCCGCCGGTCGTCGGCAGCGATGCGAGCGGAAATCCGATCTTGAAGATCGGCTTCCAAAACGATCCGAACATTGCAAGCGCCACAGATCGGGGAGTTCCGCTTGGCAGTGGTCAGCTCGCCGGCATCGCCGATCTGTACAACAATAAGTTAACCGTTTACGGGCAGAAAATGGATGGCTTTGCGGCCGCTCTCGCAAGCGAAGTCAACCGCATATCCCTTGCCGGATACGATCAGAACGGCGTCGCGGGAGCGGCGCTCTTCCAGCCGATCACGAGTGGTCTGGCCATTTCGGCCGGGAACATTAAGTGCGGCATCACCGATCCCGCGCAAATACCGGCGGCCCTCGCCTCGACTGCAGGCGGCACATTGGTAACGGCGCTTAATTCCGCGAACAATCATGTCGATTCGTCGTCGGCGATCGTCAACAATCAGTCGTACGCGAACCCGCCCGCCGCGCCGTACGCGGGACAGTTGACGGTTACGACGGACGGGGTTGCGCAGGTCTTTAACTACAACATCACCGCGACTACGACGTTGGATCAATTTACCGCGGCCTTCAATGCGAATCACTTCGGGGTAACGGCGGCCTTCGATGCGACCGCTCAAAAGGTCGTCTTTGCGCGCGATCCCTCCAATATCGATCTCACGCACCGCGCCGCGCAAAACGGCACTCCGCCCGCGCTACCGACTCCTACGGATCCAACGTTCACGATCGCGGAGACCGGTGGCGGAACGATTCTCGCAAATCTTGGCGCGAACGGACCTCCAGGCACCGGTATTAACGGCGTTCAGCAGAATGCGGCAAATGCTCTCGGAACGAACGATAACGGTGCCGCCAACGCGCTTCTCAAGCTTTTTAGCTCCAACGTCGGCGTGCCGGCGATCCAGACCACGGCGGGAATCGTCACGCCGGCGCCTCCGGGCACTGCCACAGTTTCGCCGCCTGCCGGGCAGCCAACCGCTTACGCTGCGATTACGGTCGGACAGGTCCTGACCGTTGACGCCGGAGCGGGGCCGCCCATTCAGGAAAACGTCGTGGTTACTGCGGTCGACCGCGCGTTAGGCACTTTTACCGCGACGTTCGCAAATGCGCACGCTGCCGGCTTCTCGATTGCATCGGCTCAAACGCAGACGCTCGGCCAGGCTTACGGGACGGCGATCACACAAGTTGGACTCGATTCGCAGACGGCCAACACAGGCGTTTCAACGCAGACAAGCCTGAGCAAGAACATCGATGCGGTGCGTCAGGGCATCGATGGTATCAACCTGGATGAAGAGACGCAAAATCTGATCAAATATCAAAACGCGTATCAAGCCGCGGCGCGTACCATCAACATCTTGGACGGCCTTATCAACACCGTGGTGAACAC
>JBHEMH010000050.1:0-3684 GCA_046262675.1 Vulcanimicrobiaceae bacterium
GCTCGGGTTCATGGTCGGGACCGACGTGACCGTCGGGTTGGGCCACGGGCTCGGCATGCCGGCGGAAAAGGCGGAAACCGAAACCGTCGAGGTCCCGGCACTAACGTAGGCCGGACGGCGTCCATCGGCCGATGGCCGCCGCGGCGGCACGTAGAGCGTAAGCGTGGCCTTGGCCGTACCCGAAGTGCCTGTACCCGGCGTGGATTGAGCGGGGGGAACATACGCCGAGCCATTAGCAGTCGATACCATGCTGCCGCCGCCGCATCCGGCTACGAGGGCGACAATGCCGAGCGGAAGCATAGCAGAAGTAAGGGTAGCAGATACCTTGGCCATACCAGCAATATCGGCAGAACCGTTGGCGGCCTTCAATTTTGCCCTAAAAAAGCAGGGGCTGAGGGTCAAAGATTACCGCCGGGGGTGCCATCCCCAGGCCGCCCCGCTGTCGGATCGAAGCCAGCAGGCGTTCGCGCTGCTGTAAGACGGCTTGACGCGTTGTCGGATGAGCGTTGTAGACCGCCTTATGAGCGCCCACATATGCGGGTCCGCGCGCTATTGAGGTATTCGAGCGGTCAAGAAATTGCGTGTACATCGATGTCACCGCGGCAACGCGGATGACGTCGGACGATTCGATGAGGCGTAGCCACGCTTCGTAATCATCGGCCGGAAAGAATTCGGGCAAAAATCCACCGGAGCTTAGCAGATACCCGCGATCGAACATCATGCGGCACGAGCCGACCACCTGGCACACGGAGAGCATCGATGTTCGTTCAAGCGCGGGAACAAAAATGCCACAGTAGCCACTTAGGGCGTAGCTTCGCGAGACGGTGCGGACGTACACATTGAGCGCGTCGGCGTAGGCTGCGCGCGCTCCGCTAAGCACCAGCGCATCGCACAGCCGCCGCACATGGTCCGCAAAGAGCGCATCGTCGTCGTCCAGTAGACCCGCATACTTACCGCGTGCTTCTTCCAGGCCGCGCGTTGCGGCGCTTGCGATGTCCGTTTGTTCGATCGTTGTGAGCCGTGCGCGGGGGAACGCCGCACAGATTGCCGTTATCGCGCCAGCGTCGCCGCCGTTGTTGATGACAACCGTTTCAGTGTTCGGGTACGTTTGCGCTTCGATGCTCTGCAGCGCGCGCCGGAGAAATTGCGGGCGGTTATGGGTCCGCACGATGAGCGAAACGGTGGGAGCCGCATCTTCGACTGTTGCAGGCTTCGAAAATTCGGGGCGCGCGGTTGGAACATGCAGCGCTGAGACGCCTTCGCCAAGTGCTACAGAAATCGCGGCGAAGATGCTACGGCGTACCGACGGTTCGTACGTTCGAATCTGGGCAGCATATTCGGGTGCTCCGGTTGTGCGCGACGCGACCGTTCGGATCCCTCGCGAAAGAAAGGTGAGTGCAGCCGACGGGCCATCGACTGCCGCATCAACGACGACCTGCGCTCGCAAGAGTGCGCGCCTCGCGTCCTCGGGTGGTACGAGAATTGTTTTCAAACCATACATCGGTCCCGGGCGGCACACCACGTAGCTGGGCCTGCGAAACTCTTCGAGTCCAAAGAGCACGACGGCGATGGACTCCGGCACCTCATCGGGCGCCCAAACCACAATCGCATCCGCGTTTGGGTCGGGCCGCACATCGGGAATCGTTGTATCGAGGACGACCTCCCGGAACGCGTTGCGGGAAAGCCCCAACAACGAAACGTTGCGGCGGTACTCCCTCCAGCTCCGCACTAGCCAGCGGTCTGCCAGCGCTGCGATATCGCTGAGTGTCTTGGCAATGGGTGCTGTCAGTGCGCCGATCTCCGCCTGTTTTTTGCCGCCGAATTCCAATTGATTGCGACTCAACAACTCGTATGCGTTGCGGCGCTGGTCGAAATCCTGACTGAACCGAAGCAACTCCTTACCGAGCGTCACTGCCTGAACTGTGGTTTGTTCGCGCAGAATGAGGGCCGCGTCGAAGTTTCGTCCGGCCGTACGCAACTCTACGGCTTTTTGAATCGCCTGGACGGCCCCATCGGGAGCGACGATCAAAACCGGATGTTCGCGGGCTGTATAAAAGTGCTGCTGCTTTAGAGCGCTCTCCCCGAATGCAAATACTTCGCTCATTGGCGCTTGAGCGCCGGCTCGGGAAAGCGCATCTTGTAACCCGAATCGCGATAACCTTGCAATGAAGTACGTCTCGCTGTCTCCATAATGGGGCGGTGCGGCAAGGGATATCGCTGCATGAGTTTTTCCATCGAATCTGCAATTTGCTTGCCCGAATTGCTCATCATATGCGTGCCGTCATGCCGGATCGAATAGACACCGGTTACCCGCGGTACGTGAATGAAGTCGAAATGCTGTGAAAGGTTGAGGTAAAGATCCCAATCCTCGGCATGCGTTATGGTCTCGTTGTAACCACCCGCCGAGATCGCGAGCGAGCGTTTCATGAGGACGGACATTGGGCCGACGCCATCGGTCACATAAAAGTCGGTCGGCTCAACGAGGCCATCTAAAAAAACGATATAGCCCGTTACGAAATACTGCCCTGCGTCGTCTTTCTCGAAATGCGCGGCAATCGTATCCGTGTGCGCCACTTCGGCACCCGAGCGCTCGAGGGCAGAAACCAGCACGCTAACGTGTTCGGGAAAAACGATATCGTCGTCGTCAAGAAAACCAATGTACTTTCCCCTCGCGGCGTGCAGACCGGCGTTTGCGGCCGCGGACGTTCCGCCATTGCGTTCCAGGAGCAGGTACCGGACGTTATCAAAGCCTGCGATGATGTCGCTGACGTCCGGACCGCCGTCGTTGACGACGATGATTTCCAATTTCTTGTAGGTCTGGCGCGAGAGACTCTCAAGCGCGCGCGGCAAGAACGCTCTGCGATCGTAGGTGCGAATCACCATGCTCACCAAGGGCCCATCTTCCACCACGGCGGGCGCAGCAAAGGCCGGATGGTCAATCGTGCGTACACGGGAGGCCACTGCCCCAAGTGCGGTCGTGACGGCTGAGAAAACACTGCGGTGATTCCATGGGTCGTAGAGCAGCACATCCTCGAGATATTCCACCGCTCCGCTGGAAGTCGCGCAGACGACAGGATAGCCGCGCTCGGCAAATGCGAGCGCATTACCGGCGTGATCGATGCAAGCATCAACAATGACGCTTGCGGCCGGCAGCGGTAGGGAGACATCGTACGCGACGTACTCGGCGTGCAAGCTCGGGATCTCTCCCTCGCGGCAGACGACCGTTACCGGTACGTGCAGTTCTTCGAGCGCAAAGGCGAGGAGTGCGGTCTCTCGCGCGTGCAGGAGCGGAGCCCAAATAACCACACGCGGTTTGGAGTCTCCATGCGGCGGCAACGCAGCCTCGCGTTGCGGCGTCTGCACAATTCCAAAGGGCAGATATCCGAGATGGCGCTCGAGCCGCGCATGTTCCACGCTGCTCGAGACGATCGCACCTTCGCACAGTTTGGCAACATCCTTGAGCGTCTGCAGCACGGGCGGCGCGTACACTGAAAGCTGCGTCTGCGCGTGTTCGCCGACTTTGAGATTTCCCGACGCGAGCGCATCGAAGGCCGCTAGACGCTCATCAAACGTCAAGAGACCCTCGATAATCGTGGGCGCTAACTGCCGGGCGAGGAGTGCGCGCGGATCGCTTAGTGCGAATTGCGCGTGGAAGAACGTGCCTGCCGTTCGTAAGCGTACAGC
>JBHEMH010000051.1:0-234 GCA_046262675.1 Vulcanimicrobiaceae bacterium
GTCCAAAGGCCGTGTAGGCCATCACGTATTGATCGAGTTCTTCAATAAAGGTGACGCGCGGATCTTCGCATCCGTACCCCGGATGCGGCCGCAACTCGTACGGAGCCTGCGGCTCGAGTGCAAACCCGAGACGCTCGTACTCCGTCTTACCGCCGCGCACGTTTTCGCACACCAGCCCAACGCGTGAAATATTTCCGGAAGCGACATCACGCGGATAGAGCAACAACGTGCCCT
>JBHEMH010000051.1:318-3594 GCA_046262675.1 Vulcanimicrobiaceae bacterium
ATCCAGGTCCGTCGCCTCATCTATCAGTGCCACCGCTTGTTCTCCAAAGGGTTCATGAGGCGGGACCATGGTCGTGTACTGCATGCCAACTGATAGAATATCGGATGCGTTTGCCAGACTCTTAGGCAAACCGTCGCCATACCCGCAACGCAGGGTTAAGACCCTGCCATCTTGCCCGATTTTTCTCTGACCATAGCCTACTTTTGTCCCAGCTTTTACGGGAATCGCCGCGACGACCGGGGCGGTTAAGCGCAAGGCGCACCGGACACCTTCGACACGAGAACCACCGGTCGACCCGAAGAGTCCGATTCCGACCCGCGCCGTGTCCCCCATCGCTCCGAGCGCCGCCAGCGGATACGTGCTCGCAATGTCCTTCGCGACGACGTTCGCACCGTGGGAACGCAAGGTATGCGCGGCTTGCGCCAGGCGGTCGCGCAGCCGGCCCGTTTCATCCATATCGGTGATGTGCGACCAGACCTCGATAGAGAAACCGCTTGCGGCAAGATGGGGCGCGAGTTCTTCGATTTGCGCCAGGCTCATGCCGGTCCAGCCGACAGCCGGTTGCAAACCGACTCGAATCCGCGGCCGGCGGCCCGTGCGTTCGAACCATGTGATGGCCGCGGCTAGTTCTTCGCGCGTATTGATCGTTGGAATCCCATTCGCATCCAGGGCTTCGGCGATTCGCCCGGCCGCAGTGGCGCCGAGCACAACGATCGGGTGTTTGGTAAATTCGCGCGCGGCCGCAAGTTCGTCGATATCCGCAACGCAATATTCTTTGCAGAGCGGATCGAGAATATCGATTATCGGCTTGTAGCCCCAATTGTAGCCGTTGCATTTAATGACGGCGCGCACCGGAACGCCGGCATAGGCACTCCACGCCGAAAAATTGCCCGCCACAATTTCGCCATCGAGTGAGATGGAAGGATGCACGGCACTCACCGCAGTTGGGTGGAGGTTATGGGATCGCCCGAGGGAGTAACAACTTCAATGAGCGAGCCGCGGCGGTATACTGAATTCGGAACGACCCACATCGTGTACGTGCGATACTCCCGCGACGGGTCGCCGCCTGCGACCGGCGTGGCCTCGAACGCGACGATACGAACGCGACTGGCGTTGGCACGAATCGACTCAATAACTTGGCGGTAGCCGGTTTGCTTGTGCGGACCCATTAGCAAAACCACTCCGAATTCGTGGTTAAAGCGAACGGGCGCCTTGATGCCCAAGGCTTCGAGCGAGCTGCGGTCGCGGAAGACGACGATTGCATTCGCCCCGGCCATCGTCGTCGTGCCTTGCGCGTATGTCTTGACCCGCACTTCGCGGCAGCCCGCGAGCGTTAGGAGCAGAACGAGCGCCAGGATAGGTCTCACGATGGCCTGCAGTTCGCGCGAGGCCTCGCCCCACCCCCGCACCAAGCATGGTTCGTGATAAATTTGAGTGAGAAACGCGTCGTCACAGAGTTCTCTCGCCAGTCATTTCAGAAGAAGGCAAGCCGGGAGAATCCGCCCGGCTTTGATTTGAGGTCCTCATGTTGTCTCTTACCTATCTTCTACTCGCCGCCGCGCTCAACGCCCCGGCCGTCGCCGCCACGCCCGCGCCTGCTCCGCTCAAGGAAATCGGCCATGTGAAAGCTACCACGGCCTGCGCGGAACTGGCGCTGCACGCGAACACGGCGATCTCTTCTGCGCTGCGCAACGATGCCGTGGTGGGAGACACCATTGCCAAACTCCAGAACGTCAAACTCGACGGCAACCCAATAACGCGCCGCAACAATCTGCAAGCTGTGGGTGACCTCGCAAAAGACCTGCACGGCCGGGCGGTTTCCGGCATCGCTGAAGTTAAAAAATTACGCGAAATCGCTGAAAAATCAACGGATCCGGTGCAGAAAAAAGAATTAAAAGATTTTGCGGACGAACTCGGCGGAGCACTCTACCGCCAGAAAAAAATTGCGCAAGATCTCAACGGCTTGCTTGCGGCGTATGACTATCACGACATGCGCCCCAGCAGTGATGAACTCACGAATAACGGAATGACCGCCGACCCTTCATTGGTATCCCGAATTTCGCCCCAGGGCGCGCCTCAACAAAGCTCAAAAACGACCGACCTCCACTACGATGCCGGCTCGCTCTTCCAACCCGGACAGACCGGCTCGGTCTTCAATCCCGGCCACACCGACACGGAGCTGGCACAATTTGCCGCCAGCGATTTCATGCTCCGCGTCCCGGATATCACAAACGATGAGGCCCTGGCGGCCAACCACGCCGAAGGCGCCGTTTCGGGCTGCTAACCGCCCGCGGAGATCCTAGCGTAGTTTAGTCGTTGCCCGGTCCACAGGCGTGGGCTAGACTTGAGCCTGTAGTGAAAATCTTATGGCGCCTGGCGCTTGCCGCCGCGGTCGTTGCCTATGGGGCGGCGGTCCTCGGCAGTTGGGTTCGGATCAACGGCGCCGGAATGACCTGTCCGGACTGGCCGCTGTGCCACGGAGCGCTCATCCCGTCGCTTGCGAACGGAACGATTTGGGAGTGGTCGCATCGACTGCTGGTCTTAGTCGAGACTCCGCTCGTAATTGCCGTTGTGATGGCGGCGTGGCCGCTGCGCAATCGCCTTCCCCTCATTTCCCCGACGATCGGTGTAATCGGCGGACTCTTCGCCGTTCAAATTCTGCTCGGTGCGGCGACCGTGCATCTGTCCAATAGTCCCGTTTCGGTCGTCCTGCACTGGGGAACGGCGATGGCGTTCCTTGCCTCGCTGCTCGCCATGGCAATCTTCGTGCGCACCGCCGCAAGAGGACCGGCGGCTTGGAATGCAAGCGGCGATAGGCTTCTCGTTGGCATTCTGAGCGGTACGGCCCTGATAGCATTTGCGACCATGTGCATCGGCGCATATGTGAGCTCAAGCGGCGCGGGCCTGGCTTGTCTGAGCATTCCGGGGTGCGCCGGAAACGTTGTGGTGTACGGCTCCGGACAATATGCGCAAATGCTTCACCGCTTTGTTGCCGGTGCTTGCCTGCTCTCGGCAACCGCAGCCTTTGCCTTCGCCTGGCGGATGGGTTCATCGCGCGTGCGCACAGTAACCACGCTGGGCCTTGCCCTGCTCTTTGCGCAAGTACTCCTCGGTTTGCTCAACGTTGCTTTGCGCTTGCCGGTCATTCTTCGCGAAGCCCACGCCGCAAACGCCGCACTCACGTTCTTGATTTTCGTCATCGCAACGACATTCGCGGCACTCGATGGTTTGGAGTACCGCCTGCCAACTCGCGAGCGCGCATGAGTAGCACGCTTT
>JBHEMH010000052.1:0-333 GCA_046262675.1 Vulcanimicrobiaceae bacterium
GCTTAAGAGTAATGCCGATGCCGGCACGAGGGCTGCTAGGCAGCCTGCACCTGCGATGATACCGAGCACCCACGCGGGATAGTATTTTTGAACGACGATCATAAACGATTGATCGGCGGCGGTGCCCTTGAGACCGGGTGCCACCAAGAGTGCGGTAAAGCCCGCAAAGAAGACGAGCATCAACAACAATTGATAGAACGGCAGAAACATCGTGTTGAGGCGGACTGAGTTCTCCGATTTGGCCGAATACACCGCCGGCAAATTTGCAGGTCCCGCGAAAAACGCAATTCCGGTGAGGATGACTGTTGAGACAAACCAGATTGGCGGATACGG
>JBHEMH010000052.1:343-3340 GCA_046262675.1 Vulcanimicrobiaceae bacterium
CGGTCCCGCTGGCCCAAGGGTGAGCCACTTCGGGTTTGTTGCGATGATCTTATCGAGCACGGCAGCCGGCGATCCGAAGAAATGAATCGGCAAGAAAACGCCGGCGAAAATCACGCCGCCAAGCACCAAGATATCCTTGATTACGCTGGCCCATGCGGTACCGCGTAATCCCGCGGAGAAAACGAAAAGGGCAATAGCGAAAAATGCGATGCCGACCGTCGCGGTCGCATTGAACGCCCCATATCCCGCGATTGTGAGCAGTACTTGCAGGCCGCTAAGCTGCAGCGTGACATACGGCACGACCAGAAAGAAATAGAGAATGGCGATTGCTCCGCCGAGCCAGCGGCTTTGGAAGCGGTCCACAAAAAAATCGGGCCCCGTTAAATAGCCGCGTTCTTTGCCAAGACGCCAAATCGGCGGTAATAGGAAGTAGCCGACCGTGTAGCCGATCGTTCCGTAGCACAAAATGTAAAACGCGGGCGCGCCTTTGCCATACGCCCAGCCGGCAGCGCCCAAAAACGTGAAGCTCGTGTAGATTTCCCCGGCCATGAGCAACCAGAGAAAAAGCGCGCCGAACGTGCGGCCGCCTACCATGTACTCAGTCGGCGTCATCCGCAGTCTGCGAACGCCCATGAGCGCAAAAACGATTGTGCCGAGGATGATCGCGGCGACAAGCATCAGGGCAATCGTCGCGGGATTCACGAGCGGCCTTCCAGGCGGTAAATACAATACAGGAAGGCGGGAGTAAGCAGCACCCACAGCACGATCCATGCCAGTATGAACGGCAGGCCGAATATTCGTGGTTCGATCCGGTTCACGAGCGGTATCGCAAGACTAAGCATCGTTGACGGAATAAGCGCCAAAACCACCCGCGAGACCCGCGTTCGCAAAGAAAACATGGGTTTAAGTAGTATATGCCGTCCCTACGGTCCTTCGGAGGTATCTTTTGGCTGGGAAGTACGATGCAATCATTATTGGGGCCGGGCATAACGGGCTTGTGACAGCCGGGTATCTTGCCAAGGCGAAGAAGAAAGTGCTCGTACTCGAGCGGCGCTACGTTGTCGGTGGAGCGTGCGTCACCGAGGAAACATTTCCCGGCTTTAAGGTCTCGACCGCTGCGTACGTTAACAGCCTCTTCCGGCCGGAAATTATTCGCGACCTGAAGTTGCACAACTACGGCTACGAAGTCATGGAGCGCAATCCGGCTTCCTTTTCACCGTTCCTCGACGGCCGCCATCTCATGCTCGGTGCCAATCCCGCAAGCGACCAGCGTGAGATTGCAAAGTTCAGCAAAAAAGACGCTGCGGCGTATCCAAAGTACAACGCGATGCTCGAGCGCGTCGCCGACGTTGTCGAACCGACGCTCGTTGAAAAACCGGCAAATGTCGTGCGTCCGGGCCTCGGCGATCTCGCGCGCATGGGCAAGCTCGGGCGCCGCATGCAGAGGATGGGCTCGCGAATGGGCGAGGCGATGGAAGTGCTCGCCGGCGCCGCTCGTCCAATCTTGGATCGTTGGTTTGAGTCCGAAGAACTCAAAGCCACACTCGGCACGGACGCGATCATTGGCGCCTTCGCGGCGCCCTCGATGCCGGGCACGGCGTACGTGCTTTTCCATCACGTCATGGGCGAAACCAACGGTAAGCGCGGTGTCTGGGCCTATGTCAAGGGCGGCATGGGTGGCCTGACCCAAGCCCTGGCAAAATCGGCCATCGACCTCGGCGTTGAGATTCGCCTCGAGTCAGAAGTCAAAACCATTATTGTCGATACCGGGAAAGTTACGGGCGTTGCGCTCAGCAACGGCGAGGTGTTTTATGCCGGTCAGGTGGCAAGCAATGTCGATTGCAACGTGACCTTCCTAAAAATGATGGACCGCAAAGATTTGCCCGCCGATTTTGTTGATGCGGTCGAGCGGATCGACTACAGTAGTGCATCGATGAAAATAAACGTAGCCCTCGATGCCCTTCCAAATTTCACTGCCTGCCCTGGAACCACCGCCGGCCCGCAACATCGCGGCACCGTGCATTTATGCCCCGACCTGGATTTCATCGAACGGGGGTACGACGATGCAAAATACGGACGTCCTTCGAAAGATCCGATCGTGGAGTGCACGATTCCATCAGCGGTCGATCCAAGTGTCGCGCCGCCCGGCAAACATTTGATGTCGATGTTCGTGCAATATGCGCCCTACAACCTCAAAGAAGGGACGTGGGCAACCGAAAAAGACAAGTTCGCAGATCGCTGTTTCGATATGGTCGAACAGTATGCACCCGGCTTTAAGAATTCGGTGCTGGACCGCCAAGTCTTAAGTCCGGTCGACCTCGAGGAAACCTTCAACCTGACCGGTGGCAATATTTTCCAGGGCGCGATGCCGCTGCATCAATTGTTCATGATGCGTCCGGTGCCCGGCTATGCGGGGTACCGCACGCCCGTAAAAGGTCTGTTTTTGTGCGGTGCAGCCGCACATCCGGGCGGCGGCGTAATGGGTGCAGCCGGATGGAATGCCGCACGGGAGATGCTAAAATAATCATGTCACGAAACATTGCGATCGACGATCACCTCAACAACTACATGCTGCAAGTCTCGCATAGGGACACCGACGCGCAACGGCGCTTGCGCGAAGAGACCGCCAAAATGCCGGATGCCGGAATGCAAATCGGTGCGGACCAAGGCCAATTCATGGGCTTTCTCGCGCAACTGACCGGCGCCAAAAAATGCATCGAGGTCGGCGTTTTCACTGGATACAGCGCCCTATCAGTCGCGCTGGCGCTGCCGCGAGATGGAAAGATTATCGCTTGCGACGTGAGCGAAGAATATACGCGCGTGGCGCGGCGCTATTGGGAAGAAGCCAAGGTCGCGCACAAGATCGATTTGCGGCTCGGCCCGGCGCTCGGGACCCTGGATGTGCTCATGAGCGGCTCGCATGATTTCGACTTCGCTTTCATCGACGCGGACAAGGTCAATTACGACGGGTACTACGAGCGATGCCTCGTATTGCTG
>JBHEMH010000053.1:0-657 GCA_046262675.1 Vulcanimicrobiaceae bacterium
TCGGATTCGGCTCCAGATCAGCCCATGGAATAAAGTCTGCATTCCCGGATGCCTCGCGATAGAACGAATCAAACCACTCCAGTGGGCGCTGCGCACTCACTGCTTGGTTCGCAAGCTCGGTCGCATATCCGCGGTTGGGCCGGTCTTCGGTCATATATGCACAAAACGCCCCGGGCGAGTTACCCAGAGCGTTTTGATTTTTTTCATCCTTACCGAAGTTAGCGGACGAGTTCCAGCATGGAAAGCTCGGCAGCATCACCGGGGCGCACGCGCGTCTTCGTAATGCGCGTGTATCCGCCACTGCGGCCCTTGAGGCTCGGGGCGATTTGATCGACCAGCTTCGCCACGACCTTGGGCTCCGTGAGATAGCTCGCAACCAAACGGCGCGAATGCAGATCGCCACGGCTGGCCTGCGTGATCAAACGCTCGATGACCTTGCTAACTTCTTTTGCCTTGGTGGTCGTCGTTTCAATCTTTTCGTGTTTGAAGAACGAGGTAGCAAGATTGCGCAGCAGCGCTCTGCGGTGACCATCGGTGCGCGATAGGCGCTTCTTGGCAATTTGATGCGGCATGATTATCTTCTCGCTGCCCTACTGGCGCAGCGAAAGGCCCCTTTCCTCGAGTACTTGCTTGATTTCATCCAGCGACTTCTTGCCG
>JBHEMH010000053.1:667-3169 GCA_046262675.1 Vulcanimicrobiaceae bacterium
AACCGAGAGGTTGAGCGTTTCAACCGGCACGTCCCACTCGCTGACCGGCGCTGCGGCGACGGGCTTCTCTTCCGTGTTGAAGTCAACGAAGAGGTCCAGCTGCTCTTGCATGATTTGTGCCGCGATCGAAAGCGCCTCGTCCGGCGTGATCGATCCATTCGTTTCGATCTCAAGGCTGAGGCGGTCGAAGTCCACGTTCTGTCCGACTCGTGTGTCGTCAACCGTGAAGTTGATCTTGCGAATTGGCGAAAAAATCGAATCCAGTGGAATGAGGCCGATCATATGCTCGACGTTACGCTGGCGGTCGGAGGTGACATAACCGCGGTGCTTCTCGACGCCGATCTCCATCGCGAGGCGCGCCGACTTCGCGGTGAGCGTTGCGATGTGATAGGTTGGGTCCAAAATTTCGACGTCGGCGTCCGGCGTAATGTCGGCGGCGGTAACTTCTTTGGGGCCCGTGGTATTGAGCGTGAGCACCTTAGGCTCTTCGGTGTGCATCTTCACCGGGAGGCCTTTGAGGTTGAGCATCAGGTTGGTCGTATCTTCAACGACGCCTGGGATGGTCGAGAACTCGTGAAGCACGCCGTCGATCTTCATGTAGGTCACGGCTGCCCCGGGAATCGAGCTGAGCAGAATGCGGCGAAGCGCATTGCCGAGCGTGATACCGAAGCCGCGCTCTAAGGGCTCGATGACGAACTTCGCGTAGTTATCGCGACGCTCCCGGATCTCAATTGATGCGCCTTGCGGCGTTTCCAAAACGGTCATTTGTTATTCGTGTTTCCTTTGTTGCCGCTCAAGTTATCCGCCCGTATCCCGCGACACGAACGATCGTACTCCCAGCGACGGTGAGTGGTACCTACTAGCGAGAATAAAATTCGACGATGAGTTGTTCGTCAACCGGCGTGTCGATTTGCTCTCTCGAGGGCAGCTGAAGAACTTTGGCGCTGTTCTCTTGCTCGTTATATTCCAGCCACTCTGGAGCGCGGCGGCTCTTGGCCACTTCCAGATTGGATTGGAACACCGTCGATTTGAGGGCGCGCTCGCCGATGGTGATCGTATCGCCGGCCTTCACGATGTAGGACGGCACGTTGACGAGCTTGCCGTTCACACGGAAGTGCCGATGGGTCACGAGCTGACGCGCTTGTGCACGGCTCGCGGCTAAGTTCAAACGATACACAACGTTATCTAAACGGCGCTCGAGCAGTTGCAAGAACTGACGGCCCGTTTGGCCCTTTGCCCGGGCTGCCTCGGTGAAGTAGTTCGAGAACACTTTCTCAAGAACACCATAGTAACGGCGCATCTTCTGCTTCTCACGAAGCTGGCGGCCATATTCAGAAACTTTCTGACGGCCTTTGCCTTGCGTCTTCTGACCCGGCGCGGTACCGCGGCGTTCGACCGGGCATTTTTTGCTGAGGCAGCGATCGCCTTTGAGAAACAGTTTAATTTTTTCACCGGTTTTGCTCGCGGCCGTCTCGCGACGGCACAGGCGGCAAACGGGACCAAGATAGCGTGACAATTCTCTCTCCTAGACCCGGCGGCGCTTCGGCGGGCGGCAGCCGTTGTGCGGGATCGGCGTAACATCTTTAATGAGGGTAATCTCTAAACCGGCTGCTTGCAGCGAACGAATCGCGGCTTCGCGTCCAGCGCCAGGTCCTTTGACCATGACTTCCGCCTGCTTCATGCCGTGTTCCATTGCCTTGCGGGCAACGGCTTCTGCGGCCATCTGTGCGGCGAACGGCGTCGACTTCTTCGAACCTTTGAAACCGAGATTTCCCGCGGATGCCCATGCGATCACGCTTCCGGTGTTATCCGAAATGGAAACGATCGTGTTGTTAAAGGACGAATGTATGTGCGCGACGCCCGAATGGACGTTCTTAAACTCACGCTTTTTGCGCGATTTTACTTGTTTCTTAGCAGCCAAAATAAAACTCCGAGTGTTTATCCTATGCTTTGGTCTACGCCCAAAGCTGTCGTCGCCTCGACCGGCACGCACCCGAGAGGGGCATCCGATCTTCGTTAAGGAGTCAGCCGGCGAGACCGCTCCGTGCCGTGAACACCGCCCTCGCCCTCAGCCGGGACAAGTCGATGCGAGGCACCGCGAGAGAGTGCGGCACCAAGGAGCAATATTACAGGAGGGGAGCGCTTTGGTCAAGCGGATGGGTCGGAGACTCGTGGCCCCTCCGGGTAGACGCTCAAAAATCGACCTCCTCCCAACTTGACAGCACTGCGGGTTCTTCGGCACGCCCAAGGGGAACGTTGCGGCTCCTCGTTTCGTGAGCGTGCCAGAATATCGGGGGGCCCAGCTTGCTGGGGGCGCGGAGCCAGGCGCAAATGCGCAAGACCCCCGGGACTGCTCCCGAGGGTCTTGCTCTTCTAAAGGAGACGACTGGTTGACT
Source organism: Vulcanimicrobiaceae bacterium (assembly GCA_046262675.1). Classification (GTDB taxonomy): domain Bacteria; phylum Vulcanimicrobiota; class Vulcanimicrobiia; order Vulcanimicrobiales; family Vulcanimicrobiaceae; genus JACRUB01. The sequence continues at coordinate 3,064 of JBHEMH010000053.1, forward strand.
AGAAGTGGATGCCCAGTCCGACATACGCGCCGTTATGCGTGAAGTCCGAGGGTGCATTCGACTTATTGCGTCCGCGATCGCCTAAGAAACCGAAGTCCAGAAACAG
>JBHEMH010000054.1:0-2611 GCA_046262675.1 Vulcanimicrobiaceae bacterium
CCTGACTTGTGTCCCTTCTCAAATGGATCGCCGGTATTTGACTTCGCGAACTCGTTGATTCGCCAATAAAGCGGCATAATCACACCCCTAATAGGTCGGCTAGTTCACAGCATTGCGCTCGAATCTTCTGGACTTCAGCGCGGTTCGTCAGATATATCATCTTGACATTCGTTACGTCGGGCGGTAGACGCTGCCTTTCTCTATGCCGGGCGAGCACTGATATTTCCTGTCGGCCGTAACGATCAGCGTTCGGCGTTGCAAAACGCTGAATATCTCGGCTGCCCGCAGTAGGACCATTAGGCCTCAATTGTTTACGACATCTGTCAAGCATTTATGGAACAGGCGAAAGCGTCGTAAACCGCAACTTTAAGCTCGCTTGCAACGCCAAACGCATCATCGGTAGATTTAACGTCGAAGCGGCGGTCAATAAAAGAACCCGAGCCACTGAAGCAGTAGGCGAGGCCAGCTGCTGCGAAGAGTGTTTGGCTTGATGCATTCATCAAGTGAATAGGAAACGTTGTGGGATAGGTCCAAAATCGGGAGCCAGGGATAACTGCGGATCACCGCCCAATGGGTCATCCCCCGATTTTTATCCCGCGGAAGGTCCGGAAATCGCGGCTTGGTGATTTTGATTCGCTGCGCGCTTGGCAAACTCTTCGGGCGCGAGATCGTCAAGCGAACTGTGCGGGTGATTCGTGTTGTAATCGATGCGCCAGGCTGCGGCTTGCAGGCGCGCATCGTCGAGCGAGGTAAACCAATTCGGGTTCAGCAATTCTTGCCGCACGCGGTTGTTGAATGATTCGCAAAAGGCGTTGTCTGATGGGCGTCCCGGTCGTGAGAACGCCAGTTTTACGTGGTTCCAATACGCCCATTGATCCAGGTGCCGGGAAACGAATTCTGGGCCGTTATCGCAATGGATGCGTTCCGGTGCTCCGCGCCGTGCTATCGCATGTTGCAGGATGTCGACGACCTGCGGTGATTTGAACCCGAAATCTACCTCCAACGCGACGCTCTCGCGACTAAACATATCGACTATCGTTAACAGGCGGATTTTCGAGCCGTCGGCGAGGATGTCGTGCATGAAGTCCATCGCCCAACTCTGGTTTGGTGCTGTGAGCACGGGTGGCTGCTCGCGAACGGCAGCAGCTCGCCGGCGCCGCGGCGTTTTTGTGCGTATTGCCAGGCCTTCGGCGCGGTAGATGCGGGCGACGCGCTTGATGTTGACGTGCCATCCTTCGCGCCGCAGCAGGACGTAAATGCGCCGTTGCCCGTAGCGAATACGCGTAGCGGCCAAATCTTTGATCCGCATGCGAAGGACAGCGTCGACATCGCTGCGCACGGACCGGTAGCGCACGGCGCGTCGGTTCACGGTCAGGATCGCACACGCGCGCCGTTCGCTCAATCGCCAGATCTTGCGAACTTCCGGAAGCACCGTTTTACGCCGCACCCGGCTCACCACTTTTTTTTGAGCACGTCCTGCAGTACGGCGCGATCGAGCGTCAAATCCGCGACGACCGTCTTGAGCTTCGCATTTTCGTCGCGCAATTGGCGCAGCTCGCGGGTTTCCGGCGTTCCGAGTGTGCCAAAGCGTTTCTTCCAAACGTAAAACGTGGCCTCGCTGATGCCGAGCTTGCGGGTAATGTCGGCGACCGGCGTGCCGATCTCCGCTTGCCGCAGCGCTGCGGCGATCTGTTCATCGGAGTAGCGGGATTTACGCATGGGCGGTCCTCCTTAGGTTAAGAAGTTCGCCACGATTTTCTGGTTATCCGTGGGATAAGAAGTTGGGGATAGACCCCCGCCTCTTGGGCCTCGAAGGAGACCACCACCTTGAAGAAATCTCGGTTTACCGAAGCGCAGATCGTCGGCATCCTCAAAGAGCACGAAGCCGGCGAAGCGACCAAACAGATCTGCCGACGGCACGGCATCAGCCCGGCCACGTTCTACACCTGGAAGGCGAAGTTCGGCGGCATGGAAGTCAGCGACGTCGCGAAGATGCGTGCACTGGAAGACGAGAGCCGCCGTTTAAAGCGCATTGTCGCCGATCAGGTGCTCCACATTGATACGCTCAAGATCGCGGCCTCGGGAAACTTCTGACGCCTGCGCAGAAACGTCGAGTCGTGCAGGTGGCTCGTGAGCAACTCGACATCAGCGAACGTCAAGCGTGTCGGTGTTGAAGTGACCCCCCGAGGGGGTCACTTCACCGCTGCCATAGGGCCGTGGCTCGAGCGTTGAGGGCTTCGGCAAAAAAGGGTTTGTTTTTACGATTGTGCGGCCCTACGGCGCTATACAGCCAAGTCGCAAAGTCGCGGCTCCGGGTGCCTTGATGGGGTCTTACAGGTCAGCTTCGCGCCCAGAATCTGGCGCTTAAGCGGATCTTCAACAACGCGCGTGTAGACCTACACCGTCAAAACAGCCGCCGCCGAATTCCTTTAACGCCTAGGCAAAGCGGCGACTCGTGCAAGCGAACAATGTACGACCATCTTCATCTCAGATTTGCAGATATGCTACGCTTTCGAACCTCGGCGTAGAACGTTGATAAATGCTCGCGGTCACGTTCCATAATTTGATCGAAGAGCGTTGGCTCAGAAACCAGCCGTGGGTATCCCAGTAC
>JBHEMH010000054.1:2769-3108 GCA_046262675.1 Vulcanimicrobiaceae bacterium
TTAGGCAAGTGACACGCACGCTATCGTTTTCCTTATTTGATCTTAAAGTCGTCAAGAGCGCCAGTTAGGGTGTTCCTCACCCAATGTACTTCAATGCCGTTGATGTTGCGCGCCATTTTTACCCATCCTTTATCCGCAGGCCACCTGGGATCTGTCATCTTTACTGATTCGAGCACTTTGCCGACAGTAGGATTGGTCATTGCAATCCGGAGGGCTTCCAGTTCAGCGGCATTCGCTGCGCCGCGGCCAGTTGATCCGAGTCTCAAAATCCGCAAGAGGGGCCCGAATTCTTCGAATTCAGGTCCGAGGAAGCCCAACAAAATCCAAGCCATTTGGTGC
>JBHEMH010000055.1:0-2932 GCA_046262675.1 Vulcanimicrobiaceae bacterium
CGACTACACTCACGAATCCCTGGCGATCGAAGTCGACACATCGGCTCACCGGTGAGCGCGTCACTCGCGTCCTCAACATGCTCGCCGAGATCCGCGGCTTGCCGAAGACGTTGGTGATGGACAACGGCACGGAGCTGACTAGTCTGGTGATGTTACGCTGGGCGGCCGATCGGCGCGTGCGGCTGCATCACATCGCGCCGGGCAAGCCGACGCAGAACGCTTTCATCGAGAGCTTCAACTGTGGGCGCCGGGATAAGCTGAACCCACTTCCGCCGGGTTAACGCGAACCCACCTCCGAGCCGGGCCGGTGCCTGGAAATGGCGGAGCCCTCCTGAAAGGCGTTGGTGTTGAGTCACCGCCGACAGGAGGGTTCCAAATCGATCATTCGGAGCGATGGATGGATTTTCATATCCTCAAGCAGCAAGGCTTGAGCATTCGCAAGATTGCCGCCCTGCGGGGCGTTAGCCGCAACGCGGTACGGCGAGCGTTGCGCAGTTCGGCGCCGCCAACCGGAAAACGGCAACGCGCCAAAGGCGTTGCGCTCGAACCTTACAGGGCGCAGATTGCGGCATGGTTGAACGACGAGGTTACGTCCAAATGGACCACCGAGCGTATCTTTGACGAACTGCAAGGGCGTGGCTTCATCGGCGGTCGCACTGTCGTCAAGGAGTACGTGCGTGCGCATCGGCCGCGCCCGGCGGCGATGGGTGAAGCGCGCTTCTACGTCAAGCCAGGCCAGCAGCTGCAGGTCGACTGGGCAGAAATGGGCGTCGTGTCGATCGGGGGCGTGGAACGCAAGCTCTACGCCTTCGTTGCGATTATGTCGTGGTCGCGGGCGTTGTTTGTCTGCTGCACGACCGACATGCGGTTACTGACGTGGCTGGATTGCCATCGCCGCGCATTTGAATTTTTCGGCGGCGTGCCGTCGGAGGTGCTGATCGATAACCTCAAGACGGGCGTCCTTTCACGAGCCGGCGGAACAATCCGCTGGCATCCGGCGTATGAAGCACTGGCGGTTGGCTATGGCTTCCGGCCGATCGCGCATTTTCCAATGCGTCCGAAGACTAAAGGCCGCGTCGAGCGCATCGTTCGCTTCGTTCGCGAGCGATTCTTCATCGGTCGAACCGTCATCCTTGATCTCGAACACATGAACGTGGAGGCGCTCTGCTGGTTGCATGAACGCGCGAATCGACGCGTCCACCGCGTCACGCGCGAGCGTCCCTGCGACCGGTTTACGATCGAACGCAAGGCTCTGCAACCCGTCCGCGAGTACGATGTCGTTCTAGAAGCGACTCGGGTCGCCGACGCCTATGGCTTAGTGAGTGTCGATGGCGTGCGGTACTCGGTTCCGGCAAGATGTGCACGGCGTTCCGTTACGTTGCAATGCCGTCCAGCGGACCTGAGGTTCATCATCGATGGAGAAATCGTTGCGCAGCATCCGTATCCGGCATACGGCGTGCGTCTGGTTCAGGATCCACAGCATTTGCCACCGCCTCCATCGCCTCGACACGAGCGCTTCGCACAGCTCGCTGACACAATCGTCGAGCGACTCGGCCAGACGGGCCACCGGTACGTCCACGCTGTCGAGCTCAAGGCACCGCACGCACCGCTGGGAATGCTGCGCGAAGTCCTCGAGCGTTACGACGAGTACGGCCTCACCGTCGTCGCCGCGGCAATCGACAGCCTCCTGCAGTTCTCGATTGTCAAACGCGGCACGCTCTCGACGCTCTGCCAGCGATTCGGCGGAACACCGCGCGTTGTTCTGCCGGCAGCGACGTCGCTTCCGCATGTCGACGTCGAGCAACGCTCGCTCGCGGTCTACGACGAGTTCGCAGCATGAGCGACGTCGTTACCGATCGCGTCTGCCAGACGCTTCTGCACTTGCGCCTAACAACCGCTGCCGGCGCGCTTGAGACGCACGTTCAAGCTGCTGCGCAGCGAGACTTCTCGCCACTGCAATTCGTCGATCATCTGCTCGCGGACGAGCTAGCCGCCCGCCAAGAGCGAAGCATTACCGTTCGTACGAAACTGGCACACTTCCCGATGCCCAAAACCCTCGACTCCTTCGACTTCGACGTGCAACCGTCGCTCGATCGCAAGGTCATCAAGCATTTGGAGACGCTCGCCTTTGTCGATCGTGCAGAAAACGTCGTCCTTCTCGGCCCGCCGGGCGTCGGCAAAACGCATCTCTCCATCGGTCTCGGTATGCGTGCGTTGCAAGCCGGTCATCGCGTCTATTTCCTTACCGCTCAGGACTTACTCGATCAAATCCGCATCGCGCAACTGGACGGCGTTCCCGGCCATAAGCAGCGGCACCTGAACACCGTTCCTCTGCTCATTATCGACGAACTTGGCTACATCGAGTTCGACAAGTCGGCGGCAACCTGGCTCTTCCAGCTCATCTGCCAACGCTACGAACACCGCTCGACGATCATCACAAGCAACAAGCCCTTTGCGGACTGGGGGCAGATCTTTGCCGACACCACGCTCGCAGGCGCGCTACTGGACCGCCTGCTTCACCACAGCCACATCTTGAACCTCAAAGGCGACAGCTACCGACTCCGCTCCAAAGCGCAAGGGACCACCGTTGCCAAACGAAAAACTGGCGCCTAGGTGGGTCCGTCTTAACGCGACCAAACTGGGTTCGTCTTACCGCGGCGCGGACACTGCACCGCTTTCCGATTAGCAACAACGCCTTCGCTTCGCAGAAGAGCCCACACCATGCGATAACCCAGATACCTCGGTGGCCACCCAAAGTGTACCAGTCATGGCCAGCTGAAAATGTACCAGGGTCGGTGGCCACTTGAAAATGTACCACCGCTGACCTGACCGCCCGGGCATGTCAGGGCGGCGTCGCAAGACGCCGTGTATGAACCGACTGAGCATGGACGAACAGGGGACGATCATCCGCTTGCGGCGGCTGGGCTGGAGC
>JBHEMH010000056.1:0-2741 GCA_046262675.1 Vulcanimicrobiaceae bacterium
TTCGAGCACGACGTAACCGATCTTGGTCCATATCGCGATGTTGATCTTATTGTCGCCGCTGACGGGGTAAACAGCCGTACGCGGGGCGAGTTTGCGGACCACTTCAAGCCGGACCTCGATGGCCGCAAATGCAAGTTCGTTTGGTTCGGCACACAGAAGCTCTTCGATGCTTTCACGTTTCTTTTTGAAGAAACGCAGTGGGGCTGGTTCAGTGTCCACGCTTACAAGTTCGATGCGGACACCAGCACATTTATCGTCGAGTGTCGAGAAGAAACGTGGCGCGCCGCGGGGCTGGACAAAGCGAATTCGGCGCAGTCTATCGCGTTCTGCGAAAAATTGTTCGCAAAGTATCTCGACGGACATTCGCTCATGACCAACAGCGCGCACCTTAAGGGAAGCGACTGGATCAACTTTACGCGGGTGAGCAACGAACACTGGACCTACGAGAACATCGTGCTGCTCGGAGACGCGGCACATTCGGCGCACTTCTCGGTCGGGTCGGGGACGAAGTTGGCGCTCGAGGACGCCATTGGGCTGCACGATGCCGTGACCGCCCACGGCGACCGCCGTGCGGCCCTCGAGCGCTATGAAGAAGAGCGCCGGATCGAAGTCTTACGCTTGCAGAACGCCGCCCGCAATAGTACCGAGTGGTTTGAGAACGTCGCGCGCTACGCCGTGCTCCCACCAGAGCAATTCGCATATAGCTTGCTGACGCGCAGCCAAAGAATCAGTCACGAAAACCTTCGCCTGCGCGATACTGCCTATGTCGAGCGGCTGGAATCGTGGCTCGGTGGAGTTGTAAGACCTCCGATGTTCACGCCCTTCCGTTTGCGTGAGCTAACGCTGCGCAACCGCGTTGTCGTATCTCCCATGGATATGTACAGCGCGGTCGACGGTTTAGCGAATGAGTTTCACCTGGTGCATCTCGGCAGCCGCGCAATCGGCGGCGCGGGTCTGGTGTATACCGAGATGACCTGCGTATCGCCCGAGGGGCGCATCACGCACGGCTGTACCGGCCTCTACACCAACGAGCAGATGTTCGCGTATAAGCGGATCGTTGACTTCGTGCATACAAACTCCAACGCAAAGATCGCACTGCAACTCGGGCATTCCGGGCCCAAAGGTTCGACCAAGCTCATGTGGCAGGGTATGGACGAGCCGCTTGAAGATGGCAATTGGGAAATTGTCGGCCCGTCTCCCGTGCCTTACGGTCCACAGAATCAGGTGCCGCGCGAACTTACCCGCGGACGCATGAAAATTATTCTTGAACAATTCGTTCACGCAACGCGTCTCGGAGTGGAGGCGGGCTTTGATTTACTTGAACTGCATTGCGCGCACGGGTATTTACTTTCAAGTTTCATCACGCCGCTGCAAAACAAGCGCACGGACGAATACGGGGGATCGCTTGAAAACCGCCTGCGTTTTCCGCTTGAGGTCTTTCGGGCCATGCGGGCAGTGTGGCCGCAAGAGAAGCCTATGTCCGTGCGCATTTCCGCCACCGATTGGCACGATGAAGGCATCACTGCAGTTGATTCCGTTGAAATCGCCCGCGCGTTCAAAGAAGCCGGAGTCGATCTCATCGATGTTTCGACGGGGCAAACGAGCCGGGAAGCAAAACCCGTCTATGGCCGAATGTATCAGACCCCGTATAGCGATCGCATTCGCAACGAAGTGGGAATCGCAACGATGGCCGTGGGTAATATTTTTGAGCCGGACCACGTGAATAGCATCATTGCCGCGGGACGCGCCGATCTTTGCGCCCTGGCGCGCCCGCATTTGGCGGACCCGTATTGGACGCTGCACGCGGCCGCGCAGTTGGGATACAAGGACGAACCCTGGCCGAACCAATATCTTTCCGGTAAGTCGCAGTACGAACGAAACTTGCAACGCGCCCAGGAATTGGCAGGCACCATTTGACCGAAGGCAAGCACGCCCTTGTGACCGGCGGCGGACGTGGAATCGGTAGAGCGATTGCGGATGCGCTAGCGGAACAAGGCGCGAAGGTGTCAATCGTTAGCCGGAGTGCCGAAGCGGCCGACGCTCCTTTCTTTAAAGCAAATGCGGACGTAACGGATCAGCGGCAGATCGATGCCGCCTTTAATCAAGCACGCGATGCTAACGGCCCGATCGAAATTCTGGTTAATAATTCGGGCGTCGCGGAATCGGCCGCCGTTCGGCGGACCGGACGAGCAATGTGGGATCGCATCATTGCAACGAACCTCACGGGTCCGTTCTTGTGCACGCAAGCCGTGGTGCAAGACATGATGGATCGTAAATGGGGCCGCATTATCAATATTGCAAGCACCGCTGGGTTGCACGGGGCGCCGTACCTGACGGCATATACGGCTTCGAAACACGGCCTAATCGGAATGACACGCGCGCTCGCGGCCGAACTCGATAGCTACGGCATAACGGTGAACGCAATCTGCCCCGGCTACGTGGACACCGACATGCTCGAGCTTGCGATCAAGAATACGGTTGCGAGCACCGGCATGACTGCGCACGCTGCACGCAAGACGCTGGCTGGAATGAACCCCGAGGGGCGCATTGTCACGCCGAAGGAAGTTGCCGATACCGTCGTCGATTACTGCGCGTCCCCGATGACGGGGCAAGCCGTGATCCTACCTGGTGGGGTGGTCGCGTGAACGACGTAAAGTGGGAGATCAGCGGTCCGATCGTAACAGTGACGCTCAATCGTCCCGAACGCAAAAATCCGCTCTCGTTTGAATCCTACGCGGAAC
>JBHEMH010000057.1:0-616 GCA_046262675.1 Vulcanimicrobiaceae bacterium
GCTTCAGTTTGAGGTGGTCAAGTATCGTCTCGAAGCGGAATACAACGTCAAGACGCACTTCACACCGTTGCAATACAGTGTTGCGCGGCGAATTCTTGGGGACGCGAGCGCGCTTAAGTCCGCGCAGTTACCTTCAAACGCAAAGCTTGCGGAAGACTGGGACGGGCACCCTGTCGGCCTCTTTGAATCCGACTGGAGCCTGCGTCTAGCCGAAGAATGGAATCCAAGTTTGCAATTCGTGGAATTCACTGCCGTCGATCACCCACTGGAGACAACACCTTGAAGTATGTCCTCGTAGCATTAACCGGCTGCTCTTTCCAAAATAAAGCCACGCAAGAAGCCGATAAGATTACCAAAGCCGTCATCGCCAACAACATGGACCCCGTGATCAAGGATTTCGACTCCCAGCTTCGTGCAAAGATCACGCCGGTTGCGCTCGCGCAATTCTCCACCGAGCTTCGCGATCAGGGAGCGTACAAAGGCATCAAAGAAGTCGCGGTCGGTGCGAATGCCATTCCCGGGGAGCACGACTTTATCGCGACGTTCGACAAACACAACTATACGGAAAAAATGATTCTCGACGACAACGGGGCGGTGCGGTCGTGGAGCTTTCACA
>JBHEMH010000057.1:749-2711 GCA_046262675.1 Vulcanimicrobiaceae bacterium
GCGAACCGGGGCGCGCGCGTTTCTCAAGTGCGAGAATTTTCAGCGCATGGGCGCATTTAAATTTCGCGGCGCGTACAATCGATTAGCGCAGCTTTCAGAAGAAGAACGCAAGCGCGGCGTCGTCTCGTTCTCCAGTGGCAATCACGCCCAAGGCGTTGCGCTGGCCGCCCAGATTTTGGGGATCGCTAGCACAATCGTGATGCCCAGGGACGCGCCGCAAGCGAAACTCGATGCGACGCGCGGGTACGGCGCGGAAATCGTTTTGTACGATCGCGCCGAAGAAGATCGTGATCTCGTTGCGCGGCAGATTCAGCAAGAGCGCGGTGCAACGCTCGTCCCCCCATACAACGACGCGCATGTCATCGCCGGACAAGGCACAACCGCATTGGAACTCTTAAAAGAAGTTCCAGATCTCGACTTCATTCTGGTTCCGACCGGCGGAGCTGGGTTGCTCTCGGGAACCGCGGTTGCCGCGCATGCCATGAACCCGGCGACCCGAGTGTACGGCGTTGAGCCCAAAGAGGGCAACGACGTGCAGCAGTCACTCGCTGCAGGGATGATCGTTAAAATTCCCGTTCCCAAGACGATTGCGGACGGCATGATGACGCAATCTCCGGGCGACATCACGTTCAACCTCGCGCATCGGTACGCGCATGGGGTGGTAACCGTAAGTGACGAGGAAATTAAAGAGGCAATGCGCTTTGCATTCGAACGCATGAAGCTTGTCATGGAGCCGAGCGGAGCATCTTCACTTGCCGCACTTTTATCTGATCGCGTCGAGCACAAGGGCAAACGCGTCGGCGTTATCGTGAGCGGCGGAAACGTCGATCCGAAGATGTTCGCGGCAATTATCGCAGGGTAAGCGGGCTTAAGTGCAAGCGCCGTGTAGAAGTACCAGAAAACACATCGCTTGCGCAACTCGAGCGTCCATGAAATAGTAAGTGCGGCTCCGCTGGTTCCGCCGCAGTCTGTGGGTATCAGGTGTAATGAGAATTCCGGAAGGCCTCAGCCGATTGGATAATGCGATTATCGGCGTCCTGGGCCACAACAGCATCGGGATATTGCGAATTGCCCTCGGCATAGTCTTCCTCTGGTTCGGGGCGTTAAAAATTTGGTGTTAGTCCAGTTGCCGACGTTGTTGGCGCCACGCTCTTCCAGCCTCTTTGGCCGCATCGAGCGCCCGGAGCACCACCCCATAAGGCGCCCGCGTATCGGCGATAATTGAAAGCTTGGCGTTCGGTTGCCCGGCAGCGGCCTTGCCTAGAAGCGCGTACACCGAATGCGAATCGACCTGAAGAGCGCCTACAAACATTTTGCCCGAGCGGGTAATGGTGAGTTCCGTCCGCGCTGTCGTGTGCACCGGTGCCTTGCATGTATTGCACGGATTGAAAGCCCGCTGAAAGCCGGGGGGCGCAGAACGTCCGTGAAAGGCGTAATGTTGATTTCGGCCATCAGAGCCGCGTCGGCTTGCATTTCTCGAATCATGAAAATGTAAACGCATGGGCTCAGAGTCTGGTGACTTAGACTTTAAGCAAAGGCAAAAGAAAAGAGGCGCTACATCTGTAGCGCCTCTTTTTAGCTGCGATCTGAGGTTATTTCAGATTGCCGCAGGAAACGTAGGTCTTCAGATCGGCTGCCGATTTATGAACGTTGAGGAAGTAATGCCCGTCCTTGAGTTGGTCCACGGTAATCCCCTTGACCGTCGTGATCGAGGTGCCGTTGACCACATTGCTGAGGGGCTTCCAGGGAGACGGATTGCCTTTCTGGCAAGTTCCCATATGGATATGCGCGGGCTCGCTTGCCCCTTTAGGCTCGTTGAAAAGGGCGATCTTCACCCAGACGCCGCCCGGCGCCCCTTTGACGACGGCCGTGCCGTCTTGCCTGGACCCGTGCAGCGCGCCCATGTTGATGTTTTGCACTTTGCCGGACATGGCGTTGTGCATGCGGTGCAGGGTGTTGGGG
>JBHEMH010000058.1:0-2703 GCA_046262675.1 Vulcanimicrobiaceae bacterium
TCCCGGAATCTTAAGTTTCCACCACCCGCCAATGCCGTAGCTAGCGTCCGGTAGGGCGCTCCTTCAAGCGCCGGAGGAACGGCTTTTTAAAAATGAAACGTCTAAAAGCAGCTGAGCCGTTCTCGATCTTGTAGGGGAGCCGCACATGACCTCACGTCTCGTCCGCCTGGGCGCGCTTGTGCTCGCCGCCGTCTTTTTTGCTAGCGGCAGCATTGCGCTGGCCGGCACGACCGGATCGATTTCCGGCACCGTCCGCGATAGCAGCAACCATCCCATCTCCGGCGTGACCGTCACGGCGGCCTCGCCCTCCGGGAGCGCAAACGGCACGACGGATGCGGCCGGCTTTTACAATATCGCGAACCTCCCGCCCGACACGTACGTGGTGTCGTTCGCAAAACCCGGATTCGAATCGGCTATCGACCGCGGCATCGCGGTGTTTCAAGATCAGACGGTCACGCTGGACGCGTCGATACGCCTGCAACAACTCAAAGAGATCGGATCGGTGCAATCGCGGAGCACCTCGACTCTGGTTCAACCGGGCCAAACTGCCGACGTGTACAATATTTCGAGCAAACAACTGGAAGCCGCGCAGGGTGGCGATAACGTCCACAAGACGCTCTACAATTTCGCGCAATCGGTACCCGGCGTGACGGGTTCGGGCGCGAACGCGCAGCCGCGCGTGCGTGGAGGCTTGGCAACCGATGCGAACTTTCTCTACGACGACGTGCCCATTAACGACCGCCTGACGGGCTTTTTCTCCACCAATAACGGCTATTTCTTAACGACGACGATCTCCAGCGTGGGCGTCAGTAACGTGCAGGTGTATACCGGCGGCTACGACGCACGCTTCGGGCAAGCATCGCAAGGGGTCTTTAACAGTGTCGTGCGGCGCGGCCGCTATCCCAGCTTCGGCCTGATCTCGACGGCCGTACAAGGGCCGCTATTTGGACATTACATCCAGGGCGAATTCGGAACGGCCACACCCGACGGTAAATTTTCGGCTTTCGTCGCATTTGACGGCGCACACTCTGAGAACCAATTCGGCGACGGCGTTTATTCATTTCCACTCGCGCAGTTGCCCAGCGGCGGCGGCAACGGCCCGGGGCCGCAAACCACGACCGATCTCGTGGGCAACTTCCACTGGCGCCCCAACGCGAAGAACGATTTGCAATTCCTCGCGCAAACGGGCGTCGGAAAATTCGATTCGAATTACTTGCTTGCGGGCGGCAATCCGATGCGCGTGACCGCGTGCAGCGGCGTGCGGGGCACGTGGGTGCCCTATCCGGTACCGCCGGCGACACCGCCGCCGAACGTCGGCTATAACATCACGAACCCTGGCGTCTCCTCCACCGGACAGCCCTGCGTCGTCACCTCGAACGGCCGGCAATATGCGACGGGGTTACAGTATCAGGCCATCGATCCAGGTTCGGCACTGGAAACGTACCACTACTCCGACGTGCTCAAGTTGCAGCTCAACCATGTGTTCAATGACAAACTCTCGGGCAACGTGCGGTTCGCGGAAAACTTCAACCAATACATTCTGAACCAGCCGCTCAACAATCCCAACTTCGCGGGCACGCTGAGCACCGGAATGCCCGCACCCGGACCCGCGCCGCAAGGTCCCGTGACCGGATGTCCCGGCGGCGCACGTTTTTGTCCGTACGCCTATCCGGCCAGTACGCGCGACATCTTCGGCGATCGCCGCCAAAATGCGTACATCGCCTCAGCACAACTCAACCTCGTGCCGAACGCCCATTCCGAGTACTACGCGGGCGGGTCTTACGAGCACACCGTAGCGTATCAGGGCTACTACGATCTTTCCGGCACCGGTGGCTTCTCGCTGCCGGCGTCCGCCTTCGATGCGCAGGGCAACTACCCCAATCTTTATACGCTTGTCGACTTTCCGGTGTACATCACGGGCTTGTATGCGGGCACGCGCCAGAAGACCGGCAAGTTTGAATTCGATCCCTCAGTGCGCTACGACAACGAAACCTACGCGCTGCCTAAATCCGTCGGCGGCCATTACTCCACGGGCATTTGGAGCCCACGTTTTGCGGTCGCGTATCAGATGCGTCCGGGTCTTGTCCTGCGCGCATCTTACGGCATCACCTCGAGCTTCGTGCCGGCCACCTACGTCTACAACGATTCGGTTGATGGCCCTCAGGGAGCGGGGCAATACCGCACCCCTTTCATCGCGTTTGCCAACGTGAAGCCCTCAACGGATCGCAACATGGATTTCTCGCTCGAGAAGGCGTTCCCCGACGGCCGAACCTCGCTGCGTATCACGCCGTGGTATCACAGTTCCAGCAACCGGCTTGCGGTCACACGCACGCCGCAAACCAACCCCGACGGCACCTACATCTTCGATGCCAACGGCAACCTGTTGTTCAATCCCGGTTCGTATGCGGAATCGAACGGCGTCACGCAGGACTTCGGCGTGGAGTTTGGTGTGAATCATCTGGTGCCGGGCGATGGCTGGTCCTGGTTCCTTGCAGCGACGTATCAGAATTACTTTGCTTCGTCCACCACGCTCAACGCCGCGGCCATTGGCCCGAATAGCCCGGCCAAATTTTACACGGCCCGGACGATGTATCGCGTGACCGGACAACCGCCGGTCTCCGTGTCGTTCACCGGTAACTACAACTACCAGCGGTATCACTTCTTGCCGTTCCTGTTGTATCAGTGCTGCGGATTTTACAACAC
>JBHEMH010000059.1:0-2632 GCA_046262675.1 Vulcanimicrobiaceae bacterium
GTCTCGAGGTTTATGGAGCGGGTGTCAGCGTAATGGATTCTACCGTAGACGGTATCAGCTCGATCAATCCGGGAGACCTACAGGCCGCAGGATTCAGTGCGTGGGGAGCGTTGATTCAATTTTTACGTTGTCGGGCGAGCAACGTGTCCGTGCAAGCCGACATCGCAATTGATTCGCGTGGGTTGGGGTTTGGCTGGGCGCCAGATCCGCGGGCGATATTTAACACTATGGGCCCAAGCGCGCTTGCGCCGAAAGGTGCGTTTGCGCTCGCGTTTGCACTTAACTATACCGACTGCGTAGCAGATCGCTGCGATGTCGCCTTTGATACATGGAACCATGTCGACTCATCGTGGATACGCCCGACATTCACAAACTGCAAGCTCGGCTTTCTTGCGGAACCGGGAGGGAAGAGGACGCTGAGTTGCGATGGCTGTTCGGAATGCAGCCCATACGCCCCGGTTCCTAATACGGACCCATATTCGGTAACGGTGTATAATTTCGCCAGCGGAAATACGTACCCGCATTAGCAGAGATTTATATCCCCCCATCGAGCCTTACGATGGCGGCATGCTCGATGTAGGTGACGGCCATCGAATCTATTGGGAATGTTGCGGCAATCCCAAAGGGAGGCCGGCGCTTTACTTGCATGGCGGCCCGGGAACGGGCTGTACTCCCGGGTTCCGGCGATTGTTTAACCCGCGTGTCTACCGTATTGTTCTATTCGATCAGCGAGGCTGCGGGCGCAGCACACCGTTAGCGAGTGAACGAGAGGCGGATCTTCGGACTAATACGACCGCTCATCTCATTGGTGATATCGAACAGCTACGAGAGTTATTGGATGTAGAAACGTGGACCGTGCTCGGCATGTCTTGGGGAACGACTCTTGCCTTGGCGTATGCACAAGTGCATCCATCACGGGTAAGTGCGCTCGTCTTGGCATTGGTCACCACGACCTCTCGTCGTGAGGTTCAGTGGATAACCGAAGGCGTGGGACGAATCTTCCCCCAGGAATGGGACCGCTTTGCTTCGGCTGTTCCGCCCGCGTTGAAAGACCGCCCTTTAGTCGATGCGTACGCAGAAATGTTGTTTGATGCCCATCCGGGGATTCGCGACCAGGCGGCGCGAGCATGGTGTGCTTGGGAAGATGCGCACGTTTCGCTTGCGCCGCATTATAAACCAAATCCGCGATTCGAAAACCCGGAATTTCGACTCCGTATTGCGCGGCTAGTAACGCACTATTGGCGAAACGCTGCGTTCCTTGAAGATGAGCAACTTATTCGGAGTGCACCCGTTTTGAACGGCATTCCGGGGGAGTTGATCCACGGCCGTTACGACGTTAGTAGCCCGCTAGAAACGGCCTGGCGCCTATCGAAGAACTGGGCGACGAGCACGCTACACGTATTGAATGACGCCGGTCACGGCGGCGGCGAGTCGTTCATCAGCGCAGTCGTCGGAGCTTTGAATCGGCTCGCCACTTCTAATCGCGTAAACTAGGCTAGGTCGAATCGGTCCAGGTTCATTACCTTGGCCCACGCAGCTACAAAGTCGAGCGTGAACTTGTCTTGCGAGTCGGCTGATGCATACACTTCTGCGATTGCGCGAAGTTGTGAGTTTGACCCGAAGATGAGGTCGACACGGGTGCCCGTCCATTTCAGCTCGCCGGTTGCGCGATCGCGGCCTTCGAAGATGTCCTCGGCTTGCGAGGTGCTCTTCCACGTCGTGCTCATGTCCAGCAGGTTCACGAAGAAGTCGTTGGTGAGCGTCCCGGGGCGCTTGGTAAAGACGCCGTGCTGCGAGGCTCCGGCGTTGGCACCCAGCGCGCGCATGCCACCGACCAAAACCGTCATTTCTGGAGCGCTTAAGGTCAGAAGTTGCGCGCGATCGACCAGCAACGATTCTGCCGGATAGGTGTAATCCGTTTTGAGATAGTTGCGAAAGCCGTCGGCGGCAGGCTCCATCGCGGCGAAGGAGTGCGCGTCGGTTTGATCTTGCGATGTATCCGTTCGGCCCGGTACAAAAGGTACGGACACATCATGCCTCGCATTCTTCGCGGCTTGTTCGACTGCCGCGCATCCGCCCAGAACGATCAGGTCCGCAAGTGAGACCATCTTCCCATCCGGCTGAGCGCTGTTGAATTCTTTTTGAATCCCCTCCAGCGTTGCAAGTGCGGTTGCCAGATCGGCAGGCTGATTGACGTCCCAGTTTTTCTGCGGTTCCAGCCGTACACGCGCTCCGTTTGCGCCGCCGCGCTTATCGGAGTTGCGGAACGTTGAGGCCGAAGCCCAAGCCGTCGAGACGAGCTGGGAAATTGAAAGTCCCGATGCGAGAAGTTTTGCCTTGAGTGCCACGACGTCGCCTGCGTCGATTGGTGGATGCGTCGCTGCGGGCAGTGGGTCTTGCCAAATCAAATCTTCGGCGGGAACCTCGGGTCCGAGATACCGCGAGCGCGGTCCCATGTCGCGATGCGTGAGTTTGAACCATGCGCGAGAAAACGCCTCGGCAAACTCCGCCGGATTTTCGTGGAAGCGTTTGGAAATCGGCCCATAAGCCGGATCCATCAGCAGCGCGAGGTCGGAGGTGAGCATCATGGGCGCGTGTCGTTTGGAAGCGTCGTGCGCATCCGGCACCGCCC
>JBHEMH010000060.1:0-2453 GCA_046262675.1 Vulcanimicrobiaceae bacterium
GCTGGGAGGACGTAGCAGACGCGGTCCTCTTTCTGGTTCGCGATGATTCCGATTTCTTGAGCGGGACGGTTTTGAACGTAGCCGGAGGGTTGGCCCGAGTCTACGAGCGAAACGCGAAGCGTCCATGACTTTTGATGATCAAGCTCCGGCGCATCGCCGGTTCGAACTCCCCGGCGCCGCTCCGCACTACGGCCCCGATAAAACCGTCGACGTCGAGCACATTCATTTGCATCTGGTACCCGATCTCGCGACGCATACGCTTGATGGCGAATGCACGACCACCGTCCGGGCCTTGGACGAGGACGTCGCCGAACTCGAAATGGACGCGGTCGATCTGGAAATCATCGAGGCGAGCGGACTCGACGGCCATAAAGTGACCGTAAGCAGTCGCGGCCGAAAAGTTACCGTGCATTTCGATCCGGCAATCGCAGCCGGCGAGAAAACCAGCTTTACAATCAAGTATCGCGTGGAACGTCCGCGGCATGGACTCTTTTTTGTTGACCCGACGCGGGAATATCCCGACAAAGTACGGCATGCCTGGACACAGAGCCAGGATGAAAACGCGCGGTATTGGTTTCCATGCCTGGACTACCCGCACGAAAAACAAACAACGTCCACTTCAGTGCTCGTTCCCAAGGGACAGTTCGCTCTTGCGAACGGCGCGCTGACAAAGCGTGAGGATCAAGGCGAGAAGACGCTCTTCACCTACGAACAAAAAGTTCCGCACTCAACGTATCTGACGACGATGGTCGTTGGTCCATTTGTAGAGAAGCAGCAAACGGCCGCACAGACGCCGGTGTATTACTACGTCTTGCCCGGACGAGAGGCGGACGGCGAACGAGCTTTCGGAAAAACGCCCAAGATGATGGAAGTCTTCGAGGAAGCGATTGGCACGCCGTATCCCTACGCGCGGTACTCCCAAATTGCAGTGAGTGATTTCATCTTCGGCGGCATGGAGAATACGTCCGCAACGACGCAAACCGATCGCACGCTCCACGATGAGCGCGCTCATTTGGATTTTTCGAGCGATCCACTCGTGGCTCACGAGCTGGCGCACCAATGGTTCGGTAATTTGCTGACCTGCCGCGATTGGTCGCACGCTTGGCTCAACGAAGGCTTTGCAACGTATTTCGAGGCGGTCTTCCGCGGTGCCGACCTTGGCTACGATGAATACTTATTTCAACCGGACGAAACATGCGCGGGTTTTTCGATCAGTGGGTATTCCGAGGCGGTCACCCGGAAATTGCCGTTGAGGCCGTTTACGATGCGAAGAATAAGAATCTGAAGATAACGGTCGAACAGAAACAACAAACGGACGACCGGCATCCCCCGCACCGGTTTGCGGTCCAAATCGGCATCTGTGAATTTGTGCGCTCCGAGCTCGAAACCAACTTTGGCTCAGGCCCTCTCGCGGGCGAGCGGCGCGTGCAGTTGAATGTTGAGCGGGCATGTGAGACGTTCTTCGTAGCAGTTGAGGCGGCGCCGAAGCTGATCCGGTTTGATCCCGGCGCATTTATCCTTGGCGATGTCGCTTATAAACTCGGCAACGAATTTGCTATTGCGACGCTGTGCGCCGACCCGGATGTTGTTGCACGCATACGAGCCGCACGCGAACTCGCTAAAGATGGATCGCCGGCCGCGGTCGCCGCACTGCGTACTGCGTTCTCGAACGAGCCGTTCTGGGGCGTCTTGGCGGAGGCTGCTTCGGCCATGGGCTCGACACGCGCGCCCTGGGCGAGTGAATTGCTGCGTTCAAACATCGCGCACAAGCATCCAAAAGTGCGGCGCGCGGTGTCCGCCGCGCTCGGCAATTTTCGCTTTAGCGCTGTGGCCGATGCATTGTTGCCATTGGCGAAAGAAGACGATTCGTATTTCGTTCAGTCCTCGGCACTGCATGCGCTCGGAAAGACGCGCGATGTCCGGGCGTTCGACGTCCTTGCCGCCGCAATTAACGGAAAAAGCTGGAATGGCGTAATAGAATCGGGCGCCGCGCACGGACTCGGCGAGCTTGCGGATGCGCGGGCGCTGCCGGTTCTCATTGAAGCCACGAAGTTGGGCAAGGAAGAAGCGTTGCGCCGCTCCGCACTCGGGGCGCTCGCGCGACTGGGCGAACTCCTCGAAGAAACGCGAACCGCTGTAGTCGATGCGATTACCGGGCGTCTGGGCGATCCGCAATTCTTGGTGCAACTTGCCGCAATCGGCGCAGCGGAACATTTAGGCGACCGGCGCTTCCTCGGGCCCCTCGACCGCCTCAACAGCGCCTTTGACGGGCGTGTACGGCGTGAGGCAATGGAAGCGGCGATCAGGATTCGCGAAGGTCAACGCGTGCCGGCCCAGGTCAGCGGCCTTCGGTCGGATCTCGATACGCTTCGCGAAGACCATCGCAAGCTGCAGGCAAAAATCGACGAACTCTCGGCTGGTTCGTAGCCTCTACACGGCTGCGCTGCTCGTAG
>JBHEMH010000061.1:0-1040 GCA_046262675.1 Vulcanimicrobiaceae bacterium
GTTGCCGACAGAGTCAGCAATGTAACGCGCCAGGTGTGCGCATTGTTTCGGCCCGGGTCGCAGGTTCTCTGCATGGCCAATCGCCCCTTTTCCAGCTTTGTGCTACTTTTGTGGCACCCCCGGGTTTCGGAATTTTACCAGAACAGCCGCTGCAGCGAGAACGTGAACCCATTGTTCCCATTGATCGGTTGTCCCACGGTGACATTGGGGTCGGTCGTCACCGGCGTGTAGCCTCCGGCTCCGAAAAACGTGACCGGGGCCCTCTGCTGGAAGAACGTAAGCTGCGCGACTGTGTATTCGTTGGGAGCGTATTGGAAACCGTACGTCTGGCGGCTTGGGGAGCCGAACGTCGTGGCATACACCGCCGAAAGCTTGGCATTGATCGGCCGGCGCACGGAGAGCCCGACATTCCCCCGGTAATCGAGGGTGAGATTGACGCTGGAGAGCCCGAGCGTTCCGCCGAGCGCATTCTCGATCGGCGTGAGCAGACTGTGTGCAAACTGGGCGTTGAGAATGTTGAAGGCCTCCTGCCCGATCGAGAGCGCGCCGGCCTGATGACGAAAGGCTCCCGGGGGCAGCGGCTGTCCGGTGGTTTGCGGGGGCGCACCCGCTAACTGGCCAGGCGCGAGCGCATTCCCGTTATCGTCAAACTGAAGGCCGGTGATCGCGCCGAGCGGCGTGAGCATTGCGATGATCTGGTCGCGCGAAAGGCCGGCCGGATCCGAACTAAAGGCCAGAGTCGGATTCGTCGCGGGACCCGTCACCTTGATCGTCACGCCCACGGAACCGGCCGCGATCGGCGAGCCGCTGTCAGGCGCGCTTACCTGGGTCGTTCCGATGGCGTAGAGCTCGGGGATGACGCCGTTCGCGGGAGAGAACGTTACGCGCCCTTCTTGAACTTTGAAGACGTGATCGACGAAGGTGAGCGATCCACCGGTCGCGCTAAAGGCTCCGTCTAATGTAGGCTGCGCGAGTGTGCCCGCCAAAACCGCATGCCCCTTCGCGCCGATATCGATCCCATAGCCGAGTGCGCTGGCGCG
>JBHEMH010000061.1:1050-2215 GCA_046262675.1 Vulcanimicrobiaceae bacterium
TGCTGAGGAGTGTCCGACGAGCGCCGCAAATGGGATGACGGCGTTGGTCGCTGCGAGGCTCCCGGTGAGCTGGGCGAGCTTACCCGCATCTTTGGTTAAGTGCAAGCTGGAATCGATTGTGCCCGAGCCGTACGCCGGGAAATGCAATACCGCTCCGCGCGTTCTTGCATCGATTGCGTACACGACTTGATTTCCGGACGCCCCGCGGTCAAACGCGATGTTGCCGCTGGCATCCAGAGTGCCGCCGCCGAGTTGCGCGTGGAGCCGCGAAAGTGTCGCGCGCGTGCCTGCGAAGACGATCTGAGCGACCGTTTGCGTAACGGGCGCCGTCTCAAACGGGCTGACGTAGCTGCCCTGCGTGAGCGCAATCCCCCCGCGAATCTGCGGACTGCTGACGGTGCCGTTGACGCCTAAGTGTCCATTGAGTAGCCCGCCAACTTTCGTGCCGGCCGGAAGCAATGGTACGAAATCGCTCAAATCCGTGTTCGTCGCAAAGAAATCCATCGAAAACGGTGCGGACGGCGGTCCGACGCCAAACGGCGAGAGTTGCAGTGGCAGGGCGCCCGCAACCGCCACGCTGCCCTTGGTGAGCGTGAGCTCCGCATTGCGGACTTGGACATCGCGTCCGCGCAGCGCGAGCGACGCGACGAGTTGCGGTACGACCACACCGCGCAGATTGGCATTCGTGAGGTCGACGTTCGCACTGACTTGTGGCGCATGCCAGGTGCCGGCAAGCGTGACTTGTGATTGCAAGTTGCCTTTGAGGCCGAGCGGCGTCTTGACGAAGTTTGCGGTGAGCGTCGGCAGGTCGTTGCTTTGCGCAGACATCGTAAAGTTGATCGGATCGCGCGGCCCGAACCCAAATGAACCCGTACCGCTCGCCACAAGTGCCGGCACTTGGGCATCGAAATGTGTGAGCGCGATGCGACTGCCTTCCGAATGGGCGCGCATGTGCAACAGGTCGATCGGGACGCGTCCGATCGTTCCGGCTTTGAGCGTCGCTTCGCTCACGAGTGCGATTTGCGGATACCGGCCGCGCAAGGTTGCCGTCGCATCAACGCGGCCGGTGAGCGGAACGGTGGGGTAACCGAAGGCCGGCAACCACGTTGTGGTATCAAGGCCGAAAAGTTGCGCTGAGACATCGTAGCGCGAATGGGCGAGGATC
>JBHEMH010000062.1:0-601 GCA_046262675.1 Vulcanimicrobiaceae bacterium
TCATCGTGCTCGCGATGCGTTATGTGCCGGCAAACGCTCCGCGCGTTCGGGGCCCACTCGATACGTTTGGCCTCTCTACGCTTACCGTCGGATTGCTTGCCCTCATGTGCGGCCTTACCCAAAACTTCTTGAGCAGCACGCTGCTCGGAATTCTCGCATTGCTCGTTTTTGCAGCTTACGAACGACGCGCGGCATTTCCAATGCTGCCGCCCTCGCTTTTTACCGCACATAACGTGAGGATCACCTACGCGCTCGAATTCGTCATCGGCAATTTGGAAGGCGCGCTCTTCTTTATTCCCGCGGTGCTGGTCGCGGCGCAGCATATGTCCTATGCGGCCGCGGGCTTCATCGCCGCAATCGGCGCCTTTGTGTTCGTTGCGGTGATTCCGGTTTCGGGGCGGGCCCTCGATCGCATCGGCGCGCGGAGCGTCCTACTAGGCGGCGCGCTCTTTACCGCCGCGGGTTTGGCAATTTTCGCATTCGGCTTCGGATCGCTCTGGGCATCGATCGCAGCGATGGTCGTCGCCGGATTCGGTTTCGGAGCGCTCCTGGGGGCGCCGACCCGCTACATTATTACCAACGAAACGCCGGCGTCGCACCG
>JBHEMH010000062.1:611-1824 GCA_046262675.1 Vulcanimicrobiaceae bacterium
GTGCTTGCGCTAGGAGCGCTGGCCCTGAGTTTTTCGCTAAACGATCCTCAAAAGTCCCTCACATGAATCTCAGTGCCAAAAGCTGCATTCCGTGCACCAAAGGCGTCCCGCCGCTCGAGCCCGCGCAATCGCAAGCGCTCTTAGGACAGCTATCGGATGGATGGGAAGTAATCGAAAATCATCATTTGCAAAAAACGGTGCGTTTTAAGAACTTTGCAGAGGCTTTGCAGTACGTCAACAGAGTCGGCGCGATGGCCGAAGAGCAGAACCATCACCCGGACCTGTTGCTCGCATGGGGCAAGGTCGGGATCACGATATGGACCCACAAAATCGACGGTCTCTCCGAGAGCGATTTCATCTTCGCCGCCAAGTGCGACGCGCTGGTTTAGCTAGCCGCGGGCAGCGCTGAACGCGCGGCCAAGGCGGTACACGCTCCAGCCGAGCGCCGCAAAGATAAGCATGACAACCACCAAGTCCGTGAGGCCTGAGAAACCGGAGACGCGATCGCCGCAGACGGCAACAGCCGCGCGTGAAAGCGCCAGATCGACGCGTGCGAACACGTTCCCGCCTTTTCCATTCACGTTGTCGATCTGCGCTTGGATTTCTGCGACCGACCACGCCGGGTCATCGATCAAATACCGAATGACACCACGCTTGTCGATGATGACCGTTTCTTCCGTGTGAATTAAGCCGAAGCGCGGGTCGGCAAATGGCAGCAAACCGAACTGCGCATCAAAGTTCAGCACCGTATTGAGACCACCCGTGCCGAACGTCCATCGCGCCGCGCGAGCTCCAAACTGATCGGCGTACGTTTTTAAAACCAGTGGAGAATCGTACTGCGGATCGAGCGTGATTTCGACAAGGTGCGTATCGCTCTTGGCAAACGCATCTTGCAATTGCGCAAACTTGGCGCTAATGAGCGGGCACATCTTCGCATCGCGGCAGCGAGTATAGATAAACGACAGCACAACATCGTTACCCGCAAAATCCGAAAAGCGGAACGGCCGCCCGTTCTGATCCACGAACTGCGTTTGCGGCATCACGTCACCCTCGTGCAGCAAACGCGCGTTGCGGATTGTTTGCAGCAGGGAGCTCGGCGCCATGGGTAAGACTTCCACGCTTGAAAGACTCGGCGGCTTCCCATGGCGGTCCAGCATACCGCCAACGTGGTCGCCGAGATGAATCGCGCCCAGGTCTTTGGCCGGCACTACGC
>JBHEMH010000063.1:0-1801 GCA_046262675.1 Vulcanimicrobiaceae bacterium
GGCGTACAGCGTGATCATCTTGCTGATGTTCCTTATCTTTCCCGTGCGCGTGCGGGTGGCGCTTGACCGGCTCGAACACCATCCCGGTCTTTCCGCGGCCGTCGGCATGCTCTCGATCGTCGCGATCATTCCAGTAATGATTTTGCTCATCGTGAGCATCATCGGTATCCCGCTCATCGTGGTGGAATTTGCGGCCGTCCTAGCGGGAATTTTGATCGGCCACGCGGCGCTCGGCCTGCTCGTCGGGCGTCGTCTGTTCGAACTGATCAGCCCCCGCACGACGCCGGCGCCGCTTGCAGCGCTGCTGCTTGGGCTCGTGCTCATCAGCATGGCCGAGATCGTGCCGGGAGCCGGGTTCTTCGTAACCATGCTCGTTGTGCTCGTCGGCCTCGGCGCTGCCGTTCTGGCCTTCCTTCGCGAAGGCGGCATACCGGCGACGGGAAGCCGCCCAACCATAAGCGGACCCCCGATGAACCCCGCCTAAGTACCGCCCCATGGCGACCACGGCCCGGCCCCGGGCGAGCTCAGGACCACGATTCTCGGCCCGCACGGCAAGGTTGCGTGCATCAACCATCCGCGAGATGCTCAAAGCAACCCAGCAACCGGATGTCATTTCGTTTGGCGGCGGCCTTCCCGCACCGGAACTGTTCCCGACGCGCGCGATCGGAAAGCTCACGCAAGACGTCATGGAAAGTGTTGGTCCGAAAGCGCTGCAGTACAGCGTAACCGAAGGCATTCCGGAAATGCGGGAGTGGGTCGCTCAGAGGATGGCGCGCCGCTTCGGCGTGCCCTTTAGCTCCGAAGAAGTGCTGATTACAAATGGATCGCAGCAGGGGCTCGATCTCATTGCGAAAATTTTCCTTGATCCCGGCGATCACGTCGTGCTCGAAAATCCGTCGTATTTGGGCGCCATTCAAGCGTTCGATTCGTATCAAGCGCGCTATTTAAGCGTCGATACGGATGACGACGGGATCATCCCGGACTCTCTGGAGCGGGTCCTTGCCCATGCAGAACCGCTTCCGAAGTTTGTCTATCTCGTTCCGAATTTTCAGAATCCGACGGGGCGCACGCTCTCGCACGAGCGTCGCGAACGCATCGTGCGGATTTGCGAACATTTCGACGTGCCGATCGTCGAAGACGATCCCTATGGCGAGTTGCAATTCGAAGGCGACCCGGCCCGCGCACTCATCTCCTATGATTCACGGAGCACGATCATCTATAGCGGCACCGGATCAAAAATCGTCGCTCCCGGCATGCGCATCGCTTGGCTCGTGATGCGCGACCAAGAAGTCATGGAGCGCCTGGTGCTCTCCAAACAGGCAGTGGATCTACACACCGGGACGCTCGCCCAATACGTCTTCCACGCCTTCGTGAGCAACGAGGCCTCACTCGGCTACCATATAACAACGATCCGCGAAGTTTACGGCACGCGCCGCACGCACATGTATGACTGCCTTCAAGAAATCATGCCCCCTCAAGTGCGGTTCAACCGGCCCAAAGGCGGGATGTTCCTCTGGGCGAGTGTCGAGGAGCCGGGCTTCGATACCGAAGAGCTTCTCAAAGTTGCCGCCCGAGAGAAGGTCATGTTTGTGCCAGGTCTTTCGTTCTATCCGCATCGTGACGTGCGAAATGGTATGCGCTTGAATTTCTCCAATGCCGGGGAAGAAGCAATCCGGCGTGGTATCGAACGTCTCGGAGCGGCGGTCCGTTCGTTTCTTCACTAAATTAATTGTGTCACCCTGAGCTTGTCGAAGGGTAAATGGAGGAGTATTCAATTCATGGCTGACGAGCATCTGGTGAC
>JBHEMH010000064.1:0-1700 GCA_046262675.1 Vulcanimicrobiaceae bacterium
TCCTACATCTGCAATGCACGCGTTGGCTACGACGGCCCAACCGGCTGGGGAACTCCGAACACCGCCGCCGCTTTCTAAGAAGCAACGGCAAAATGGGAGAGCCCGCGAGGAATCGCGGGCTCTTCCATTTTTCTCTGCCTTTATATGTCAAAGGACCCTATCGAGCTGAAGAGTGTAAAGCTATTATGAAGCTATCTCGGGCACATTCGTGCCGTCGAGTTTTGCTGCATATTGGAGTACATCTATGAAATCGATGCTTACTCGGCTCTCCGGCCTGCTCAGCCTGGTGGCGCTCGCCGCCTGCTCGGGCCAAACCGGTTCGTCTCTTCCGGCCGCCAATTCGCCCCTGGTTACCCAGAATGTTTTTAATTCGTGCGGCGGTCCGGCCGCTGCCGGCGAGGCCCAATGTCTGGCTTTGGTCCGCACCGACGTCGGGGGCGGCCGCAACTACGGGCGCATTACGCTGCAGGGCAAACCCGGCGGCGGCGGCGGACCTTCAGGCTACAACCCCCCGGATTTACAGTCTGCCTATAAATTGCCCTCAAGCACGGCCGGCAGTGGTCAGACAATCGCTATCGTGGATGCCTACGACGATCCGAACGCCGAAAGTGATCTTGGGGTCTACCGTTCGCAATTTGGTATCGCGGCATGTACAACCGGCAACGGCTGTTTCCGCAAGATCAACCAAAGCGGCGGGACGAGCTACCCGCGCTCGAATGGCGGCTGGGCCCAAGAGATCTCTCTGGACCTCGACATGGTATCGGCGATCTGTCCGAACTGCCACATTCTCCTTGTTGAGGCGAGTTCCAACAGCTTCGCGAACTTAGGCGCGGCCGTCAATGAAGCAGCCAGTCTGGGAGCAAATGCCATTAGCAACAGCTACGGCGGCAGCGAAAGTTCGGGCGAAGCCAGCAACGATGTGTACTATAACCATCCGGGTCACGCGATTACCGTAAGCTCGGGCGACAACGGCTACGGGGTCGAATATCCGGCATCGTCCCAGTATGTCACCGCCGTGGGCGGAACGTCCCTTTCAAAAGCCTCCGGAACACGTGGCTGGAATGAAACGGTCTGGAGTGGCGCCGGCTCGGGATGCAGCGCCTATGAATCACAACCTGCATGGCAATCCTCCGTCGGCGCCCTTTCCGCGGCGTGCGCAAAACGAGCCGTCGCCGATGTGTCTGCCGTTGCTGATCCCAATACCGGCGTTTCTGTGTACGACAGCTTCTCTTATCAAGGAGTCAGCGGCTGGCTGGTCTTTGGTGGTACGAGCGTCGCATCGCCGATTATCGCCTCGGTGTACGGCTTGGCCGGCAATAGCACATCGGTAAACTATGGATCGTATCCATATAGCCATGCAAGTTCGCTCTTCGACGTGACGAGCGGCAGCAACGGAAGCTGCGGGAACGTCCTTTGCACGGCACAATCCGGCTGGGACGGCCCGACCGGCCTCGGCACGCCGGATGGCAGCGGCGGTTTCTAACCAACCGATCAAGCTGTCCGCGATTGCCATAGAAAGGGGCCTGCTCTGCAGGCCCCTTTTCACAATAGATGTGAATGGCCCTTATCGCGCGTGGCTTGACGGTCGCTTAACATAAGAACGGCCGTATGTTTCGATGGCCTTTACTTTGTGCTGCACCTTCGGAGGTAGTATCCTTGACGCGTTTCTCTAAGCTCACTGCAGCAGCAGTGTTCGCTTC
>JBHEMH010000065.1:0-1044 GCA_046262675.1 Vulcanimicrobiaceae bacterium
CGCGGCCGGGTACACTACGTCGAGTACCGACACGAAGGTCAAGAAAGATCAGACCACCCAGCTCGACTATGTCAAGCTGACGCCGGCTCAGTAGCGCACCAAGGGTTGTTCCGGATTGTCGCGGGCCTAAGCGGCGCTTTCCTTATATGGATTGCGCTGCGCGACGTTTTTCAATCCGTTATCGTCCCCCGCGCCGCGGACCGCAGGCTGCGCCTCAGTTACTACGCGGCCTCGATGTTGTGGTATATCTGGCCTCGGATCGGATGGCGTATTCCGGACGACGGCAAACGCGAGAACTTCTTCGGAACCTACGCGCCGTTTGCCATGGTCGCGACACTGATCACGTGGGTCGTCGCGCTGATTATCGGCTACGGGCTGATCTTCTACGCGATCTCCGATCAATTACGTCCCCAACCCGTCAACCTGTGGAAGGCCATGTACTTCGCGGGCACCACCATGCTTACGATCGGCTTTGGCGATTACGTCGGGAACACGGGCATCGCGCGCGCGATTTCGCTTGCAGCCGGTGCATCAGGCCTTAGCGTCGTCGCGGTTGTGACCGCGTATCTGTTCGCCGTCTTCGGGTCGTTTCAGCGTCGCGAAGTCTTTGTAACCTTTCTCGGTTCGCGTTCGGGCTCGCCGCCCAGCGGCATAGGCCTCGTAACGGTCCATGCATTTAATGGCATTCTCGATGATTTACCCGCCCTGTTCGTGCAAGGCCAACAGTGGACATCGGAAGTGATGGAGAGCCACCTTGCCTATCCGATTTTGTCCTATTTCCGCTCGAGCCATGACTATGAGTCGTGGGTCGGAGCACTTGGGACGTTGCTCGACGCCGCGACACTGTTGCTAGCAACGGCGGATGGCGAGCAACATGGACAAGCCCGCATCATGTATTGGACGGGGCGGCACCTCGTTCACGATTTCGTAAAGTATTTCGGACTGCACACAACCGAAGGCGCCGGGATCGAACGGTACGAGTTCTTGCAGGCGCGTTTGCGGCTGGCGGAACTTGGACTAGCACTTGCGGACGAAGAAACGTCG
>JBHEMH010000065.1:1291-1616 GCA_046262675.1 Vulcanimicrobiaceae bacterium
TCGAACGCTCCTCATCGAAGCGGGATTCCGCGAGGCCGATAACGCTGCCGTCATTGGTGAACACGGGCCCACCGCTTTCGCCGGGAACGATCGGAAGATTTAATTCTAGCGCGTGCTTGCGAAAACTCGAAATGCGTCCCGAGTCCACGGACGTTGCGAGTCCGAGGCCTTCTTCTTCAAATGCGTCGGGGATCGGATACCCGATCACTCCGATTTCTTCCCCCGCTACAAGCGTGGATGAATCGCCGAGCTTTGCGACCGGCAACAGCGCTTTGGTCGTCACCATTGCGATATCGAGTTCGCTGTTCAGAGAGGTGACATGGCC
>JBHEMH010000066.1:0-1378 GCA_046262675.1 Vulcanimicrobiaceae bacterium
CAATCCCGCACGGGCAAGCCGCGCTTGCAGGATGCCCGGATCGTTGCGAAAGATGCTTTCAAGCGATTTGTCCGTAGCGAAGGTTTTTCCGCCCGAGGAAAGATCTTTCATGCGCGATGCGACCGAACTCTGTCGCGGCAGAAAGATATATAGCCCAGCAAAAACCGTACCCGCTCCAAAAAGCGCGATAAGCACCGTAAGAACGAGCGTCACGGATCGAACCTCATAATCTTGCTAAGCGAAAAACCCGCGGCCGCTTCAAGAAGAACCGCGAGCGCGATCGACGCCTGTCCGACCGGTGTAAAGAACAGCGCGTGTCCCATCGTGGGCTGCGCGACCGAGATGAACGCCCCGATCGCAAAGGGAAGCGAAAGAATAACAAAACCGCTGATGCGGCCCTCGGCTGTGAGCGCCGACATCTTGCGCTGTAAGGTACGCCGCGCCTGAATCGGCATGCGCTCCGACATTTCATCAATCGCATCCAAAATACTGATACCGATGTTCGTCCGGCCGATAACGCGCATGAATTCGGTGCGCGCCGGCTCGACGACATCTTCCGTCACGAGCACGATCGCCTGGCGCAATCCGAGGCCCACGGATAGCGAACTGGAAATCATGCGTAGCACCAGTTCCAATTGGGGCATAAAGGCTTTTTGCCGCTTTGCCACTTGCACGCTCAAATACAGGTTGCCCGCTCCGTAAGCACCGACGGCGCCGACGAGCAGTAAGACGGCATCGATCATCAGCGACGGGTGTAAAAGAAAGATCAGGCCGCTCACTAGGAGGGCCGCCGAGACACCACTGACGATCAAAACCTTTGAGGCGTTGTGAGGCAAATAGCTAACCTTTGCGCGAAGGTCGGCCTTTTCATACAAGCCTTGAGCGAAGGCGGTCCCCTGGCCGCCATAGGCCATTGCAAGGGCACCCGCGATCCCGGCGACGCCCAAAGTAATCAAAACCACCACGACCATTAGCGCAGCCCTGCGGGAAGAGCCATGCCGCCCAGTTGCGTTGCGTCGAACACAATGCCATGTTCCTCGAAGCGTTTGATGCACTGCGGTTGAACGCCGGTATGTTCGAATTGCCCCTGTACCGTCTCGTTGCTGTATCCAAGCATCTTATAGGTCACGATCTCTTGCATCGTCACGATATCGCCTTCCATACCGACGACTTCGGCGATGCTCATTATTTTGCGCGTGCCGTCGCGCATGCGGGCCGTTTGGACAACTAAATCAATCGCGCTTGCTACTTGCTCGCGAATGGCGCGGATCGGTAAATCGAACCCGGCCATCATCACCATCGTCTCGATGCGCGACATGGCGTCGCGCGGTGAGTTTGCGTGGACGGTCGTGAGCGAGCCATCGTGTCCGGTATTCAT
>JBHEMH010000067.1:0-1309 GCA_046262675.1 Vulcanimicrobiaceae bacterium
TGTTAGGACTCCATGGTGATGTCCCCTTAAAACTCATTAGAGATGTCCCCTTGAGAGGGCCCGGTAGGTGATTTTCCAGGGATGGTTCGGGGATGGGGTATGTCCTTTTTTGGGGTTCGGCATACGAGGGTTGATAGGTGCTAGAATTTCTTTGCGTGTATGGATTGGCGTTGTGGGTGTTGTCTTTGCCAGGCGATACGGCAATGGAATTCCCTTGCGTTCAATAAAGAGTGTGCCCGCGCGATCGTAGCGCAACTGCACGGCCGTATGGCGCAGGCGACGCGCTTGCTCCGGGACCAGAAGTTCGAAGTGCAGACTTCCAAATTGCACCGTAAGGTTTTTGCTGACCGTCCGTTGATGTTGTGTCGACAATATGCTATCGAGTTTATCAATGGGCGGCGCTGTATGGTGCGCGTCTTGATCGCAAGCCGGCAATGGAGCCGCAGTTCTCGAACAAATCGGGTTTGCAATGTGCCGTTGGCGCGTTCGACGCGACCCTTGGCCTGTGGTGAATTTGCGCAAATGAGCTCGATTCCCAATTCTTGCATTGCGCGTCCAAACTGAGTTGGCTTTTGCGGGCTACATGTTCGGTTGATGCGAAAGACGCCGTACTTATCGGTGTAGAATGCGAGCGGTAAGCCGTGTTCAAGTGCGTGCTGGCGCGTCAATTCAAAATAGCCTTCGGTTGTTTCCTGTTCGGCAAAATGCAATGCGAGCAGCGAACTCGTCGCGTCGTCGATATCAACATAGAGCGTGCATTTGGGGCCACGGTTTTCAAACCAAGCATGGTGAGATCCGTCGATTTGCGCAAGTTCGCCAAAGCAAGGCCGCCGCGCACGAGGTGGGTGGATCCGGACACGTTTACGATGTCCGCATTTCCAGGCTCCAGCGGCGATCATCGCTCTTCGCAGCGTCTCGTGATCGAGGCGCAGGTCGTGTCGTTCCAGCAGTTTCTCCGCCGCAAAGGTTGGTCCAAAATCAGCATAGTGAGCTTTGACCAATTCCAGTGCTCGCGCCAAGACCTCGGGGTTAAAGCGCCGATTGCTGGGTTTGCCTCTGCGTCTGGACTGCAAGCCGGACGGCCCTTGGGCTCGGAACCGCTTCCAAAGACGTTTCGTCTGGCGCAGCGAGAGCCCCAGCTGCCCGCTTGCTTGGCTCTGAGTGATCTCGCTGGCTTTCAAGCGCTCCATGGCCGCCAGGCGGCTCAATTCAGTGGTCGACATCGTAAGAAGCTCCATGAAGAGGGGTTCCTCTCGATGGGGACATCTCTAGTGAGTTAAAAAGGGGACATCTCTATCGAGTCCCTACA
>JBHEMH010000068.1:0-942 GCA_046262675.1 Vulcanimicrobiaceae bacterium
TTCAGACACCGCCCGTTGCGCGAATTGCCTTCGGCGTCGCAGGAGGGTGCGGTGAACCACCATGTTCGGGATACCAGATTACGTTTCGCAAATCCAACACCCATGAATATTCCGTTTTTCCACACCGCCGGATATGGAGAGGGCGAACTCCTTTCATTCCCGTGTTGCAGGAGCTCGCTAAGACCGACTTTTTCAGCCGAGAGCACCCCCCTCGCGTCACCACAAAGTCCTATCCAGGCGTTATCGATGCCTACGCTTCATGGGAAGGCGGGAGCCGCGGCGCCTCCGTGTTCCCGGATGAGCAAGACTATCGGCAATACCAGTCGTTTGCCAAGAATATTTCGCAGCCGGTGCTGAGAGACGTTGCAATACAGCAAGCACGCGAATCGCGGGAAATGCGAAACTCACGTGACCTAACGGCGGTTCGGATCGCGCATTGGCTTCCGGATACTTGCGCTTATTATGCGGCGCATTTCACGCCCAAAACCACCGAACTCACCTACTGGAGCCTAAATAACGATGACATCAACCGGCCGGTAGTCATCGCGTTACCCGCCGCATTCCCAGTCGTCCGGCGTAATGTTGCGAAATATGGAATCGCAAGACTTTACGAGGATTATCCAACCATCGGAAGCTTCGGCGATCGGTTAGTGGTACAACTTCGGTATACGAAGAGCTCCTATACAATAAAAGCATACCAGCAGCAATTTTGGCCGCAATCTTTGCGCGATTTCGTCTCGACTGTCGACGCACACGTGCGCGCCGAGCTGGAACGCCCACCCTTCGGCCCTTCGACGGGCTCAGGGCAAGCTGAGCTCAGGGTGACAGGCGCTATCAAGAGATGCCGTAACGTGCGAGTCTAACAAAAAGCGCCCGGTTTCCCAGGCGCTTTGCTTTTTTACTGACTGACTGCCGGCTCACGCGGTGTGGGAGGCTCGAGTG
>JBHEMH010000069.1:0-267 GCA_046262675.1 Vulcanimicrobiaceae bacterium
GGCATAGATAGTATCCGCAGAGTGCAAGCATAAGCGCACCCCCCACGACCTGGAGTGCCTCCTCGAGATTGAGGCGCTGCAACACCCGCGAGATGAGCCCCGCACCACTTGCAAGAGCAACAATGGGGAGTGCGTGCCCCAAGGCGAAAACCGACAATAAACCGGCGGCATAGAACGCATTATGTATTTGCGAACAATACGCGAGTATTGCGACGACGAGCGGTGTGCAGCAGGGCGAGATGACGAATGCAAAGGAGCCGCCCAAGA
>JBHEMH010000069.1:392-908 GCA_046262675.1 Vulcanimicrobiaceae bacterium
CCTCCTGCGAGACCCAGAGCGAGCGCGATATAGACCCCATGCGAGAACATCGTCACGCGACCCAGGAGCGATGTAAATATCCCAAACGACGCATAAGCGATGATGAGCCCGCCTACGAACGCGGCGGCATTCGCATGCATGACTGGTTTCTGGCCGGTTGCGGTCAAACCGGATATCGCGATAAGCCGTGGAGCAGCGCAGGGTCCAACACTTGTGGCAGCACCCGCAACAAACACGAGCGCGAATGCAGCCGGATGACCTAGCGCAACTGCTTGAAGACTCAGATTGATGGGGTCGAACACTAGGGGGCCGTTGCGAGTCCGGCACCGGAGGTATAGGTCAACTTCGTGTCGGTTGTTGTAGCGCCTTTGATCTTCGTGAGCGTCGTTGGATCATGAACTCCGGGACACGTAATGACGTAACTTGGTGCCGAGCCGCCTACGGTGGTCCAGGTGTATTTATCCGTCGTTAGTGCGGCGGCTGGATCCTCGGGCACCGTGTTGAGGTAGTTCACCT
>JBHEMH010000070.1:0-322 GCA_046262675.1 Vulcanimicrobiaceae bacterium
CCGTAGGTGCGGGTGGTCGAGACGTCGCCCTGGGAGAAGCTGGTGAACACGTTCGCCTGCGCCTCGGGGGCGATCCCGATACCGGTGTCGATGATCTCGACACGCACCTGCACGGCCAGGTCCGACGCGCTCAGCACCTCGACCCGCGCCACCACCTGGCCCTGCTCGGTGAACTTGACGGCGTTGCCGATG
The DNA here is from genome assembly GCA_046262675.1 of Vulcanimicrobiaceae bacterium. Taxonomy (GTDB): domain Bacteria; phylum Vulcanimicrobiota; class Vulcanimicrobiia; order Vulcanimicrobiales; family Vulcanimicrobiaceae; genus JACRUB01. The sequence continues at coordinate 193 of JBHEMH010000070.1, forward strand.
AGGTTGACGAGGATCTGTCGGACACGCCCGACGTCCCCCCGCACGCCGGCTGGCAGGCGAGGGTCGATCGCCACAACCAGCTCGAGATCCTTCTCCGCGGCCCGCACGGCCATGAGCTCGGTGACCTCTT
>JBHEMH010000070.1:423-893 GCA_046262675.1 Vulcanimicrobiaceae bacterium
GTTGATGACAGCCAGCAGGCTCCCGGCCGAGTGGAAGACGGTCTCGGTGTAGTGGCGTTGCTCGGGGCTCAAGTCGGTGCCCAGCAGGAGCTGGGCCATGCCGAGCACGCCGTTCATCGGCGTTCGGATCTCGTGGCTCATGTTGGCGAGGAACTCGGACTTGAGCCGGGAGGCCTCCGTGGCTGCCGCCGCCAGCTCGGCCTGGAGCCGGGAGGCCTCCGTGGCCGACGCCGTCTCCGCCGCCAGCCTCTCCGCCGTGAGCCGGTAGGCCTCCTTGACCGACGCCGTCTCCGCCGCCAGCCTCTCCGCCGTCACCCGCGACGCCTCCATCGCCGACGCCGTCTCCGCCGCCAGCCTCTCCGCCGTCACCCGCGACGCTTCCATAGTCGACGCCGTAGCCGCCGCCAATCGCTCGGCCGTGAGGCGGTGGGCCTCCGTGGCCGACGCGGTAGCGCCTGCCAGCGTCGCCG
>JBHEMH010000071.1:0-393 GCA_046262675.1 Vulcanimicrobiaceae bacterium
GGCATGGGCCGATTCTCGGAAGCAAGGGGGACCTTAAAATGACCGAACCAACAAACGTGAAAGTGGATTTTCAGGCGAAGGCCGGCTACGTCCGGTATCGCGAAGCCCAAGCCACGAACACGATCGACGTTTGGGAAGACGGCGCCGTCGCGGTGGACCTCGATGATACCGGGAACGTTGTAGGAATCGAAGTCCTGGCGTTGGACGGGGAGACGTTGGCGCAGGCTCAGAAATATGCAGCCGCGCACGATCTCGCGTTCCCGGCGCATCTCGAAGGTGCCTTGGTTTTCGCATAATGCCCGTTACCGAAGCGCGCCGGGTCTATCTCCGAAACAAAAAACGAGAGCAGCGCGAAAAAGCTCGAGCCTCTGGCCTTTGCCAAGTGTGCGCACG
>JBHEMH010000071.1:516-751 GCA_046262675.1 Vulcanimicrobiaceae bacterium
TCTAGGTCCTCAAAAGGGCGACAAAAGACTGGAAAACCCCCGTTTACGAGGGATTTTATTTAGCCCCAACGGGAGTCGAACCCGTGTTACCGCCGTGAGAGGGCGGCGTCCTAGGCCTCTAGACGATAGGGCCGTGGCTCCCGGGCAGTGACTCGAACACCGATAACGAACTTCAGAGGCTCGCGTCCTACCATTAGACGACCCGGGAATGACAGCAGCCGTAATACTACATGAC
>JBHEMH010000072.1:0-256 GCA_046262675.1 Vulcanimicrobiaceae bacterium
CGACAGGCTGCCTACCTCGAGAAGAACCTTCCCATCCTGGGAACGGTTGGCGCCACAGCGCCGTTCGTCGGGTTGTTTGGTACCGTGCTCGGTATCATGCGGGCGTTCCATGATATCTCCCTGGCAGGAGCCGCCGGAACAGCGGTGGTGGCCTCCGGTATTGCCCAGGCCCTTATTGCGACAGCCGGTGGTCTATCGTGGCTATCATCGCGGTGATCTTCTATAACATCTACCTCAACTGGAGCAACCACTTCGG
>JBHEMH010000072.1:420-671 GCA_046262675.1 Vulcanimicrobiaceae bacterium
TTTGCTCAGCGGGCCGGCCCGAATGATACGCAGCCCGATCCGGGAACCATATAGATAGCGCGCAGGAGAACAGGTTATGGCAATATCGACGGGATCCAGAGGCCGGGTGATGGCAGAGATCAACATCACGCCATTTACCGACGTATGCCTGGTGCTGCTGATTATCTTCATGGTCAGCGCCAGCTTCATCGGACAGCCCAAGGGCGTGGATGTAAAGCTGCCTTCCGCGACTCATAAGGCGACCAATGCAC
>JBHEMH010000073.1:0-248 GCA_046262675.1 Vulcanimicrobiaceae bacterium
CTCGTCGACAGCGCCATCAAACCGTAGCGCTGCACCCCGAACACGAGCATCTGCACCCGGGCAGATGCTCGCCGGCGTCAGCACCCGCCGACTGGCGCGCCCGCGGGCCCGTCAGCGAGGAGATCACCGCGGTCGAGCGGTCGGTGTCGAAGTCGGCGGTGTCGCGGACGTTCATCGCCCGAACCTCAGACCATCGTCCTCGCAGGCCGCACCTGGTGCGGCCAGTTGGAATATTGGTTTGCGGCTCG
>JBHEMH010000073.1:318-627 GCA_046262675.1 Vulcanimicrobiaceae bacterium
CCCTTGGTCGGGAATGGGCAGGTGCCGGCGCCGGTTGAGCGCGAATTTGACCTCGCGCAACTTGGCCTGCATCCGCTTCTTGCTGGTGATGCGCTTGACCTTGAAATGCCCGGCTCTCGTCTTCGCACAGATGTGCGTGAAGCCGAGAAACTCGAACGTCTCAGGTTTCGGGAGGCCGCGCGTCTTGCGGTTGCGGGCGGCGAACCGTCCGAACTCGATCAGCCGCGTCTTCCCTGGGTGCAGCTCCAGGTTGAACTTCGCGAACCGCTCACGAAGGTCCTCAAGGAACTGCTGCGCATCAGCCTGGTG
>JBHEMH010000074.1:0-618 GCA_046262675.1 Vulcanimicrobiaceae bacterium
GCATAACATTGTTCGTTCCACCGCTATCCGCAAGCGGTGCGGCTGCAGGCAGACCGGCACGACCGAGCGAGCCTTGCGCCGCGGGTTCGTAGATCGGCCCCGGCCAGAGAAGGCCGCCCCCGCCTGCGCCCGCCATCCCAATGGAATCGCCGAAGAGACCCGGATACATACCGTTCGGCGCGGCCATGTACGAAGATTCAACGAACTCCGGCAATTGCTTCACCTGATCCGCCGTCATCCGCAGATGGATCGTGTCGTCGCCGTTGCCGACATGCTCCTCGACTTCGCCAATCGGAATGATGACATCGTGCTCGACGAGAAACCCCCTGCGAACGACAAATTCCTGCATGCGGTCCGAACGTGGGCGGTGCCCTGTACCTGCAATCCGCTTTAGCGGGGTTGAATTCCCCTGTGAGGTCCGGCTCTGTAGGACTGCTGCGGTGGAACGGCGTTGAGAGTTGGGTCCCATGCGTCAGGAGCCTGCGAACCCCGCCAGGACCGGAAGGTAGCAACGGTAAGGAGTCTCTTCTGAGCGACGTGGGAGTGCCTGGCTGGAGCCGCGAATCCGCGGGCAAGCTGGAGAGTCGCTGATCGATTCAGGGGTGCACGACCTTTTCT
>JBHEMH010000075.1:0-264 GCA_046262675.1 Vulcanimicrobiaceae bacterium
CAGTTTGTGGTGGATGTGTTCCAGGCGGGCGCGGGTGTGAGCTTCCACATGAATACCAATGAGGTGATCGCGAACCGGGCGACGGAGATATTGGGCGGGAAGTTGGGCGAGTACTCGGTGCATCCGAACGATCATGTGAATTACGGGCAGTCGACGAACGACGTTTTTCCGACGGGGATGCGGCTGGGCGCGCTGCTGGAGTTGGAGAAGCTTTATCCGGTGCTGGAGAAGCTGGCCGCGGCGTTTGAGGCGAAGGGGAAAGAG
>JBHEMH010000075.1:386-618 GCA_046262675.1 Vulcanimicrobiaceae bacterium
TGGCACTGGAGGTGATCCGCATTGCGAATGACCTGCGGTTGATGAGTTCTGGGCCGAACACAGGGTTTGCGGAGATAAATCTGCCGAGCTTGCAGCCGGGCAGCTCGATCATGCCGGGGAAGATAAATCCGGTGATGCCGGAGCTGGCGGCGATGGTGAGCTTTCAGGTGGTGGGCAATGATGCGGCGGTGGCGATGGCGGTGCACGCGGGGCAGCTTGAGCTGAACGTGAT
>JBHEMH010000076.1:0-255 GCA_046262675.1 Vulcanimicrobiaceae bacterium
ACCTCAATCTGCGCAAACTGCAAGAAGATCTGCGTAAGGAATTCAAAGAAACATCCGGACAAAAGCGCCTGAAGGCCATCAAGCGCCTCGAAGTCGTTGAAGCGTTCCTGAACTCCGGCAACAAGCCCGAGTGGATGATTCTTTCGGCCGTTCCGGTCATTGCCCCCGAACTGCGCCCAATGGTTCAGCTCGACGGCGGCCGTTTCGCCACCTCGGATCTCAACGATCTCTACCGCCGCGTGATCAACCGCAACA
>JBHEMH010000076.1:357-612 GCA_046262675.1 Vulcanimicrobiaceae bacterium
TGCTCGGAAAGCGCGTCGATTACTCGGGACGCTCGGTTATCGTCGTTGGTCCGAACTTGAAGCTGCATCAATGCGGTCTTCCTAAGGAAATGGCGCTCGAACTGTTCAAGCCGTTCGTGATGAAAAAGCTCGTCGACCGTGGCCAAGCGCACAATATCAAGAGCGCGAAGCGCATGGTCGAACGCGTGCGTCCGGAAGTCTGGGACGTGCTCGATGAGGTCATCCGTGAACATCCCGTTCTGCTGAACCGCGCAC
>JBHEMH010000077.1:0-608 GCA_046262675.1 Vulcanimicrobiaceae bacterium
TTCCGGCACTACCGCGAGGTCGAATCCGTGTCGCCGCTCTACCGGCCATTGGTGCGCTCCGCCGCCGATTTCATGACGCGTTTCCGCGAGCCGAGGACGGGCCTGCCTGCGCCGTCGTACGATCTGTGGGAGGAGCGGCACGGCATCATGGCCTGGACAGTCGCCGCCGTCTGGTCCGGCTTGCGCGCGGCGGCGAACTTCGCCGAAGCCTTCGGGCAGGAGCGCCTCGCGGCGGATTGGCGGCGCGCGGCGCAGGAGATTCACGACGCGACGGTCAAGCACTTGTACGACCCGTCGCTCGGCCGGTTCGTCCGCCTGGTCAATGTCGCCAAGGACGGCACGGTGACGCGCGACGCGACGCTCGATCGCCGCCGCGAGGACGGTGGCCGATCTCGCGCCGGCCGCGTCGCACATCGAGTGGGTGACCGACCATACGCTGGAAAGCGGCATCCTCGCCGAGCAGGTCCATCCGTATACCGGCGCGCCGCTCTCGGTCTCGCCGCTCACCTGGAGCCACGCCGCGCTCGTCACGACGATCCAGACATACGTGGCGAAGTGGACCGCCCTAACTTCCGACTTGCCCGACCGGCACGGCGCGCCGCAATCCG
>JBHEMH010000078.1:0-583 GCA_046262675.1 Vulcanimicrobiaceae bacterium
ACGCAGACTTCTTCAGAGCTTCCCTAATCCATCGGTGCGTTGCGCGGCGCCATACCGATGTTGAGCGTCGTAATTTTCTCCGGCAAGAGGCCCGTCGATTTTCCGTCGATCTTGTGGATGCCGCCGTACAGAGAAAATTCGCACAGCGTGGGAATCGTGCGGTCCGGCAGCGGGTCCGCCCCGAACGCTTCCCATTCGCATGCAACATCACGGTTCTCGAAAAGCACGGCGACGTAACCGGTCGCCTCATCGCCGGAAAACTCATCGGGACCGCGGTAGCGCACGTATCCGTCTACGATATAGATGGGTCTCAACGTGTGTAGGAAAGCTCGTATCGGCTCGACCATGAGAGCGATACCATAAAGAATGAACCCGAGCGCACCGAGCGCAAACACCGGGACAAGCACGATGAGCGATTGCTCGACGGACTGCGCCCGGCGGTAGACGCCCCAGGTAAGGAACAGGAAGACAAGCGTGCCTAAAATGGCTTCGGCCGCAATGGTAAGCCGGCCGAGAACGCCCATCCACACAATACGACGTTCTGCCGCCGTCCAGGGACGGCGCACCAAACGTGCACGGGCAT
>JBHEMH010000079.1:0-580 GCA_046262675.1 Vulcanimicrobiaceae bacterium
TTTCAGCACCCCGCCTCTTTTTGCACGAAGCGGAAAGATGTGGCCCGGACGAAGCAGATCGGCCGGGCGCGTCTTCGGATCGATCGCCACGCGAACCGTCTCGGATCGATCGTGAGCAGAGATCCCCGTCGTGACGCGGCCCCGCGCTTCGATCGAAACCGTGAACGCGGTCCCGTAGTTCGACGTGTTCTTCTCGACCATGAGCGGCAGATCGAGGTCGCGGCAACGCTCTTCAGTCAGAGCGAGACAGACAAGGCCGCGACCGACCTTCACTTCGAAATCGCGAACGAGATTGTAGCTGCTCCCATTCTCAGCGCCGGAGATTGTCAGGGATACCTTGTACGGGCCCGGCTCCAGATCGGTCAGAGGAAGCGCACCCCTGAGCAGATAGCAGCCGGGCGACGCCTTGATCGAGTCAGGGACGAACTCCTCCGGATCGGTCGAGAAGCTGTCCCCATTCGCGGCGGTGATGCGGAGCTGAACCTTGAGCGACGGCGCAGTCTCGCTGATGCGGCCGGCACAGTACTCCGCCGCCCATCCCAATTCGTTCCCCTTCTTGAATTGGGAGACGCTCGTGAAT
>JBHEMH010000080.1:0-541 GCA_046262675.1 Vulcanimicrobiaceae bacterium
CGGTATACGTTGCAAATACGACGACGTACCGCTCGACCGATGGCGGCAAAACATTTACCGGCATTAAAGGCGCGCCCGGCGGCGACGACTACCACACCATTTGGATCGATCCGTCCAACCACGATGTGATCGCGCTTGCCGTCGATCAAGGTGCGACGATTTCGGTGAACCACGGGCAAACGTGGAGCTCGTGGTATAACCAGCCCACGGCGCAGATGTACCACGTTATTGCCGACAACCGTTTCCCGTATTGGGTGATGAGCGGGCAACAGGAAAGCGGCAGCGCCGAAGTTCTCCGGCATACGGCGGCAGATTCTTCGTCGGCAAGCTGCGCTACAACCGGACCGACCCGCTCATCTTTAGCTACGTGGATAAACGCACGCTGTATTTCGGCGCGAACGTCGTGTTTGCGACGCAAGACGGCGGCATGCACTGGAAACAGATCAGCGGCGACCTGACGCGCGCACATCCGGGTGTGCCGGCAAATATCGGTGCGTTTGCGAAAACGCCGCTCGCAAAGGAAGAACTCGGCGTCGTCTAC
>JBHEMH010000081.1:0-518 GCA_046262675.1 Vulcanimicrobiaceae bacterium
GTACATCATCGCGGCGACCGTGATTCTGCTGGTGCTTGCCGTTTACCGCACGCAGACCTCCTGGCCTGGTTTGCTCATCGTGCTCGCAGGCGTGCCGGTTTACTTTTTGTGGCGCAAATCACGCGCGGCTTGACTCCGTGCCGGTGCGCGACTTAGCAAAGCCGAAAGCAATTTAATCCAATGGCAAATTTATTCGCGAGAAAACCGATCGATCGGCTGATGGAAGAGGCGCAGGAGGTGGGCGAACATAGCCTGAAGCGTTCGCTCGGGCCGGTGAATCTAGTCGGCTGCGCGTTTGCAGGTCTCTGTTACGCGGAATTCGCCTCGATGATTCCGGTCGCGGGCAGTGCCTACACTTATTCCTACGCTACCATGGGCGAATTCGTCGCGTGGATCATCGGCTGGGATTTGATTCTCGAATACGCGGTAGGTGCGGCGACGGTCGCCATCGCCTGGAGCGAGTACTTCAATCGCGTGCTCGAATGGTTCGGGTTGCGCATCCCGTACCAGTGGTCGCA
>JBHEMH010000082.1:0-514 GCA_046262675.1 Vulcanimicrobiaceae bacterium
GACCGCATCTGGTTCAAGTCGCACCTTGGGCTGCCGGACGCATCCGAGATCGTCCGCGACCCGGGTTTGTCCGCGTCCGCCATCCTGCAGGCCGTTCCGTGGATCGCCACCGCCACGGCCACCGACCCCCCCACGCTCGGCTCCCCGCTGGTGGCCGGGAACCTCCGGGTGCGGTTCTACGCCGGGGTGCCGCTGATCACCTCGGACGGGTTCGACATCGGCACGCTGTGCGTGATGGGTCGGGACCGCCGCGAGGTGACCGCGGCAGAGATCGCCAATCTCGGCGACCTCGCTGCGCTGGTCATGGACGAGTTCGAGATCCGCCTCCTCGCAAAGCGAGCGGTGGCCACGGCCACGGAGGCGTCGCTGGCCAGGGCGGCGACGCTGGCAGGGGCCACCGCGTCGGCCACGGAGGCCTACCGGCTCACGGCCGAGCGCTTGGCGGCGGATACGGCGTCGACTATGGAAGCGTCGCGAGTGACGGCGGAGAGGCTTGCGGCGGAGACGGCGTCGG